>NZ_CP120683.1:5522500-6122500 GCF_030506325.1 Tunicatimonas pelagia | reverse complement strand
AGGGCGGTATGCCCGAAATCAGCGTCATATTCTGATTAATCGTTTCGTCTACGATACGCCCCAGCTTGGTTTCCCAATCTTCAATACAATTGGTTTCGTAAGAAGGCATTTGGTTCGTTCGTAAGTACTGAGGCACATGATGATTGACCAAACCGGATAAACGCCCCAATGGAATGCCGCCCTTTTCTTCCAACGTTGGGCTGCCCGATAGGAAAATAAGTTTACCGTCTAAAAAGACGGAATTACCCGTATCGTGTACGTAGCTTAGTAGCGCATTACGAGCCGAGTTAATATGGTTAGGAATAGAATCTTTCGTAATGGGAATATACTTCGCTCCGGAAGTCGTACCCGAGGTTTTAGCAAAGTAAGCTGGTTTCCCCGGCCACAGCACATCCGATTTTCCACCAATAATGCGATTCACGTAGGGCTTCAGGTCTTCGTAATCGCGAATGGGTACGGCCTGCTTAAATTCCTCGTAAGAGTTTACGTCTTGCAGATGGTGATCTTTGCCAAAGAGCGTATTTTTTACTCCGGCCAGCAAATTCTTTAGCACCTCGTCTTGCGACTTTTCCGGTTCCTGGCTCCATTTTTTTTGCTCTCGAGCCACCCAGCTTGCCAGTGGTTTACTTAAAACAGATCGTATACCCATTCTTAGAAGTTTGGCGACAAAATTAAGAATTACCCTGACAGGCTCGCTCTTTTCGAGTTTTATTTCGTTCTCAAGAATAGACTCCAGATTGATTTTACTCAACTTTCAACGAAAGCCTTATGTCAGAATTTACCGAAGAACAAATTGCTGATCTAACGCTATTACCAGCGTATTTAGCCGCTTGGCCCGAAGAAGTGCCGTTTTCTGACGATCAGCAGCCCATTTACCGAGCCTGAAAAGGATATGACTTTGAAGCACTTAACCGCTTGCAGGAAACCGGAATGATTGACCAAGAAAACCGGGCTAAGTCGCTATACCTTATGGAAAAAGGATTAGAGAGAGCCAAAGTACTTGCGGAGAAATTCTTACGTTCCTAGCATTGATCTATCAAGTCAAAAAGCTTTTTGGGTTGCCCTCGCATTTTAGAAGCCTAAGTTACTTTCTTCTTCACCTGAATTGTTTCTACCCAGTGCTTCGCTTTTCTATCAGTGAAGTGCTTAAGCTGATGGCGACAGCTAAAGCCACAGGCTACAATTTGCGTAGCACTATCAGCGTTCTTAACCGCAGGAAACAACACTGAAGAGCCGATTTTCTCAGAAAGTTCGTAGTGTTCTTTTTCGTAGCCGAAAGAACCTGCCATACCACAGCAGCCAGAATCCACCTCGCTCACGCGCAAATCAGGTACAGTTTCCAACAGATTTTTCATGGCTTGAGTACCGTACAGGGCTTTCTGGTGGCAGTGACCGTGAATAAGCACTTCGGAAGAAGAAGTGGTAAACTCAACATCAATTTTCCCGGCTGCCTGCTCTCGAAACAGAAACTGATCAATCATCTGCACCCCGTTTTGCAATCGCTGAGCCAAGGCTTCGTCTTCAATCAAATCGGGCAGGTCATCATTCAGGGCAGAAGCACAACTAGGCTCACACACCACTACTGGAATGTCATTAGCCAGATAAGTGTCCAGATTCTTTATGGTTTTACCTCCTTCTTGTTTGGCTTCACGCAGGAATCCGTGGGAAATTTTGGGACGTTGGCAACAACCGGTTTCGGCGAGTAGTACTTCGTAGCCACAAGCCGTGAGCAGTTCGTAAGCGGCAATCCCCACCTGCGGTTCATGATAATTGAGATAGGTATCCGCAAACAGTGCCACTTGGGGTGAACCTGGTTTAGGAGGCTGGGCATTTTTAGATAACCATTGGGCAAAAGTTTCAGAAGCCATTTCTGGTAATATTCTTCTTGGATCGAAACCAGCTATTTTTTCCAATCTGCCCCGAAACCATGAACTCCGTTGTATCTTATTTACCAGCTTAGCGGGCCAACCACTAAACTTTCGGGCTACATCGGATGAGAGACGGATCATGTTATCCCGTATAGAAGCTCTATGCTCATTGTAGTACTGCTGGCTGACCTCACTTTTGAGTTTCGCCATATCCACGTTACTGGGGCACTCCGATTTGCAGGCTTTGCAGGAGAGACAAAGATCCAGCACCTCGCGCAGCCGATGGCTGGTAATACCTCCGCCATTTAGTTGTCCCGACATGGCTAAACGAAGCGCATTGGCTCGTCCGCGGGTAGAGTGCTCTTCGTCGCGAGTGGCCTTGAAGCTGGGACACATGGTTCCTCCCAAGATTTTCCGGCACTCTCCTACTCCAGTACACATATGCACCGCATTCTCAAAACTTTCGTCTTCCCGATACTGATATTCAGTAGGAAAGGACTTATCCTGATAGCTGGCACCGTAACGGAGGTTTTCAGTGATGGGCTGGGCATCTACAATCTTGCCCGGATTCATCCGGTTCTCAGGGTCAAACAATTGCTTTACCTCTCGGAAGGCTTGGTAAAGTTTCGTTCCGAAGAATTCTTCGTTGTAAGCCGAGCGGACTAGTCCATCACCGTGTTCACCGCTCCACGAACCCCCGTAGTGCTGTACTAGCGCAAAAGTTTCGTCAGCGATCTTTTGGAACCGTTCAATATCCTCGTTCAGTCGTAAATCCAGAATGGGCCGCACGTGAATAACCCCGACACTGGCGTGGGCGTACATGGCAACTTCAGTCTGGTGCTTTTTGCAAATCTTCAGTACCCGATCAATATACTCCGGTAGCACCGAGGTAGGAATCCCAGCATCCTCGATGAACGGCAAAGGTTTTTTGTTGCCTTTGATGCCTAGCATCAGCCCTAGCCCTTTCTTACGGATCAGCCAAACGTCATTGTAATCTTTTCCTTCAGGAAACAGTGGGTAGGCGTAGCCCATGCTAAGTTGTTTCAATTCCTCGATCATCCGCTGCGGTCGCTCCAGCACTTCTTGGGCATCATCCCCGTAAAATTCTACAATCAGAATAGCGGCTGGATGTCTTTCAATAAAATGGCAGCTTCGCTGAGTGGTTAGATTACTCCGACTTAGCTCCACCACGGTACTATCCAGTATTTCTACCGCCGCCGGAGTATATCGCAACATGGGTTCCACCGCCTGAATGGCTTCCAGTACGGTGGCAAAGTGTACCACGCACACTGATTTGAAAGTAGGCAACGGCTCTAGATTCAACTTGAGTTCTAAGGTGGTTGCTAGCGTTCCTTCACTGCCGCAGACCAACTTGCTTAGGTTCCAGTGATCAGTACGAATAAATTCATCCAGATTGTACCCGCCTACCCGTCGCATCACTTTCGGAAACCGCTGCTCTATTTCCTTCTTATTACCCTCAACTACCTCTTGAAACCGCTGGTAAATCTCTCCTTCCCGATCTCCTTGGGCTATTTTATGTTGATATTCTTCGGGGTTTAGCTCTTTTAGGTCAAGCTCAGTTCCATCGGCTAAAAGCACTTGGGCTTCCAGTACATGATCGACCGTCTTTCCGTACAAAATACTTTTGGTTCCAGAAGAATTATTGCCGACCATACCACCTACGTTAGCCCGACTGGAGGTAGCTGGATCGGGAGCAAAGTGCAATCGATAAGGTTTTAGATGTTCGTTTAGCACATCTCGTACTAGCCCCGGTTGCACTCTCACCCACCGTTCTTCCTCGTTCACTTCCAGAACCTGATTCATGTACTTGGAAAAATCCAGCACCAGCGAATTTCCGGTAGTTTGTCCCGCCAAACTAGTACCACCCCCCCGAGGCAAAATTGTGATATTGTGCTTTCGAGCTTCGCGCAAAGCCACTTTTACGTCTTCAGTATTTTTGGGTAGTACCACCGCTTGCGGACGAATCTGATACACACTAGCATCGGTAGCATAAAGTCCTAGGCTGTATTCGTCAGCTAATACATCACCCTGGATTTCAGCCTGAAGCGTAGTGATTAGGTTATTGGTCGCAGCGGTTATCTCGGTCATCGCATAATTTCTTTGAGGGCACCTAGCAGCATATTGACGTGATTAGGTGTAGAGCTATTACCCATCAGGCCAATGCGCCAAATCTTTCCAGCAAAATCGCCTAAGCCGCCGCCCACTTCGATATTATAGTCATCGAGCAAGCGTTTGCGGGTTGATACACCATCTACCCCTTCGGGCAGCTTCACGGCATTAAGCATTGGCAGACGGTAAGGTTCGTCTACCAGAAAAGTGAAGCCTAGCTCTTCCAAGCCGTTTCGAAGTAGCAGATGATTACGGTGGTGACGCTCAAAGCGTTGTTCTAAACCTTCTTCCAACACCAGTCGGTAAGCTTCCCGCAGAGCGAACATAGCTGAAACTGGAGCGGTATGATGGTATGCCCGCTTAGCACCCTGCCAGTAGTTCTTCACCATCGTTAAATCCAAAAACCAGCTTTGCACCTTAGTCTTACGCCGGTCTAGTGCTGCCACTGCCCGGTCGCTAAAGGAAACGGGAGAGAGGCCGGGAGGCGCACTTAGGCACTTCTGGGAACCCGAATAAATGGCATCAATGCCCCAGTCGTCTACTTTCAGTTGGGTGCCGCAGTAGGAGGTTACAGCATCCACCACAAACAGTGCCCCAGCGGCGTGGGTCATCTGACTAATTTCTTCTAAGGGCTGAAGTACTCCGGTAGAAGTTTCAGCATGAACGATGGCTACCAACTTAGGCTGACAGGTTTTTAGTGCATCGCGTACTTGCTGCGGATCAATCGGTTGCCCCCAGGGAGCATCTACCCGAATGAGTTTAGCTCCGCAACGCTCAACAATATCAGACATCCGGTTACCAAAGACGCCGTGAACGCAAATTAGTGCCTCGTCGCCCGGTTCCAGCAGGTTCACCAAACACGTCTCCATACCCGCACTTCCCGGAGCGGAAACCGTAAAGGTGAGGCTATTTTGTGTCTGAAAGGTAGCCTGCGTCATGGTTTTGATCTCATCCATAACGGTCAAAAACTCCGGATCGAGGTGACCAATTAAAGGAGTAGACATGGCTTTAAGTACGCGAGGGTGGGCATCACTAGGCCCAGGCCCCATTAAAATTCTTTGACTGGTATTTAGTTCAGGATAGTTATGCATGGAAGTTGAAAATTGATAATTGATAATCGGAGACCGGAGACCGGAGACCGGAGACCGGAGACCGGAGACCGGAGACCGGAGACCGGAGACCGGAGACCGGAGACCGGAGACCGGAGACCGGAGACCGGAGACCGGAGACCGGAGACCGGAGACCGGAGACCGGAGACCGGAGACCGGAAGTTATTTTTGATGCGTTGTTTTTCCAAACTTAAACCTCGCAAATTTTCTATTTGCTCCGTTCCACGGCGACATTGCTCATTGCTCATTATTCATAAATCCTCATTCATTACTCATTAAAATTGTACGACTAGCCAACCCAGTAATCCAACTAAGGCTACGTAGTATACCGTGGGAAAAATTGTTTTCCGCAACACATTACCTTCCTGACCTAGCAGTCCGACCGTAGCGGAAGCTGCTACCACATTATGGATAGCAATCATGTTACCGGCAGCTGCCCCTACGGCTTGTAAAGCTACAATCAGGGTCGATGGCAGTGCTAGACTGGTGGCTACTCCGAATTGAAATAAGCTAAACATTAGGTTACTCACCGTATTACTCCCGGCAATGAAAGCTCCTAGTGCCCCGATTGAGGGAGCAAACAGTGGCCAGACCTCACCTACATTTTGAGCTACCCATTCGGCCATAGCAATGGGCATGCTCATCATTTCTGACTCATTAATTCCGCTATTAATATACACCCGCACCATCGGGATAGTGAAAATCAAAACAAAACCCGCTCCTAGAATGAGCTGAGCTGACTCCGCAAAAGCGGCTCGAAGTGCGCCTCCGTGCATTTGGTGCAAGAAGTACGTAATTAGTACGACCACAATTAAAATGGTGCCTGGCAGATACAACGGAGTGCTGCTCGCACTGATACTGCTACCCAGAATTTCGTTCCACGGAATTTTAACTGAGGTTAACCATCCTTTAATCGGAAGCTGAGGCAAACGAGATAATACTAATAGAGCAGCAACCAACAAGTAGGGTAACCAAGCTTTGGCTAAACTCATTTTTCCCTCTTTCAGATCCTCCACCCGTATTTTTAATTTGCCCATCCAGTGTTTTGGCCAGTCGGCTTCAGGCGGAAAATCCCAAGCTTGCTTTGGGACTAGAAATCCAGCGCGAGCCGCTGAAGTGACAATTGCTAGCCCAATCAGAGCCCCTAGTAGTGAAGGGAACTCGGGGCCCAAAAATATTCCGGTAAGCAGATAAGGCACTGTAAACGCCAAGCCGCCAAACAGTGCAAAAGGAAAAATTGCAAGCCCTTCTTTCCAAGACTTATTCTTGCCAAAGTACCGAGTCATCATAGTACACATAAACAATGGCATTACCGTACCCACTAATGCGTGGAGTATAGCCGCCCGCACCGTAACTAACTGAATATACTCCGGCAATGTAATACCCAAATCAGCCAACTGCGCTTCTACTTGCGGCCCAGCTAATCCGCCCGTTACCCCGACTAGGATGGGTGTTCCTACCGCCCCAAACGTTACCGGAGTACTTTGTACCATCATGCCCAGCATTACTGCTCCCAGTGCCGGAAAACCCAGTGCCAGCAACAGAGGAGCGGTAATGGCTGCGGGAGTACCAAACCCGGCTGCCCCCTCAATAAATGCCCCAAATAGCCAGACAATTATCACCACTTGCACCCGGCGGTCAGAACTAATATTCAGAAAACCGTTCCGAATCACGGTGATTGCCCCTGAATATTTTAAGGTGTTGAGCAGTAAAATAGCCCCGAAAATAATGTAGAGAATATCGAAGGTTATAACCAACCCTTGAATGGTAGAGGCGACTATATCGAGTACTGACATCTCCCACCCAAAAAAGGCAATAATCGCCGTTGAGACTAGCACCAATGGCATGGTTTTCTGGGCGGGCCAACGCCACATGACAAGCAGCACTGCCGCCACTAAAATGGGGAGCACTGCCAAGAAGGCTTGGATGGTTAAAGACATGGTTAGGTTGATGGTATCTTAATGGTTACTGTCGAGCAGTAATATAGGCAGGTTACACTAAAAAAACCTACTTAAACTACGAAACTACTAACGCTAACCCCTCGCTTTAGCTACATTACAGTTAATCCAAACTGAGCAAAGGCACTTTTGTGCGTAACGTAAGTAGTTTTATAAGACGGCCTTCGGAGGGAACTCCTGTTGTAGCGTGTACCCGAGGTAGCATTACTAGTAAGTCAATATTATTCTCAGCGACATAATCCGAGATACCTAGTTCAATATCAGTATTTTGCGGAAAAGCGCAGTGATGATCTAGCGTCTCTAAATAATACTCTAGCAGACCCGCATTTTCACCGTGAGAAGCAACCTGATTTTTATCAGTTTGAATAGTAAGCACGTGAACTGCTGCGTCAAACTTTCGCGCAATAGCGTGCAGAGGGCTAAGCAAAAAGAAATCATCAATTTCGTTTTTATCTAGTGCCAGCGCAATGTTATTCATAGCAAATGAGGCCTCTTCAGGAACAACCAATACAGGTACGTTCGCTTCCAGCACCAAATTAGCCGTATTGGATGTTGCTTGCTCTTCCACCATTTCCGAACCTTTGGTTCCGATTAAAATTAGGTCCGCACCGGTTTCAGCCTGAGCAGCCAGAATAGCGGGTACCAACTCACCTGATTTTTGCTGAAAAGAGTAAGAAGCCGTCAAAGAAGACAATACGCGCTTAGCCAACTGATGAAAAGCTGCCTCTGCTTCTTTCTGCTTTTCTTCGCTCAGTTTAGCTTCAGTAACGTGCAGTAATACTATCTCAGTAGTATCGTCATTATCAATTAGGCCATTAAGGTATTTTAGCGCGTTTTCAGAGATTTCGGTGAAGTCTACGGGTATCAGAATTTTTTTAATCTTGCTCATGGAGTTGTGATTTATAGGTTGATTGCTAAAGTAGTAGATTTCCTATTAAATATGTTTGTAAAACTCAGGTCAAAAACTGATTTATATCAGTATATCAGTAGATGAACTTTTGTAATTACGCAGCAGATAATACGATATGTCTACGACTAGTTAAACCGTCCCTATCATGGCTGATTCTAGATTTGCCGCCTTGCGCTTCCTACAGAAAAAGTGGCCACTCATCCAAAAAGTGTCATTTTTTTTAGCAGTAACGCTACTAGCCCTTTTTTTAACCCAACTATTACGGTCGGAGGCGATGTCTACCTCCGCCGTAAACGCGCTATTTTTACTACTATTTGCCGCCGGTCTGTGGATCAGTGAGGCGATCCCTCCTTTTGCAGTGAGTATTTTAGTGATTGGTTACTCCATGTACTTCCTGGATAGTATTGACCTTACCGTAGTTTCCGAAGATTGGGAAAGGTACGTAAGCACTTGGTCTAGTCCCATTATCTGGATTCTGATTGGTGGCTTTTTTCTGGCAATGGGCGCGCAGGTAACCGCTTTTGATCGGAAATTTTCTAGCTTCGTCTTACGCTACTTCGGCAACAAACCGTACAATATTTTGCTAGGTTGTATGTTAGTTACCGCGGTTCTTAGCATGTTTATGTCTAATACGGCTACCACCGCCATGATGGTCGCTATCCTTACCCCAATTATTCAGCAGGTAGATCGGAAAGATCCGTTGGTAAAAGCCGTTTTTCTGGGGGTAGCAGCCGCAGCGACAGTAGGCGGTATGGGTACGGTGATCGGTAGCCCTCCCAACGCCATTGCCCTCGGTATTATTCAGAGTCAGGGACTATCGTTTGGGTTCTCTCAATGGATGCTGGTGGGCGTACCTGTTGCCTTTATCTCAGTATTAGCCATTTGGCTGGTTTTAAAGAATCATTACAAAACTCAGTACGACCACTTAGAACTCCAAGTTAGTGCGGCAACTCCGGGTATTTCTCAGCGAACCCAGAATCGCTACCGGATTATTGTTGTCGCTACATTTACCCTAACGGTAGGGTTGTGGTTAACTTCCACATTACACAGTATTCCGGTCGCTGTTGTTTCATTTCTGCCTATTGTATCTTTTACTGTAACTGGAGTAGTTAGAGCCGAGGATCTTCGTCTGCTTCCTTGGGATACCCTTATTTTGGTGGCGGGCGGCTTGACTTTAGGCATGGCTATTAGCGATACTGGCCTAGCAACTCATATCGTTAGCGGCATTCCTATATTTAATAATCTAGTGGTAATGCTGTTGATTATGGGGTGGCTAACCACCTTTTTATCCAACATTATGAGCAACACGGCTGCCGCCAGTATTTTGATTCCGGTAGGCTCGTCTTTTCTTCCCGATCATACGTTACTCGTATCGGTGGTTATTGGGCTATCAGCCTCCACCGCACTCTTTCTCCCTATTTCAACCCCACCCAATGCTATTGCGTTTTCTACCGGCTACCTGAAACAGTCTGATTTTCGGTTGTTAGGTATACTAGTCGGTTTAGGCGGCCCACTACTGGTTGCGCTAGTTGTACTGTTGCTTTATTGATTCATTAGCCCTAAAGTTTTAGCAAGCGAAATAGACGAGGGGTAAGACCTTCCTGATTTTTTATCACTAAAAAGTAGACCCCTGTTTTGTACGAAGAAATGTCTACCGTCACTTCTTTATCACCTACAATGTAGGGTACATCACGATACAAAGCTCCGTGTGTATTGTATACTTGTATTGTACTTAGGCTGATTGATTCGACATCAACCTCCAGCGTAAATACTCCCGAACTAGGGTTGGGGTATACCTTCTCAATAAAATTTACTTCTTCGGTAATTGAAGTTACAAGCGCAGGAACGTATTCTATTCTGGTTGAGTACTCCGACTCGCCGACGATGTTATATGCCTTAATGCGATACTCATACGCTTTTTCCCGATTTGCTAGCGTATCGTAATAATAATTATATCCCACATTGACCGTATCTATTATCGTGAATTTATCTCCCTTTGCCCTTTCTATGTAATGCCCCATCACTTTATCTACCGGACTATTCCAGTTGAGATATAAACTACTGTTACTCCAGGTAGCATTGAGTCCTTCTGGCTTCTTAGGTATACTTAAAGAAGAAGTGCTAACCTGAACTGCATTTGAATTACCCGAAACGATACCATCTCCGATACTAACTACTCGGTAGCTATAGTTAGTGGCTGGATCAATGTTCTGATCTACGTAGATGGTAACATCCGCCCCTACACTATCAATAAGTTCGTAGCCGTTGGCATTTTCACTGCTTCGATATATTCTGTAGCCCATTTCATAGTCTGAGCTATCTTGCCATTGCAGCACAATTCCCTGACTTTCGTCAATAGAAACCTGTAGACCCGAAGGAGCCCGAGGGGCTTTGAGGTTCAGACGAGCAATACCCGAAAAACCTGATAAGTCATTAATGGCTAAAAAACTTCCGTAAACGATTGCCTGACTTCGGCCTTCATCTTCAAATAGTATACCCTGCGATGTACCGTCCAGATCAAAACGGAAATCGTTGTATACTCTTCCCTTTAAATCAAACATGGATAAGCCTTTGCGAGCAACCCGATTTATGCGATCATAGCTACCGGTTAGTATATACGTTGAGTCAGAGGTGGCAACGATTGAGGAAAAAAAAGGAATTTCGTAACTACCTACGCCTACCGAGAACCGATCAATAAGTTCACCGTTTGGTTTCATTTGGATGATAGGTGTTATATCGTGGCTTCCGTACCCACCAGCACTCATTCCTCCTGCTAATATATTATTGTCTATCGTAAGGGCCAGAGCCGTTGTTTTGTAGCCGACTGTTGCTTCCTTAGAGAAAGTGGAATCGGCTCTCCCGGTAAAGTCTAGTTTATTTATATATCCTACATTGGTATATTGTCCCGTACTGCCTACTTCAGCCCATCTATCCCCACCAATTAGAATACCTTCCTCAGTAACCAGCATTTCACTTATATTTACTCCATCTTCAACTTCGGGTACGAACGAATAATCAACTGCCCCCGTACTATCTAACTTAATTAAATTTCGATAGGCCGTGTTAGTGAAATAGTTACTGTGCCCTGCTACCAACATACTACCATCTTCAAATAAATGTATATTGGTAGTCCCTCCACCCGAGTTATTAATCTCGCTCGAGAAGCTCTGGTCTAACTTTCCGTTACTTTTCAACCGCATAATCCCCGACAACTCATGTCCATTAGACAATTTAAAGCTGCCACCTACCAACACTTTCCCATCAGGCTGCAGAGCGATTGTATTTATCCTCACCTTAGGTCCGATACTAATATTACTACTAAATGCCTCATCAACTTTACCGTCTGAAGATAATTTTGCGATGCTATTCGTTGAAACACCGTCAATTTCACTGAAGTTACCCGATATTATCAGGCTACCATCATCCGTTAGTACTGCATCGTTTACGGAAGGTTTTCCTCCTAAATCTGGAAGAAAGTTAGTATTTAGTTGCCCCTGTTCATTAATAGCAATAGTCCCTTTTACCGCTATATTATTCACGCTACTGAATCCACCACTTACAAACAACTGCCCTTGGTGATAATCCATTTCCAGATTCCAGTGGTACTGATTAAAAGCTGCAAATAGTTCATATGTCTCGAGGGTATTATCTAGCGAACCGTCTTCGTTTAACCAGATTATTCGGTAAAAGCTACCCTTTTCGCCACTGTAGTTTTGTCCTAGTGCTGCATATTTTCCCGATGATAATTGCTGAATTGATCTGAGTGTTCCTCTAAAGGCATTGGCAGTTGGCCCAGGCAGTATAAAGCTGTTATCAAAAGAGCCGTCTTTATTAAGCCTTACTAGTCCTGGTACAGGAATATCGCTGTAGAAATTAAAATAGCCGTAGACCAAATATTTACCATCCTTCTGGGCAAGAATGTTAGCTATACTAGGGTAATCTCCCCTTAGCTCACCGCTAAACTGAAAAGCTTCATCTACTTTACCGTCCTCATGAAGTCTAACCATAATCGGATGATTGTCTTGATAGTTTGTACCGTAAATCAATATTTTATTATCGGGTTGAACGGCAGCTTTTAAAAAAGCATCTTTCATCTGATACTCTTTAAAACTGCTATCAATATTTCCATTTTCATCTAATCTTAGAACACGCTCTATAGCCGCATTGCCATCCCAGTGAGAAATTACTAGGATGCATTTGTCCTTCTGAGTAGTGATGTGGTTAACGTGGTCGATGCTCTCGTCTACTAAAAATTGATTATCGACCGTACCATTAGCAAGTAATCGGGTTAAATCCCTTCGCCAGCCCTGGCTTTCTTTTATTAAATATAGTCGGTCTTTACTATCTAAAGACATGCCGTATGTCTGCCAATTTTCGTATGGTATCTGATAGCTTTTATCAAGTTGCCCATTCTCAGTCAACCTTACAATAGTAGGCACTTTCTCATAACCTACGCTTTCAATATCTCCACCAACCAATACCTTTCCGTCAGATTGTACTACCATTCCGTTAGCAGCTGCATGAGTACGAATAAATGGGTTGAACAATGGGTCAATATTTTGGCCATATACGGTAGTGGAAAGAAGGCCAGATATAATTATTAGTACCAGATAAAACAGCGTAGAGCGACTCATATTTATACTATTTAATTTTTTCCGGATATAAAATTATGTAAATTATTATTAAAATAATAAATAAAACAACTTTTATTACATCATAAATCCAACACTGAGTTTTCATTTTTTAATTGCAGAATAATTCTCTCCAAATTCCGGAACATATTTTCTGCAATCGCGTTGCATTTGTATATTTGCAACTTTGTTGCGTAATTATGAAAAATAAACAAGCCGACCTTCTAGGAATAGCCAGTGCAGTGCTCTGCATTATTCACTGCCTACTCGTTCCTTTCTTCATTTTGTACGGATTAGTATCTGAGTCCGTCATTGACCGCTGGGAGTACCTTGATTGGGGGTTCGTTCTACTAAGTGGCCTCGCTGTCTACCTAGCTACTCGTCATGAAAATGATCGTCATGAAGATGAGCAGCCTGAAAATAGACGGCAACTACCTCGACAGATGTGGGCAGTCTGGCTGGTGTTTACTATTACCTTATTACTGCATGATGTTTGGGCACCGGCTCTGTATATCTCAGTGCTCAGCTCAGTAGGCTTGGTTTGGCTACACTTTCAACACTTCCGCAAAAAGCACATTACTGCTGTCGCTAAATAAGACTGGTAATTTCTTTACTTTACAGATTCTTCCACCCTTTATCACCATCACGACTTTTCCTTTCATTGCAACATCGTTCAGGGTGCCCTGCACCGCGATAGTCTCGGCTAGTTTTCCTTCCTCAATAGAACTTATCTGATCAGTCACACCTAGACTTGAGCCACTCGTAGCACCAAATGATGTTCCTGATGTAAATACGTAGTAAATTCTTCTTGAGCATCATCGCTTTCACCATCAATTAGGCGACCGCAGTACAAATAGATGGTTTAAGTAGAAAGGCTGTACCCAAGAAGTAATAGAAGGCAGATCAGGTATTTTATACTGGGTGGGTTGGACTAAATTCGCTGATAATTATCCAAGATGGTGATACAATCTTACTATACTACCTACGTGGTGAAAACTTCATAAAATAAATTTTCTCAAATATTTATTCTATATTTTATAACTTTTTTAATAATTTTATGATGAATGTTACAATCGCTTATTATGAAATTTTTATTAACTACTCTTTTAGCCTTATTATTACATCCTGCTGTCGGCTGGACAGCCGAGCCTCCGGAGATTAAGTTTGGAAAAATTAGTCAAGAAGAACTTCAAATGACTCATACCCACCTCGACAGCAGTGCAAGTGCGGTGGTTTTGGCTGACTTTGGCAACACTAAAATAAACTATAACTCTAACAGTGGATTTCAACTGATTTTTACCCGCCACCGTCGCGTAAAAATATTTAATTCCTCCGGTTACAACTGGGCCGATGTAATCATTCCGCTGTACCACGATGGTAGCGACCGGGAATCTATTTCTCAGATAAAAGGGTGCACCTATAATCTGGAAAATGGAAAAGTGGTAAAAACTAAACTGAAAAATGAAGGTAAATTTACCGAAGAATACGATGAGAATCATCAACTTCATAAGTTTACCCTACCCAATGTAAAAGAGGGTTCAGTCATCGAGTATACGTACCGAATTACGTCAGATTTTATCTTTAACCTGCAAGACTGGCGGTTTCAAAGTTCTGTCCCCACCGTATGGAGCGAGTACAACGTAGAAATTCCTGAGTACTTCTTCTATAAGCCTTTGTCGCAAGGATATTATCCGTTTGTCATTAATAAACAGACAACCGCTAGCGGGCAGTACAATATTAGTTACCGCGCCCAAACTCCCACTGATATTTCTCAAGGTCGCTCTCAAGCGCGTCAGGAACAGGTCAATTTTCAATCAACAAAGTACCGTTGGGCCGCCCAAAACGTGCCGGCTCTAATTGAAGAGCCTTACGTAACCACTATGGATGATTACGTGCTAAAAATAGAAATGGAACTAGCGGGTACTCGCTTTCCGAACGAACTGTATAAAAACTACACCACTACTTGGGAGGAAATTGACAAGCAGTTGCTTGAGCATACCTACTTCGGAGATGTTGTTAAACATACCGGAACCACCAAAGATGAAGTAGCATCACTTACTGCCGGTAAAAATTCCGATACAGAAAAGGTTGCGTCAATCTACCAGTATGTACAGCGCAATATTCGCTGGAACCAAAACAGGCGCAGGTATGCCGATCAAACCCTTCGGAAAACGTTAGAAACCCAATCGGGAAATTCAGCCGACATTAATTTGTTGCTGGTAGCTATGCTCCGGGAAGCGGGTATCTCGGCTGACCCGGTGGTGTTAAGCACCCGGTCGCACGGCCTGCTTCGCAAAACGTTTCCTCGGCTCAATCAATTCAACTACGTAGTAGCGCTGGCCTCTACCAATGATGGGCAACTACTACTAGATGCTACTGATGCCGTTTGTCCTCCGGGCGTACTTCCGGTGCGATGTCTGAATCAGGAAGGCCGAATTGTTAGCAAAGCACCCGGCGAAAAATGGATTCAACTACACCCTGCTAAGGGAACTCGAGAAGCGGTAATGGCTCAACTCACTCTGGAAGACGGGCAACTGCTAGGCACCATCAATAGCTCGTATTCCGGTTACAACGCTATGCGCCTTCGTCGTAAAGTAAGTCAAGAAAACGGAGCAGAAGGGTATTTATCTAAACTGAAAGAAGATAATCACTCTTGGGCAATTCAAGATTACCAGCTAGAATCTTTAGAGACCGTAGGAGCTCCCGTGAAAGAAACCTATCAGGTGGTGCTCCAGGAGGGAGCCACCGAGGCGGGCGATGTGATTTATTTGAACCCGATCGTAACCGGGCGTTTTGCAGAAAATCCGTTTAAATCAGAAAGTCGGGCGTACCCGGTAGATTATCCGTACCCATCTAATGAGACCTATATGCTTACGCTCAGTGTTCCCGAGGGATACGCCGTAGATGAATTACCGGAAAACCTGGTTATTGCCCTTCCCGAAAAAGCCGGTCGCTACACCTTCACTACTCAACAGCAGGGCAATACCGTTCAGATAACGTCTCGTTTAAAAATTGATAAGATAAAATTCTACGCTCAAGAGTACCCCCACCTCAGACAGTTCTTTAACATAATTGTTGCCAAACAGCAAGAGCAGATTGTGCTGAAAAAAATTAAGAGCTAATTTACAGTTACGTATGTATACACTTACCAAAGAAAAAACGTACGAGGTTTGGTTGCGCCCCGCTGATGCTTCCACCAGATTCCGGCTGCTAACCCTGTTCTCTGTATTTTTCAGCACGGCTTTGTATGCCGCTGATGACTATCGGGTTTCAGCTATTCCGGTGGAGTTAACGCAAAATGCAAATGCAGTGGTCAGAAATCAGCAAGAAACGCTAATCATCCACTCTATTGAACAAGCTACGTACCAAATAAGCCGGGCCGTAACGGTGCTGAATAAAAACGGGGATCACTTCGGACTATTTGCGGTATCGTATGATCCTCAGCGTAAAGTAAAGAACATTGGATGTGTGATATACGATGCTCGGGGAAAAGAAGTAAAGAAAGTTAAGAACAAGGACATAAAAGATGAAAGTGCCTTTTCCTCCTACGCTATCTTTGGCGACAATCGAGTTAAGTACTTTGATTATGATTCGCCGAGCTATCCGTACACCATAAAGTATTCCTATGAGATAGAGTACGACGGAATACTCGATTACCGGGATTGGTACCCCGTGAGCAATTTCAATTTGTCAGTTGAGAAATCCACCTTTTCCGTAGCTACTCCGGCTGATTCGCCATTAAGGTACCACGCCATACAAAGTTCAGAACCTAAAACCTGGCAGGAGGAAAATCAACACTGGTATCAGTGGGAGCTGACCAACCATCAAGCACTTAGTAAAGAGCAACTGCGCCCCAACCTACCATCACTGGTGCCCAAAGTACTTTTGGCTCCTAACCAGTTTAGCTACGAAGAATACACCGGCGACCAAAGTAGCTGGCAAAAGATTGGTGAGTGGGTTAATCAATTAAACGAAGGCCGTACCGAACTTCCTCAGACTGCCCAACAGGAGATTAAGGAGCAAATTGCCGGATTGAGCGATACCACTGAGATCATCCGAACGCTGTACGAGTATATGCAATCCAAAACTCGCTACGTCAGCATTCAGTTGGGTATTGGCGGCTATCAGCCTTTTGAGGCAGCTACTGTCGACCGTCTGGGTTACGGAGACTGTAAAGCCCTCTCTAACTATATGAAATCAATTTTAGCCGTAGTTGGCATCCAGTCGCAGTATACGCTGGTGAATGCTGGCCCTTACGCCCATCAGGTAGTTGCGGACTTTCCTAGCTTGCAATTTAACCATGCGATTTTGGGAGTGCCGCTACAACGAGATACTGTCTGGCTAGAGTGTACCAGTCAGACTAATCCCTTCGGATACTTAAGCGATTTTACCAACGATCGGTATGTGCTCATGGTTAATGACCAAGGAGGTAATTTAGTGAAGACATCCGATTATTCGGCCCAGCACAATCGGCAAGTGAGAACCATTGCGATGCGTTTAGATGAAGCGGGTAACGGCAGCATGGTAGTTAATACTACCTACTCCGGTCAGCTTTATGATAGAATTGCCAGCATCACCCGACTCAATGCTACTGAACAGAAGCAAGCGGTTTATGAGCAGATTGAGGTTCCTAACTTCCGGGTGAAGCAGTTTCAGTACGAGTTAGCGAAGAAGCGGCTTCCGGTAGCGAGGGAAGAGATGACGATTGAACTAGACCACTACGCTAGTGTGAGTGGCAAACGATGGTTTTTCAGCCCCAACGTTATGACTCGATTGGAAAGTTTACCTGCAAATACAGAAGAAAGAGCCTATCCAGTAGTGTTCCGTCAAGCGTATACTGAGATTGATACGGTAGTGATTGAAATGCCCGAAAACCTATACGCTGAGTTTACCCCTGAGTCAACCGAAATTTCATCAATCTTCGGAGATTACTATAGCGAATACCAGGTAGATCAGGGTAAGATCATGTATATCCGAAGGTTTCAGCGAAACAAGGGTAATTTTCCAGCCGAGGCTTACCGCGAGTTACTCGATTTCTATAAGAAAGCAGTGAAGGCCGACCAACAGCAGATGGTACTCCGCCGAGCTACCTAAGAAACTAGTACCGGATCGTCGTCGGGTTTCCGCACTGGCCCACCTAATGGAAGAATAACGCCGGGCGGCAAATCAAGCTCTGGCTCGTCCCACTCAAATGGCAAACCGCCGTCGTTGTTTGAGCGGCCTTGTCGTTCATCACGAATAATCTTTAGCAAAACTAATGTGAGAGCTAACAGAAACAGAAAGAAGAGAATAATGTAGTCGAGGGTCATAACACAATGGAGTTATCTTGGTTTTTTGCTAACGCGAAATGAGTTTACTTATTGGACAAGCACGCAAGAAGCAACTCACTTATTCAGGTATCAAAAACTGAACCTATTTTTACGCAATTGCGGACTTATTTATCCAAAATGATTATTTGGTAGGGTTAGTTTCCTTTACGATCGTTTATTTAAAAGGCGTTTCCACGATTAGTTAAAGAAACGGTACATGCTAGTTTTTCTCAATCATCTATTTTAACTAAAGCGAATATTAGCAACCGGGTTTGTTAAATCAAAATGAATCCACATTTTTGTAATCTTTTGAAAAGCACTAAACCCGAATATACCTATGGAAATCCAAGGAAAACTTATTGATCTATCTGATACCACACAAGTGACAGATACCTTCCGAAAACGCGAATTTGTGGTAGAATACGCCGATAATCCCCAGTACCCAGAGTTCGTAAAATTTGAGTGTATTCAAGATCGTTGCGATCTACTCAATAATTTTCAGGTAGGACAAGAGCTTACAGTTAGCTTTAACCTAAAGGGCCGGAAGTGGGTAGACCCGCAGGGCAACACCAAATACTTCAATTCACTACAAGCTTGGCGAATCCAGCCCGCAGCCGCTGAAGCCCCAGCCTCAGCACCACATCCCGCAGCCGATGCCCCAACATCAGCTCCGGCTTCGTCATCTGGTAATGGTGGCGATCTACTTTCCGCCTCCGATGAGGAAGATGATCTTCCGTTCTAAGTCTGACTAAGGAAATTATTCCATTCAAATGACTTCACCTTTTGATTCTGACTGGAAACTTCTTGAGCAACTCTGTCAGGTGCAAGCCCCTTCGGGAAATGAAGGGGCACTAAAGCAGTACATCTTAGCCTACGTTCAGCAGCAGCAAGAAAGTTGGCAGCGTCAGCCTAAGATTATTCAGGGTGATGGTTTTCAAGACTGCTTGATATTAGTATTTGGCCAACCTCGCACCGCTGTATTTGCTCATATGGACTCGGTGGGGTTTACGGTTCGTTATCAAGATCAACTAGTACCTATCGGCAGTCCCAAGGCTGAATCCGGCACCAAACTAGTGGGGAAAGATCAGCTAGGCCCGATCCTCTGCGAACTAAACATGGATCAGGCGGATGAAAACTCTCCTAAGCAAGCAAAATATGACTTTGGAAGAGGCATTGAACGCGGTACCGAACTAGTGTATGAATGCCATTTTCAACAATCTGACGATTATGTCCACAGTTGTTATCTGGACAACCGGCTGGGAGTGCTCAATGCTCTAAAGCTAGCAGAAACGTTAGAGGACGGCATTCTGGTCTTTAGCTGTTGGGAGGAACACGGAGGAGGATCGGTACCTTATTTGGCTAAGTTTATTTTTGAAGAATACGGAGTTTCTCAGTGCCTTATCTCGGATGTAACTTGGGTAACCGACGGCATACCGCACGGTGAGGGAACCGTTATCTCACTGCGCGACCGCAATATTCCACGGCGAGCCTTTGTGAATCAGATTGTAGCGTTAGCGCAGGAATCGGGTGTTTCTTTTCAGCTAGAAGTAGAGGGCAGTGGCTCCAGCGACGGTCGTGAATTGCAGCTTTCCCCCTACCCTTTCAATTGGTGCTTTATCGGTGCTCCGGTTACTGATGCTCATACTCCTCAGGAGAAAGTCTATTGGCCCGATGCTACGCATATGTTTGCGCTCTACCAGTACCTAATGAAAAATTTATAATCTGATAGCTTCTCCATGCAAATTAAAGACCTACACTTTGAGCCTTACTTGTCGCAGCAATCTATTCAGGAGAAGATTATCCAATTAGCCGAAACCATTAATCGCGATCAGAAGGGAAATGATCCAATTTTTATCGCTGTACTTAACGGTGCTTTTATATTTATGGCTGACTTAGCCCGGCATATTTCTATCCCTTCAGAAATTACTTTTGTGAAAGTTAAGTCGTACGAGCAGCTACAATCTACCGGTGAGCATCGAGAGTTTATTGGCTTGGAGGTGCCTATCGAGGGGCGGCATCTTATTATTGTTGAAGACATCGTTGATTCCGGAAACACTATTCAGTTCTTGCTAAAGCAGCTCCGCAGTCAACATCCGGCCAGCATCTCTATTGCTACTTTATTATTCAAGCCAGAAGCTCTCAAGCACTCGATCGAGATTGATTACGCAGGCTTCCATATTCCCAATGACTTTGTGGTGGGCTACGGACTGGACTACGACGGTTTCGGACGCAACCTACCCGATATTTATAAATTGAGTAGTGGGGAGTAGGGAGACCGGAGACCGGAGACCGGAGACCGGAGACCGGAGACCGGAGACCGGAGACCGGAGACCGGAGACCGGAATTTAAAATTGATCGCTGACGAAACCAACGAGATGCATCTTTTAATTTAATGCCCCATTTTCTAATCTGTAATTTTCAATTTTTCTTACCTAATGCCTACTATGGACTGTCGACCGTGGACTATTAACCAATGCCCAAGACTCTGCAACCTTCAATCTGCTAAACCGTGCGACGGCCGCCTGTAACTCAATGACTGTGGACTATTGACCGTGGACTAAAGACAATCAGCAGCCTAATAATCGACATCTCGGCAAAAAATTTTCAAATACGAACCAAGAGTCGTAAACTTGCTTTTTGTATTTGTACTTTGAACTAATATTTCTATGCTAAATATTGTACTTTTTGGCCCTCCGGGTGCCGGGAAAGGCACTCAAAGCCAAAAACTGATTGAAGAATTTGGATTGACCCACATTTCCACGGGTGATTTGTTTCGTAAGCACTTAGGCGAAGGTACTGAGTTGGGCAAAAAAGCGCGGGCGTTTATGGACGAAGGCCGATTGGTACCTGACCAGTTGGTGATTGATATGGTAGATGATAGACTACGAGAAGAGAATAACCTGCAAGGCATCATCTTCGATGGCTTTCCTCGAACCATTCCCCAAGCAAAAGCTTTAGATGAACTGCTTAACCAAAAGGAAACCCCCATTACCGGAATGATTGCCCTATCAGTTCCTGACGACGAATTGATTGCGCGTATTGTTGAGCGAGGCAAAACCTCCGGACGAGCCGACGACCAAGATAAAGCTAAAATTGCTACGCGTTTGCAGGTATACCAGACCGAAACGCTACCGGTAGCTACTTACTACGAAACTCAGGGGCGTTACGAGCTTATCGACGGAGTAGGTAGTATTGATAACATATACGAGCGCATCAAAGAAGCGGTAGCCCGCTTACAAAATATAGCAGGTTGAAAAAGACGGAGAACGGAAAACAGAAGTTAAAATCACCTTTTTCCAAAATCAACGAGATGCATCTTTTAATTTAATGATCTATTTTCTAGTCTGTAATTTTCAATTTTTAATGCCCGTGGACTATCGACTGTGGACTGTTAACTATTGACCAATGCCCGTGGGCTGCGAACCAATAGCCATTCAGCAATCGTACCAACCCTCTTATCGGTAAATGAACTTAACCAATAACTTGTACACCAGCTCCTTAGCTTTGCTCACTGATTTTTATCAGATTACTATGGCTTATGGCTATTGGAAAACGGGTATGGCTGAGAAAACCGGAGTCTTCAATCTGTTTTTTCGGAAAAACCCATTCAATGGTGGCTTCTCCGTGAACTGTGGCCTTTCCTACGTTATCGATCTGCTTCAGAGCTTTCAGTTTACCGATACCGACCTGAGCTATTTGTCTACTCTGGAAGGCCCAGATGGCCGTCCTATGTTTGAGCCAGCGTTTTTAGCGTACCTTCAAGAGCTAAAGTTCACCTGCGATGTAGATGCCATTCCCGAAGGAACAGTCGTATTTCCGCACGAACCACTTATCCGGGTGAAAGGCCCCATTCTACAGTGCCAACTTATTGAGTCGCCACTACTGAATATTATTAATTATCAGACCCTTATTGCTACCAAAGCCGCTCGAATTCATGTGGCCGCCAAAGGTGAACCAGTTTTAGAATTTGGATTACGACGCGCTCAAGGTATTGACGGAGCATTGGCCGCTAGTAGGGCTGCGTATATTGGCGGAGGCACGTCCACTTCTAATGTTTTAGCGGGCAAACTCTTCGGAATCCCGGTTAGCGGAACCCACGCGCACAGTTGGATTATGGCTTTTGATGATGAATTGAGTGCCTTTAAAGCCTACGCTGAGGCTATGCCCAACAACTGCATTTTATTGGTAGACACCTACAATACGCTGGAAGGAGTAAAAAAAGCGATTGAAGTAGGAAAAATACTGAAAAGTAAAGGCAAACAGCTACTGGGAGTACGCATAGACTCGGGTGACTTAGCCTACTTGAGTATTGAAGCCCGAAAAATGTTGGATGAGGCCGGATTTCCTGATGCTAAGATTGTTGCTAGTAACGATCTAGATGAGAATATTATCAGCAGCCTACGAACGCAAGATGCCAAAATAGATGTGTGGGGCATTGGCACCAAGTTAGTTACAGCGTACGATCAACCTGCTTTAGGGGCAGTTTATAAACTAGCTGCGTTGAAAGAAGACGGCAAGTGGCAGTATAAAATCAAACTATCTGAGCAGGCTATTAAAGTGAATAACCCGGGCATTCAGCAAGTACGGCGGTTTTACACCCAAAAAAACAGTAGGCGGCAAATAGTAGCCGATATGCTTTATGATACCTTGCAAACGCTGGAAGAAAAGCATAAAATAATTGACCCTTTGGATATCACTCGCCAGAAGATTATACATTCGGGTGAGGCTGATTTTGAAGAATTACTGGTACCCGTATTTCGGGGTGGAACAGCTACCTATGAGTCACCCAAGATAGCGGATATACGAAGTGCTACCTTACGTAATTTGGCTGAACTACCCTGGGGCGTAAAGCGATTTGTAAACCCTCATAGCTATCCGGTAGGCTTAGAAGAGAAGCTATTTACCAAGAAAACCGATCTGATTTTAAAGTTGCGAAATTTGGACTAGCGTATGTATAAATCAGTTCTTCGTCCTCTACTATTTTTACTGAAGCCAGAACAGGCTCACAAAGTGACCGTCGGCTTACTACGCGTAGCAATGGCAATTCCTCCGGTCAGGCTTTTATTTCAGAAGGCACTGGAAGTGGATAGTCCAAGCTTAACCCAAAATTTATTTGGCTTAGAATTCAAAAATCCGGTTGGGCTAGCGGCGGGATTTGATAAAGATGCTAAGCTGATTGATGAGATGGCAGCCTTAGGTTTTGGATTTGTTGAGATTGGTACGTTAACACCTCATCCGCAGGCCGGAAATCCGCAGCCTCGTCTGTTTCGCTTACCTCAAGACAGTGGCCTGATTAATCGAATGGGGTTCAATAATGGGGGCATTCACGAAGCAGCCAAACGATTAGCCCGGCGGAAATCTGATATTATTGTGGGGGGAAATATTGGTAAGAATAAAACCACCCCTAACGAAAATGCCACAGACGATTACGAACAGTGCTTCGAGTTGCTATTTCCGCTAGTAGATTATTTTACAGTAAATGTAAGCTCACCCAACACTCCTGACTTACGGCAACTTCAGGAAAAAGAACCGTTGTTTAATCTACTCAATCATCTAAAAGAGCTTAATCAAAAAAAGGAACATCCAAAACCAATTCTGCTCAAGATTGCGCCAGATCTAAATGAATCTCAGCTAGATGATATTATTGAAATTTGCCTAACGGTTCCGGTGGACGGCATTATTGCTACGAATACAACGATCTCTCGCGAGTCGCTCCAGACCAATGCCGAAACATTACAGCAAATTGGAGCCGGAGGATTAAGCGGATCAGCTATTCGCCAACGCTCTACCGAAGTAATTCGCTACATTCATCAAAAGTCAGGAGGGAAACTACCGATTATCGGTGTGGGAGGCATCGGCTGTCCTAATGATGCTTTAGAAAAATTAGAGGCAGGAGCCAGTTTAGTTCAAATTTATACCGGATACATTTACGAAGGCCCTGCTTTAGTGCGAGACATTAACCGTAGTATACTCACCCAGCATACGGCTTACGCTGGAAATTAAGTGTTCAGGTGAAACTCTTTCGCTGGCAGAGATATTCTGGATTATTTTCAATTGCACAATCGTTTTTATGGCTACTTTCTATCAACCGGATATTGCTGACGGAGCCAATTTTTTAGGCGAAGAAGAATCTCGCCACTGTGCAAAAGTGCTACGATTGCGCCCAAATGATACCATAACTGTCGTAGATGGAAAAGGCACGTACTACCAGTCGGTTATTCAAGAGACGAGTCCTAAACGCTGCACTTTTAGTATCGTTCGCCAGCAGCATCAAGCTGCGTTCCCCTACTCTATTCATTTGCTAATTGCTCCCACCAAAAACCTCGATCGCACGGAATGGATGGTAGAAAAGCTCACCGAAATTGGCGTTGATAGTATCCAGTTTGTTGAGTGTGACTATTCCGAACGAAGAGTGCTCAAATTAGAGCGGTTACAGCGAAAAGCAGTAAGTGCTATGAAGCAATCTGGTCGAGCCCTCCTGCCTGCCTTAGTTGAAATACATCCCTTGACTTCTGGACAACTTCAGCTTCCGGCGGATAGCAGTAAGTTTATTGCCCACATTGATGAAAACCACCACCAACCGCTTAGCAAGTTAGCGACAACTCATACATCTTATGTACTGCTGGTTGGCCCGGAAGGTGGATTTAGCCCGCGCGAGATAACTTGGGCTACCGAGCAAAACTTTCAAATGGTAAGCTTAGGCCAATACCGCCTACGAACCGAAACCGCCGGGCTAGTTGGCTGCCAGACGTTGCATACCGTGAACCAGCTATATAGCCTTGGCAATAGCTCGTGACCTAACTCACTCACTATCAACAGTTTTATACTGGTACCATTGGCAAATATCGCGGCGTTGGTCTTTTACCAGTCGTAGGCGGTTAAACGCATCGTGCACGTAGTAAGTATACAAATCTTCGGTATCACCTTCCACTTTCTTCAGCACGGTTTGCCCTCGTTTATCTTGGTACTCCCACACGGCATCATTGTCTTCGTCCCTCACTTCGCTGACGTAAAGTTGGTTTAGTCCGTAAAAATTGTTACTACTAATGGTTTGGTTGGTGTAGTTATACTGCCAACGCCGTACTTCGTTGGCATTATTAGTTTGGTACGACTGTTTTATAGTGTAGTTATTGGGGTTGTCGGCTACTGGTTGAAAAGCTATTCCTACTGATCCTTGCTCTATAATTCGGTTCAAGGGTGAGCGATCGTACACACTCTGGCTAAACGGATGGGTAGTATTGGTAATCTTATCGCCGTTGGTTTGGTAGAAGCTAGCTTGATCGCTAATAGCCCCGGCTCGGTAGTTGCCACTTTGCCCACTAGCTACGTAGGGCAAGTACTGTTTGGGAGTGCGCCCCAGCGCGTCGTACTCTACGGGCAGCACCACATCGTTTCCCGCCGGACTGGCGGCTTGGTCTACTTGCTGCACCGTGCGCCCCAATCCATCTAGGTAGTCGTAAGAAGTACGTAGCTCACCGTTGCTTAAGAAGCTCAAATTAAATTCGTGCTTCTTTCCCCGGCTTCTTACAGCTTCTACTTGTACGTAATTATAAGGTGATGACTGATTGCAATTACCTGTAAGGATAATCATCTAGTTTCCTCCGCCGACAGTATATTAGTAACACCTGTTCAATGGGTAAATAAAACTACACAACAGATAGACAGTATGGTAGCTCTACCCAATCAGCGGATACGAGCCACACCAGATAGTCTACTTGGCAGAATTACCAAACCGCTCGATTCACTTGGAATATCAACTGAACCATTGTCACCACTTCAACCAGCATTTCCAAAGGCATCATCGCAGGTTCCTGCCCTCCCATTTGCGGCTAAACAACCTCAACTTAATCAGATAGTACCTAACACCCCCGACTTATTAAACCCGGTTACTGAGCAAACTGCATCAATAAAGAAATCAGCATCATTAGCTCCATAACCTACCGAGCTGGTTAATCAGCAACTACTAAACCGCCCCGAATGGCAAGCTTTACAAGAACAGCAGCAGGGGCTGGATGAATGGGTAGGTCAACCCCAGGCCATCAGCGAGCAAGCTAACCAATACCAAGGCTACCTCTCTGACCGACAGCAAATGAAAGCTTTTATGCAGCAAAAGTTACTTCACAAAGCAAAAGCCCACTTTATGAAGCACGCGGATCAACTACAAGATGCCCAACGTTCGCTACAGAAGCTAAAAAAAAAGTATAGCCATGTACAAGCCGATCAAAATGTTTTCCTAAGAAAAAGTAGTTTGAAAGGCATACCTATTAGCGAACGATTAGTATATGGTAGTGGATTTCAGATACTTTCCAATGCACCTTTTGGTGTTCAACTGGCTCCCTACTTAGGCTTTCAGCTTAACCGAAAGTGGCTAGGGGGCTTTAGTGCATCGTACCGCCTTCAGCTACGGGATGATGGACGAGGAATTCAAACCCAACAGTCAATCTATGGTGGCAGTGCCTTCACGCATTACCAGTTCTTTAAGGGCTTCTTACTGCACGCTGAGTTTGAGTTGATGAGTCAACCTATTAGCGCACCACAGCAAGATGATTTAATACGCCAATGGCAGAAAAGCGCATTTATTGGGGTAGGCAAAACATACGCTCTAACCAAACATATACAAGGGAAAATAGTAGTACTCTACGATCTTTTACATAGTGAGGAAAGCCTTTATTCCCGTCCGTGGGTAGTACGTTTTGCCTTCCAAACTAGTAAAAGGTAGAAGCCGTTCATAGTGCAACTTAGAGAAGTTCACCCTAAAACTATTTGGGTATGTCACTTCCCCCGAAATTTGGGCTTTCTCTTCTCCAAAAAGGCTAAGATTCCCTCTTGATGGTCTTCGGTAGCAGCAGCCTGATCTTGAATTTGGGCTTCGTAGTCTAGTACTTCAGCCAAACTCATTTCATAAGATTGATTGAGCATCTGCTTAATCATACCAATGGTTTTGGTTGGGGCTTGGGCATACTTCTGAGCCAGTTGATTCACCGTATTCTCTAACTGGTCAGCAGGCACTACCTGATTAGCTAATCCGATTTGAACGGCTTCTTCAGCACTTACCGTTCGCCCGGTACTCGCTAGTTCAAACGCCCGTAGCGAGCCAACCATGCGGGGCAGAAAATAGGTAGAACCAGAATCCATTACTAAGCCAATACCTACAAAAAGCTCCGCCAAACTAGCATCATCGCTGGCAACGATCACATCGCAGGCCAGCGCCAATGAGCACCCAGCCCCGGCAGCCACACCGTTGAGCTGGCAAATAATGGGTTTAGGCAAATCGCGCATCGCAAGAATTAGCGGGTTATAATACGTTCGCACAGCTTCGGAATACGTTGTATTCTTTAGTTCAGTTTGAGCCGCTTTTAAGTCTTGCCCCGAACAAAATGCCGAACCACCTCCCGTAAGAATGACCGCTCGCACGGTTGAATCTTCCTGCACTTGACTGAATGCCTGCTTGAGTTCT
Organism: Tunicatimonas pelagia; assembly: GCF_030506325.1. Classification (NCBI taxonomy): domain Bacteria; kingdom Pseudomonadati; phylum Bacteroidota; class Cytophagia; order Cytophagales; family Catalimonadaceae; genus Tunicatimonas; species Tunicatimonas pelagia. The sequence goes on along the minus strand of NZ_CP120683.1, from coordinate 6,095,128 downwards.
ACTTTTATCTGATTGTTCAGTGCATTGTACACCTCAGGCCGATTCAGTGTAATTTTTCCAATTCCGGCGCTTACTTCGTAAATAATATGTTGAAACATCTGATCGATAGTTAATTACTTCAATGGTTCGCTTGTTTGATGGCTAAACTACTAATTGTTTTGAGTGTATAACAAAAAGGGTGTAACTCAGGCAGCTTTTTGGTAAAGAGCTTGTTGTTCGTGTTTGACTACTGTTTGTAGGTAGTTGTCCCAATCGCCGTTCTTTCTGACGGCTCGTAGGTTGAGCATATTCTGCGCACCTTGTTTTCCCCAATGCATGCCGTTTCTCTCCATACGGCTCTTTACAAAATGTCCACAGGCACTTTCCACCGCTCCGGTGGTGATAGGAAATCCTAGCTGTAGATAGGTTTTGTAATCTACCATATGCTGATGGTTGGTCAGGTAGGTGATGGCTCGTTGGACAGTGTCACGCTTGTATTGAGACAAGGTAGCCTGTTGCAAGATAACTTGCCATTGCTGTCGTACCTCATCATGCTGGCTGTCTAGTAACAAGGCGGCTTGGCTTCTCACCCAAGCAAAACGATTGGGATGCTTCTCCCCCCAATGAGCGTTAGCCACCTTCCAAACGTACTCTAGCAAGTGAATAAAATCCAGTACGTAGGCCTCTACCCGATGGGTAACTTTCTTTTCTTCTACCACTTGCCGAACTGCTTTTTCTAAGGCTCGGTCACCGTCTATCAAAACGATGATCGGCTTTTTTGCACTAGCATCGCGCCGAAGTAGGTTTTCCACCCCGTAGCGGATGGCCCCTACCTTGTCTGAGAGAAAGGCTCGTAGATGCTTGTGCTCGTGCCAGGTATGCCCTCCATCGGGCTTCTGCGGCTCATGGGTAGGGCAAAACAAGCTCTCTAAGAGTTCTTGAGCCTGCCGGGGCCGCGGGGTAAACGAACTGCTCAGGCTTACTGTGGCTTCTTTTTTGACCCCCTTCTTCTGTCCTTTGCTCAGACGAACCGCCGTACTTTCCTCAGCTCGCTGAGTTTCGCTGCGACGAATGGGCACCCCCTTACCGTCAAAGCCTACGCTCAAATGAGTACCATCTTCTATGTTTTCCCAGGCTTGTTGCTCATAAAAGTCTTTTACTTGCTCGCAAAGCCTGTAACTACACCGTTGGCTTTGCATACCCCTTAGGGGATGACCTAAGATGCGCTCCAACTGCTCAGCACTTTGGGCAAAGTCCATCTCGGTGGCCCCATACCCTAACCAATCATCCAATACGTAAGAATAGTTGCTCTTGGGTAAGCCCAACGCTTCGTCCAGCCGGTAATAGCTCTTACCAGTGGTTGAGTAATACTTGGGGCGGGCAATGGATAACGGGCCAAAAATGCTTCGGTAAGGCCGACTACGCAGCCCGGTGTTCTTCATCTTTTCCCCTGCACGATCAACGGGAACCCCCTGAACAGCGACTACCTGTTGTATACTCAAAATGTAGTATTCTAACAGTTGAAAACCTAACTGCAATAAACTGGTAAACAAAGACCGCTCTACCTGATGAATTCTCATTCCTTCTTTACTTCGGGCATCCATTTGGGCTATTATCTGATCTAAGTGTTGTCTTATCTGGTTGATTTTTGCTTCCTTTACTTCCATAGCGAGTTTTTTTGATGGTGGTTGAAGACCTCAAAATTAAGGGAATCTCTGCATTCCCACTCGCTTTTCCTCTGCACCCAATTCGTTATACACTCAATTGTTTTTTAGTCTACGGTCAACAGTCCACCGACGATAGTCCACAGTCAACTGTTATTAGTCCTTTGTCCCTGGTCATTAGATTACAGGCGGCCGTCTCGCGGGTTAGAATGGAGTGTTATGGTGTTATGGTGTTAACGTAGTTTGATGTACGGAATTTAGCTTTACTCATTACTCATTGTCTACTGTACAGTGTCCCACACCAAATAATCATGATTCATCAATCATTATTCATTAGGTGGTTGGTTTCAGCAGCGATCAATTTTAAATTCCGGTCTCCGGTCTCCGGTCTCCGGTCTCCGGTCTCCGGTTTATTATTTGTTGTTTCATCGGCAAAATTGTCTAGCTTTGCAACGCTCGCGCACGTGGTGGAATTGGTAGACACGCTGTCTTGAGGGGGCAGTGCCTTAACTGGCGTGGAAGTTCGAATCTTCTCGTGCGCACATTAGCCTCACCTTTTGGTGCAGGCTTTTTTTATTATTAGTTAGCCCGCGTAAAAATTAGCCTTTATCCCTCTCACCCCCGGCTTTACCGAAAATAGCGATCCGGCCAATGGTTCATCGTTCGGATCGGTGTTTTCCGAAATAGTAGTGATAAATAATGTGTCTAAGTTTTCTCCGCCAAAGGTACAACTCGACGTTTTCTTCGCTGGAACATCAATTTGTTGAATAATTTTTCCTGTGTTGGGATTAACCGCAATAACGCGTCCCCCATCGTAAACGGCTACCCATAGGTTACCCTCTTCATCAATGGTCATTCCGTCGGGTACACCTACTTTTGGGTCAATAGCAAGCACCTCACGTTCGTAAGTAATAGCAGCTGTTTCCAAGTCAAAACGATAACAATCTACGCCGCCTTTGAGTGAGTCGATGAAGTAAAACCACTGATTATCCGGCGACCAAATTAATCCGTTAGAAATGTAGATATTATCTAGTTTTTGCTCTACTTTATGCGTAGTATCCAGCACATATAGACTACCCTGTGGCTCTTTTGGATCAATCTGCATCGTACCCGCCCAGAGCCTTCCCTTAGCATCTACTTTACCATCGTTAAATCGATTCTTGGGTAGATGAGTTTCTGGATCATTAAGCATGGTTAGTGCTTTGTTTTCTTCATCGTATAAACCAAAGCCGTGCTGTAATGCTACAATCAATCCCTCTTTACTCCGGGGTACTGCGGCTCCCACGTATTGCCCCATTTCAAAAATCTGGTTATCGCCAGTTTGTGGGTCATATTTATATATGTGTCCGCGTAATATGTCTACCCAATACAGACAATGCTGGCGATAATCCCAAACAGGACCTTCACCTACTATAGCATTCCATTTTAGCTGCAACGCTGCTTTCATTAAACGCTGGTAATTAGTGCTTGAATACTTGCAATATGGTCATCTTGGTCAAATTCCCAAACTTTTGCAAAGCTTTTGAAGCCTGAGAATTATAATGAATATAAGTTTTATAATTATTTTTTGTATTTTTATTACATATGTTGTAAATTTGATAACTAATACTTTTGAATAATAATATTTAGTAATATGAATGTACAGTTTAATAATGGACTCTTAGCTATTTTGCTCTTAGCCGTTATTTCTGCTTGCCAGCCTTCTTCAGAAGTTGATATTGAAAGCACTCCTGAAATTATCGTTCGCAACGGAAATAACCAAGATGCACGTATTTACCTATCAGAAGGCGATAAAATATTACCCTTCGCGGAGGTGACTACTTCCACTGAAAATGGCCGAATACAAACTGAACCTGCCGAAGATCTAAACTACGTGTTGGTGCTACGAGCCCAAGTAGATCCACCTCAATGGCAAAACAGTAAACTACAAGCCTCACATGTAACCGTAGCCAATGGATTGGCTTACGTTGCGTACAATACGCAGGGTAGTACTTTTTTAGGAGGTTTAGATATTATCAACGTTCAAAATCCTAGAACTGCTACATTAGTTGCTCAGGCAATCTACCCAAATACTGAATTTAGTTCGGTGGCAGTAGATAATAGAACCATTTACTTAGCCGGTGCCAAATTGGATGAGGATAGTCTTTCATCTCCGGCAATATTAGAGATTATGACGTATCAGGATAGTTTGTCATCAGAACGAAAGACGGTTGATGTACCCGGATTCGTGAGCACTGACGTGAAAGTAGATGAAAATTTCATTTATGTCACTCACGGCTCTACGGGTGGGTTGAGCGTTTACAATAAGACTAGTCTCGAGCTAGTAAAGACAGTTCCCTTAGATGACGCCCGCTCCTTAATCGTGTCTGATGATCAAGTAACCGTAATGCAAGGCAGCCCCGGGCGGATTACCACCATCCAGAAGAATTCTTGGCAGATTCTACAAACCGTAACTACGGATGGAGCAAATGAGCCCGGGGCAAAGTCCGTTTTTGCTATGTCGGATGACACCTACTTTATACCCGCCGGACAAGAGGGCTTAAAACTACTGAACCGACCTGATGGGTCGCTCGTGCAGCACATTACTATTCCGGTAATAGAGGACATTGAGGCAGCCAATCTTACTTGTAACGGAGTTTCTTACGCCAACGACAAGGTTTTCGCAGCGAACGGCGCAGCGGGAATGTACGTAATCCACCAAGTAGATAACGATTTTCAATTATTCGGGTCAGTGCAATTTCCAGCCTCTACCAACTACGTAATGAGCCAGGGCAACCTTCTTTTTGTCGCTACGGGTACCAAGGGATTACAAATTGTTGAAATTATTGAGTACGACCCTGAAGCGGGCAATTATATCACTATCGGTGATTGGAACGAATACGGTCGTCCGAACTACTTATGCGAGACTAGTACGCAAATTGACCCCGATATTGATGCCCGTCTCAGTCAGCAGTTCATTGCTGGTGATGATTTAACTCAGCGCCAGCCGAACTGGTTCTTAGAGACTGTTCTAACTGATATTGCTTTGCTAGAGGATACCGATCTGGAAATCACGGTAGTTGGGGAATCTACTCACCATAAAAATACGATAGGATACTATACGTACCCAAATAATGACCGACCCGAAAGCCCGAATGATCTTACTGATCTAACGGTGCTATTTCCTAACGCTACTGTTACCCTCAGCGAAAGTCATCTGATGAAGGGAGATAAGATATGTTTACCCGGCTTCTCCGGCGGAAATACGCTGGGCTTCTTCTTGAACTTTAAAGGATTCGTAGACGGCGAGGTTACTACTGGCTTCTTAACCCACTATTCTAGCTGGTGGTTGCATAAAAATCGCCCCATCAAGCAGCAGAACGTGATATTAGCTATTCCTGAAGAACAAACGTTAGTGCTAGCCTACGAAGATATACAGCGAGATTTCCACGATCAGGACTTTGACGACGGAATATTTTTACTTAAATTCAGCAATCCAGATGCCGTAAATTGGTCGGCTTTTCCAGAACTACCTTAATTACTGATTGCTAACTTTTGACAAAACCTCCGAACAGTACTTACTTTCGGAGGTTTTTCTTTTATGAGCCATATTATTTCTGTTCGGGGGAAAACCCCTACCGTAGGTGACGATTGTTTTTTAGCCCCTACCGCTACTCTCATTGGCGATGTAGCCGTAAGTCGTAATTGTAGCTTATGGTTTAACACGGTTATCCGGGGCGACGTAGCTTCTATCAGCATTGGGCACAACAGTAATATTCAAGATGGTGTAATTATTCACGGAACCTATCAAAAAGCAGATACTATTATTGGTAATTACGTATCGGTTGGGCACCGGGCACTGGTACACGGATGTACACTAGAAGATTACGTACTCATTGGGATGGGTGCCATCGTGATGGACCATGCAGTAGTTGAACAGGGGGCGCTGATTGCTGCGGGGGCTGTGGTGCTAGAAAACACCGTCGTAGAAGCTGGATGCTTGTACGCGGGTGTACCAGCCCGCAAGGTAAAGAAGCTAGATGTATCCCACCGAGAACGTATGCAAACCATTGCCAACAATTATTCTATGTATGCATCCTGGTATAATTCCGAATAATATTTTAATTTTATCGCATTAAATAATAGCTAAAGTTTGCCTACACGCTAATCAACAAAATATATATGCAATTTCTACCTATATTTCTGAGTACTGTTTTTTTATTAACCTGCTTCACTCTTCGGGCGCAAGATAGTCTGCAAAACAAAGCTGATTCACTAGCTCAGGCCTATATCATTACCGACGGTCATATTGATTTACCTTATCGGCTTAAGGTTTCAGGCTTTCGGCTGAAGAAAGAATACATTAAAGATATTGAGAATGAGACTCAGGGTGATTTCGATTATCCCAAGGCCGTAGCCGGAGGGTTGGACGCCCCATTTATGTCAATCTACATTCCCGCTAGTTATCAGGAAACGGGTGGTGCCAAAGAATTTGCTGACTCCCTCATTAATCTGGTACAAAACATCCCGCAGGAATTTCCCGAGAAATTTGCGTTAGCGAACTCTCCGCAAGAAATAGAAAGTAATTTTGAGAAAGACCTAATTTCCTTACCCATGGGAATGGAAAATGGTGCCCCCATCGGCGATTCCATTGAAAACGTACAGTACTTCTTTGACCGAGGCATTCGCTACGTGACGCTAACCCATAGTAAGGTTAATCAAATTTGTGATTCCTCTTACGATACCACCCGCGTTTGGAATGGCCTCAGCCCTTTTGGTGAAAAGGTGGTAAAAGAAATGAACCGAGTAGGTATCATGGTGGATGTTTCTCACATTTCTGATAGTGCGTTCTACGACGTAATGAAAATTACCCAGGCCCCGGTGATTGCTTCCCACTCATCAGCTCGAGAGTTTGTGCCTGGCTTTGAGCGCAATATGAACGATGATATGATTAAACTCATGGGAGAAAATAACGGAGTCATTCAAATTAATTTCGGTTCCGGGTTTGTTGATGCTGACTCCCGCAAAAAATCCAGTGAAATGCGAACCCACCTGACGGCGTGGATGAGTGAACGTAACTTAACTTTTAGCGATAGTGCTACCCAAGCCTACGCCCGAGAATATATGGCAAACAATCCGGCCTACTCTACCGTTCAGAGAGTGGCTGATCATATCGATCATGTGGTGCAACTAGCTGGGATTGACCACGTGGGTTTTGGGTCTGACTTTGACGGCGTGGGCGATACCTTGCCCACCGGACTGAAGAATGCTTCAGAATATCCCAACCTAATTGCCGAACTACTAAAGCGAGGATATTCTGAAGAAGACATTGAGAAAATTTGCTATAAGAACACGTTCCGGGTGTGGAACGATGTTCAGGATGTGGCTCAAATGCTTACCCGCAGGGGTAATTCTAATACTAGCGGTAGCCGTTAGTAGCACTGTCTCCCCTCTTTTTGCTCAAGAAAAAACAGGGAAAAGCGAAAATCGTGTCATTCATCCTCATCAAGTTCGGGGAAATATCGGGTTTAGTACTTCCGGAATTCTATCAGGAATAGTGAACTATTTCCAGATTATTGACGGGGTAAACATCCGTAGAAATCCGGTTATCTCCGCCACATACCTTTTTCAGCCAACCCGGCGAGCTGCCATCGGAGGAACCATTGCTCATCAGAATTTTTCAGTGACTTATCGTGATCCAGACAATAGTTCGGCTCGGCAGTACGGACTTAGGGCCAATCGGTTTTACCTTGGAGCCACGGGCTTGCTTTATATCGTCTACCAAGCCAACTTCCGAATGTACAGCGGGGCGCGACTCGGTTTTTCTAACTGGAATGTGAATTCCGATGTGGGTTTTCCTTCGGATGTGGTTGATCGGGTAATCAATTTTGCTCTGGGTGGCACCTTTGCCCCACAGCTGATTATCTTGGGTGGGGAATCGTACGTTACTGAGCACGTCGGTTTCCAGGGAGAACTCGCTATTGGTGCCCCTCACCTACTGAGCTTCGGGGCTTGCTACCGCTGGTGATTCTTTTAGTACCATCTTCTGAATAGTAGTTTCTATTCGGTGAAGTTGTTCTTCGTACTGGTTTAGATTTTCCTCCAGTTGCTTTATTCGGTTTTGCAACAAACTATTTTCTTGGCTCAATACATCTAACGAATCTTGCTGCACTTTAGTAGCCTCAATCAGTACCGGAATAAGCCCTTGGTACAGAACGCCTTGGTAGCCATCCGAACGCTCTTTTACTAGTTCAGGATACACTTTTTCTACCTCCTGGGCGATTAGCCCAATCTGCCGTCCTTCACCCATTTTACTATCTTTCCACTGATAACTGTAGGCCTGTAGCTGATGCAGTTTTTGTGGGGAGTACGCTAGTTCAGTAATATTTTCCTTGAGACGGGAGTCACTGGGTGGAGAGCCAGCAGTCACAGCGGTCACTCTACCTTGAACGTCAAGGGAGATGGATTCTATGAAATTACCACCCCCCCCGTAGCTTCCCATACCTGGCCCTACAGAGGATAAAGTAAGGATACCATTAGCACTAATGCTGGCATCTCCGGAGAGTAGACCGATAGTAGGTATCCCTTCTCCCAGTCCATTAGTATTTCCAAAAATGATTTCACCTGTATTCAATTCTTCTAACTTACTAACCAAAATTCCAGCACCAGAATTAATATCACCGTCGGTAATCGCTCCATTCAGAATCTTTTCGGCATTTACCGATCCGGGAGCCAAATCAGCTAAAGTAATAGACTCATCCAGAATTTGATCGGATTGTATCGCGTTCAACGCGATCTTATCGGTAGTTACTGCTTGAGTTGCTAAGTCAGCAGAAGCAATGGTACCATCGGCAATTTCAGCTGTACCGATCGCATCCGCACTAATTTGAACAGTTCCAGTTCCGTCTAGGGAAACATCCCCCATCACATCTACCGAGACTAAAGTAGTTCCATTGCCCACTAGTAACCTACCGTTACCAGAGGCATCTAGCTTAAAGAGGGTGGTTCCGTTTCCGACTAGAATATTACCAATATCCGAAACATCCAATGGTTCGGCCTCTCCTACGTTATTTCCAATGTAGATTTCGCCCAGGGCTAGCGTTTCCCGAGCAAAGGTCGCTTCAGATCGTGAGGTTATTTGTCCGGCATTATCGGTAACTAGTACCTGATTGGCCTCCGGTTGAAACCAGCGAGGGATATTGCTGTTGTTAGTAATCATTACTGAATTTCTACCTGATGTTGGATCAGCCAACCCTGATAATTTTTCTACTCCAATGGTATTATCAGCAACTTTGTTACCGTTCACGGCCAAATCAGCTAAATTTATAGTTTGAACCGTTCCTTCGGCCAGCTCAGGGTTAGGGTATGTCCCAACCAGCGATCCGCCCGCAGCAGTAGTTACAGTAATGTCATTAGTAGAATCGGTATCTCCCGTATTGATAATCAGACTCTGCTCATTAATCTCTAGCCCCTCGCCCACGTCTAATATCTGGTTTACGGCACCGCTGATGATGGGAGACCACGTCCCGTCTGCCCAAAAGAAAAAACGGTTCTCGGTTAGGTCAAATACCATCAGGCCATTGTCTTGTGAAGATAGATTGGCGGTAAATTGCTCACTAATTCGTTGCTCCGTACTCATACTCGGAATGAGCACCCCCTGGTTGTTATTAGGTGCTACAATATGGAGTGCAGCATTGGCGTTGGGCGATGTAGTTCCCACTCCTACCGATTGGGCGAATATTTTTTGGGAGAAGAGGGCAATACTCAACAGTAGTACGATTTGCTTCAAAAATATCATCGTTACGTCTGGTAGATTAAGCTTATCAATTTATGTCAATTATCTGGTAAAATAACGAGTTGTCATTGGCGATCTTGCTTTTGTATATCCGGATGGGTTTATATGGCTCAAGTATATCCAACGGTCGCCCGTTTAATGAAGATAATTCTTCCCAGCTCATTTGGGTGCCTTCTAAAAGCTGAGCCAGATCAATACTTGGCCGTAAAATTCTGGTAGCCACTTCGCGGGAAAGTGGATTCTCCAATCCAAAAATTTCAAACTCAACCCTTCGGTTCAGTTGCTGGCTTACGTAAGCATTGGTTGAGGTATAAGCTGTAGATACTCCGTTAGCATTAATCGCCAACGCCGATCGATCCACTCCCGAATTAATTAGATAATCAAACGCGGCTTCTCCCCTTTTTCTACTCAGTAGCAAGTTATAAAGGTCGTTACCCAAACTATCCGTGAAAGCATTAATCTCAATAGATATTTCAGGGTTGGCTTGATAAAACTCAGCCAAAGCATCCAGTACTTTAGCTGACTCCGGGCGTAACTCGTGCTGATTAAAGTTAAAGTAGATTGGCTCAAACGTCTGTGAAAAAATATATTCCGGTTCGGCCCGAAGCAGTAAGTTGCTCACGCTAATAGTATCCTGCGTTTCGGCAGAAGCTAATGCGAGGTAGTATGAGCTATTAGCCGGAAGGTTCACAAACCTAAATTCGCCAGTCGCATTGGTGGTAGATGTCTTTAGCAGTTCTCCTCCACTTTCCCGCAGTTCAATTATTTGTTCGGCAAATGGTTGCTGGGGGGTGCTTACGGTAACGGTTCCCGTAACTACGCTCGTCAGGTTTGCCGTTGAAGAATCAGTAGAGAAACTCGTTAAAATCAGTGTGCTATCGGCGTTAGGGCTAATTATGGTGCTTACTACTGTTAGGTTCTGCGCCATCTCGTTACGTTTCTGCTGTTGCTGATATTGCTTCATTTGAATATCGTTTACATCCGAATTCAGAATGAAGCGAGTAGCTCCAGAGCTAAGCCTTTTCTGTTGGGCGGAATTTACCCAAATCCAATCATTTAATTCCGAATTCAGGTAGTCGGCCCGACGAATTTTATCAGTAGGTACTGCCGTTAGTAAATCAGCCACTGGTTTAGTTAGCAGCGGCGGAATACCCAAAAGAAACTGCGCCCACCGTTGATTTTTTGTTTTTTTGAACTGATAAATATCAAAATTACCGTCGCGATTAGAAGCTAAGTATCCTGATTGCTGCCCTAAAACTAAGTAGCTATCATCGGCCGGGGAGTTGATAGGCATTGGCAAATGCCTACGAACACCTGATTTCGCATTAGAGAATTCGGAAACCAAGTATAAATCCATTCCACCGAAACCACGCTGATTGTCGGAAGCGAAGTAGAGTTGGTCTTCTTGGCTGTGATAGTACGGCGTAACTTCATCGTAAGTAGAATTGACCAAACTATCCAGACAAACTGGCGATAGCCACTGATTTTCTTCCGCCCGAATACTCATCCAAATATCTAAACCTCCCCGGCCACCTGGCCGATCGGATGCAAAAAATAAGGTATCGCCGGAAGCTGATACGCTAGGATGCTTAGTTTCAGCTTCTTTCACGTTAACACTAGGAGGTAATGGTGCAGGTGCTGACCAACCCTTCCCCGTAAAAGCAATGAAATAAATCTGACAGGGTTGGTTATTGGAGCAGTAGGTAAAGTAAAATTCCTTTCGGGATGCTACGTAGCAACCGGCTCCTTCGCTGGCTTTGGTATTGATGGCACTTACAAAAGTACTAGTATCTGTAAACTGGCTTCCCTGTAAGCGGTACGCAAAAAAGTTGGCGTTATTTTCCCCAAATCGATAAGAAACCTTCTGCTTTCCGGCAAAACGGGTACTGGTTAGTAGTAGTATTGAATCATGCTGCATTATAACCGGAGCATAGTCATAATTAGGGGAATTTACGGTAGAATCGAGTGATAACACCGTGATACTCGCTACCTTTCTAGCAGCTAAAGCTAATTCCTGACAACTATTTTTCAGTTGTTCTGCCTCCCATTGCAAGGCTCGTGCTTCTGGTTGAGACGAATTCAATAAGCTATCCAGCCAAAGGTACGTTTCCTCGCATCGCCCAATATTTTTCAGCATTAACGACTGATAGTACGCCGCTTTTGCCGAAAAGTCAGGGGAAATATGCTGAGCATACTGATACCACTTAGCTGCTTTAACGTAATTAAATTGGTTGCGCTCACTATGCGCTAGCTTAATCGCTAGCTCATGATTACTACTATCGTTTTTAAGAGCTAATTGATAAAACTGAGCAGCCCGAAAATACTGTTCGGCTAAAAAATACTGATCTCCGCTTTGCTCTGGGTTCTGAATGGCGATATTTTGACCAGAGCTGCTAATAGAAACCATGCTCAGGCTTAACAGAATAAGCAGCCTTAGATCAATATTTCGGATGCGGAGAAAACCAAACATGTCAATACAAAGGCGTGGATTGAGATTTGAGAGCATTGTTGCCAAACCACTGGTACCGCAAAGATAATTCCAAAGCATACTGATTGGAAACTCCTCTTCGGGTAGTGGCCAGATTAGCATCGTAGGATAAAGCGGCCTGCCACTTTCTCCCTCCCATCCCTACTAAAAACACCAAGCTAGATTCATCCCGATACCAAGTTCCAGCCGTTAAGCGGAGCGGCGACGGTACCGGATTCGATGGAGTACTGTATTGGGTATGGTACGTGGCGGAAGTTCCTGCCTGATAAGCAAACCACTGCTCGTACCACAGAACTAGACCATCGGGAGCAAGCGTCCACCGATCATTTATCCAGAATTCTGCCCCGCCAAGAGCCGAATATCCCAGATTCAGTGAGCTTTGTGAAGCTGACAAGAAATTGTAAGTAGGTTCATTAATGTTTTGTAGCGAAAACCCCGCGTACAGACGAACGGGAGGGGCTTCAGAAAGTGGATTACGGGTAGCATCGTACGACCAGAACAGACCCGAATTAATACTTAGCGCTCCCAACTGGTTTTCAGCATTCTCAATAGGTAGGCCAGTGCCCGAGAAGCCATTGTATCGCAGTTGAGAAGGCCAATTAAGTTGGGAGTAGTCTACTCGCACCTGGCGATAACCCGCTTGTAAACCCAAACTCAGCCACTGAGTACCTCGGCGGTTTAGGTAAATGTTATAGGCGGCTGATAATTGAGCAATTGTAGTGCGAAACTCGCTACTCTCTCCGGCTACATCCTGTAATACATTTAAGCCAACCCCTCCGATGGGCAACTCTTTTGTACTGCTGAGGGAAATTGGCAGCGATAATGAGGCGTAGCCGGTACGAAAGGCAACTACTCCGAACCGCTGAATCCGAGAATTAACTCGTAATACCGGATGCAACGTAGTTCCTACACTAGCCGGATTAATGTAGGCCGGAGCAGCTTGATACTGGGAGAACCGGATTTCTTGAGTCAACCCATCGGAAGCAAAGAACAGAAGTCCTATCAGAACAATATGAGTCCGATTGTGTCGCATATCAACGGAAAAGCGTAATGGAACCCGTCTTCTCTACTGCTTGCCCACTGTCGTAAATGCCCCGTAACACGTAAGGGTAGACTCCTGAAGGTAGCGGTTGACGGGTGTTGGTATCTAAACCACCCCAACCTGAGGTGAGGGCTGATTGCAGGTCGCTGGTTTGATACACAACTTGTCCCCATCGGTTAAAAATGGTAAACAAAAAGCCCTCGGATTGTAGACTGGCCGAATATACTCGCACGCTACGATCGGTTGCATCTGAGGCTATCGGTGAGAAAGCAGAAGGTATCTCTACCGAATTCTCAAGTACGTACTCTGCTGTAAGTCCTAATGCTACAATAGATTTATTCGCTATTGCCTCGCTGGTTATCAACCCACTCGTTCTATCTCCTTCCCGATTTCGCTGGCCCAAATTATTAAAAGAGCCGTCTAAGTTATCCGACTCAACGACAACTGCTCCGATAATATCATCAAAATTATCGGAAAGGGTTGCAGTGAGGGTAACTACCGAACCGTCGTAGCGACCTTCCAAACTAGTAATAGTCCAATAATTGCTGACCACCTTAGTTTCTAATGCTTCTCCGGCAACCTCTAATTGCTGATCGCTGAAAGCAACTACTTCAACCAAAGGGCTAACTCCAGTAACATCTTCTAAGGTGATTGGTAGGAAAGCAGTGCTGGTACCGATGGGAAGATAGTGATAGCCCGTTCCGCGAAAGCGCACAGTTCCCTGAATGTAGGAGTTATCGTTGGCATTCTCGACTTGAACATTTTCGTTTAGTTGAATTACATTTTGAGCGATCGCTATCACATGACCATTAATCAGACTGAGTGTATCGTTAACAGAAAGACTTCCCTCTACTATTTTTGCTCCACCACCGTTTGCTTCTAAGGAGCCTACCACTTGATTATTATGCTGAACGGTTTGGTCTGAAGAGCCTGTAAGTCGTAACCAGCCATTACCACTGTAACTCTGCTGATTACTCCAGTTGCCGTCTAGCTGAATAGTACCTTCATTGAAGATCACTCCCTCATTAATAACTGCGCTTGAGGTGTACAAAACCGCATCGTCAGTTAATGTTAGCAATTGATTACTGCTAACGTAAATGGATTGAGCCATAAGGGAGTAAGAACTGCTAAAAAAAATACCTCCCCAAAGAATACATCGTAACAGCATAGATCGGCCGTTAAGGCTTTGATTGTGCAAATTCAAAACCTCAAAATAAGAATAATCCTACTACATAGAAACGCTTTGCCCCAAAATATCTGAAAAATATAAATTTGAGATGATTATACAGTGATATCTAACCACCAAAGCTTCTTCTGATAATTTGGCAAGGAAGAATTAGTCCATAGCCCACGGATGATAGTCCATCGTCGACGGTTCACAGTCACTTAGCTACAAGTTTGGTTAATAGTCCACGGTCGATAGTCCATCGTCGACGGGTATTGGTCATTGAGTTACAAGCGGCCGTCGCACGGTTTAGCAGGTTGAAGGTTACAGAGTTTTGGGCATTGGTTAATAGTCCACGGTCGACAGTCCATAGTAGGCATTAGGTAAGAAAAATTGAAAATTACAGATTAGAAAAAGATGCATCTTGTTGGTTCCGAAAAAAAGTGATTTTAACCTCCGTTCTCCGCAGCGGCCTTGCTCCGTGCTCCCAGCCTCCGCCAACTACTCATTACTCATCATTCATTAGTCATTACTCATTACTCATTGCACACTATTCATTGCCCATTGCTTCTAGTCTCCGCTCTCCGGTGCCTATGCTTTTTCTTGGATTTGCTTCTGGATTTTTTTCAGGTCAATGGTGCTACAGGCTCCGCAACCGCTGGAGCAGCCTTGGTCGGTTTTGAAATGACGATAAACCAAACGGGCGAGGTAAATCGTCGCTAACGTAAAAAGTAAAATGATTAGTAAACCCTGCATAATTAAGACATTAGCTGATATACGAGCAATGCTGCTACGTAGGCAGCAATTGTCATATACAGCAGTTGTAACAATGGCCATCGCCAACTTCGGGTTTCCTGCTTTACAATGGCTAAGGTACTCATACACTGCATAGCAAAAGCATAAAAAACCAGTAACGAAAAAGCTACCGCCGGAGTATACCTCGGCCCACCCGTTTCGGGATTTATCTCGTTGCGTAAACGGCTTTTAATGGTGCTTTCGCTATCAGTATCGCCAATGCTGTACAGCGTAGCAATTGTTCCAACAAACACTTCCCGAGCCGCAAAGGAGGTGATTAGCGCAATACCAATTTTCCAATCGTAGCCCAGCGGACGAATAACTGGTTCAATCCACTTGCCGAACTGCCCGGCGTAAGATTCTTGCAAGCGCGCACTCTCAATTCTTGTGTCTAGTGACTCTGCCAACGCTTCATCTTGCTGCGCTAGTTGAATTATTTGCTCTTCCGCCTGCTGCATAGCATCACCGGGACCGTAGGAAGCTAGCACCCACAGTATTATCGATACGGCGAGAATAATTTTTCCAGCTTCAAACACAAACGCTCTCGATTTTTCTAGCACTGTAACCCCTACATTTCCCCAGCGAGGCCAGCGGTAGGCCGGTAGTTCCATAATTAAGAATCCTTGGCTTTTGGCTCGAATCAGCTTCTTCATTACCCAAGCGGAAGAGATAGCCATAAAAAAGCCTAGTAGATACAATCCCATCAGTACCAAACCCGCTAAGTTAAATACGCCTAAGTACGTTTTCTCGGGTACGACCAGCCCAATCAGAATAACGTACACCGGAAGACGAGCTGAGCAGCTCATGAACGGGGTGACAAAAATAGTAATTAAGCGATCTTTCCAATCATCAATACCCCGGGTAGCCATAATCGCCGGAATAGCGCACGCCAGACCAGAAATGAGCGGAACCACGCTTCTTCCGTTCAATCCCACCTTTCGCATAAGTTTATCCATCATAAATACTACCCGAGCCATGTAGCCCGACTCTTCTAGCACCGTAATAAATGCGAAGAGAATAGCTATTTGAGGAATAAAAATGACAATACCCCCAATACCGGGCACAATCCCTTCGGCTAGTAAGTCAGTTAACGGCCCTTCGGGTAACGTTTCACTAATCCAGGTACCCAGCTTACCAAACATTAAATCAATAAAGTCCATGGGAGCCGCCGCCCAAGCAAAAATCGCCTGAAAAATGAGGAGCAACAGTCCAAAAAAGATGAGGTAGCCAAATACTTTATGGGTAACATATTGATCCAGCTTCTCGGTGAAAGCCGAAGAGCCAATTTCCGGCGTAGAAATCGCCGCTGCTACGATCTGATCAATCTGCTGATACCGTTGGGTGGTTTCTTCTACTTGTAGTGCCTCTGCGTTAAAATTAAACTGATCTTTACAATTCTGTAGCAACTTTTTCTCGGCGGGCGATAGAAAAGTTAAAGAGTCGCCGTAATGAAGTAGCAAATACGCCTGATAGTAGTTCTGGCAACCAAGTTGATACTTAACTTCCGAGACTGCTTCGGCGGCTGCCGAATGAGGGTCATAAAACTGCCCGAGGGGCGCATCAATAACTTCATCTAGCTTATTTTTCAGCGTATTTAGCCCTTCACCCCGGCGGGCGTTCATTTGAACAATAGGGATATTACCTAGCTCTCGCCGAAGAACCTCTGTGTTCAAACTGATTTTGCGCTTTTGCACCAGATCAGCCATATTGAGCACCAATACTATTGGTAAACCCAAATCTATTAACTGAGTACAAAGCAGTAAGTTCCGCTCCAAATTGGTTGCATCTACCACCACTACTATCGCCTGGAAAGACTCTTCCTTTAGGTTCAGCAACTGATCGGCTACCACCAACTCGTCAGACGAGCGGGGGAAGATACTATAGGTACCGGGTAGATCTACTACCTGCAACGATCGCCCTGACGGCAAATGCAGCGTACCGACTTTCTTATCGACAGTAACGCCCGGATAGTTACCCACTTTCTGATTTAACCCGGTCAACAGATTGAATAGGCTACTCTTTCCTGCGTTCGGATTGCCAACTAGGGCGATTCGCTCCGTACTAACCGTATGCGGAGGGAGAGTATCGGTAATTGGCTTGCTCATGCTACCTCTATTAAGTCCGCTTCATCCAAACGTAACGATAATTGGTAGCCCGCTACTTGTACCGATATTGGATCGCCAAAAGGAGCGGAGAAGTTGAATCGCACCGTCTTACCCGGTAACAATCCCATTTCCAGTAGCTTTATTGATACAGACGATGGCTTCAATTGTTGGATCACCCTTCGTTCACCGGGCCTCATCTTCGCTAGCGTTTTCATACGGACAGATTGTGATTTGATTAATAATGGTAGAGTTGGCTCGCTTGGTTCTACAAACATACTTTTTGTTTAGAACTTATCTAAATAATACGATAAAAACCAAAAAGGTTTACAGTAGACCAAAACTATAACTAAGAACGCACCTGATCTGATTATCAATTATAATTAGAGGATATTCCAATAAACTTCTAAGGTTCGTGACGTCACGAACCTCGGGGTAAATAATTATCAGAATAAGGTTTATTCTCTCGTGTCTTCTTTAAACAAGATTCCCAGCTTTTGTTTGTTCTCAATCTGCTTACCGTAGGTTAAGTAATGATCGAGTTGTACAATTCGTCCCTTTACATCTTCTACTTCCGCTTTCACCCAAAAAATGCCCCACGTCCAAATTGCCAATGAACAATTCTGATTAAGCGTAGTCCGCTCAACAAGCTGAACAGGATTCCGGAATGAATCATGTAAAATATATTTTACACGGTTAATAAAGGGCAAGTCTTTACCCTCTAAATAGAGCCAGACTTGGTAAAGGAATTGATGGTTAGATGAGGCTGTTTTCCGATAGTAGGCAACCCTGGTTTGCGATTTCTTCAGAGGCTCATTAGGGTCTATTACCGAATCTCTAAGCTGAATACTGTAGGTTTGCATATTTATTCTGGTGCATTTTGCGGATTATCGCCCTGATCTTCGAGCGTTAACTGAGGCGCAGCCACTATTCTACCCGAAATAGCTATTTCCTTTTCGTTATCCACTACTTTGGGGGTGCTGGTTCGGGCGGCTGACTCTCCGAAGTAATAACCAATAATTGATCCCAGCAATCCGCCTAAAGAAGCAATTACTAACTGAAGGGCTTCCATTTTATCATCAAACGTGTCACCCGCAGTCATGGAGTAGATAATTAGAGCAGTGAATATTATGACGATGATGATGGCAAGAAGATGCTTAAAGTCATCAATGATATTGACAAAAAATCGGGATATTACGTAGGATAATTTGCTCTGAGCATTTCTTTCGGTATTTATTTCCTGATAAACACCCCAAGAGAAAATTTTAGCCAACCAATTGATTGCTAAGATAAGAGAGAACACACAAAGGATAATTAAGTATATTCCGGTAGCGTGGTTTTCCAGAAACTTCAAAAAATTACTCATTAGGTAGTAGGTTGATAGAGCACTAAAAGATACGAAAGTTCATCAGAAATGATATTAATCCCATCCATTATCACAAAAAAAGCCATCTCTTTAAAGACAGCTTCTCCGTTCACTTTTACTTTCGCTTAGAGTGACTCTACGGTATTTCTTCTTCTACCTTCCGCAATTTGGTTTGCCCCGCTTCGTTGACCGTTACTTCAGGGTCGCCCTGATATTCTACCCGTCCGGCTCCGCTGATATCAGCTTCTATTTTCTCACTTACGTAAAGTTGGGCTTCTGAAGCCGCCCGACTCTCAACCCGAGCGGTATCGGTATTCAGTTTAAACGCTTTTAGTAAGGATGAGCCGCCCAATTCGGTATTGAGCAGTTGCGTTTTGCCGGAAAGTTCCGCTTCGCTATCGCCAGTCATAGCAACTTTAGTCCGTACCCCGCTAACTTCGGCAGTTAGTTGGGCTGAACCTGATAAATCAACATCAAGGTCTTGCTCAGAAAATGCTGTTACGGTAGCTCGGGTATCTCCCTTTAGCTTGAGTTGCTGAAGCGTCGGTAGACTAATCGATAAATCGTAGACTTGACTATTTCGCTGGTTGTAGCTTCCGTTGTAATAAATAACCAATCGTCCGTCTTCTACATTCGCTTTCATACGACTCAAGGGCATATCGTTGGGAATAACATCTACCAAGTATTCCTCACTGGGGCTAATTTGCACCCGAAATGGTCCTCGAACTTCTACCGATTCGAAATCGCGCAGCCCTAAGCGATAGCTTTCGCCCCCTGCTTTATTGATAAAACTCTTTAATGAATCAATTTCAGCATTCGGTTCATCCGCTTCTTCTTCCTCGCACGAAATACACTTTAAACCATCTTGAGTAAATATAAAGGTATTGCCCGGTAAATCGTACCGACGGTACCCGTAGCGATACAAGGTGTTTCTTAGAATCTCGGTTAGGCTTTGCTCCATCTGAAACGGTTGGTTGTAAGGGATACGCAGGGTCAAATCTAGTTCTTGCGCCCGAAATTTTGCTCCTTCTTTAAAAGTATAAACCGGGGGAAAAGAGATGATAGAGTCTTCCACGAGTATATCGTAAGTTACTAAACGGGCATTCTCAACCGCTTTTTTCCGGCTACTGCCCCGCGCCTGATATGACTTTTGCAGCTCAAATTGATCTTTACTATGCCCTGCCAGAAATAGCACCACCTTGGAGTCGTCGTACTCCGGATATTCTGTTAATCGCAGAACCGGAATTTTACCTGTAATCGGCAGATCTTCGGTACTTGTATATTGAGCTTCCTCTCGAAAACCCATTATCACTGGCGGAACGGTGGCCGCCAGTCCAATTAAGCTCACAAACCAGATGCCCACTCCTGTCCAGACAACGGCAGCACTGATTAAACGCCGACGGGCGATAATAGAAATTCCGCTAATCACTAGGGCTAGGGCGGGCATTAAAAGGGCAATAGTAGCAAATACTAATCCGGCTCCAGAAAAACTATTTTTAATAACTTCCATCGGAATATTCACGCCCCAGAAGTATGGCTCCGTGGTAGCCATTCCTAGTGTGACTCCGCTGGTTACTAAAACAGATAGTAGTATTGAACCGCCAACTACGATTAATAACAAGCCAAACAAAACCCGAGCAGCATCACCCAGAAAGATTAGGAATGGCCCTAATGCCCTTCCCAGATTGGTGAAGATAGCCGAGACTAACCGAAACGGGAAGAGCACTGCTTTTAAGAGCGTACTCTCCTCGCCACTCTCGCTTACACTAAAGTTTTTTTTTATGCTAGACTCAATATTCGTCAGGGTAATTGGTTCCCCCTTCATCTGCATCCGATCGGTCAGTGTTTTCGCCGGCGGGGTAATAATCCATAGTACAATGTATATGATTAATCCGCTACCGCCAAATAAGGCTGATAGCACAAATAACAGACGAAGTACGGTAGTATCAATACCCAAGTAAAGAGCCAAACCACCCGCAACCCCTCCAATTACTTCATCATTAGGATTACGAAACAGTTTTTTCACCTTCTCGCTCTGATCCAAGTCAGTTCTTCCAGGCAATACAATCCAGAGAACGATGTAAGAAATGAGGGTGATGGTACTTAAAGTACCAAAAGTGATAAATGCATCAGCGAATAAACCAAAGATGAGCAGCAGTCGCACCCAGAGCGGATCGGTACGAAAGTAGTGCGCTACCCCGGCCGCCACTCCCCCTAATACTTTACGTTGGGTGTCGCGGTACAACCGACGTTGCCCTTCTGGCTCTTCCTGAGAAGTACGATTATCAGTTTGCGCTCCGGAGTCAGCATAGGTATAAGCTTCATCGTCGCCGTAGTCTTGGGCGGCAAAGTCTTCTACGCTGCCCATAATGGCGACTACCCCCTCTACATCTTCCTTCGTAATAACTTGCTTCGAAGAACTAAGCTTTTTCAGAAAAATTTCGGCAATACGGCTTTCAATATCGTCGGTAATTTCTTTGTTATCCTCATAGTTAGAAAAATAGCGGCTAATAGCGTCCAGATAGTTTCGTAGCAACTCGTAACCATCTTCCTCCACGTGAAAGATAATTCCACTGATGTTAATACTTATATTTCGTTTCATGATTGCGATGATTTTTGGGGATCGGTTACGGTCGGCACACTACCGTTATGATTCGTTGTTATATGATTCGTTGAGTCAACTAGTTCCTCCCAGGTAGTTTTGAGCTGCATGAGAAAGTCTTGGCCGGTTTGGGTCAACGTATAATACTTGCGGGGCGGTCCAGAAGTAGACTCTACCCACTGATAATCAACTAATCCGGCTTTACGCAAGCGGGTCAGTAGGGGATATAGCGTTCCTTCCACCACCATTATTTTAGCTGAAGTTAATTCCTCCAGCATATCTGAGGCATATACTTCGCCCCGAGATATAATGTGCAGAATGCAGTATTCTAAAATACCTTTTCGCATCTGCACTTGGGTGTTTTCAATTTTCATAAATCCATTCTTTACTTGAGGTAATGTTGCTTAAATGTCTGAGTCTAGTAGGCTACGTTTTTAAACTGCGGAGTATCGCACGGATTAAACTGAACCTGAAATAGTGCACTACCTGGCTCACCAAGTCCAGTTGATGCACTTACTTCATTCTCGGTACGAGATAAAACTCCAACCAGAATGGTAATAGCAATCAGCAATGCTTGTACAATAAGTTTTGATTGAGATAGCAGTTGAAGCATGTTGGGTTAATGTTGTTTCTAACAAATGTATCGTATAGTACTTTGTTATACAAGGTATTTGGCAATAAAGTTACACCCTAGCCTGTAAAATTCAACAATACTTAGCGACCACTACTTATAAATATTTGAATTTCAATATTTTATGACTGATTGATGTTTTTACATTTTTTAGTAACTTAGCTTTGTATAGGATACTTAGCCTATTTTTTTATCTATGCTTCCATCATCAACTAAGGCAAAAGTCTGTTTAAAATTCTCTCTTTCTGCTGCCGGATCGATCTCTATTCTGCTATTTATAACCGCTAATTCACTAGTGGCTAACCCTCCTGATACACTGGCCTATTTTCCTGACCACCGGGTACAAGGAGGTGCCGCCACCTTTTATCAGTTTCTGTCTAACAGTTTGCACTACCCCTACCCCGCTCGCCAAGATGGCACCGTTGGTACCGCTATCATCTCCCTCACCTTGCACCCCACGGGTAATATCACCCTGGCTACCATCAACCCGATAAGTCCTTCCATTGATGCAGAGCTTTTAACCAAGTTCAGGGATACGGAGCAGCTATGGTTAGCTGATAGCTTGGAAAAGAAAAGCTTCGTTATGTTTTTTTCCGGTAACCTTTCTGATTGGCGATTTCCGCTTTGCTCGTAACCAACACACACCCGGATTTATGCTGAAGGAAGTAACGGTAACTGCTTGCCCCGCAGGCAGTAGTCGTGTTTCTTCACCTGACCATAAAATCGCAGAAAAAGCTATCACTTTTTACTATGCGAAGAAATATAAAAAGGCAGCGCGTTTTTTAGATGAACTCATCCGGCGAAATCCCTTCCATCCGGGGTTGTATAAAATGCGAGCCCACAGTAGGTACGTATTAGGCGACAACCCCGGTGCTTGCGAAGATTACCAAAAAATTCAAACCTTGTTGCATAAACTGATTTCTCCCAACGCTCAAAACATCTGCGCTAATTACGGGGGGAAATAGATTGCTAACTTTCCAAACATGCTGTCTAACCTACAGTTGAGTAGCAGTGAGCATAAGTAAATTAAGAGAAGAATATCTGTCGCTTACCAACCAGCGATTGCTGCAATTAGCTCGGGAACAACATTTGCCGGTTCGGTTTAACCATTGTTTTCAGCGAATCATCCTGGATACGTTGTTTCAAGACTGTTGGTATAATCATCTCCAGCGCAACAACCGTATTCCGGCCTATCAGCAACTTACCGAAGATCAGCTAACCGGAGCAATTGCTATTGCCAACCAAATGATTGACAACCCACCGATAGTTAGTAAGCTAAACCAACGCAGCCTTCTATTCCGGGGCAAATTACCTAACAACGCAAAACTTTAAACTGAATATGATTTCGCCCAACTCAACCGTAGAAGAAATACTAAACCACGTTTGGGGTATGCTACTCCGAGGGGGCGCAGACGCTAAACATGCGTATCATTTTCCGTCACTAGCTACCCATGGCTCCGCCGAAATTGAACAGCGAACGGTGGTACTTCGCAAAGCCAATAAAAATCTAAGACAGTTGATTTGCTACTCGGATCGCCGAACGCAAAAAATGGATGATTTGGCAGAGAACAACCAAGCGCACTGGCTGTTTTACGATCACGGGAGTAAAGAACAGATAAGAGCGAAAGCTTCGGTGGCATGGCATTGGGCCGATGAGGACGCTAAAACAGCTTGGCAGAATATTCCACCTAAAAACCGAGGCGACTACGTTGGCCCACTTCCGCCAGGAACGCACACCACAGTACGTACTGATAATCTTCCTGATGACTTTAAAAACAACCCTACAGTAGAAAACACCCAATCTGGTATTGAAAACTTTGTGTTGGTTGTTAGTACCGTTTACCAGCTAGACTTTTTGAAATTGAGCCGAGAAGGCCATCTCCGAGCGCAGTTTAGCTGGAACAATAATCAGTGGAAAGGTAGCTGGGTAGCTCCCTAAACGAAAGAAAAAATGTCGGTAAAAATTATTGCTCCAATCGCGGCCAGCAAAAGTAATGTTAACAAAATAGTAGCTGGCCCGTCAAAAATTACCTTAAAAAGCTTATCCATGGGCTAATGTACTGTGGTTTTTTCCTCGGCTTGAGAGGTTTCCGTTTCTGAAGGTTCCTCGCTGATCTCTTCATCTTCTTTTTGCACCGCTAGAAAGTGAGTAAAGGTTAGTGCTGCAATAAAGCCAATTAACCCTCCAACAATCCAGGTGAATAACTCTAAACCTTCCGTTCCGTTAGCATCAAACATATTTATAAAATTAATATTGAGATGATTTGTTCATGAAAAATTACGGAGCTTATGGTTTTGGGGTTTCAGTCTTAGTTAACTCTAAACTCACATAGGCGCAATTTTACCAAAATACGTAGAAACATACTAGTTTTGCCCGGTAACAATCTGAGAAACTTTGGGCAGAAACTTACCTCCCAGGCTATATCCCCTCTTTTGTTCTCATAGAATCACGAAACAGATTGATTGTAGGACCGACTAAAACACATGAAGACTTATTTACACATCCTCTCTTTTGCCAAACCGTACCGCCAATACATTCCTCAGTATTTAGTGTATGCCTCCTTATCCATCCTTTTTGGTTTAATCAATCTCACACTGCTGATTCCTCTGTTTAAAGTACTG
This sequence comes from Tunicatimonas pelagia, assembly GCF_030506325.1. NCBI lineage: Bacteria > Pseudomonadati > Bacteroidota > Cytophagia > Cytophagales > Catalimonadaceae > Tunicatimonas > Tunicatimonas pelagia. Next base: position 6,070,898 of record NZ_CP120683.1, on the reverse strand, counting down.
TTCAACCAAGTGGATGAATCAGCACTAACCGAAATGCAAAATGCCCCCAGCTTCTCTCTTTCGGCTGAATATGCTACCCAGACGTTCAATTACTATTTTTTATCAATTGTTGAAACTCGAGGGAAAATTGGTGCCTTGGCTTTTGTATGCGGCACTATTGTAATTTCGGTATTTCTATCCAACCTCTTCCGCTATGTGTCGGGGCTAACCTTAGCAAAAATCCGGGCGAGCACTATTCAAAAACTACGAATGAGAATTTTCAATCAGGTTTCTCATTTGCATCTGGGGTATTTTTCCAATGAACGCAAAGGCGATATTATGTCGCGCATGACTAACGACGTGCAGGAGGTGGAGAACTCGGTGGTCAATACCCTAAAAGTGGTTTTTCGTGATCCGGCTACCATTATTGGCTACTTTGCCGTGCTACTCATCATGTCACCTCAGCTTACTGTGTTTGTACTACTGGTACTGATACTATCGGGAGTTATTATTTCCCAAATCAATAAACGTCTGAAAAAGAGGGCTACCGAAAGCCAAGAGTCGCTCGCCCGAATTGTCGGTATTTTAGATGAGGTGCTCTCGGGTATGCGAATTGTTAAAGCTTTCAATGCCCGCCAACTGGTGGAAAAAACCTTTGAAAAAGAAGTGAACCACTACGCCCGCACCAATGTAGCAATGGCTCGTAAGCAAGAGTTAGCTTCGCCTACCTCCGAGTTTTTGGGCGTTACCGTAGTAGCGGGCATTCTGTTGTTTGGTGGTATTCTGGTACTAAATAATGACTCATCGCTAAGTGCTAGCGAATTTATTACTTACATCATTATCTTCTCCCAGATGCTGAACCCAGCTCGCTCTATCACCAATTCTATCAGTAGCATCCAGCGGGGCTTGGCTTCGGGTGAGCGGATTTTCCGAATTATTGATACCGAGCCTCAGATTGTTGAGAGGGAGAATGCACGTACCCTGCCTGGATTTGAACAGGAAATTCGTTTTGATAATATCTCTTTTGCCTACGAAAATGAACGGGTGCTTGAGAATATTAACTTTACTTTAAAAAAAGGGAAAACAATTGCGCTGGTGGGTCCTTCGGGCGGGGGGAAATCTACCTTAGCTGATCTACTACCACGCTTCTACGATCCCACCGAAGGCACGATCTATCTGGACGACGTGGCACTGAATGAATATCAGATAAAAGAACTGCGTCAGCACATGGGAATTGTCACCCAAGAATCCATTTTATTCAACGATACTATTCTAAACAACATTACCTTCGGCAAGCCCGATGCTACCGAAGAAGAAGTGGTTCAAGCAGCAAAAATTGCCAACGCCCACGATTTCATCATGGAAACCCCGCAACAGTACCAAACCGTAGTAGGTGAACGAGGATCAAAGCTATCGGGCGGTCAGCGTCAGCGCATCAGCATTGCCCGAGCCGTACTGAAAAATCCGGCTATCCTGATACTGGACGAAGCCACTTCTGCGCTGGATTCTGAATCGGAACGGCTGGTGCAGGAAGCCTTAACGCATCTTATGCAAAACCGAACCTCTCTAGTGATTGCCCATCGACTGAGTACTATTCAACATGCCGACGAAATTGTAGTGGTGCAGCAAGGCAAAATTGTGGAACGGGGCACTCACTTAGAACTGGTAGAAGAAGATGGGTTGTACCGTAAACTCACTCAAATGCAAGCCGTATAGTATTAAACAAAGTAGATAGTTGAGCGTGTTATCTTAGCAATAATCCTATATTTGATACAGCAAAACTCTTAGCTCATGAAACCTATTCGCTTATTTTTTTACGTTTTATTAATTTTTTACCACGTCATATTAGTGGCTTTTGCACTCAATTTAAATGATTCGGTAGCACAGAATCTGGTAGAAAGCAGTAGCACCGTCCGTATTTTTACACTCATTGGCTTAGCCCTTTTTCTAATTGTATTCGGCATGGCTTTCTACGACCGCCGCCGTTACCAGAGTAAGATTGCTAAGCTAGAAGCTGAGAAAAATGAAATTAAAGCACAGGTATACGATATGAAACGGCGGGAAGATGAAATTGACCAAGAAATAAAATCGTTTGAGTCTTCCCTCGACCCGGAAGAAAATCCTACCGACGACCCCTCGGATACTGACCAGAAACGACTTACATGATTGACCTAATTCGGGATGAGTTACAGCAGGCTGCCCAATTACTGGAAAAAGTAAGGCAGGATAACCAACTACTCACCCAAATCGAGCGAGCGGCCACTATTTTTGCCGGGACAATACGTAATAGTGGGAAGATTATTAGTTGTGGTAACGGCGGCTCCCATTGCGATGCTATGCACTTTGCCGAAGAGCTAAGTGGCCGCTACCGCAACAATCGTCGGGCGTTACCTGCCATTGCCATTTCTGATCCCAGCCATATCTCCTGCGTAGGCAATGACTACGGCTACGAGCAGGTTTTTTCCCGCTTTATTGAAGGTTTAGGCCAACCGGGAGATGCACTACTGGCCATCAGCACTAGCGGCAACTCCCCTAATGTGCTAAATGCGGTAGAAACTGCTCAGGCTCAAGGAATGAAAGTAGTTACCCTAACCGGAAAAGACGGGGGAAAACTTGCCAATAAGGCCAACATCGAGATCCGGGTTCCCCACCTGGGCTATGCCGACCGCATTCAAGAAATCCATATCAAAGTCATTCATATTCTTATTCTTCTTATCGAAAAGCAAGTCGCTTCATCAAGCTAATTCTCGCTTTTTCCTACATACCTGCTGAATTATAAATATTACGTTTGCCTGATATTCACGAGGTTAGCATTTTAGTGTTCGAGTATTAAGCGTAAGAAATCAGTCATTACTCACCATTCATTAATCATTCAATTTTTCATTTTCAATTGTCAACTAGTAGAAAATGTTAGCAAAAGCGTTTGGCGGGGCAGTTTTTGGCGTAGATGCGTACCTGATTACGATTGAAGTGAGCGTTGGGCAGGGCACCAAATTTTTTATGGTGGGATTGCCCGACAGTGCGGTTAAAGAAAGTGAGCAGCGTGTAGAAGCGGCTATCAAACACTCAGGCTACGCCATGCCTCGTATCAAAACCGTGGTGAACCTAGCTCCGGCAGATATTCGCAAAGAAGGTTCGGCTTACGATTTACCCATTGCGGTAGGCATACTGGCAGCTTCCGGTCAAATTCAGGATACACTGCTATCTAAATATTTAATTATGGGTGAACTGTCGCTGGATGGAATCCTCCGCCCCATAAAAGGAGTTCTGCCGATTGCGGTAGAAGCTCGTCAACACGGCTATCAGGGGTTTATTCTTCCGAAAGAGAACGCTCAGGAAGCCGCTATTGTCAACAATTTGGAAGTGATCGGCGTAGAAACCTTAACCGAAACCATCGACTTTCTTCAGGGCAACCAAAAGATAGAACCTTTCTGGCACGAAACCCGTGACGTATTTTTTGAGGAAATTAATCAGTTTTCGGTAGATTTCTCCGATGTACAAGGACACGAGAGTATTAAGCGAGCATTAGAAGTGGCGGCTGCTGGAGGGCACAATGTGATTATGGTTGGCCCGCCCGGCTCAGGAAAGACCATGCTCGCCCGACGGGTTCCTACCATCTTACCGCCCCTCACCTTGCATGAAGCACTGGAGACTACTAAAATTCACTCGGTAGCTGGCAAGCTAAGTACTGATTCGGCCTTGATCTCCCAACGTCCGTTTTGCGCACCCCACCATACTATTAGCGATGCGGCTTTGGTAGGCGGGGGAAATATTCCGCAACCCGGTCAGATCTCTTTGGCGCACAACGGTATTTTGTTTTTAGACGAATTACCCGAGTTTAAGCGAACGGTGCTGGAAGTGCTGCGTCAGCCGCTGGAAGAACGGGCAGTAACGATTTCTCGCGCCCGAGGCACCGTCAATTTTCCGGCCAACTTTATGCTGATTGCCAGTATGAACCCCAGTCCTTCCGGTGAGTTTTACGATGCTCAGTCTGGCCATCCCGATTCACCTACGGCAGTGCAGCGATATTTGAATAAAATTAGTGGCCCCTTACTCGACCGCATTGATATTCACGTAGAAGTAAATCCCGTCCCCTTCGATGAGATGACCGCCGAGCAGAAGACCGAAAGCAGTTCGCGTATTCGGGAGCGCGTGATTAAGGCCCGCGAACGCCAAACTAAGCGCTTTCAGGAATCATCCATTTACTGCAATGCAATGATGCCCCCACCGATGGTCAAGGAAATCTGTAAAATTTCACCTGCCGGAAAAACTCTGCTAAAAACTGCTATGGAGCGACTTGGCCTCTCTTCCCGCGCCTACGACCGCATTCTGAAAGTTTCCCGCACCATTGCCGATCTAAATAACTCAGCTGATATTGCCGTAGAGCACCTAGCCGAGGCCATCCAGTACCGCAGCCTCGACCGAGAAGGGTGGAACGGGTAACGGGCGGGGTGCTGGGGGTCGGGATGTACAGAAAATATAAATGTTAAGTTAAAAGCGCAATGTAAGAAATTCATACTCCACGCTCCCCGCCCCCAGCCCATTGAACAATTTATCTCTATGATTTAGCAGTTGTTATAATAATCATCTACTTTTGGCTTAGAAAAATTTTAGAAATGATAAACCGCAGTTTATTTTTATTGCTAACTCTGGCTCTGCTGGTGGCTTTTTTTCAACAGTGTGCTCCCACCAAAACCATTAGCACCCAAGGAGCCGAAGAGTACAACGAGGATTTGAGCCAGTACCGCATTCAATACGCCGATTCTATTGCTCAAAGTAACTCCAACTCTCCTGACCCTAATCCTGAACGAGTGATCTCGGCCGTTTCTACGCTGCCTACTCCCAACGCTATTACCCAGGAAATTTCTGAGTATTTTGATGAAGTAGATGATCTAAGCCGCGAGAATAATAAGTATCAGGGATTCACCCTTCAGGTATACACCGGAAATAGTCGGGAAGAGGCAAATGAAGCGAAGCTAAAAGTGTATAAAGCCCTGCCCGATGCAGAACCAGCGGTTCGGTTTCAGACTATTTGGCGAACCCGAGTAGGAGAATACGCCAGTCGGTTAGAAGCTCAACAGGATTATATTGCCCTCAGAAAAGTGTTTCCTAACGTGTTGCTGGTGCCCGAAACTTTCCGAACGGTTGACTAACCCTCCTACTGCATCATCATGAACTCTTTACTTCCTCAAATAAAATCCTTATCTCAAGAACTAGCTGAACAGGTAGTTAGCTACCGTCATCATCTGCATCAGCACCCGGAATTGTCTTTTCAAGAGTACCAAACTGCCCGTTTTGTGGCGGAGACACTTACTTCGTTTGGCTTATCACCCCAAACTGGAGTGGCCGATACCGGAGTAGTCGCACTGATTGAAGGCAAGAATCCCAGCAGCCGAACTGTTGCTCTGCGCGCTGACATGGATGCATTACCTATCCGGGAAGCGAACGATGTGCCCTATAAATCTAAGAACGAAGGAGTGATGCACGCCTGCGGCCATGATGTGCACACGTCTTCACTTTTGGGAGCGGCTAACATTCTTCAGCAACTTCGTCAGGAATTTGAAGGAACCATCAAACTAGTTTTTCAGCCAGGCGAAGAACGGTTTCCGGGCGGAGCTTCACTGATGATTAAGGAGGGTGTTCTGCAAAACCCTGCCCCTCACACCATGCTAGGCCAACACGTGCTGCCCCACCTTCCTGCTGGTAAAGTTGGTTTTCGGGAAGGAATGTATATGGCGAGTGCTGATGAAATTTACCTAACGATTAAGGGAAAAGGTGGTCACGCCGCTATGCCCGAGAAGAATATCGATCCGGTAATGATTACCGCCCAACTGCTGGTGACCCTACAGCAAGTAGTTAGCCGAACCGCCAACCCCAAAATTCCTTCGGTGCTCTCGTTCGGGAAAGTGATTGCTCAGGGAGCTACTAACGTAATTCCTAACGAAGTGCAGGTAGAAGGCACATTCCGTACGCTTAACGAAGAGTGGCGATATCAGGCGCATCAGAAAATAAGAGACATTGCCCACGGTGTATGTACTAGTTTGGGCGGTTCGTGCGAGGTTGACATTAAGGTGGGCTACCCATTTCTACAGAACAATCCTGAACTCACTCGGCGGTCGAAAAGCTTAGCCATTGATTATTTAGGTGAGGAAAATGTAGTAAACCTAGATTTGTGGATGGCTGCCGAAGATTTTGCTTATTACACTCACCACGTTGATGCCTGCTTTTACCGGCTAGGAACCGGTAATAAAGCGAGGGGAATTACCTCTTCGGTACATACTCCCACCTTTAATATTGATGAGCACGCACTGGAAATCGGTCCGGGACTGATGGCGTGGTTGGCTATTGCAGAGCTGAACACATCAAATTAGTAGCTTACAATATACGTTAGGCTAAGAACCAAAAAAAGACCTAGTAAGAACCAGTAAAACTGCCTTGCCCTTCTCGATGGCTTTCCGAAAATGAGGTGATGCAACCCATATCTTGCCCGATGTTCGTAAGGAGTTTTCATAGAAGATGCATTGATTTGAATAGCAATGTTAAGAAATTGTTAACTTAATGTTAAGAAATTGTTATCAAAATAGCTATTAGTATCTGATGAAATTTCTAATAAGGATCGCTTATTTTTCTTTAGTAACTTTGGTTTTTTCACTACAAAGTGAGGCGGCTACTCAAAACTATCGCCTTATTCTCACCGAGAACCCAAGCACATCGGCACTTATTGGCTGGGAATTGATTGGGGGCTGCCCCGACTCACAGCGGGTTTACTACGATACGGTAGATCATCAGCAAGACACGGCAGCGTATGCTTTTCGGGCTACAATCACTGCTTCTAATTTTCATCGGGGGATGGAAAACTATTTCTGCCATTTGCGGGGCTTAGCCTCTGGCACAAAGTATTACTTGATAATTGGTGAGGATGAAGGGTTAAGTCCTCGCTTAATTGTTCAAACCTTTAGCCAAAATAAACCTAACTGGAGTGCTTGCTGGACTTCCCTGGAGCTGCCTCAAAAACTGCATGACTGGCAAAGCATCACCCAACAAATCTACCATCACTCGCCTGATTTTATGCTCACAGATGGCCTTTCCAATTTATCTACTGAGTCTGCGTGGCGTAAGTGGCTCAAATTCTGGCAACCAATTACCTACGAAAATACATTGGTTCCAATCGTTATCGCCGGAACAGTTTCTGCCGATATTCAGTATTTATTTAATCTATCCAGTAGCAAACTACGCCACTACCCTATTGCTAGTAAGACTAGTCTGGTGATTTCAGCAAAAAATGCAAAAGTAAAGAAACGCTTTTGGAAATCACTAGCTGATGCATCTCAAGTGCTATGGTACAATCCTTCTAGTGTAGAAAAGCTTCCAACCCAGGTAGACCTAGCTCTCACTACTTTTCCCCATCAGGAAACACAACTCCCTAACGTGTTTAACTTTCCTAATCAGCAAAATATAGTTTTAGTAAGTCAGCAACTGGAGAAGCTACAGATTGAGCTACCCGATGAAACTGTTTTGCTAGAGATGTTTTAATGGTGGTTAGTTATTAGTCCACGGTCGATAGTCCACAGTCCACAGATGATAGTCCATCGTCGACGGTTCACAGTGGTCATTGGTTAATAGTCAACAGTCCGTGGTCGATAGTCGACGGGCATTGGGCAGCAAGTTTAGCAGGTTGAAGGTTACAAAGTTTTGGGCATTGGTTAATAGTCCACGGTCGACAGTCCATAGTAGGCATTAGGTACGAAAAATTGAAAATTACAGATTAGAAAAAGATGCATCTTGTTGGTTCCGAAAAAAAGTGATTTTAACCTCCGTTCTCCGCAGCGGCCTCGCTCCGTGCTCCCAGCCCCCGCCAACTACCCATTACTCATCATTCATTAGTCATTAGTCATTAGTCATTAGTCATCATTCATTGCTCACTGTCAACTGTTCCACTCAGCCGAAGTATTTCAGCACTTCCTCCCTAAACCCTTCATTTACGGCCATTGCCAACAGTACCGAAACGAGTAAGCCTACGGTAGCTAAACCAACATCTTTACCAACCATTCGTAGGGCACTGCCCACGCTTTTTCTTTTATCTGATCCATTACTCTTTTGGCGCAAACGAATCCCTATTTCGCGACCACCTAGCAACCCAATAAACACCCAAGTAGTACTCATAGGAATAGTACTGATGGTGAGTTTATAAATCAAGATAAGCGCGTACACAAAATCAATAATAGTAGCCGCCCGAATATCCGTCACCTCGCTTTTCTCATTCACAATATCCTGAATCTTATCACCTTTCAGAAAGAAGATTAGCCCTAAACCTAAAAATACAACCATAGCAAACCCAAGAAACTGAACAACGCTTAGCGAGCGCGGCAGGTAGATGGCAATATTGGCAGCATCCTGCATAATCCAGACCGACCATAGGGTGCCGCTGGTAATCCACTGAGCAATGGCCCAGCCGAATGCTGGCTTGCCCACAAAATACTTCCTAGTAAGGTTGGTAATTAAGTACCAAACTACGAAGCCCAATCCAAACGCAATTAAATAAGCCGTTAAACTCTTATTGATGACCGAACCTACTGCACTCGGACTCACTGCGAAGCTGCTCAGTAGCAGGAACGTAGTAGAAACCGGCATCCGCAAGCGGGTTAGAATCAGCAGAAAAATAGGAGCAGCAATCTGTAGAAAAGCAAAACTCTCAGGTTGAGGGAATGATAAACTACCGTCAGCTTCCGTAGTTAGTAATCGGCCGTAAGAGACGCCACCATCGTACTTAAGCCAGCCCACTATAACGGTTGCCAAAAAAATACCGCCAATGTACAGCCAAAGCACATACCATTTGCGGTTGGCATTCGAGGCAATAAAGGTGCCTAAGGTTTGAATACTGTCATTAGAAACCGCTGAGTAGGCAGCTACCAAAAAACCAAACCACATGGCTATTCCCGGATACGGGTATACCACCGCCGCTCCGAAAAAAAGAACACCTATCAGCATGATAAATGTTCTTTCTTCTTTAACGAGATCAAAAAACTGATAAATTAAATTCCGAGACCGTTCGGTACTATTGGTTTGGTCTTTGATGGTTGGCATGATTAGCAAAAATTAGCTCAATGATACTAATAATGCAAAGCAAAGAAAAATGATAGAGCTTGTTATCGTTTGTCTCACTAAAAAATTGCTATTTCACAACGATTTGAAGAACCGAATTGTTAACAGCAACACTATCAAAAGATAAATACGTATGATTGACTTCAATCAATTCAAGCTCAGTAATGGATTACAAGTACTGGTACATACCGACCCATCCGTCCCCATTGCTACGGTGAATGTGCTCTACAACGTGGGTTCCCGCGATGAAGATGAAAATAAAACCGGCTTTGCCCACCTTTTTGAACATTTAATGTTCGGCGGTTCCAAGAATATTCCTAGCTATGACGAGCCTCTTCAGCTAGTGGGTGGTGAAAATAATGCTTTCACCAATCCCGATATCACTAATTACTTCCTCACCTTACCAGTAACCAATCTGGAGACAGCTTTCTGGTTAGAATCTGACCGAATGCTCAGCTTGTCGTTTGATCCGAAGGTGCTGGAAGTACAGCGTAAGGTGGTGATTGAGGAATACAAGCAAAATTACCTCAACCAGCCCTACGGCGATGCTATGATGACACTGAAAGCCCTAGCTTACCAAACCCATCCTTACCGATGGCCTACTATTGGTCGCGACATTTCTCATATTGAACAGGCTACACTCGATGACGTAAAATCCTTTTTTTACAAATTTTATCGGCCCAACAATGCCGTGCTGGTTGTAGCTGGACAGGTAGAGGCCGAAGAAGTGAAACAGTTAGCCGAAAAATGGTTTGGTGATATTCCGGCTGGAGAACCTTACCATCGTCAACTACCTCAAGAAGCTGAACAAACCGAACCGAGGCACCTAAAGAAAGCCGGTGACGTACCCGCTCACGCTATTTACAAAGCGTTTCATATTCCCGGGCGAACCCAAGCTGGCTACCATGCGGCAGACTTACTCAGCGACATACTGGGCCGAAGCCGATCTTCCCGATTATTTACTCAGCTAGTAAAGGAAAACCCATTATTCAGTTCAATTAATGCGTACGTAACCGGCTCAGTCGACCCGGGTCTGCTGATTATTCACGGCAGACTCAACGAAGGAGTTACGTTGGAAGCTGCCGATGAAGCCATTACTTCGGTGATTGAAGAAGTAAAAGAAAAACGAATAAGTGGTGAAGAGCTCCGAAAAGTGAAGAACCAAGCCGAATCTACCCTCGTATTTTCGGAAATGGAATTGCTCAACCGAGCTATGAGCCTGGCATTTTCTACGCTATTGGGTGATCCCAACCTGATTAACCAAGAATCGGCAAAGATACAGGCAGTTACTGCCGAGGATATTCAACAATCGGCTCAAAAGATTCTGAGTGCGAATAATAGCAGCACACTATTTTACGAAGCACTTGTTGATTGAGTAATGATAGATGGGCTTTTGTTTATCACTATTCATCAATCATCATGCATTACTGCTAAGTAGCTTTAATGTAGCCCTTTCGCTTCAGTATGGTTTCCAGAAATTTACGCTCGTTATCGGTATTAAAAATCCGAAACGGCAAATGCACCAGCTGAGCCTTAGAAACAATGAGCACAAAATAATCTTTACCAATACGAGCATCTTTGATCATATCCCATCGTAGGGGCATCCCTTGCTTAGTATTTACTTTTATGAGTACCTGCTGACTATTGATTTCGTAGCTGAGCCGCTCAAACAAAATTTTGTTTTGCTCCATCTGCGTAACCCCAGTAAACTGGATAAGCCAAAATAAAATGTAAAGCAATAAGGCGATGAGTGGCCCGATAATCCACCAAATTGACCAGATAAAGAACGCCCCGCACATTAGCGCTGCTGTAATCAGAAATACCCACCACTGCTTGCGGAGTAAATTAAACATAGCAAGTTTGATGTAGGTGCCCGTAGAAAGCTGATATTTTTTGGTTTTTACAATCATGAAAAAGTCTATTCAAAATCAGACAGCCAGCGCATAGCGACTGCCTCCGTACGACGAAAATCTTACGCGGATGCAAGTATAAAGCTTTCCGGTTAAACTTACCACAAAATCAGGCATCTGAGTTATAGTGTTAGTAACACTGCTGTACTCAGATACATTTTTAATGAAACCAAAAAATAGAAATTGGTAGTTCCGAATTAGGGCTAGCAAAGCAGAAAGCAGCCTGGTTAAAGCTAATTGATTGTCACCATATATTAGATTTTTACCTGATAACCGAATACATCAGCTTCAGAGCTTATATATCTTTCTATAAATATGGTAGTGCTGTGCTCTGGCAAGGGTACCGCAGAGTCCCAGCATGATGATACCTTCTAATAAATGAAGAAAGCAACGCTCAATGCGGGGGTCTTCTAGTTATGAAAACATAGCGTAAAGTGTCATGCTCGCAACGCTGACACTTACCTACCTATAATGAACTCTATACTAAACCACAAATAATCAAAGGTGCCTGTTAATGTTTACATAGGGTGAACTGCTAACCTAACTTACCCGCCAGAAATCCGGTGGTCCAGGCGGCTTGGAAGTTGTAGCCTCCAGTAATAGCGTCAACGTCCATTACTTCTCCGGCAAAATAGAGATTGTTGCATACCTTACTTTGCATGGTGTTGAGGTCGATGCTATCCAAACTCACTCCGCCACAAGTCACAAATTCTTCCTTAAAAGTCGTTTTACCCTTCACGGCGTACACGTCGTTGGTGAGTACGTTCACTAGTTTGTTCAGCGACTTGGTACCAAGTTCGCTCCACTTTTTATCTTCGGGAATACCTCTTTTTTTCAGTAAGAACAACCACAATCGTTGAGGTAGGGTATACGGTCTGATGTTAGCTATAATTTTCTTAGGATGTTCCTGACCAACTGCTTTCAACTGATTAGCAACTTCTTCATTATTTGCTTCATTTGCCCAGTTTATCTGAACCTTAAAATTGTACTCCATCTCATTTAACGTTCGGGCACCAAAAGCAGATAGCTTCAACACCGCCGGACCGCTCATTCCCCAGTGGGTGATTAGTAGCGGGCCGTCTGACCTAAGCTTGGTTCTCTGAATACTTACCATCGCATTTTCTACCACCAATCCCATTAGTTGAGTAATTTCTTCAGCGGGCATATTAAAAGTGAACAATGAAGGAACTGGCTCTTTAACTTTATGCCCTAGTGCTTCTAGCCACTCTAATCCTTTTATTTTAGGCGAACCTCCGGTAGCTACAATCACCTTATTGAAGATTCTTGGGGGCAGTTGCTCACTGACAAAGCTTAACGCTAATTGGTCATTGATCGGATCAATACCTTCTATTCCTACTCCCCGTTCGATCTTGATGCTCAGTCGTTTGGCTTCTTGCAAGAAGCAATCGATGATTGTTTGGGAGCTTTGCGATACCGGAAAAACCCGATTATCATCTTGGGCAAACAAAGGAACGCCCCGAGACTCGAACCAGGCTGTAGTATGACTTGTACTAAATTGATGGAACGCTTTTTTCAGCTTTTTTCCACCCCGGGGGTATGCTTGGCAGAGCTGCCCAATGGAAGTACAGCTATTAGTGACGTTGCACCTTCCGCCACCCGATATTTTAACCTTAGATAGTAGTTTTTGTGACTTCTCAAAAATAGTAACATCAGCCTCCGGATAGTTCTCTTTTACCGTTATGGCCGAAAAAAATCCAGCTGCCCCACCACCAATAACTGCCACTTTCATTCTATTCTATATCCCGCTTACGTTTCTCAATTACTTGCTTCTGTTCGGCCTTATACAAATCTATCTTTCCTGAGAAAGGGTCATAAGCTAACTTACTGCCCGCCGATTGTAAGTTTTCTGCGATAGCTCGCCATTCGGCGATGATTCCACCGGTAAGTAAATAAACATTTTTACCCCGTCTAATCAAATAAGCCACGTTCTCTTCCCCCTTCTGACTCTTTAGAAATACCTTACCCGCTTCAGCTTGCCAAGTACCTCGTTTAGCAAGTGTTTCATCAAGGCATCCTGCGCGGGTAACTTTAAATTGGCCATCATCTTTCAGTATAACTGATTCTGAACAGAATCCCGTCGTATAGGTGTAGACATTGGCTACTTCACCGGTAGGTAAAACTGTCAGATTTTGATCAATGAAGTGTTGAACCAATGAATCTGCCGGGGTAGATGAATTCTCTTTCTGTTGTGCTACTATCGTTTGGCTCAGAAGCAGTAATAGCACTAGTAACAGACTCCTGATAGGTAAAGCTAGGTTCATGACAGTTATGAACCGCCTAAGATACTGAAATAAACTGAACCAAGCCCTAAAATTCAGATAGATTACTGCCTGATTTTCTCGACGAGTTGGCGTAAACCATAAATCAATGCCTACCAATAGCAACAATTTCGTGTTTCTTAGAGCGTGTTTGGATTTTATTTTTAGAATTTATTATGAGGTGTTTTTCGGACAGACGAGACTCTTTTTGAGGAGGATAGCCTAAGCTATCGTCCGAAAAAAAGGCGAAGTATGGGCGGAAAACAGCCATCAGAAAACTAAAGGATAAAGTTCAAACACGCTCTTACTTAGATCGGTCTGACAAGTTCCGATTTGACTAGAGAATAGAATATTCACTACACAACGATACCCGATCTGCCGACGAAAAGTAGACCTAATGATGGTGTTAAAACAAAAAGAGCGCACCCGCCAGTTGAGATGTTAAAACCCAGTACACTGTAAAGTAAATAATTATACATTTTAAATGTCATTGCGAGCGTTCCACGCTGGATGAGGAACGAGCATGGCAATCTTGCGCTACGGCGAGCGGTACGTGAGATTGCGGCATCGGCCGTCCGACACGCTGCTCATTCTTCACAGCTCGCAATGACGGCACTAACACAACATACAGAAACTTAGTCTACAGTGTGCTAGCGCTCTGTCTGGCCTAAAATTTAACGTAATCCAACGTAAAGCAGGCTGTTCGCTAGGTAGCTTCTAATAGCTCACTATCTAAGGTACGGATGCCATTCGCCACTTGCTCCATGAGCCACATCGGGGTTGAAGTAGCTCCGCACACCCCTACGGTATTCATTCCTTCGAACCACTCAGGCTGCAACTCTTCTTCGTTGGCAATAAAGTAGCTGTGCGGGTTAGTTGCTCGACAAACCTCAAATAATGCTTTCCCATTAGAGCTTTTCTTGCTGCTTACAAAGATAATTACGTCTTGCTCCTGAGCAAACTGCTGTAGCTGTGGCTCGCGGTTAGAAACCTGACGGCAGATGCTATCATTGGCATTAAAAGCTACGGTTTCCAATTCGCCATTGGTCGCCTGTAGGCGTTCTTCAATCATCGCCTTAATGCGATAAAAGCCTTGGGTACTTTTGGTCGTCTGACTGAATAAGGTCACTGGCTTCGTAAAGTCGATCTTATCCAAATCCTCATCATGCATAACAATAATGGCTTTGCCCATTGTCTGCCCGGTGAGACCAATTACCTCGGCATGACCAGGTTTTCCGTAAATGACAATTTGCCCGTCGGCCTTCTCCATTTGATCAAAAGCATTCTTCACCCGATTTTGCAGCTTCAGCACCACTGGACAGGAGGCATCAATCAGTTCAATATTATTTTTCAGGGCCGTTTGGTAGGTTTCGGGTGGTTCGCCGTGGGCCCGAATGAGCACCTTGCAATTGCGAAGATTCTCCAAGTCTTCGCGTGAAATAATCCGTAAGCCTTTTTCGTGTAGGCGCTGCACTTCCATATCGTTATGAACAATATCGCCGAGGCAGTACAAATTATCCGACTCTTCCATTTCATCCTCCGCCATCTGAATGGCAAATTCCACCCCAAAGCAGTATCCTGAGTTCTGATCTATCGTTACTTTCATACGTTTTGTAGTTTGGTTTAACTAATTTCCATGGCTTCTTGCGCTAAACTCATCACTTTAGCTACCTGCTCGTCAAATTCCAGATGTGTAGTATCAATTTCAACCGCATCTTCCGCTTTCACCAGCGGATTTTCGGTTCGGCTGGTATCAATCCGATCGCGTTCGGCTAGGTTCTCTATAATCTCTTCTAGCGTGGCGGTACTTCCTTTTGCCTCCAGCTCTGCTTTTCTACGATGGGCTCGCTCCGTAAGATCGGCCGTCATAAAAACCTTCAGTTCGGCGTGAGGAAACACGTTGGTGCCAATATCCCTTCCATCCATTACAACGTGTTTATCCGCTCCCATGTTCCGTTGTAGGCTCACCATTGCGTGGCGCACCTGGGGGATGGCACTCACCTCACTTACCCGCTCCGACACACTCATTTCCCGAATTGACTGCTCTACGTTATCACCGTTTAGGTATGTTTCGTAAATCGGTGGGGTACTATTGGGTTTTGTAACGAAGCGAATATTGATCTGAGGTAATGCGTTCAGCACTTCCGCCAAATGAGCCGGATCAATTTTATGCTGAAGCAAATAAAGAGTAACAGCACGGTACATTGCTCCAGAGTCAATATAGGTATAATTCAGAGCCTGAGCGACTGCTTTGGCTGTGGAGCTTTTTCCGCAACCTGAGTACCCGTCTATTGCCACAATAATATCTTTCGGCATGATAAAATCTTTTAGCAATCTTTTACCGGACAAGGAATAGGGCCTCGCTTAGGTTGTTTACGCGGTTTACCACTTTGGCAGGATGAAAACAATACTAAAGTTGCCATAACAATCATTATCACATTTTGATTAAACTTCCTTTTCATCTCCGCTTCAGTAGTTTGAGTCAAAAATACTAAACAATTTGGTTAGCAGGCATTGAATCAGACAGAATAATACCCCAAACTGTTGAGAATGCTTACTACAGAATCCTTACAAAAATAGCCCCAGAAATAAATTACCGAAAAATGTGTAATTTATTTTAGCAAATAGTTAAACAATAATGAATGACTTGAGTTCTTCCCTGTATAACAAACCACTTGAAGAAATGGAAAGAAAAATGATCTCAGACACTATCGAGCGATTAAGCTTTCGTTATGGTATTTTAATGGCGTTGGCTTTAGCGGGTTTTTTCTTCTTGATGAAAGCCTTTGGGTTAGAGCATAATTTAGAGTTGCGAGCTTTTAATTTGGTCATTCTCATTAGCTTCGTGCTAATGGCGATTAAAGACTTTAAGAAGAGAAAAAGCAACAAATTGTCGTATTTAAAGGGATTGGGCTTAGGAATACTAACAACTATAGTGGGTACAGTAAGCTTCGCTATCATGGTTGTATTCTACCTTTCAGTGGTTAATCCCAGTTTTATGGGAGTAATTCAAAACCTAGAGCCTTTTGGAGATTTTCTGAATCCTCTATTAGTAGGCTTTACTATCATTATTGAGGGAATGGCTTCGGGCTGCTTGGCAACCTACGGGATCATGCAATTTTTCAAACCTTCCCGAGTACTAGCTAGTGCTGAGGTACATGATTAGGGACAAGTTTCGAATGCCTGTTTAAGAGTTGTGATACTTTTGTTAACATTTTTTTGAAACATTTACTAGGGCAATTCGTGTTAAGAATAAAATCAAGAAATAATTTACGGAGTAAATATTCGTTACAATAGATATAAAGATTTTTGATTGAGTAGTTTTAGGTTGTTGTATTAGTAGTGAAAAAAGTGAGTCTTATAGATTCACTTTTTTTTTGGCCTTTCTGTTACTTTTGCGCTATGATTTATCTATCAGTAGAAACCCTTAGTAAGCATTATCTTACAATGGAAGGAAGAGAGAAATTTCTGTTTCAGAACATTTCCTTCGGTATTAAGTCAGGACAGAAAGTAGCACTAGTAGGTATTAATGGCTCGGGAAAGTCTACTCTGCTAAAAATTATTGCTGGCAAAGAAGTACCCGACAGTGGTGAAGTAGTGCTATCGCAGGGGGTACGCATGACGTACGCTGAACAGCAACCCCAGTTTGCGGCCGATGATACTATTGCTTCTTTTGTCTACGATAGCGATGATCCAACTCTCGCTCTGTTAAAGGAGTACCGAAAATTATTGCAACAAAATCCGGGCGATGAGCAATTACCGGATTTAATTCAGCAAATCGATAGCCGTCATGCCTGGGACTACGAAAGCCAGATTGAACAGATACTGGGTCAACTGGGTATCTACGATATGGATCGCCCGGTGGCTAACTTATCGGGCGGGCAGCGTAAGCGCGTCGCCTTAGCAAAGGCCCTTATCGAGAAACCTAATTTTCTCATCCTCGATGAGCCTACCAACCATTTAGACTTAGCCACCATTGAGTGGTTAGAAAACTATATCTCTGCTCAGAATATGGCATTGCTACTCGTAACACACGATCGCTATTTTCTGGAAAGAGTAACCAATGAAATTATTGAACTCGATCAAGGGCAAATTTTTCGCTACCAGGGCAACTACGCCAACTTTCTGGAGAAAAAAGCCGAGCGAATAGCGCAACAGCAAGCATCCGTAGACAAAGCTCAGAATCTGCTTCGTAAAGAGCTAGATTGGATGCGACGGCAACCTAAGGCTCGAGGCACTAAAGCCAAATACCGGGTAGATGCGTTTTACGATCTAAAGGATCAGGCCAACCAGAAAGTGAGTCAGGATACTACCGAACTCAGCATTCAGGGACGGCGACAGGGTAAAAAAATTCTAGAGATTGAACATGTCAGCAAATCCTACGGCAACAAGCAGTTGATCGACAATTTTTCTTATGTATTTCGGCGTAAGGATCGTATTGGGATTATCGGGCCTAATGGTTCAGGGAAGAGCACCTTCTTAAATATTATTACTGGACAACTTACCCCCGACGAAGGGCAATTAGATACGGGGACGACTACCGTATTTGGGTACTACACTCAGCAAGAGATTAGCTTTTCTGATGATCTGCGGATGATTGATGTAGTGAAAGAAGTAGCCGAAGTGATTGATCTGGGCAAAGGACAGGTAATTACCGCTTCGCAACTGCTGCAACGGTTTCAGTTTTCTACTGATACGCACTACCAGCGAGTAAAGGATTTAAGTGGGGGAGAAAAACGGCGGTTGCAGCTACTGCGAGTACTGATGCAGAACCCCAACTTCTTAATTCTGGATGAACCCACCAACGATCTGGACTTAATCACCCTGAACATTTTAGAAGACTTTCTGCTTCAGTTCGATGGCTGTTTAATTCTGGTGACTCACGACCGCTACTTCATGGATCGCTTGGTGGAACATATTTTCGTTTTTGAACAGGATAGCGGGTACATCCGCGACTTTCCGGGAAACTATACCGATCTACGAGATGCCCTAGCGCAGGAAAAAGCAGCGAAGAATACTGTTAAATCCGCTCCAAAGCTCAAGGCAGCTACCAGTTCTAAAGTAGTCCCCGAGAACAAAAAGGAACGACGGGCTACTTACCAGGAGAAGCGAGAGTACGAGCAAATTGAGTCTGACATTAGTCGACTGGAAGAAGAGAAAGAAACCTTAGAGAACCAACTGAACGAACTATCAACTTCCGGTCAATCGAGCCACCAAGAGCTCACCGAAGCCTCTCAGCAGCTAGAAAAAGTGGTAAAAGAGCTGGACGAAAAATCAGATCGCTGGCTGGAGTTAGCCGAGATCATGGAACAAAGCTAAGCAATGCGGGTTGAAACAGGGCAATGGCAGAAGTTTCTAATTCGGCACTCGCCCCGGGAATTAATTGGTTCCGGCAGCAAGGTTGGCAACCTTTTCCGTTTCAGCAAGAAGTTTGGGAAGCATACCTAAATGGCGAAAGCGGACTACTGAACGCCCCCACCGGCAGTGGTAAAACTTACGCCCTCTGGGTTCCCTGCTTGCTGGAGTTCATCCGGCAGCACCCTAATGATTTTTCCGAACGTTCGGCCAACGGACTACAAGTGATCTGGATCACTCCGCTAAAAGCTCTGGCTAAAGACATTCACTCAGCCATGGAGCGAGCCGCTGAGGGGCTAAACGTTCCGTGGCGAGTGGCGGTTCGTAGCGGGGATACTTCTTCGGGTGAGCGGCAAAAGCAATTGCGCCGGATGCCCGAATGCCTAATTACCACTCCTGAAAGCTTGCACCTACTCCTCGCTCAAAAACGATCTAGCCGTCACTTTAAAAAGCTGAAGTGCGTAATTGTGGACGAGTGGCACGAGTTGATGGGCAGCAAGCGAGGCGTGCAGATGGAACTTGCTCTCGCCCGATTAAGAACCATTCAACCCCATCTTAAGACCTGGGGGGTATCGGCTACTATTGGCAATCTGGAACAAGCCCGTGATGTACTGCTAGGAGTTAGATCTAATCAGTCTAACCGAATTGTAAAGGCCGATATTAAAAAGGATATTCGGGTGCAATCTATCTTGCCCGACGAAATGGAGAAGTTTCCCTGGGCCGGGCACTTGGGCATTCGGATGCTGCCGAAAATCTTACCAATTGTAGCTACGAGTCAGACTACGCTGCTGTTCACCAACACTCGAGCACAAACCGAAATTTGGTACCAAACCCTGCTCGATAAAGTACCCGATTTGGCCGGGCAGATGGCGATGCACCACGGCTCGCTCGATCCGCAGGTGCGAAGTTGGGTAGAAGAAGCTCTTCACCAGGGAATACTCAAACTGGTAGTGTGTACTTCTAGCCTAGACTTGGGAGTAGATTTCCGTCCGGTAGAAACGGTTATTCAGGTGGGTAGTCCTAAAGGTATTTCCCGTTTTCTGCAACGAGCCGGGCGTAGCGGTCACCGACCGGGGGCCACCAGCCGAATCTACTTTTTACCAACCCACGCGCTGGAATTGATCGAGTCGGCAGCTATTCAGGAAGGGATGAAAAATGAGGTCGTAGAATCGCGTAAGCCCCTGGAGCGGTCGTTTGATGTGCTGGTTCAATACCTGGTAACGCTGGCGGTAGGCGAAGGCTTCCGACCAGAGGAGCTGTATCCCGAGATAATCGCTACCTATTCATACCGTAACTTGAGTGAAGAAGAATGGCAGTGGGCGTTGCAGTTTATTACCTCCGGAGGAGAAAGTCTGGGGCAGTACGATGAGTTTTCTAAAGTGGAGGTAGAAGACGGAGTATACAAAGTCAGCAATAGACGAACGGCACTCCGGCATCGCCTTTCGGTGGGAACCATTGTGAGCGACCCGGTACTGAAGGTGAAGTACGTAAGCGGGGGGTACATCGGAACCATTGAAGAAAGTTTTATTTCCCGCCTGAACAAAGGCGATAATTTTTGGTTTGCCGGTCGTAACTTAAAGCTAGAGCGAATTAAAGACATGACCGTGATGGTTCGCAAGGCTCGGGGGAAAAATGGAGTGATCCCTCGCTGGACAGGCGGACGAATGCCCCTTTCCACCCAGCTTTCGGATATGATTCGTCTCAAGCTAGATCAGTACTTGCGAGACGACTATTCTGACCCGGAGCTAATTGCGCTAGAACCCTTGCTGGATCTTCAGCAAGATTGGTCAGCCTTGCCGGACCGGAATCACTTTTTAATAGAAAAATTACAGACCCGGGAGGGCTACCATGTCATTTTTTATCCCTTTGCTGGGCGGGCTGCTCACGAAATCCTATCAACACTGATCGCCTGGCGCATCGGTCAGGTACAGCCAATTTCGTTTTCCATCGCCATGAACGATTACGGATTTGAACTCCTGTCAGATCAAGAAATTCCGTTAGAAGAGGCTTTAGAGCTAGATTTATTTGGGACTGAGAATTTAGTGGAAGATATTTTAGCCAGCGTGAATAGTACCGAAATGGCCAAACGACGGTTTCGGGAGATTGCGGCTATTGCCGGACTAGTGTTTCAAGGCTACCCTGGAAAACATATCGGTAACCGCCACTTGCAAGCTTCCTCCCAGATTATCTACGATGTATTCCAAAAGTACGATGCCGACAACCGGCTACTCGCGCAAGCATTAGACGAAGCTTTGTATCAGCAGATAGAACACGCTCAGTTAGCAGATTCCCTACGGCAAATCAATCAGCAGCACTTTTTAATCAAACACCCACCCTACCCCACACCGTTCGCCTTTCCGTTGCTGGTGGATCGCCTACGGGAGAAAATCAGTTCAGAGACCTTAGAAGATCGTATCCTGAAGATGCAGCAGCAATTAGAATCCTACGCCGCTAATGGAGAGTAGTTTTTGGTGTTAAAGTATATGGTGTTTGAGTTTTGCGTTCTGAGTTTGCTTTTATCAGAACTCGCACGCAAAACTCAGAATTTTGTACTTTATCGTGCTGAACAAAAAAGAAAAAATTTACCTTTATTTGTTTAATGACGAGCAACAATTATTCGCTTATTTTTCTAGCTGTCCTGCTACTTTTTCTCACGGGATGTAATCAGGAAATTAAACTTTTTCCTACTAAGGTTCAGCGATTATTTGTGACTTTACCTACTATTGAAGCAGTAGAAGTTCATCAGGCAAACCTACAGTCTATGAAGCGCGATTGGAACGGTCAGCTTGCTTTCCAAACCGATCAACTCAATACTTTGCTATCTCCCCCTACTTCCGCCATTAGCAATATTAAAGTACCTGATTTTACGGCTGAAGAATTGGATAAGGCGGTAAACCGCTTATTGGTAATTCCTCCGCCCGCCTCGGCCAGCCCCTACGGATTTGCTGCTAATGACTTAGTTGACTACCCAGATGCCGTCTATCAGCAACGTTTTCGCCAGATAAGCACCGATATTCCTTTGGTATTTAACAATCAGGTGAAAACATTTATTGAGGTATACGCTATTCGCAAGCGTGACTTGACCCAACGGATGCTGGGCAAAAGCGTGTTGTATTATCCTTACATTGAACAAGTGCTCGCCGAACATGATCTTCCTGATGAACTAAAGCACTTGGTGATGGTCGAGTCGGCCTTAGAAACCGAAGCAGCTTCGGCTCGAGCCGCGGCGGGTTTATGGCAAATCAGACCGATTACCGGACGGGGGTTAGGATTAACTATTAACCGAACGATAGATCAACGACTTGATCCGTATGCATCTACTCAGGCGGCAGTACGCTATTTGAAAAAGCTGCACGATATGTACGGAGATTGGTTGATGGCGATTGCTGCTTATAACTGCGGGCCGGGCAATATGCACAAAGCGATTGTGCGAGCCGGCGGAAGCAAAAACTTTTGGCGGGTGCAACGATTTTTGCCCCGAGAAACTCGCAGCTACGTTCCCGCCTTTATGGCACTGGTCTACCTCAACGAATTTCAGCAGGAACATAACCTTCGTCCGGTGTACCCCGCACTATCGTTTCAAACGGTAGATACCGTACGGATTTACCGGGAAATTACCCTAGAGAAAATTGCGGCCTCTACGGTAGTGGCTTTGGAAGAGTTACAGTTTCTAAACCCAGCCTTGGTTCAAAATAAAATTCCGTTCTGGCGAGGAGGCTACCCGCTGGTGCTGCCATTAGATAAAATAGCCCGATTTGAGCAAAAGCGGAATTACTTGCTCGTTCCTGTTGACTATTCTGCTCAAATAGCTAAGACAGCTCGAATAACTAAACAAAGGCGAGCGGTAGTGCCGGAAGGCTCAAACTACACTAAGTTACTTTACCGAGTACGAAGAGGAAACACAATGGTTAATATTGCCCGACGCTACGGTTGCTCCGTAAAAGACATTCAGGACTGGAACGCTAAATCAGATCATATCATCCGAGTAGGTGAAGAGCTCACATTGTACATAGCTAAGAGCAAAACCTCTCCCTAGCACTTATAAGAAGCTGTTTTAAAACAGCTTCTAAGATTTTACAGTCTGCTTGATCTTGCGATGATTTTTTGGCACTACTACAAACAGCAAATATAGCCCAATGAGCACGAGAGGAATGCTCAGCCATTGCCCCATATTCAAGGGAATATCACCTTCCCAATCAACCTGATTCTCTTTAAAGAATTCGTGTACAAAGCGTAAGCCGAACACAAAGATTAGAAATAGCCCAAGGAATAACCCTTCGGGAGTCTTTTCTCGCATTCGCGACCACAAAAATAGGAGTAACAAAAACACCATAAAAGTAGTACCCGACTCATACAACTGGGCCGGATGACGAGGAATACCGAATGTTTGGATAGTAGCTACGTAAGCCCCTCGGCGTTGGTTTAGCTCATAATTGAGTGGAGTTGAGGTTGGCTCGTAAATATGCTCTCGGATAGAAGCGTAGCGGGTAAGCACATCTTTCACCTGATTCTCTAAGTAGTTTCTGATTTCAGCTTCCTGATAACCACCTTCCCCAAAGGTGATAGAAACATCAATCGGACGATAGGGCGATTCTTCCGAACTGAATGCTGGCCCTTCCGGATTAACTGGAGCCGGATCGGGACGGTCGCTGGCAGCTATGGTAACTGATTCAATGCCTTGCGTATTTTCCAAAGCTTCTATTAAGCTGTAACCGAATACTACACCGTAATCACTTTGGGTAGGTTTGCCAATGATCTCCGAGTTCATGAAGTTACCGAACCGGATAAGCCCCCCAGTGAGAGCTACCACAATTACAATACGGTCTACCACCCACAACCAGCTTTGCCGGGGGCGTTTTTGCCGTTTAAAGTGCCCCTCAGCTTTGAGAGGATTATACTTAATATCGTAGTTACTGTACAGAAATAACGCGAACAAAATACCGACAGCTGCCCCGTGACTAGCTAGCCCCCCTTCCCAAATTTTAAAAATATCGATAGGGTTAGACAGGTACTTCGCCGGTTCGTAGAAGAAAACGTGGCCTAGGCGAGCCCCTAAAATAGTTGCTAGCACCATAAATACCGTCAAGGTTTCTACATCGCTCTCTTTATGACCTTCCTTCCGGAAAATATAAAACAGAATTTGCTGAGAGATCAGAAATCCAGCCGCAAATAGCAACCCGTACCAACGCGGCGACCACGATAACCATTCCCAAGAAAATACCTCCGGGTTAGCCGTCCAAACGATGAACTCAAACAATGATAGCATATCGATTACTTCTTTGGGCGCAAAGATATGATTTTTCTAGTAACAGCGCGGGTCAGCGGAGAATCTGTATTTAAGCGATTATCAAATGGATGAGTAGGTGGCTCAATTGTTCTATAATTATTTGCTAAATGGCTTATAGGTTCATAATTATTCCAACCAAAACCTTGTTTTAATTGTCTTATAAAGGCATGAGACGGCTAACAATTATCTTATTATTGGCATGTTTTACCCTGGCTTGTCGCGAAGACAAGGAGGGCAGCGGGGTATTTCTACTGAAAGAAGGCACCTACACGGGCATTTTTTATCGCACTAGTCCAAATGCTCGCTGGGCGACAGCTAACATCACTGTAACACTTGAGGGTGGACGCTTCTCAGGGAGTAGCGAGATGGAAAAATATCCGGCTATTTGTGAGGGTACATACCAGACAACGGTGAGCAATCAAGTGACATTCAGCAACAATTGTGTTTGGACAGCTGATTTTGATTGGACATTTATTCTAGAGGGCGAGTTTCAAATCACCGAGCGAGATCAAAAACTTATACTTACCCGTGAGTACGAAGGAGAGGTGGTAGACACCTATGAACTTACCATAGAATAAGTAGTCACCCTTTATACTGAAACTAATACCACCGTAGCTGTTGGTAATAGCGGCAATTTAGCCGTTATTCGCGCTCGGTTATGGTAAGAAGGATTATTAAGCTCTTATCGTTAGGGTTAGCCTTGGGTGCCGTTGGATTAGCACTCTTTGGTAAGGAAGAACTATTTTGCTTTTTAGCCCTCACCGAACGGGTGGAAGCTCCGGTTTTAGTAATTGAAGGCTGGGTTTCTGAGGAAGCATTGCAACAAGCCGTTGAAGAAGTAAAAAGTGGCAGTTACCGCCAGATATTTGTCACTAGCATAGCCCACGATTCGGCATTTAGAATGTACAGCCAGGGCGGACTTTGCTTTTATCTATCGCGTATTGAATCAGCTCAGCAGCAGTCATTTCAAGAAATACAGATTAGTGCCTACGGGAAAGCCGCTATTGGAATTCAGGCTCACGCTAAAGTTATGCTGGACACGGTACAGGTGGGTGAGTTTACGGCTACCAATAAACTTCACTGGCACACCGTTACGCTTTCACAACCTACCCAAGCAGACTCCATTACTATTGTGTACGATAATAATCGTCGGGTTGGCAATGAGGACCGGGATCTGTTTGTGTACGCTATTCGTTTAGATTCTGTGATGATTCCGGCTCGGCATCCAGCGGTGCGGTATGATCGGGACAAGCTAGATGGCAATTATGTATTTCGCACTGATTATGAGAGCATTGGGGCGGAAGCAGCGGAGTTTCTTGTTGCTCAAGGGGTTGACAGCGCAAAGTTAGTAACACTGGCTGCGCCCCCGGTTACTGTTGAGCGCACTTACGCCTCGGCTCTCACAGTAAAAAAAAATTTACCAAAGGGCACGGAAGCTATTGTTCTTTTTTCCGAAAGCACCCATGCCCGGCGTAGCCGCTTGGTGTATCAGCGCATGTTCGGCAGCACGGTGCATGTTGGAGTTATTGCTGCCCGTTCTAACGACAAAAAGCCCGAGGATTGGTGGCGCGAAAGGGGTTCACGAAATTATGTACTGCTACAGGTGGCTAAATATATTTACGCCAAGTTCCTGTTTTTTCCCTCCGATGAGGATGGAGTATCATTGAGAAAAGCAAAAAAATAAGCAATCAGTTTCGCTTTCGTAGAAGGTATTGTATATTCAAGAGGGATTTTTTTCGTTTAGTGTGACAAAAGGTTATGGTGTTAAGCTGCTAGCACTATAATGCTGGCAGTGATAGCACTCAATAACCCGTGGGAATATGAAACAAACTCTACTTCTTTTTTTACTTATTGGTGGCGTAAACCTTGCTCTGGCTCAGCAAACAACCTGGAGCGTAAATATAGCCCCCAGCATATCGCATCGCTTACCCCAAACCAAAACATTACCGGTATTGGAAGAGTCCATACGAAATGGGGAACGCCCCATGCATACCTTCGATTTTGGAATAGATTTTCGCACTGCTATTAACGATCATTGGCACGTGGGAACCGCATTATTGTATTCGCAGAAGGGGTTTTCTAATACCCACGTAGCCATCCCATATCCAGATATTCGCGTTTCTCGCACCTACCTGATTGATTTTATTCAGAATTACCTAGAAATACCCTTTTTTGTCACGCGCACCGTCTTTAAAAATGATAGATTTCAGTTGTACCCCATGCTAGGCGTAACCAATAGTCTACTACTCTCGGAGAAAAACCGGGTAGCCGTACGGAGTGGAGAAGTTGATAAGGAAATTGAAGAGGCTCTCAAGAAACCTTATCTACGAACCAGACAGATTCATAATATTGGAATACTCGGTGGCTTTGGTATTCAGGCCAGTGTAGACCCTAAAACATTTATTGGCTTAGAAGCTCAAACCAAAGTGATGCTATCGCCTTTAGATGATGTTTCTTCTCAGTCGCAGCGAAATTTGTACAGCATCGGCTTGAACTTTCGCTTTGTCCGCACATTACGCTAATGCCGTTATCAATTTTCTTAAGACGGTTTAGCTATCTATTGGTATTCTTTGGCTGTTTGATTGCTTGCAAAACGGCAGCTCCTACTGCCAGCGTGCAATCGTGGCCCATTCAGTGGAATCAAGAGCGAGTACAGCTTTCGCTAGATTATATGCAAGAGCACTACGGGATGAACCCGGACTATCCAGCAATTACCCCCCAGATGATTGTTGTGCATTGGACGGCAATTCCTACCCTACAAGCTTCTTACCAAGCATTTTATGATTCTCGCTTACCAGGTTCCCGAGCTACTATTGGGAAAGCCAGCCCTCTGAATGTATCGGTTCCGTACCTAATTGATCGGGATGGAGCTGTCTACCAGCTAATGGCCGATACCCTATTTGCCCGTCACGTAATTGGTCTGAACCACTGTGCTATTGGTATCGAAAATGTGGGCGATGGAAATGATTATCCGTTAACAGAAGCTCAACTTCAAGCTAACGAACAGCTCATTCGCACATTGGTGAAGAAGTACAATATTCACTACGTTATTGGTCACCACGAGTACCAGCAATTCATCGGCCATCCGCTTTGGAAGGAAAAAGATGCTAATTACCTGACGGAGAAAACTGATCCGGGTGATGATTTTATGCGACGGTTACGAAGTGAGCTTAGTGACCTTACATTGGATTCGCTGCCGAAAAAATCGGTTATTCAGCAGGGAGTGGCTGGGCAGGTGCGGTGGTACGAGGGTAACCTCATGCCGACGATTACGGAGGACACAGCAGCGGCGCCTGATAGGCAGGGGGAACCCGTTCAACGTACTTTGTACATTCATAAATTAACTCACCGTGATCAGACTGTTCAAAAAGGACGCTTTTTCCAAGCCGTTCAGACAGAATTGGTAGCCAAGATTACCACCGATTCATTAGGAAAATTTGAACTCTCGCTTCCGGTAGGTCAGTATTCTTTGCTAGTGGAAGAAACAGAGGGGCTGTTTGCTAATCAATTTAATAGTGAAGGCCACATCGCACCTTTTTCAGTAGAGTCCAATCGTGTTACTCAACTTAACATACGAGTAGATTATCGGGCAACGTACTAATAGCTTTCCGTTCACAAGTCTATAGTATTGATAATAACCGTGCGGTAGCCACTAATGAACAATGATAGGTGCTTCATCATTATTCACCATTTACTCCTTTTCTTTAAGTCATACGGTTCAGATCAAACTGCTCCAGATAATCAGCAACTTTTCTTACAAACAGTCCCCCTAGTGCTCCATCTACTACCCGATGATCGTAGGAGTGAGAAAGGTACATTTTGTGGCGGATCGCGATAGCATCTCCCGAAGGTGTTTCAATAACGCTAGGTTTCTTTACGATGGCTCCCACCGCTAAAATAGCTACCTGCGGTTGCATAATAATTGGCGTACCCAAGGTATTACCGAAAGAACCAATATTTGATAAAGTGTAGGTACCATTAGAGAGATCATCCGCACTAAGCTGATTGTTACGGGCTTTCTCAGCCAAGCTATTGACCTGCTTCGTTAGCCCCAGTAAGCTCAACTGGTCGGCATTTTTGATGACTGGTACAATCAAATTACCACTAGGCAAAGCGACTGCCATTCCTACATTGATGTTCTTTCGCTTAATGATTTTATCACCATCAACCGATATATTAATCATAGGATAATCCTTCAGTGCTTTTGCAACCGCCTCTACAAAAATTGGAGTAAACGTCAGTTTTTCCCCTTCTCGCTGCTCAAAGTCTTGCTTATTTTTACTGCGCCAGAGCACTATATTGGTTACATCGGCTTCTACAAAGGATGTTACATGAGCCGAGATGCGCTGGGAGTCTAACATGCGCCCCGCAATCATTTTTCGCATCCGATCCATAGCAATCACCTCATCCCCTGCCTGAGCAGTTACCGGAACTAATGAAGCTTGCGTTGGTTGACTCGCGCTAGTGGGCGAAGAATGACCATTACCCGACTGCTTATGTTTTATGTAGTTCAGGATGTCTTTTTTGGTAACTCGCCCCTCTTTCCCGCTACCCTCAACCTGCTCTAGCTCAGCTACTGAAATACCTTCTTCGCGGGCAATATTTTTTACCAAGGGAGAATAAAAACGAGTAGTTTCGGTTTTAGGAGTAGGCGGACTACTTTTGGCGGCGGGTTGAGAGGGTTCTTGAACGGCTACACGTTCCTCTTCCTCAACCACCGCAGCTACCAAGGTGCTTTCTTCTTTAGCTGCTCCATTTTCTTGCTCAATAACCGCTATCGGTTTACCCACCTGGGCTACGTCGCCTTCTTGAATAAGAATTTTCTGCAACACACCCCCGTGAGCCGCCGGAACTTCAGTATCTACCTTATCCGTAGCCACCTCCAGAATAGACTCATCTTCTTCAATGGTATCGCCTTCTTTCTTTAACCATTGAAGTACCGTGGCCTCCATTATACTTTCACCCATTGCGGGCAATACCATTTCTACTGTTGCCATAAGTACAAATAATAGTTGATAACTAACAATTAAACGTGATTTTAACTACTGACTATCAGTGGATTATAAGTAAGAATATGCTAGTCAGATTTTAAATATCACTGTCAACAGCCGGCAAAGTTACAACATTAGCTATGGTTCGCAAGGGTTGTTTGAATTGCCATGCGAAGCATATTCAGGGCGATTACTGTACTACGCCGCACATTTACCAAACGGTCTTTAGAAAGGCTTATTTTTTTCGCAATGGTTTCTTCTGGGCTGGCTACCGCAATCCAGATCGTTCCCACTGGCTTGTCGGAAGTACCACCATCCGGGCCAGCCACACCACTGGTAGCGATACTGAAATCAACCTGTAGATTTCTTTTAACCCCTTCGGCCATCGCCCGAACGGTTGCTTCGCTCACGGCTCCGTGCTGATTGATTACTTCCTCAGGCACATCCAGCAAGTTTGTTTTCAATTGATTACTGTACGCAACTACCCCACCCTGAAAATAGCGAGAGCAACCTGGAACGCTGGTAATAGTATGCGCCAGAAAACCACCAGTGCAACTTTCAGCCACTGCTAGTGTTTTTCCGGCTTTAGCTAAAATCTCCCCTACCGCCTCTTCCAATGTTATGTCTCCGTAACCAAAAATGTATTTTTCAATAGTAGGAAATACTTTTTTCACTTGTTCGGCCACCTCACCCTCTAGCTGTAAACGATCGATACCTTCAGCGGTTAAGCGTAATTTTACCCGGCCAAAACTAGGGAGATACGCCAAGCGAATATGCGAAGGTAAGGCATCTTCCCAAAACTCAATTTGTTCGGCCAGCCACGATTCACCAATGCCTACCGTCTGAATCATCTGGTGGTAAATGACTGGTAGCGCAAAGGTTAACTGTAGTTTAGGCAAAATGCTTTGCTCCATCATGGTCTCCATCTCATATGGCACGCCCGGCATAGAAACATATACTCTTCCATCTTGCTCAAACCACATGCCGGGCGCCGTTCCCATACTATTGGTAATTACCGTACAGCCTTCGGGCACTAGTGCCTGAGCTTCGTTTAGAGCATTCATTGGCAGATTTCTCTTTGAGAAAAGATCTCGAATGTACTCTAGCACCTCTTCGTCGGTAACTAGCGAAGTATTAAAGTAGTCAGCCAGTGTTTTTTTGGTAATATCGTCCTTGGTTGGCCCTAAGCCCCCGGTAATCAGTATGATATCCGCTCGCTGCGAAGCGGCATCTAAGGCTTTAATTATCTCCTCTTGCTGATCGCCCACCGCCACTTTTCGAATTATTTTAACTCCTATAGTATTGAGTTGCGTACCCATCCATTGGGTGTTCGTGTCTAGCGTCTGTCCATACAAAATTTCGTCACCGATGGTAATTACTTCAGCCCAAACTGCTTTCATGGTAGTAGTGGAATAATATTTGAATCATAAAATTAATCGTAAAGTAAAGAACATGTAGGCAAGTTTTGTTCTTTTAGTTGGTAGGCATTTTGCAAAAAGATACTTTAGACCAGATTATTATTCATCCATTTTGACTATAAAATCATGAGAATACAAATACAAACTACCCTGCTGATGTTAGGGCTAATTGCTACGATGGCCTGCGACACAGTAAACCAAGTTCTGAAAGATATGAGTACCGGGGGATTAACCACCAGCCAGATTACCGCTGGATTGAAAGAAGCCCTAAAAACCGGGGCTCGCTTTGCAGGTAAGAACGCTTCTCAGAAAAGCGGTTACTTAAACAATCCGATTGTCGATATTCGAATACTAATGCCCCCGGAGCTAAGGAAGGTTGAACGCAACATTCGGAGAATTCCACTAGTAGGAGATAGAGTGGTGGATGATTTTGTGGAGGCCATGAACCGGGGAGCCGAACAAGCAGCCAAAGAAGCAGCTCCCATTTTTGTAAAAGCGATCACATCTATGACGATCAACGATGCCGCCAATATTCTACGAGGCGATAGCACCGCGGCTACCAATTATCTCAAGCGTACCACCACTGCTAATCTGGAACAAGCTTTTCGGCCAGTTATTAAAAAAGCTCTCGATCAGGTGAAGGCCACTAGGTATTACGATGGGCTAAAAGATGCGATTGGCACCTATAACCGAACTCCGCTAGCCAACGATATTAACGTAAATGTACGTGAATTACCTGAATTGGAAGATTACGCTACCGACAAAGCACTGGAAGGTTTATTCACCTTGGTTTCTATTGAAGAGAAGAAAATTCGACGCGATCCGTATTCATATAGTCAATCTATTATTCGGCAAGTATTCGGCAGTCAGAAGAGCGGGTTGTAGTAAGAAAGATTGAGTGGCTGATGGTATTAGTCGATGGTCAACAGTCTGTAGTCTACAGTTTTTTCTGAGTTTCGTGGCTTGGTTAATAGTCAACAGTCCATCGTCCATAGTTCACGGGCTTTGGGCAGCAAGTTTAGCAGGTTGAAGGTTACAGAGTTTTGGACATTAGTTAATAGTCCACGGTCGACAGTCCATAGTAGGCATTAGGTAAGAAAAATTGAAAATTACAGATTAGAAAATGGGGCATTAAATTAAAAGATGCATCTCGTTGGTTTCATCAGCGATCAATTTTAAATTCCGGTCTCCGGTCTCCGGTCTCCGGTCTCCGGTCTCCGGTCTCCGGTCTCCGGTCTCCGGTCTCCGGTCTCCGGTCTCCGGTCTCCGGTCTCCGGTCTCCGGTCTCCGGTCTCCAAGCCTCCCGTCAACTACCCATTACTCATCATTCACCACTCATCATTCATTAATCATCACTGCTAACCATCAATTATTATTTTATTAGCTGAAGTGGTTTTTTCTTTTCAGTATTGCTAAGTATCTTTGTCCGGCAAATAACGCTAGATTATTTGCCATGAATAACGCTACCGATAAACTTCTGTACGAAGCTCTCACCTACGACGATGTGCTGCTCGTACCCAATTATTCCGAAGTTCTTCCCCGCGATACCGATACCTCTACCTTTCTAACCCATAAAATCCAACTGAACATTCCGTTAGTTTCAGCCGCGATGGACACCGTGACTGAAAGTGATCTAGCCATTGCGATGGCACTTGCTGGCGGACTTGGGTTTATTCACAAGAATATGTCTATTGAGGCTCAGGCTCATCAGGTGCGGAAGGTAAAACGTTCGCAAAGCGGAATGATCCTAGATCCGATTACCCTAAGTGCTAACTCTACCGTGGCCGATGCCCGCAACATTATGCGAGAGAATAAAATCGGGGGTATTCCGGTGGTAGATAGCGAGCAAAAACTGATTGGTATTATCACAAATCGTGATCTGAGATTTCTGAAAGACTCTGCTCAACCGGTGCAGGAGGTGATGACCCGAAACAATTTGGTAACTGCTAAACTAGGCGTAGGTTTGGAAGAAGCCGAAGATATTCTGCAAGAACATAAGATTGAAAAACTGCCTATCGTCGATGAACACGGTCGCCTGACTGGGCTTATCACGTATAAAGATATTCTAAAAAATAAAGATCGACCCAATGCCTGTAAAGATGAATTTGGTCGCCTCCGAGTGGGAGCTGCCGTAGGCGTTACTCCTGATATTACCGAGCGGGTTGAAGTTCTTAAAAATGCCGGAGTCGATATCATTAGTGTAGATACGGCTCACGGGCATTCTAAAGGCGTAATTGACGCGTGCATTGCTGTAAAGCGTAAGTTTCCTGAACTAGATGTAGTGGTGGGTAACATCGCTACCGCCGAAGCAGCGAAAGCTCTGGTGAAAGCCGGAGCGGATGCGCTTAAAGTGGGAGTTGGCCCCGGAAGTATCTGCACAACTCGCATCATCGCCGGGGTTGGTGTTCCGCAACTCTCCGCCGTTTACGAAGCAGCGAAAGCCGCCCAAGGTTCGGGTATTCCGGTTATTGCCGACGGAGGTATTCGCTTCTCGGGCGATGTAGTAAAAGCCATTGTGGCCGGCGCCAACTGCGTAATGATTGGTTCACTGCTAGCGGGTACCGACGAAGCCCCTGGCGAGGTGATTCTCTACGAAGGGCGCAAATTTAAGTCGTACCGAGGCATGGGTTCCATTGAAGCGATGGAAGAAGGTTCCAAGGATCGCTACTTCCAGGATGCTGAAGATGATGTCAAAAAACTAGTTCCCGAAGGAATCGTTGGCCGGGTTCCCTACAAAGGTTTGGTTGAGGAAGTGCTCTACCAAATGGAAGGCGGGTTACGCTCCGGCATGGGGTACTGCGGAGCAACTGATATTCCCGCGCTGCAACAGGCTAAATTCGTAAAGATTACAGCCGCTGGCGTTCGAGAAAGTCACCCCCACGATATTACCATCACCCGAGAGGCACCTAACTATAGTCCTTGATTTTCTTAATAATACACCATAGATTACTTGTTGCTCTCGGAATTAGTCCCTTGAATTAGGCAAAAATCGGAAGCTCGAGTGATTAGAAAGCTTCGTATCAAACGCTCTTTGCCCAAAAGTTAAATACTCGCCCTCCGGGCCTACCCGACCGGGAAGCAAACTACGGAGTATTTTGGGTATGGTCTACTTCCGGTAGAATTGGGCACACCGGCGGAGATATTGGTTCAACTGCCTTTTTAGGATTTGACCTTAATACTCAATCTGGCTCCGCTGCCATCATTAATTCTAACACCGCCGAGGCAGGTGAGAAAGCCATCAAGCGGCTGGCTGAAATTGTTTGAGCCTACAAATCTTTCGAGCAGGTGGATTAGCCATTATGCTTTTGGAAGCTGGGGGCTAGGATTTAGGCACCAAGCTAGCTAATGCTGAGCATCTTTTACCTTCTTACACTTGGCTCCCAGCTTTTTGTTTCCTTACACTTATCTCGCCCCTTTTCTTCTCACCTTTAATCTAAACTATACGCTTCCCACCTGTACCTCCCTGCTCCCAGCCTCAAGCACCCAGTTACAAAATTTATGTTAGTTTTGCACCTGTAAGCCTAACTACAAATCCGTTGATGTGGAAGGGCTGAACTACTATGGTCAAGTTGCACTTTCATAAGAATATAATCCGATTATCACTTTTTCTGGGCATTGTCGGCTGGGTGGGGCTGGTCACTGTAAGTCTTTTAACGCAGTTTGCCCGCAACCACAATGTACCCTCGGGCTTCAGATCGGAGTTTGCTCATATCTTCTTAATCTTATTTTTGCTATCGGTAGCTGTGTATTATCGGTTTATTACCGGACGTGCCGAGCGGGTAAACTTTATTGACTTGCTGTGGCGGGTATTTGCCACAGGTTTGTTTGCTACTATCATCTCTCTGGCCATTTTCTTATTTAATCAGCTACTGGGCGAAGGCACATTGGTTAGTAAGATTCCGCTACAAAGCTTTTTCTTCTACATCCGCTTCGGACTGTTCTCGGCGTTTATTATCTCCACGTTTATGGTATGGAAACAGCTGATTCTGTACCAAAAATCTAGGCGTCTCATCTTTTTGTGGCAGGTTTTCGAGTATTCTCTTCTGGCTAGCACTATTTTTATTTTCTTCCCAACCCAGGGTAATTGGAGTGTCTTTTTGTTCGTATTGTTGCCTTTATTGCTGCTGGGGCTAGTCCTGTCGGTAAACTTGAAGTGGATCGCCTACTTAGATTTCCGCCAAAAATGGAAGAGCATTTCAATTATGCTCGCCATTGCTATTTTTATTATTTATCATGTTCAGGAGCTTAACGGACATCGTGATGCCCTGGACGAGCTGGTAAACCTGGAGATATTTGTTTTCAACCCGTTTGTTATTGCTACCACCGGCTTTGTACTTATCTACAGCATTTTCTCACTGCTGGTCATTATTTTTAACCTTCCTACTTCTTCGGTGTTCGAGCAAAAATTAGAGGAGATTATCAACTTTCAGCGATTAAGCCAGTCTTCTCAATCAGAATACAATACGGCCCAAATTTACGATATTTTACTAGAGAGTGCCGCCAAGGCAGTAATTGCTGATGCTGGTTGGATTGAAGTTCATCACAATGGCGAGGATCATTTACTTATTAAAAATAGTACTCGAGAAAAAGTGGAGGTACTGAAGAAACGTCTACAGGCCAATACCGACCAGCCTGAAATAATTAACCCACTGCCTCGCCCCCGCTTACAACGGCAAGATTTTGAGCAACGCCAACGGAAACACCGTATCTTAAAACTACCGGAGTACCACTCGGTACTGTGGATTCCGCTGGTGGTGAAGAACGCCATTGTCGGTAATCTAGTGCTAATGAAGGGAGTAAGCGATGGTTTTAATAAGGAGATGATTAGTATCATCACTACGTTTGCCAGCCAAGCCTCTATTTCTATTGAGAATGTTCAGCTGATGAATGAAACCCTAGCCAACGAACGCTACCAAGAAGAGCTAAAGATTGCTAACCGAGTGCACCGAAGCCTACTCCCCAATAAGCCGATCACTAATGAAGCCTTTGATATCTCCGCTTTCTCCGAATCAGCCGATCAGGTAGGTGGCGACTACTACGATCAGTACCAGATTGATGACCATAAATTTATTATTATTATTGGAGATGTTTCGGGAAAAGGCACCTCAGCGGCATTCAATATGTCGCAAATGAAGGGTGTTTTTCATAGCTTGGCTCAGCTTGATTTACCCCCAGATAAGTTTTTAGCCTACGCTAATAATGCGCTGGGGCGTTGCATGGAAAAAACCTCATTTATTACCGCGTCTTTTTTTGTGGTAGATACCCAAAAGCGAGTGCTTAGCTTTGCCCGAGCGGGCCACACCCCAACCTTATATTATAGCAATAAAACGCAGCAAGCGTGCTACCTCGAGACTCGGGGGTTAGGGTTAGGGATTATTCGTAACGAAAAATTTGATCAATACATTGAGGTAAGTAGAAGGCACTATGAGCCTGGGGATATTATTGTGCTTTACACCGATGGGATAACCGAAGCAACGAACGAAGATAATGAGGAGTTTGGCTACGATCGGTTAAAAGATGTTATTCTCAAAAACATTGGCGAATCGTCGCAAGTGCTACAAAAGAAACTTATTGAAGAACTTTACGCTTTTTGTAACCATCGGCCCTTAAATGACGATTATACTGCATTGATAATGAAGTTTACTTAAGTAAAAGAACCTAAATGAGAACACAGCGTATAATAGTTTAGCTATGGTGAAGGTAAGTACTGATTTTGAGGGCGATAGCTGCCTTATCACAATTAACGGAGAGGTAGATGCCAGTTCATCTATCTACTTAGATGAGGCTTTAGAAAAAGCGATAGGCTCAAATGTTGTCAGAATTCTGGTAGACTGTCAACATCTCAATTACATTTCTTCGGCTGGATTAGGAGTTTTTATGTCTTACATCCAAGAGTTAGAAACTAAAGAGAAGAAAATGGTTTTGTACCATATGAGTGATAAAGTGTATAAAGTCTTTGAGATACTAGGACTTCACCAACTGCTCACGATTGTTGAAACCAAAGAACAAGCAAAGGCTAAAGCTGATGAATTATAGTTACAAAGTATCGTGTTGTAAAGATGAGCTGCAGGGAGTGCGCGACTTTGTAAGGGAAACTCTACGAAATTATACAATCTCTGACGTAGAAATGCATCAACTGGTGCTAGCAGTAGATGAGATTTGCTCTAACTTGATGATCCACTCCCACCAGTGTAATTCTCGCCATAGCATAGAGCTGAAGATCAAGATTGGCGAAGATCGGGGAATCACCTTCGAGATTCATGATTCTGGCAAGAAGGGCTTTAATTTCGATCAGTACAAAGAGCCTTGCATTAAGCAAATTATCAAAGATAGGCGCAAAGGCGGAGTGGGTTTGTTGCTCGTTCGCCGAATTATGGATCATATTGACCATGATTTCCATCCGAAGTCAAAGCGCAATATTTATCGCCTCTACAAAGAGCTGGCTGTTCAACCCACTCATCGAGCTTAAGCTAAGTAGAAATGTCACCTGCTTTATCTCGCTCACTGCTCTAACACAGTAAGCGAGCTACACAGTTGGTGTGGCTCAACTTTTTGGTCAATAATTTGGCAGTTCATCAGCGCATTCATCACCTGTTCGAGCATAGCACGAGAAACACGAAAGTTCGTTTGCCATTTTGTTCTTCCAAACCAACTTTCAGCATCTTCATAAGTAAGGCCATATCGCTGGGCTACTAGCGTAGTGGCATCATCCCGGCTGGTAAAGCTCTTGGCTGATTGTTGCGCTATTTTTAGCAGCACTTCAACCTGAGCCAATGAACTTTGCAGTACTTCATTACGAACAACTACGACAAAGCAAGGCCAGGGCGTATCAAATTCGCCTACCCGACGAAAATCGCCTTGCTCTACAATGGGTTGGGTCATGTATTTCTCCCACATAAAAGCATCAGCCTCTCCGCCGGGTAAGGCTTGGCGGGCGCCCTCCATTCCCCCTACCACTTTCAGTTGCATCTTGTCAAGCGGCCAGCCTCGATGCTTCGCCATTACTACGGCCATGAGGTGCGAACCTGAACCCATGCGACTAATAGCAAATGTTGCGCTTGCTAACTCTTCTACCGACTGATAAGCAGAATTTGCCGCTACATGAATACCCCAGGTAAGGGGGCTACTAATAAATACCTGGACTAATTTACTTGCTCGCTGTTTAACAATATCGGCTATTACGCCTTCGGTAAGCGCAATAGCAATGTCGAGCTGACCATCGTGAAGATCAGCCATCATAGCTCCGGTACCGCCCGGGTAATCTTGCCAATTGACCGATAACCCGTGGGCTTGAAAGTCACCGTTTTCAATGGCCAGATGCCAGGGTAACATAAAATGCTCGGGGACACTACCGACGTTAAATTGATCCATACCTTGTATACATTGTGCTTGCGTTGTAGAACGACTATGTCCTGCAAATTATGCAGTTTTTTAATAATCAAATACTTAACAATTCGTAATTTGTTGTTTTCAACTTGAAATCACGATTAGATGCGTTTTCTATTATTTTTTCTACTTACTTTCGATGGATTTACTTCCGCTTTTGGGCAGACTAGCGATCTAAAGATTGCGGTAGCCGCTAACTTTCTTCCTCCTATGAATCAGGTGAAGGCACTGTACGAAGAAAAATTTCAAGGCACCCTTACGCTTATCGTAGCCTCATCAGGAAAATTAACAGCCCAAATTACGAACGGTGCCCCTTACGATTTCTTCATTTCGGCTGACATGAAGTATCCTGAAAACATCTACGAACAAGGCCTGGCTCAACAAAAGCCGGAGGTGCTGGCCTACGGTACCCTATATTTTTGGTCGGCAAAGCCAAATATCACCTCTGTTGAGAAAAGAATGCAAAAAGCCAAAACAATTGCTATCGCCCAACCAGATTTAGCCCCCTACGGAAAAATAACCCGCCAGTGGCTGCAACAGCACGGCTGGTGGGATGAAGTGAAGGATAAGTTAGTATACGCCGAGAATATCAGCCAAGTAAATCAGTACATTGCTACCGAAGCGGTGATAACTGCCTTTACAGCTAATTCTGCCCAACATATTGAATCTATCCAACAAAAGGGTGGTAGTTGGCAAGAAGTTGAGGGTGCCTCTCCCCTGCCCCACGGCATGGTGTTGCTTCGTAACGCTGAAGCTGCTGAATTCACCGTCGATCAGTTCTTAGAGTTTATTGTTTCTCCGGTGGCCCAAAAGGTTTTTCAAGATTTCGGCTACCAATTGCCGTAGTGTCTATGGATTGGTCGCCGTTTTGGTTAAGCCTTAAGCTTGCATCTATCACTACCGTATTACTTTTCTTGATTAGTCTGCCACTGGTATACGTTATTTATTTCTACGGAAAAAATATTCGCCCGGTACTCAAAGCCTTTGTTAGCCTTCCTTTAGTACTTCCTCCCACCGTTTTAGGATACTATTTGCTTCTCTTACTCCGTCCCGACGGGTGGTTAGGCCAGCTTAGCCAGCGGTGGTTTGATCTTCGCTTGGTGTTTAGCTTCAGCGGTCTAGTTATTGCCTCTATCATTTTTAGTTTGCCCTTTATGGTCAATCCGGTGCTTTCTGCCCTAGAAAGTTTACCCAATACCTACCGGGAGGCAGCCTACACCTTGGGAAAATCTCGGTGGAATACCCTTATTAATGTGTTGTTGCCCAACATCAAAGCATCCTTGTGGGTGGGTGGCGTTATGACTTTTGCTCATACCATTGGGGAGTTTGGCGTAATCCTGATGATTGGGGGAAGCATTCCTAATGAAACCCGCGTAGCTTCTATTGCTATCTACAACGAAGTGGAAATGCTGAATTACGCGAATGCGAATGTATACGCGGTAATCTTACTGCTTTTTTCTTTTATCGTACTTATTTTGGTTTATTCGTACCAGCACCAGCGTACCCGAGGCATTATTTAATGACCGTTCATTTACAAAAACAGCTAAGAGGCAGTACCCAACCTATTTATCTGGATGTTTCTTTTGAGATTCAGCCCGGAGAAATTATTGCCATTATGGGTCCATCGGGTGCCGGAAAAACTAGTATTCTGAAAATGATTGCCGGATTGCTCTTGCCTGACCAAGGACAAATTACGGTAGGTAACCGTACTTGGTTTAACAGCCACCCTCGTGTTAACCTGAGAACGCAACAACGCTCTATTGGCTACGTATTTCAGGATTACGCGCTGTTCCCGAATATGAATGTTCGCCAGAATCTAGAATACGCCCTACCCGCTGACCAACCACCTCGTGCCATCGACGATATTTTGGAGCTAATCCATATTCAGAATTTAGCTGGTCAAAAACCGACTGATCTTTCGGGTGGACAACAACAGCGGGTGGCCCTGGCTAGGGCATTATTACGTCGCCCTAAAGTACTCTTGCTCGACGAACCTTTTGCTGCCTTAGACGAGGAGATGCGAAGTAAGCTACAACAAGACTTAATGACATTGCACCATCGTTATCAAACAATTACCGTGTTAGTAAGCCATACCCCCTCAGAAGTTGCTCGACTGGCCAACCGGGCTTTTTTACTGCAAAATGGCAAAGTGGTACAGCAGGGGCACCCCTCTACCGTATTAAGCAATACTGACCCCGCTACGCTACTAGAGGGTGAAGTGCTCACCGTACACAACGGGCAAATTACGCTAGTGGTGAAAAATTCGCTTAGTATTATTCATCTTCCTGAAGACTCTGACCGCTACCGAGTTGGTGATACGCTCTATATTACAGCCGATCAATACCATGTTCAACGGAAAAAGGAAGTATAATTTTATTATTTCTTAGTATTATCTATCAATTTCTTTTCTAATTAAGGCAGTTGTATTAAGCCTCCTTTTTGTGGGTAATCAGCGCATTTTTAACTATATTCTTATCTTTATCATTCATATTGCTTACCCTACGCTGTTTTGATTGGGGATTTTTTTATGCACGACACTAATATTTTAATCGTAGAAGATAATGCCATTGCTCAACTAACTTTCGTACAGTATCTACGAGATTTGGATTACCATAATGTTGTGGTAGTAAACAATGGCTCAGAGGCCTTGGATGCAGTTAGAACCTCGACCATAGATATAGCTTTTCTGGATATTCGCATTCGAGGTAGTATGAGTGGGTTAGAAACGGCTCAACATATCAAAGATATTAACCCGCTGCTTCCCTTCATTTTTCTAACTGCCAGCACTGACCAGCGAACAGTCCGGCAAGCCCTTGACTGTGACCCCTACAGTATTCTTAACAAGCCCTACGATTTAGCTACACTCCAGAAAACGATTGAGGGTGCCATAAACTACCGAGAGTGCCAGGAGGAAGCAAGTGTATTGGACACTCAGTCCATGCTAGACCAGATTTTGAACACAACTACGGTAGGGGTTTGTATAACCAACGATGAAGGAAATTTTGTGAAAGTGAACAAAGCCTACTGTACCATTTATGGCTACTCCAAGCCCGAGCTGATTGGACAGTCCATCACACTGGTGCTTCCTAAGAATATTCACAAATATGCCCAAGCGCAGCATCAGGAGTATCTTGCTGGTGGCACCGAAGAAAATAGCGGAGAATGGCAAACAATTGATAAACACGGAAACTTTAAAGATGTCTCTATCCAAGTGGGTAGGCTAGTTGGTGATAATGGTCAGCGGTTCAAGCTTGAGACAGTGAGTGATATTACCAAACGCAAAGATGATGTGCGGAGGCTAACTCAGGCTTTAGATGAAAAAGATTCGTACGCTCACGAGGTTCATCACCGAGTAAAAAACAACATGACCATTGTCTCGGGCTTACTGTATTTGCAAGCAGAAAAAGTAAAGAGCCAGCCGTTTGTATACGATCTGTTTCAAGAAAGCATGACTCGTATTAAAACGCTCGCCCTTATTCAAGAGCAGCTTTACCGTAGCGATAATTATACATTCATTAACTTAAGAAATTACATTCAATCGTTGGTTAGTAACGTGCAAAAACTATTTCGGGAAAAAGCTGAAGAGATTCATGTTGAGCAAGAAGTCACTAACAAACCTCTCGATGTAGACCGAGCTATTGCCTGCGGACTAATTATTAATGAAGTAATTACTAACAGCTTTAAATACGCCTTCCCTCCCACTTCAACTGATTCACCTAAAATCCATATTCAGGCTTTTTTTAAGGAGAGTTGCATACATATAACTATTCAGGATAATGGAGTAGGCTTACCGACTGAGTTTAACCTAATTGATGGGACTACGCTAGGTTTTCAGCTAATTTCAAGTCTAACTCGGCAGCTTAATGGCACTATCAGTATTGATAATCAGAAGGGCACTCAGGTATATCTAAAATTTCCGCAATAAAAAAGCCTCACTTCAAATAAGCGAGGCCAGTGCTAGCTAAAATTCTATATCGGCTACTGAACATCTTTGTTAGGAAGTACATTGGTGATAAGCTTTACCCGCTCTTGAGCATTTACTGCATTCGATACTACAGTAACCACCTTGTTCTGTCGCCCTTTTTTTCCGGTGCTATTAAATGATACCTCAATCTTCGCACTTTCACCGGGCGCAATAGGTTCGCGAGGCCACGCAGTAGCCGTGCAACCACAGGTAGTAAGCACGTTAGATAAGATCAGTGGTTCAGTTCCAGTGTTTTCAAACTCAAAAGAGTGGCTTACTTTATCGCCTTGAATGATATCACCAAAATCTTTAGTATCCTGAGCAAAAGTAATTTGAGGACCCGCGAGATCTTCAGTAGTGGCCTCTTCTTGGGCTACTACCGAGCCAATAAAAACAAAACTGAACAGTAGTGCGAAAGCAAATTTCATGGTATTACGTTTATTAGTCTGATTTAAAGGGGTAACAAAAATCAATCCTGAAATAATTTCCAGCGTGGCCAATTTTCTGAAAGCACGTATGGTTCTGTAGTTTTTTCTCTAAAATTTTATCCCTTCTTCCAACGCTTTCTTGCTAAACAGGGTCAATCTAACAACAATCTAAAAATACCATCAGTAATGAAGCTAGTACACATCTACAGCATTGTTTTTTTTACCATCACTCTTCTGTTTTCCGGATGTATGGAGGACACCGAATCTGATTTTGAGCGACAGATACGAGAAGACGACTCAGCCCTGGAAAATTATCTTGCAGAACATGAAATTAAAGCCGAACGATTAAATAGCGGCATCTACATTGAGCCTTTACGCGAAAACCCTGGTGGCACAGCCGTAGAAAATGAGTCGATTGTAGCTGTTCGCTACCGATTACGAACATTAGCTGGAAAAGCGATTGATAGTCTCGATAGTGCTGCTTCCTCGCTACGGTTTTTCCACGCCCAAAAATACCCGAATGCCTTGTATCCCCGAGGCATTAATATTGGGGTAGGCCACATGCGAACGGGAGAGCAGTATCGGCTTTACCTTCCTTCCTACCAAGCGTTTGAGTCTTATTCATTTGGGCAGTATCTTCCTCGAAATGCCATTTTAGTAGCCGATATAGAGGTTGAAGAGATCATAACCAAGAAGGCCATTGAGGAAGAAGAAGAGCAAATTATTACTAACTATGTAGAAGAACATAATCTTACCGATGTACAGAAGTTACCTTCGGGTGTTTTCTTTCAGTTGCTGGAAGAAGGTAGTGGTGAACAACCAACCACCGGAGCGCTGGCTAAAGTTAACTTTAAAGGCTACTACCTCGACGATGCGGTATTTAGCGAATCGGAAAAAGACAATCCGTATGCGTTTTACGTAGGAAAAACAAAGGTTATTCCGGGTTTTGAAGATGGAGTTGAGGCTATGAACAAAGGAGCGAAAGCCCGAATTTTTATTCCGTCACATCTGGGATTTGCTGAGGGCGTTCAAGTAATACCTCCGGCCATCCGAAAGAATTTTTTGGAAGAACTCAATGCACGCAATTGGCGACCCTATGAGCCCGTAATCTTTGAACTAGAACTGGTTGACTTTTAGTAGTTATACGCTAGATATGGTAAAAAAACTATTTCCTCTCGTAGCTATTGCAGCCCTATTGTTCGGCACTGGTTGCCGGGAAGATGAAGTTAGCACTAATACTTTGGATGGCACCTGGGTCGAGTCTAGGGATCAAGCAGATACCCTAGTGTTTGAAGGCGAAAACTCTTTCATACTCAACCGAGGTAGAGAAGAACGGAACGGTCACTTGCTGCCCAAATATGGGGCGGGTCTTTACTTTTACGAGTTACGAACAGATACAATTTCCGTTCGCAATTCTGTATCAAGCTCCTCAATATATCGTGAGGTGTTCATAAAAATTGAGAGCGATAGATTGATGATCGGTGATTTTTATCAGAAAGATACTATTAACCCAGAACTTCTAACTTTTGATAAGCTGTAATAGGCGTTGAACCGTAGGACAGGTACTCACTGATTAAAATGTGAAATAAGAAATATGAGATGTAAGACAAGGGTTTTCATATTTCACATTTTACAAAAACGTTGGATTATCCAGACGGGTAGCAATGCGAAATGCGGCGTTGACCAAACCCACGTGGCTGTAGGCCTGTGGGAAGTTCCCCCACTGGCTCCCCGTTTCAGCATCTACATCTTCACTAAATAGTCCTACGTGGTTGCTGAACTTCATAATACTCTCAAAGGTCTCAATGGCTTCATCTAGCCTACCTACACAGGCCAGGGCTTCTACGTACCAGAAAGCGCAAATCAAAAAAGTCGTTTCTGGAGTACCAAAATCGTCGGTGTGTTTATAGCGATAGAATAAGCCCCCTTCGGAACGAAGTTCTTTCTCCAGGTTAATTAAATGATTTTTCGCTAGGTCAGAGTTGCTATCCAGATAATTCATCATGATAAGCTGCAAGGTACTCGCATCCAGATTGCTGGTACCAATAGCCTGTGTGTACACTTTCCGAACCGGATCGTAGCAAGCTTCAATCTTATTAGCCGCCAAATCGCGTAAGTGCACTGCCTTTTTCTTGAGACGATCATCCTTCATAAAA
Organism: Tunicatimonas pelagia; assembly: GCF_030506325.1. Lineage (NCBI taxonomy): Bacteria > Pseudomonadati > Bacteroidota > Cytophagia > Cytophagales > Catalimonadaceae > Tunicatimonas > Tunicatimonas pelagia. Next base: position 6,026,643 of record NZ_CP120683.1, on the reverse strand, counting down.
TCGGCAATCTTCACCGCTGCTGAACTTCCTGCCCAGTGGAAAAGATAGGTATAGCAGTGCAGTTGCTTAAAATCTCGGAATTCCCACAGACCGGCATCTGGCTCCTGAATAAACATTTCAATTCGGTTGAGCACATCGGCAGCCAGCTTATCAGAGCCAGCCCGTTCGTCCTGATTGAAGCGAAAATCAACGTAGAGCGGCAGCAGCGAAAGCAGTACCTGGCCGTACACATCGTTCTGAATATGTTCGTAAGCTTGGTTACCAACGCGTACTGGTTTGTTACCTTTGTAGCCCTCTAAGTCAATAATTCGCTCTACGAGCTGGTTACGCCCCCCAATAGCATACAGCGGCTGATAACGGTCTCCTTGCGTAGCCGAAATATTAGCGATGTAATGGAAGTACCGCTCTAACTCTTCAAAGTGCCCAATATTATTAAACGCATTCAAAGTATAGTAGGTATCCCTCAGCCAGCAGTAACGGTAATCCCAGTTACGGCCACTGCCCGGCGACTCGGGTAAGCTGGTAGTAGCTGCGGCAATAATTCCTCCGGTATCTTCGTACTGATGAATTTTTAGTACCAAGGCGGAACGCAGCACTTCGCGCTGACCAAAGTTTTTAATGCTGGTGCTCTTTACCCAGTTGCGCCAATAATTGGTTGTGCTCTGTAGAAACGCTTCAGAAGTACTTCGTACCGGAGCTTCTAACGGGGCTCCGTACGTTAGCACCAAATACTTAGTATCGTTCAGTACAAAATAATTGTTCTCGATAATATGAGTGAGCGAAATATCAGTAGTCAGACGAATCTCCCGCTCTAACCCTAAAAATTTGATATGATTGCTAGCCTGATTATTTACCAGCTTCAGATCACCGTATTCGCCTACTGGGTTGCAGGTAACTTTCACTAAGGGTGTACCCGACAATGGCTCTAGCTTGCGAATCAGCATGAGTGGTTTGAAATTCCGGTCGTACTGCAAGAAGCGAGGGGCAAAATCAGTGACCCGATACTTTCCTTCGTCAGTAGTAATTTCAGTGCATAGTACATTGGTATTCTCTTGGTAGTACTGATGAGTATCGAAAGAAGTAGATTTAGGTTGAATACTAAACTCTCCCCCCTTTTCTTTATCCAAAATACCCCCGAAAACGAAGCTGCTGTCGAAGCGGGGCCAGCACAGCCAAGCTACATTCGTATCTTTACCAATGTGCGCCAGAAAAGCACAATTTCCAATCACTCCGTACTCGTAAGTATGTTTGCTCATTGTTTTGTATATACTACCTAGAAAATAAAGTGCATAATAACGAAGCACTCGGGTAAATTCAAACGATACGTCAGTTATACCAGTAAATAGTACGTTTTTATCCGTTTTACTTACGTTAGTAAGAAACTGTAAGAAGTTGTTTCAACCAATTTTATGGTTTTTCTGCTCGAAGTGTGCTAATTTTTACCATCGAAAAAGTAGGGAATAAGACAAAAGTCACCGATAAGTATCTCCCGTAACAGTTATTACTAACCAAGCCTCTAAACCATGAAAATTATCGCTATTGGGCGCAATTACGCAGACCACATCCAAGAACTCAAGAACGAAAAGCCTGACGAGCCAGTGGTTTTTATGAAACCCGATACGGCTTTGCTAAGAAATGATGACCCGCTGTATTACCCGGAATACACTCAAAACATTCACTACGAAGTAGAGATTCTTGTGAAGATTTGTCAGGAAGGAAAGTATATTCAGGAGAAGTTTGCCCCTAAATATTACGATAGCATCGGTATTGGTATTGACTTCACGGCAAGAGATTTGCAGCAGAAAGCAAAAGAGAAAGGTTTGCCCTGGCTGCTGGCCAAAGGCTTTAACGGATCGGCACCAATATCGGAGTTTGTCCCGAAGGAGAAATACCCTGATTTGCAGAACCTAAACTTTAGCTTGAAAGTGGACGGGGACACCAAGCAAGACGGTAATACCAATTTGATGTTGTATACCGTTGATTCGTTGATTGCCTATGTTTCTCAGTTTATTACGCTTAAAAAGGGCGATATTTTGTTTACCGGCACTCCCAAAGGTGTGGGGCCAATTCAGCGGGGCAATGTGTTAGAGGCATTTATTGAAGATCAAAAAATGTTGACTTGTGAAATTAAGTAGGGTTGTTGTACTAATTTGTATTCCGGTGCTGTTCGCTTCGGTGGGGTTTGAGAACGATGATTATTATCTGTTTCCTATCCGGCCGGGTGAGCAAAATTATCTGTCGGGCAACTTTTGCGAGCTTCGGAGTTCTCACCTGCACGCCGGAATAGATATTAAAGTCGGCGGAGTAGTTGGCTCTCCGGTTCACGCCACCGCTGATGGTTTTGTGAATCGCATCAAAATTTCCTACGGTGGCTACGGTAACGCTATTTACATCCAGCATCCCAACGGAACTAGCAGTGTGTACGCCCACTTACACGAATTTAATGACCAAATTCAAGCGTACATTAAGCAGGCGCAGTACCGAAAAAAATCCTTTACCATTGAGCTGTTTCCGCAGAAAAACGAATTAGCGGTAAAGCGAGGCGAAGTGATTGGCAAAGCCGGAAATTCCGGTTCTTCAGGTGGGCCACATCTGCACTTCGAGATTCGGGATGCTAACCAGCAACCGATGGACCCGCTCAAATTCGGATTTAAAGAAATTGTGGATAATGTGCGCCCTTACGTTCGCCGTATTGCACTGACTACCTTAGACGAAGGTGCCCGAATCAATGGGCAGTTTGGTCGCTTCGAGTTTAGCCTAAAAGATAAAGGCGGTAAATACGTAGTAGACGAACCCATTGCAGTGCGAGGCACCGTAGGCGTTGAAGTGGCGGCCTTCGATAAAGCTACCGGAGCACGAAATGTGTACGGTGTAAAAGAAACTAAGCTGACGTTGGACGGCCAATCGCAGTTTCACTGCAACATGAAGAAGTTTTCTTTCTCCCAGGCCAAGAATATCCACGTTCACACCAACTACGAGGAGCGTTATCGTCAGAACCGCACTTTTTACAAGTTGTACGTAGATGATGGCAATACCCTCCCGTTTTATAAAACAAATGCTCAACAGGGAAAAATTACAATTAACGACGATCAGCTCCATCAGGCAAGCATCACGCTGGCTGATATTAGCGGTAACCAGAGCCAAGTGAATTTCACCCTGCAAGGCCAGACAGAAACCGATAAATCCATTAACACCCGCTACTTTAGCAAACCGTATTCCAGCCAAAATTACCACGTTCGAGGCAACATATTGCAGCTATTTGCTCCGGTAGATAAGAATCCGGAAGGAGTTTACCAGCGCAAGCTGGCCACGTTTTTTTCTAGTCGCCTTACTTTTGAAGAACCTCCGGCCTACGTGGTGAACGACGTTGCGGTCTATTTGTGGAACCTCAACCGGGGTATTCCCGATTCGGTTGATATGTGCGGGGATATAAGCAGTTTGCCCATTAAAGTACGTGTGCCTTCTCGAAATGCGTTCAGCTTTTATCAACCGCAAATGAATGTTACCTTTCCCAAATCTGCTCTGTTTGATACGCTGTTTCTCCAGATGGATTATCAGATTGATGCGGGACGAGAGCTATTTCGTATTCATCAGGGCAACGTACCGCTCCGGCAGAATATGCAAGTACTGCTAAAACCCCGGCAATTTCCGGCGGGGCCTCGCGATAAAACGTCGGTGTATCGGATAGATACCAAGGGCGATTTGGGTTACGAGGGTGGCGACTGGAAAAATAATAATATCAGCTTCCGCACCCGTAACTTTGGCGATTTCATTCTGGAAGTAGATACTATCGCTCCGGTAATTACTCCGCTCAGCATTAGTTCTGACCGACTGCGTTTTAAAATTGAAGACGTAACCTCGGGCATTCGGGAATATGAAGTCTACGTAGATGGAGAGTGGCTGCTAATGCACTACGATTACAAACGAGACCTAATCTGGTCGGATCGACTAGACGATTCTAAACCGCTCCGGGGTGAAGTAAAACTTCGAGTGCGCGACATGGTGGGGAATGAGAATGTGTTTACTAAAACAATAGGTCCGTAATCCATAACACACTATGTTACTCTATCATAAATCTGTTATGGTAGCTTTATCAGTCTTTAGCTATTCGTATTGCTTGGCGGTAGTCCCCGGAAATGACCTCTAAAAGGTACACTCCTGTTGCGTATTCACTTAAGTCGAGTACTGTAGTTGCTTTCAGTTCATCGTGGATTACACATGCTCCTAAAGGATTATACAACCGTATAAGCCCGTGATGAGTATTGATTGGTATTACATTCAGCAATCCAGTAGTAGGGTTAGGGTAGACCTTGGAAAGGGTAACAGAAAAGCTAGGCAAGCCAGTGATTATATGTGGCTCTATCAACAACGTTCCTTCGTTATATTGAAAGGCATAATTTTCATCACTCCCCCCACCAATTTGTATAGGATAGCTTCCTATTGGATCCAGTCTGTTTGCATCAGTGAAAGCTATAGGTTGTTCAGATAGCTCCTCAATACTGTCATCTCCGATCCACCCTGTATAGGTTAGCAAGAACTCAGGGTTTGGTAAGCCCTGTTCTCGCTTAACGTCTTTTGCGGTAACTGATAACACTGCCTTACTAACGGTTAAATCCTGACTTACTGAAGCTGCTGGTTTATACCAATCGTTACCCTGCTGAGAAGCTTCAATGGTGGTACTACCAGCTCCAAGAATGACTACCTCGCCGTTTTCTACCCGAGCTATCTCAGGATTGGAACTCACGTAGCTCAATGGCAAACCAGCACTTGATTGAGCCGAAAGCAGTACGGAAGCGTCACCGTAGCTTACTTTCGGGATGGCTTCAAACGTGATACTTTGTAGCTCTTTCTGTATGATGAGCTTTCCTGGGATATAATCGAATGCATAATTCCTATCAGCACCTTCTCCTAAAACGATATCGTATTCACCAGGAAGGCTATTCTGATCCGCTACTGCGGATGCCTGAGGCAAAGCATCAATCTGGCTGGAACTGTCACCTCTTACCCACCCTGAGTAACTTATGACGAACTGTGGATTTGGCTCCCCCGCTATCTTATGGTAGTCAGCAGTCGTAACAGTCAAGGGTACCTTGTCTACTTCTAAGGATTGGCTCACCGGAGTTGCTGCCTCGTATGTACTACTACCTTCCTGAGAAACCGTAATTTTTGTGACTCCTGCACTGTGTACCATAACAGTGTCTCCTACGATAGTAGCTACTGTTGGATTAGTGCTGGAATACGATAAGGGTAGATCAGCATTCGTCGTTGCACTTAACGTGAAGCTTTCGGTAGCATAGCTCACATCCGGAAATTCATCCATCGTGATAGCTTGGGGCCACTTTGTTATAGGTGAGAAGCCTTTCAGTTGTAATAGAAACTGGTCGCGACCACTTGCTGTCAAAGTAGTAGATTGCCCACCGACCGGATTAAAATTTATTACCCTTTCAAAATCTCCTCCTAAAAACAAGTGATCGCTGAATACTGCTAACTTATTACCATAACCTATCCGGCTGTTACCGAAGCGCAGAGCACCCAGGTAATTGCCGTTCTCGTTGAGCTTCAGAAGGTAAACATTTGAAACGCAAACCGGTGGAGTTGAGAGATTGGCCTGGTTGGAACTAGGATCGAAATCAACGGTATATTGAAAAGCTCCCGTAAGGTAAATTTGCCCGTGTCTGTCACGAGTCAATGCCCGGCCATCATCCCAGCCATTCTTTCCTATGGAATGTCCCCAATTCAACGCTAGGTTTGCGTTATAGGCTGCCACAAATATGTCATAGCTTCCTTTGGAGGTAATTATCCCCTCAGGATGGTCGTCATCCAGGTGTAATCTACCCTTAAATCCGCCCGTGATGACTACATTCCCATTATCCTGAACGATCATATCATTAAACTGATCGGAAGAATTACCTACGATAGATTTTGCTTTTTCGTAAGTGCCGTCGGCACTGAATTTCACCAGAAATAAATCAGTAGCAGCGCTGGCTGATAAATGGACTGTGCTACCTATCGTTAGCTCGCTATCCTTATAAAAATCACCAGCGATCCAGATAATGCCCTTGGGTGAAGCAGAAATACTGATCTTTCGGTAATTTTGAATACCCGGACGCTCCCATATTAACTCAGCGTTTAAGTCTAACTTATACAAGCTACCACCTTCGTTGATATAGAAGTAGTCGTGGCTTAAAGTAGCTACCCCCGGCACCACCTTAACCCATTGAAAAGCTCCGTCCTGGTTAAATTTGCTAATAAAAAAAATGTTTGTGCCGGACAACGTTGAGTGACTCTCTGCACTTGCGCCTTCGCTAAAGTCAATTGATCCACTTTTTAATTGTCCGGTAAAGTATAGGTTATCCTGGCTATCGTAAAACAAGCGACTAGCGTACGTGACCAGTTGAGCGTCCAAGGTTTTAGACCACAAAAGTTGCCCTACAGGATCAAATTTTACGATAAAAGAACCAAAATCAGTAGCCTCGTAGCTCTGTCCGTTAATCGTAATCTGATTCTTGAAATAACCACAAATGGCTACGTTTCCCTTTCGGTCTACTTCTACGGAATTGGTACCGTTTTTTCCTATGCCACCGCTGCTCCCGTTATAATGTTGTGCCCAATTCAGGGTAGTCTGTGCATTAGCTAATTGAGAACTATAAATAGATAAGAATGTGAAGAGCAGTAAAATATAATATCGCCTTAATATTAGCATAGTATTAATAATTTTTACCTTGTAAAAAATCAGTTCAAAAGCTCTCAGTAGAACTTATAAATACATGGTAACTAAATTTCTATTTGCAAATAATTATTATAAATATACAAATAAATATTTATAAAGTTATAATATTATCAATTCTATGCCCAAGCCTTCGGAAGTGATTGCTTCGTATTTTCCTCATCAGCCTACCGAAGGACAACAAAACTTATTTTTATTATTCGATCTTTTTTTAGCTCAGAAAGCTGACCGAAAAACCGCTTTGTTGCTCAAAGGCTACGCTGGCACCGGTAAAACTTCGGTGGTAAGTGCGCTGGTGAAAGCACTGCCCGTGTTTGATCTAAAACTAATGCTACTAGCCCCTACCGGACGAGCTGCGAAGGTAATGGCCAGCTATTCGGAGCGTAGCGCATTCACCATTCATAAAATTATTTATCAGCGAGTAGCCGATCCGATTTCGGGACGATTGCAGTTCTCCCGCCGAAAAAATTATCAGAAAAACACACTGTTCGTCATCGACGAAGCTTCCATGCTTTCTAATGACATTGGGGCGAGCCGTAGTGGTTTACTCTCCGATTTAATTGATTACGTATTTGAACAACCTAGCAACCGGCTGATGCTTATTGGCGATTCCGCTCAGCTTCCCCCGGTGGGTCAAACCCTTAGCCAGGGCTTAGATGCTGAGCACCTGGAGCATTTTTACGGACTTACTATTTTTGAAACTGAGCTTATTGAGGTGATGCGCCAGGAGCAAAACTCCGGTATTTTAGATAATGCCACCCAGCTTCGGAAGCAACTCATTCTAAACGAGTTTAGTATTCAGATGAAAACGAAGGGCTTTCCTGATGTCTACCGAATGGAAGGAAGAAAGTTAGAAGATGGGTTACGCTACGCCTACGATAAGTTTGGAAGAGAAAATACCGCCGTTATCTGCCGATCAAACAAAGCGTCGGTGCAATACAATCGGTTTATTCGCCACCAGATATTTTTTTACGAGAATGAGCTAGAAGTAGGCGATTACCTGATGATTGTGAAGAACAACTATTTCTTCACCGAAGAAAACAGCGACATTTCTTTTTTAGCCAATGGTGATTTTGTAGAAATTATCAAAGTATTTAATCTGGAAGAGAAGTACGGATTGCGCTTCGCCGATTTAGAACTACAGTTACTGGACTATCCCGACCAGCCACCCTTTGATGCTAAGATTATGCTGGATGTGCTGCATTCTCCCAGCGTGGCCTTAGAAGAAGAAAAGTATCGCGATCTTTATCAGCATGTGTTGGAAGAATATCAAGATAAAGAAACGCATCAGCAGCAACAAGAAGCCATCCGCAACGATATATACCTAAATGCCCTTCAGGTAAAGTACGCCTACGCGCTCACCTGCCATAAATCGCAGGGCGGGCAATGGGATGCGGTGTTCGTAGACCAAGGTTATTTGCCAGAGGAGAGACTCAATACCGAATATCTTCGCTGGCTCTATACGGCGGTAACCCGCTCTCAACAAGAGCTATTTCTTATGAATTTCCAAGCAGAATTTTTCGCCGACTAAAACTATCCTAGAAACAAGTACTTCACAACAAATCTTACAGCAGCGATGATTGATGATTGATGATTGATGATTGATGATTGATGATTGATGAAATTTAATTTTTTACTACCCGCCATCCAACATTCACCACTAATTATTCATTAACCATTATTCACTATTCGTTACCTTCTTACTTCGGTCTCCCGACTCCGGTTTCCGGTCTCCGTGACTACCTTCAGCAATTCATGATAAAGCTATTCGCTTCTTCAGCCTTCGGCAATCATTTCTTTCAGCAAGGCTCGTACATCTTTGTAAGAATTAACGTTGAAGCGAGCTGCCGAGGTTTTACTACCTACCTTTATAGTGTAGGCCTCTTGAGGCATAGCTTTGAAGGTATCTTCGTCCGTAGCATCATCGCCAATGGCGAACACAAAATCGTGGGAGGTTTGGTTGAGCCACTGGTGAGCCGTACGCCCTTTGTTTACTTCCCGATCTTTAATTTCCACCACATGGTCGCCTTCTAGCACCTGCAAGTTGCTGTTGGATGAAATGTACTTCAAGTGACTAGCTAACTCGCGAGTTCGTAATTCGCCCAAGCCGGTTTCTACTTTGCGGTAATGCCAGACCAGCGAGAAGTCTTTTTCTTCAATGAATGAGCCGGGAGTACGTTGCACGTACATCTCCAGAATTGGCATAATTTCCTTTTTCCAATCACCTTTAATGGGTACTACGGTGCGCCAGTCTTTTTCCACTTCCCGCATCCAGATTCCGTGCTCAGCAATCAGGGTCACATCAAATTCACCCATCCAGCCACCAAGCGTGTCTTTATCGCGACCGCTTATCACCACTACTTTGTTTTTTTCTTCCTTCACCAAATTCTGCATGATTTCCTTCAGCTCATCGTCAGGCTTGGCATCGCGCGGATCGCTGTGAAACCCGGTGAGGGTTCCGTCGTAATCCAGAAAAATAAGTCGCTCGTTAGCCTTACTAAACTCCTTTAACATTTTTTCTTGCGACAGCTCATCTAAGTGGCGGGTTTGCATACTGTGCTGCATTTCCTTAATTGTGGTTAGACTTTTCATAAATAGGTTTACCCAGTGAGAAATATTATAACGCTTTAATGAATTCTGCATGTTGGTGTTGTGCTGAATCTGCTCTTCTTCGGGCATGGTTAACGCCTCATTAATTGCTTCAACCAGCTGGTTGGTATCATTCGGGTTAATCAGAATAGCATCCGAAAGTTCTTTAGAAGCACCGCACATCTCACTCAGAATCAGTACGCCCTTCTTATTTATTTTGCTGGCAATAAACTCTTTACAGACCAGATTCATACCATCGCGCATTGGAGTTACCAACGCCACGTCAGCCATTCGGTAAAAGGCCGACAGTTCTTCCAGCGGAAACGAGCGATAGAAAAAGTGCACCGGAGTCCAGTTAATTTTCCCGTACTTTCCGTTGATACGCCCCACCAAACGATCTACCTCCTCTTTCAGTTCTTTATATTTTCCTACTGAGTCGCGCGAGGGAACCACCACCATAATAAGCGATACTTTATCGCGGTATTTGGGGTAGCGATCAAAGAACATTTCAAAGGCTTCCAGTCGCTGAGGAATTCCTTTGGAGTAATCTAGTCGGTCGATAGATAAGATGAGTTTCTGATCGCCCAAAGAAATCCGGTAGTATACTTCTTTCTCTAAAGCACCGGGAGAAGCGGCGGCCTCGGCGTATTTGTCGTAGTCAATTCCCATTGGGAAAGAGTCTACCATTACCTGCCGGTTGTTTACCACTACCAGCCCCTGGGAGCTGCTTAATCCGGCTAATCGGCTGGCCGAACTAAGGAAGTGGCGCATATCATCGTAGGTATGAAAGCCTACCAAATCAGAACCCAACACTCCGTTTAGAAGCTCGCGTCGCCAGGGTAGTAACCGAAATATCTCGTAAGAAGGGAACGGAATATGCAAAAAGAAGCCAATGCTTAGTTCAGGCTGAGCCTCACGTAGCATACCGGGCACCAACATCAACTGATAATCGTGCACCCAGAGTGTATCGCCCGGCTCAGTTTTCTTCAGAATTTCATCGGCAAACTTACGGTTCACTCGTTTGTAGGCTTCCCACAGCCGAGGCTCGTAGATGGCATACTGCGTGAAGTAGTGAAAGTTAGGCCAGAGGGTTTCGTTACTGAAGCCTTCGTAAAAGTCTCGAATATCGTCTTCGGTCAAAAAGATCGGGAACATACTCTCTTTCCCAATGGATTCGGTAATTTCTTTTTTCTCCTCCTTTTTGCTAGTAACTAGTCCAGGCCAGCCAATCCATAAGTTGTTCCCTTCTTTGTAAATTGAACCCAAACCAGTAGCCAACCCACCGGCACTGGTTTGATACTCTAGTTGTTCATTTTCGTTACGGGATATTTTAATGGGGAGGCGATTCGATACAATGATGGTCTTGGCCATAAAACAGCAGGTTGTACGCGTAGTTGATTAGTGTAAGCTTAAAAAGTTTACCTTAAAGTTACTATAAAAAGTAGGTAAAACCCGAAGGAAGAAGGCTAAAATCTAGATTTTAAACCTCGCAGCTTTATTTCAGTAAGAATGCGCTTAGTATCCAGTGGAAAGTCACCTTTCATCATCCAGTCGTAAAAAGCTGGTTCAGAAGCTAGCACTTCCTCTATTGGCCTATTTTTGTGTTTTCCGAAGTTGATAATTTCGACACCATTATTGTTGAAGCTAAATCGCCCGGCTAAATCTACCATTTTAGTAGTAGATACTTGGTGTAGCGATTCCACATCATCACGAATTACGCCTACCTTATTACCTTGTAAATCCACCACTTCTTCGCCAGCATACTTTTCCACTTGGGCTTTCAACACTTCTAGCGTGGCCTGAGTATCTGCTTCGGCACTGTGAGCGTCTTCCAGATTCTTCTGGCAGTAAAATTTGTAGGCCGCCGATAGCGTACGCTTTTCCATCATATGGAATATTTTCTGAGCATCTACCAACTTCCTTCGGCTTACGTCAAACTCAATATTCTCCCGAAGAAAAGATTCTACCAGCATGGGTACATCAAATTTAATGATATTGAACCCAGCTAAGTCGCTACCCTCCAGAAACTTATGCAGTTTACGAGCCACTTCCTTAAACGTAGGAGCATCCTTTACATCTTCATCGTAAATGCCGTGAATTAAGCTGGTTTCCTGCGGAATCGGCACCCCGGGGTTAATCCGTTGGGTAAGCGTTTCTGTCTGCTGATTAGGCAGTATTTTGATGAAAGAATACTCTACTATGCGGTCTTTGGTAACATTAACTCCTGTGCTCTCCAGGTCAAAAAATGTTAAAGGGTTCTTCAGTTTTAAATTTATCATGCTTTCATGGAATTCGATTATTTAATTGCTTTTTAGTCCACGGTCAATAGTCTACAGTCTACAAGTTTAGAAGCCTGAAGTGTTCAGGTGTTGATGTCCGATTGCTAAATTGTTGAATGGTTATTAGTCCACGGTCGATAGTCTACAGTCCACAGGTTTAGAAATTTGAAGTGTTAAAATGTTGTGGTATTGGGTATTAATTATCAGTCATTATTTATGGACTCGTTAGTTTCATCAACCATCGGTTTTGAATTCCGTTCTCCGTGCTCCGTTTTCCCTTAGTCATTACTCCCCGCGCCAACCGTTCTCTATCTACCCGATAACTTCTTTGCCAAGCTCAACCAAATCTAATCCGCCAAAGGTGCCGGAGCTCATCATTAGTAGGTTTTTATTGGGCCACTCTTGTTCTGTCAGATACTTTTTGAGTTCGTCGGTCTGAGTAAAGATGAGAATATTATTTTGGTTAAAAGCGGTTTTGAGCTGTTCGTCAGTTAGTGGAATTAATTTTTTATGTTTAGAAACTTCAGGGTTATGATAGACGATGGCTACGTCGGCATCTTTCAGCGTATCTTGGTACTGCCCTACAAACTCAGGATTTAAGCTACTGTAGGTGTGCAGTTCTACACAAGCCACCAATGTTCGGTCAGGAAATTGGTTTTTTACTGCTTTGGTGGTGGCTAGCAATTTTGACGGGGCGTGAGCAAAGTCTTTGTACAACCGAGTACCCTCGTTTTCAACTACTAGTTCCAGGCGCATATTTGCACCCTGGAACGAACCAATAGCTGAGTAGAACTGCGCTTCGGTTACGCCAATCCGCTTGCATACTTCCAGGGCTCCGCTAATATTTTGCATATTGTGCGATCCGAACAACTTAACAGGCACTTCGCCTTCGGGCGTGGTAAGATAACTTTTTCCGTCGCGCACTTGGTGCGAATGGGTTTTATATTCTATTCGGGCAACATCGGCTCGCTCTTTTCGGCCGATTACAGTCGCCATATCATCCTCTTCGCAGTAAATTAGTACTCCGGCTTTGGGCGAGGCATCGGCAAAGCGATCAAACTGCTGCACGTATTCATCTTCCGTCTTAAATACATTGTAATGATCCCAAGCAATGCCACTGATCAGCCCAATATGGTGGTGATATTTCAGAATTTTCGGGCTACGGTCAATGGGAGAGGAAAGGTATTCGTCACCCTCAATAATAATAAGCGGCGCATCACTAAGTTGTACTCGCCCTGGTAAAGCATCAATCTTGGCACCAATAACATAGTCGAAGCTCCGGTTTAGTTGGCTTAGAACATGCACAATTATGGAGGTGATGGTTGTCTTACCATGACTACCCGCAACCACGACCCGTTGTTTATCACGACTGTTTTCGTAGATAAAATCGGGGTACGATAAAATAGGAATGTTCAATTCTTGCGCCTTCTGTAACTCAGGGTTATCGGGCCGGGCGTGCATCCCTAAGATTACGGCATCCAGTTCTTTGGTGATTTTCTCAGGGAACCAACCGGTTTGTTCCGGTAGTAGTCCAGCCTTAGCGAGAGCACCTCGGGCGGGATCGTAAATTTCGTCGTCAGAACCGCTTACTTGTACCCCTTTTTGGGCAATATGCAACGCCAGATCATGCATTACACTACCGCCGATGGCGATAAAATGCACTCTTTTTAATGAATTAGACATAGAAGGAACATCGTTTTTCCAGAGTTATGGCAAAGTTAGGACAAAAAGCCTGACGAGCAATAGCAATGTACAATGAGCGATGATTGATGATTGATGATTGATGATTGATGATTGATGATTGATGGAAGTTAATTTTTCGCTACCTGCCATCCAACATTCACCACTCATTATTCATTACTCACTATTCATTAGTCATCAGTCATCACTTGCGGAAGCACGAACTATATTATGAATAAACGATAGCTTGGCAGCTACTGCATCGGATATTACGAACGGATACATATCGGGCTGACCCATGCTACGGTTAATGCTATTCATCGCAATGGTCAGGGGAAGCCATAGCTCTAAGATACGATCAAACCTTCTTATCCGGTAGGGGTCGCGATCTATCTCGGCGATTAGTTTTTCCTCTTCGGTTACCCGAGGTTGTATTTGCAGACCAAACGCATAAGCGGTAGCTAGGGTGTCTACCATGTGCAGGTAATGCGCCCAGGTTTCCGCCCAATCTTCCCAAGAATGAGCTGTAGCGTAGGAGCTAATAAAACTATCGCGCCAGCCAAGCGGTGGCCCTTGCTGATAGTGCGATTGCAGAGCCTCACCGTAGTTCTGTCGCTCATCGCCGAAGAGAGCGCGATACTCCGGTAGGTTATTGCTATCGGCAATGAGCAGTTCCCAGTAGTAGTGCCCTACTTCGTGCCGAAAGTGTCCTAACAAAGTGCGATAACGTTCGCCCATATCTTGCCTCATTTGGGCTCGATGAGCATCATCCGCTTCGTTAATATTGATGGTAACCAACCCCTGAGCATGTCCGGTAAGAACTTTCTGTATTTCGCCTTTTACATCAATCCAGTCGGCCAGAAAATCAAAAGCCAATCCAGTAGTAGTACTTACCGGTTTGGGGGTTAGCGGTAGTTTCATTTTTAGTAACGTGTAGACCAAGCGATGCTTGGCAGTTTCCAGTTTTCGCCAGAGCTTCAGATTGTTTTTGTCTGCCAAATCGGGCACGGTTCGGTTAAGCTGACAAGCAGTACAGTAATTATTTGAATCATAAGCCGGAATTAACCAATTACAGGCGTCATACTGGGCATTGGCGCAGTATCGATAAACCTCTGCCTGATTGTCGTAGGCCTGAAACGTCTTATCACCGGCCGAGACTAGCGTTAGTAAGTCCATTGAATCAGGAGTGAACCCTAATGGACTATGGCAGCGTTCGCAGCGAACATTTTCAAAGTACAACAACTGACCGCACTTCTGACAACTGAATAATTTCATAGTTAAACCACCCTAATTTGCAGGATTTCCCAGCCCAATCAATACGCAAAACTCGCCTCAATGTTCACTAAAAACGAGAACAATTGTTTCTGATTTCCCCACCCGCTGGTACGTGAAGTCGCTTCGTATCACCATCATGGAATGATCGCGATGACAGATCGGGTACTAACAGCACACCGCATCAAACTCAAACACCTTCAGCCTCAATTTCAAATTTGATAGAACACTAAAATCATCGGCTTAGGTATTCACCAGCACTGTAATCTTTCGGTCTAATGCTTCTTCTAGCACCTTTTTATTGCGATCAGCCGCCCACAGTTCAATATCTAGAGTAGATGAACCGGAAGGAATAATTTTAACTTCTTTTTTTGAAATCTGACAACGTACATTCCGAACCAACTGGTTCTTGGTGGTATTAAGCCCGGTGGCAATACGAAGAATTCCTGCTAGGATAGCAACTATATTTCGCTGTCGCTTACTGAGTTTACGATACTTTTTCTGGGATTTAGATGGTTCGGCTTTACGATGGTAGCGGGCTACGTGACCAACCAGTAGTATCTCCTCATTGGTAAAGCCTCTCAAACGAGCGTGTTTGATAATGTAACGGGAATTTTTATGGTAGCGTTTAAAGCTGATGTACTGCCCTACCTCATGCAGTAAAGCTGCATATTCTAAAATGTTTTGCTCGTATACTTTCAACGAATGTAGCGAAGAAAGTCCGCAGAAGAGTTGCGTGCTTAAAGCAGCCACATGCGATGCCTGCTCCAGATCAACATCGTACTTCAGTGCCAGTTGAGCGGCACTACGATAGCGTAAATCTTCGTGCTCAGATAAATCTGCTCCTTTTTTGGCGTACTGCTGAATATGGTCAATAATCAATCCTTCGCGCAGCGAGGCATCACAGAGCGTGATTTCTTTAGCCTCAGCGAGTTGAAGCAGTTGCGTTAGCAGCACTCCTCCCAGATGAATAGCATCGGCCCGACGGGAACTGACGGCCTTCACATCCGTACGCTCATCGGCTTCTAATTTAAGTAGCTTTTTAGTGAGCTTTTCCAGGTCAGCGCGAGATACTTTCTCCGCGTTGACTGACTGTAGGCTTTCTTCTCCGGTTTCAATTAATACCGCTTCGCCCAGTGTGCGGATTGTCCCAGAAGTACCGATCATCTGGCTAAATCCGTGCTGCTTCGCTTCATTAATCACATCGCGAGCTACTTGTTTGATATGCGCTTCCAGTACCTTCAGTGCTTCTTTCCCGATAGGCCCCTGATGGTCGAACATGTCCAGCAAGCGGCGCACCCCTAACTTAACGCTACTACGAAATAGTACTTCTTTTTCATCGCCTACCACAACTTCGGTGCTACCGCCACCAATATCCAGCACTAACGCTTTCTTTCCTTGTAAAGCAATCGCTTGCCGAACCGCTAAAAAGATAAGTCGAGCTTCTTCTTTACCTGAGATCACTTGCGGAGCAATCCCGGTTTCCTTCACGATAGCATCCAAAAATTCACCTCCGTTACGCGCTTCTCGAGTGGCACTGGTAGCCGCAGTAATAATCTCATCTACCCCTAGCTGGTCGGCCAATTGTACGTACCTTCTAATTACTTCCAACCCTTCCTCGTACGCCCGATCACTCAGTCGATTGGTAGCAAATACCCCCTCCCCTAGTTTCACCATTTCCTTCTCCCGCTCAATCACGTCAAAAGTATTGTTACGCTGAACTTGTACCACAATCATGTGGATAGAGTTAGTACCAATATCGATAGCGGCTAGTTTCATGAATTATTTAGGATTTATGGACTATTGGTTAAAATTAGCAGAAATTGAACCCTAACAGAAATAGTAACATCGGAGACCAGAAACCGGAGTCCAAAAATTTGAACATTTTATATTTCCCCGGTCTCCCTTCTCCGGACTCCATCAATAGGTACTATTGAGCTCAAAATCTTCCCGCTGGGAATCGAGGAGACGACCGTGCTCGCACTTGAGCACCCGGGCGGGGTAGTTTCGGACAAACTCGTGGCTATGGGTAGCCATCAGCACGGTAGTGCCCTGCTGGTTTATTTCTCGAAACAGACTAAGAATACCTTCGGATACACTGGGGTCGAGATTTCCGGTTGGCTCGTCAGCTACCAGTAGAATAGGACGATTAATTAATGAGCGAGCAATAGCCACCCTTTGTTGCTCTCCGCCAGATAACTGGTGGGGCAGTTTGGTTCCGGCTGAACCTAAGCCCACTTGCATGAGCACTTCTACCAAGCGTTTTTTCATACTAGCTCGCTCTTTCCAACCCGTGGCTCGCATTACAAAATTGAGGTTCTCATCTACCGTACGGTCGGCAAAAAGTTGAAAGTCCTGAAAGATAATACCCAGCTTGCGCCGAAGGTAGGGCACATCTGAACGGCTAATATTTTTAATGGCGTAGCCCGCTACATCCATCTCGCCAATCCGGAGAGGCAGATCGGCGTAGAGGGTTCGCATCAGCGAGCTTTTCCCGCTTCCGGTACGACCTACTAAGTACACAAACTCCCCCCGGGCTACTGAAAAGTGTACATCTTCCAGCACTACCTGATGCTCCTGAAAAATACAGGCATTTCGAACGTCTACCACCGGCTGACCTGAGAAAGAGTTGTCTTTCATTATATCTCCAGTTTTTGAATTTTTCCGAACGGCAATCCGGCAATCACCTTTTCCAGCGCCTCTTCTTTTCCTTCCAGTCCGTATTTATGTAGATTTTTTAGTGCCCGATCAGCCCGAAAGTAGGCAATCAGTACAAAATTATTGTCCCGTAACTGAATGTAATCCGGTATTTTCGCTTTTCCCTTTACTTTAATGATGTACATATTCCCACGCACTTTTTCAGGGTGAAGGTAATGAAAAAACGGAAACCGGAGAATGGAGACGGGAAACCGGAATCAGAAGATAGAAGCCTTGAGTAACTGATGATGGACTGTGGACTAGAGAGAATTAGATTCTCAAACGATTCTTAAACAACTGTTGACAAAGGACAAAAAAAAGCGGGTATCGCACCGCTACGACCGCCTACCCTTGCTCCATTCCTGGCCTGGGGGAGTTCAGCAGGAGCTGGTCGTACCCGCAGTGCAAAGGTATAAGAATTTTATGGTTTGCCAAAGTACTAAATGCAAGTATGCTCCTTACTATTCTAGTTGTGATACTTTTTGCTCAATCTCGACAGCCGTTTTTTCCCGTTCAGCATTTACCGCTCGATACATTTCCAGTAGCTGTTGCTTCATCGAGGCAAATAGATCGCTTTTTACCTTAGATAGTTCCTCTAGCTCTTCGGGGTCATTCACTACATCGTACAGCGTAAATTCAGTGGGCAGCGTGAATGCTTTGTTTTGAAATCCTCGTAGCACATAATTCCCTTCCCGAATCGCAACTACCGGACTTGGCTTATCTACTTTCTGACTACCATCTAGCCGACGGTCATACCCCTCACCTATCGTGACAAACTCCCGAGGATCTTCAAACTGCCAGTACAGGGGCTTTTCCCGCTCAATAGGTTTTCCTTCAGTCAAATGACTCAGAATACTAACTCCGTCTAGCGGACGATCATTGGGCAAGGGTTGCCTTACTAGTTCGCAGAAGGTTGGTAAGATATCCAAAGTGCTGTTGGGAGCATCCGAGATTCCGGGAGCGATTTTACCGGGCCAACGAACTAAACCCAGTACGCGAATTCCCCCTTCGTAAAGCTGATACTTCTGCCCTGCCAAAGGGTAAGAGGTTCCGTAACAGTAGTAAGTAGCTTCCCACTTTTTTAGTACATCGGGACCATTATCACTAGAAAAGAAGAGCAGGGTATTGTCAGTAAGATTAAGTGAATCCAAACTACTAAGCAAATTGCCGATAGTCGCATCCAGATGGGTGATATTAGCGTAGTAAGCATCTTTTCGGGCATCGCCCGTATTGTACCTGCTAACGTATTCGTCCGCCGCGGCTACGCGAATATGCACTGCATCGTACGGTAGATACAGAAAAAACGGACGGGATACATCTCGTTCCTCTTTTAACCAATTTGTGGCTGCTTCGGTAATAATATCGCTAGTGTAGCCCTTAATTGGTCCCAGTGGCTTTCCATCTACGCTGAAGAAATCGCCTGGATGTTGTTGGGTGTTTGTTTTCAGAAGTCGAGTGAAATGCGGATTTTCCTTGCTAACCATACCTGCCTCGAAGCCTTGTTGTTTAGGAAAAGAGCCCGTCCAGCCAGTCCAACTCTTTGGGTCTTCCCAATCAGCTCCGTTTAGGTGCCATTTTCCGAAAATAGCCGTTTGATAACCCGCTGACTGTAGCACTTCAGCAATTGTAACTTCTCGGCCGGGTAAAAAAATGAGGTCATCATCCCGATTGTCGCGGATGTACAAATTGATATTGTAACGAGTGGGAGTTCTACCTGTGAGCAAGCCAGCCCGAGAAGGCGAACATACCGGCGAAGCTGCGTAGTGATGCTGTAATACGAGACTTTCGCCGGCTAGCTTTGCTAAGTTTGGGGTCTGCACGTAGGGGTTACGAAACGCCTTGCCTTCGGCTAAACCAAAATTCACATCACCGTAGCCTAAATCATCTACTAGAATAACAATAACATTGGGCTGAGCTTGGTCGGAATTCTGAGCCCAGAGCGAATGAGTAGTTAGAAGTATAGGCCAAATTAACCACAATGCTATTAGGTGCGCTAAGTAAGTAGTCGTATTAGCCATAGCGAAGTTACTTGGGTAAGGCGGTTCTCTGAGAATAAATTTGATTACTTTATAGATTATAACTTGGTCAACACGCCTCCTAGCTCGGCCCGGAGTTTGATCTAAGTAGCATAGGTATACGCACTGCTACCGAGCTTCTGTAGCTTTTTTAGTAACTCCTCCTCTTCCTTCGTCAGATTTTTAGGCGTTACTATTTTTACTTCCACAAACAAGTTACCTGTTTGTTCCTTTTTCTGGTAAACTGGCATTCCTAAGCCCTTCAGCCGAAGAACTTTTCCACTATCGGTACCTTTAGGAATAGTAACGCTAACTGTACTACCCTTCAGCGTTTTAATCTCCACTTTGCCACCCAGGGTAGCCGTATACATATCTACTTCCTGCGTACTATATAAGTCATGTCCTTTACGCTTAAAATACGGATGGCGAGCCACTTCCACCGTTAAGTACAAATCACCCGCTGGCCCACCCTGAATGCTGGGTTGCCCCTTTCCTTTGATTTTGAGTGTCTGACCATCTTCAATACCCGGCTTAAGCTTTAAGCGCAACCGATTTCCATTTAGGTTAATCAATCGGGTACCACCTTCGTAAGCATCTTCCAGGGTAATGGTCACATTCGCTTGAATATCGGCTCCCTTAAAAGCCCCACTTTCTCTTCCCCTCGGATCGCGGGTATGACCGGGTCCTCGCCCAAAAAAGCTCTCGAAGAAATCGGAGAAACCGCCCCCATCGCCAAACAAATCAGAAAAATCACCGTCGTACTGAGTAGCTCCGCCCCGTCCGGCGTAGGGGTTACCTCGGTAACCACCGTTGGTTCCCTGCTGCTGGTATTGCTTCCAGTTGGCCCCCAGTTCATCGTACTGCTTGCGCTTCTCGGGGTCTTTCAGCACCTCGTAGGCTTCGGTAATTTCTTTGAACTTCTCCTCTTTGGCTTTATCGCCTTTATTTTTATCAGGATGATACTTTACCGCCAACTTGCGGTACTTTTTTTTAATTTCCTCCTGCGAAGCAGTTTTGCTTACTCCCAATACTTTATAGTAGTCTTTGTATTCCATATGCATTATTAGCTTTCATTTTCCTTCCGCAACTTCTCAAGCTCCTCTATCATTACCCAAAACATTATTCATTGTCTTTTCCGTCTTGGTTCTGTTTGTCAATAGTAGTTATTTCTTATTGTACTTCTAACTTATCATATTTCTGGTTACGTGCTAATTATCACGAAAAAAGGTGGTTGGTGTTGGGCTAGGCAAAAAAAAGGCGAGTAAATTACCCGCCTCTTTACCACATGCTATGTACATATTTACTTAGCCAATCTCAATAGTACGTGCTGGCTTAGGCTTCATCTCTTCTCGCTTGGGCAAGGTTAAGGTAAGAATACCGGCTTCGTACTTGGCGGCTACTTTATCGCCATCCACTGCATTTTCGGGCAAGCGGAAGCTTCGGCTAAAGTTGTGATAACGAAATTCTCGCTTCACAAAGTTGTCATTCTTATCCTCTGTACTCTCTTCTTTCTCTACTGAAACAGTTAGTACATCTTGGTCTAACTGTACTTTGAAATCGTCTTTCTCAAAACCAGGCACGGCTAATTCCAGGGCAAAGTGATCTTCAGTTTCTTTTACATTCGTTGCTGGCAAGCGACGACCACGCTGACCACTAGTGTCAAATAATTGATCTAATTCTTTGGTCACAAAATCATCAAAGAATCGAGGGAATGCTGTGTTATAACGTATCAAGTTCATAGTATTTAGTATTTTAATTATTGGTTTAATTGATTACGCTATTGTAGAAACAAACTGAATACCAATGCCGAAAATCACGAAATTAGAGCTTTATTAATGACAAAATGTCTTATTTTTGAGAAGTACTCGATTATTTTATGTCATATTGACATCTTCAATCATAAAAGTTATCATACACTTTGTCACTGGTTTGCTTCCTCTTAACTGAAAATGTATCTTTTGCTGACGCAAACCTAACCACTATGCAACTTTCACTTTCAAAAATATCTTACGGTCACCCTCTTTCTAACGTATTAACTTATTTGGCAGCATTTTCTCTGGTAGTCGGCTGCCAGTCAAATCCGGAACAGACTAGCAAAAACACTACTGAGGAAGCTGAGACGACTCCCGCCACCACCGCCTCTTTTGAAGCGTCGCCCCAAGCAGTGGAAGAAGTAGAAGTCAATACGTTAGAAGTTGGGGCTAAAGCCCCGGATTTTCGTTTACCCGGAGTAGACGGAAAATATTACGAACTAGCTGATTTTGATGATACCGAAGTACTAGCCATTGTTTTCACCTGTAACCACTGCCCTACCGCCCAAGCTTACGAGCAACGGGTGATTGACCTAGCCAATGATTATGAAGGCCAAGGAGTAGCGGTGGTTGCCATTTCGCCCAATAGTCCGCTCTCGCTGCTTTACGGTGAATTGGGTTATTCTGATTTGGGCGATACCTACGAAGATATGCAGGTTCGGGCCGAGGATATGAACTACAATTTTCCGTATCTCTACGATGGCGACGATCACGCCATGTCTATCCAGTACGGACCTGTGGCGACACCACACATTTTTGTTTTTGATAAGTCTCGAACTCTACAGTACGTCGGACGATTGGATGGCTCCGAGAAACCAGGCTCAGCGAATGCTGAAGATGCTCGCGCAGCAATAGATGCCGTTTTGTCGGGAGAAGCGGTGTCTGAACCTAAAACCAAAACTTTTGGCTGTTCGGTGAAGTGGGCCTGGAAAGATGAATACAAGGAAAAAGTATATGCCGAGTGGGAAGAGAAACCGGTGAACCTGGAAATGATAGACGAAGCGGGTATTGCCGACCTGCTGAAGAACGATACAGATAAACTTCGCTTAATCAATGTGTGGGCTACTTGGTGTGGCCCATGCGTGCTGGAGTACCCTGAGTTTGTAGTAATGCACCGCATGTATAAAGATCGCGCTTTTGAGTTTATCTCCATTAGTGCCGACCGGCCCGAGCAGAAAGAAAAGGCGCAGAAGTTTTTAGAGAAGGAGAACTCAGCCGTACCGAACTACCTCTTTGCCAAAGATGACAAATACGCCCTCATTGAAGCCATAGACCCCGAGTGGGAAGGAGCGTTGCCCTACACTGTTCTAGTTGAACCCGGCGGAAAGCGCATCTACAGCCAGCAAGGCACCATTGAACCCCTCGCACTTCGTAAAACCATTGTGGAGCATGAAATAATGGGACGTTACTATTAATCATTGGCGATTTTTCCAGGTCATTTTCCATCCAGCGAAGTATCAAAATTCCGCTAGATTGACTCGCAGAGCACCGATGATATAAGAAAAATAACGGCAATGTATATCCGTTACCCGCTAATATCAGGCGTATAACGGAGATATTGCCATTATACAATTGTTACCTACCATAGAAAAAATGATTAAATTTGCTTATGAACAAAAAATCAAAAGATGCCAGAAATAAGCAGATTTTATGGAATCATCATACGGATGTTCTACAATTGAATGGGCAATAGAACATCGGGATGAATTGTTAAGCAATTAGCAAAAAGCCAGGGATCATGAGACTTTAGACAAAATTGAACCATTAGACTGAAACGAAAATAATATGATAAGTATAAAGAATTTTAGAATAATAGATGACAAGAAAATTCATTTCAATTTCAGCGATGGTACAGAGAAAACAATTGACTTTAAACCATTTATTGGGGAAGACAAATTAAGTAGACCTTTGTCAGACCCAGCTTATTTTCGAAAGGTGGAGTTATATGAAAATGGACGGGGAATCTACTGGCCTAATGACTATGATTTTTGCCCCGACTTTCTGCATCAATATCAGGCGAATGAAAAAGCATTAATGACTGAAAAAAGCTAAAACGGCAGGTAACATTATGTACCAGCCATGCCTCTTTGAAACGTATTCGGAAGTTTGTTTCTCTAAGTGCTGAAAATGAAACCACGAACAGAAAGCGCAAACAACCCGGCCCGGCTGCTGCATGGGTCGCTACAATACTAATTTTAACCAGTCACCTTATTATTTTTCTGAAAGAGTGGTGAAGGTTTGGAATCTTTGGATTTGAGGCCAGGTAGATTTTGAAAAACAAACTGTACTACAAGCTAACTTAGGGTATGCGCTATCAAAAAATCAGTCCATCACCTCGTCTTCAGCAGTATGTTCGGGGATACTACGTGCTGGAACACTCGTCGCAACTTAGTACTCCTTTTGAAGTAAAGAGCTCGGTTAATCCGACTTACGCATTCGTGTTCAACTACGGGGATTGCTACCAACTGTGTAACCCTACAGTGGGTAACGAAACGGTACCATCGTGTTTTCTCACGGGTATCTCGCTGAGCAATTACATCCTAAGGTTTAGCGGTACAGTAGGGTGTTGCGGCATCTTACTTTGGGGCACTGCCTTTCAAAATCTATTGCCTACACCCCCGGCAGAGGAACTACTAGATCGGCGGGTAGATCTACGGGTACTTTTGGGAAACAAAGCTGATGAAGTTACCGAGCAAATCAAAGCGGCCTCGGGTGATCAGGAGCGAATCATGGTACTGGAGCAGTTTATGCTGGATTTACTGGAAAAATCACCGAACGCGGACACTCCCATTGATCATGCAGTAGACAGTATCCTCCGAAAGAGAGGTATGCTCTCAATGGATGAATTAGCGAATGAAGTTTGTATGAGCCCCCGTCAGCTGCGCCGAAAGTTTAAAACGAAGGTAGGTATTGGACCTAAGACCTACGCCCGATTGAAGCGATTTAATTATATAAACCACTGTTTGTCGAGCAACCCAAACCTGTCGTGGAAAGAATTTATTAACTACGGAGGATTCTACGATCAGTCTCATTTTATTAAAGAATTTATGGGCCTCTCCGGTGAGAACCCAATGAAATACATCCACCAACGTAAGAGTCTGCGCGAGCAGCTCCTCCGCTCATCATAAATTGACCGTTTTTTACAATATTCCGATATACGTAACCTATACTTTAGCGGCAGTCAGTATAATTATTCTGGCGGTTAATTTATCATAAACCTAAACCTTTTAAGTGATGAGTGAACAAAACAAACAATTAGTAAAAGAGTATCTGGAGGCGGTTAGCGGACATGAGAAAACCCGTGATTTGATTGACAAATATGTGTCTGACCAGGATTCGGAACTAAAGCAGCACATTGAGGTATTCGAAGCTGCGTTTCCACTTTATCGTCTGCATATTCAGGATTTAATTGCCGAAGATGATAAAGTGACGGTGCGCTTCCGGTTTGCGGGGACGCATAAAGCTGAATTTATGGGAATGCCCGCTACCGGCAACGATGTTGAAACGGATGGCATTATCATTTACCAATTAGAAAATAACAAGATTATCAACCACTGGATGCAGGTAGATGCCGTAGGGCTAACCCAACAGTTGCAGGCCGAGAAAGCGGTGGTGTAGCGGTTAGTGATCTACCCTCTGGCAAAGGTAATTCAGGCACATCTCTCGGTAGCGATCCAGATTTTTTATGGGACGGTTGGGTACTTTGGCCTCATCGTCCCAATGGCGCATTTTTATCATCAGATCAAACAGCTCATCCTGTTCAAAGGCTTGGGCTTCGTCCGCCGCCATTGCTCCACCCTGATACTGTAGTGTTTGTTTGCTAGCCTCCGATAGGGTTTCGTAATAATTGGGGTTGCAAAAGGTAAGGTATCGTTTGGCCGCTACGTGGCCTTCTATCAGCCGTGCCATTCGTTCAGAAAAACCCCGTTTCCGTAAAAAGTCACCTCCCAGCCTGTCGTGCTGCTGGGCTCCTAGTTCGCCCATACGCTCCGCTGGTTCATGCTCCAGAAAATGCCCAATGTCGTGGAAAAAGGCGGCTAGTATCACTTCGTCACCAAACCCTTCTTGTTTAGCTAAATGAGCACTCTGCACCATATGCTCGGTTTGAGTTACTGACTCACCGTAAGCATCATTTCCGTAGCGTTTGTAGAGCGTGAAAATCTGATCAGTAAGCGTTTGAGGAGATAAATCAGCCATGTATTTTTTCTGCTAAGATATAATATGGCAAGAGCGGAGCTGCATCGTCTTTTTTAAGTTTCTGTTATCTTTTTCCTTCCGAAGCGTAGCGCTGTTTATATTCCTCCCATGTTTGATGAGACTTCTTCAAGTGAACAGCCTTATCCTGATCAATGCTGTAGCACTGTAAACCTACCGGCCCGTCGAATCCTAAGTCTAAGAAAGTTTTTAGAAAATCGTAGGTATCAAAACTACCTTCGCCCAAGGGTTGAATAAATGAAGCCCAA
The DNA here is from genome assembly GCF_030506325.1 of Tunicatimonas pelagia. Lineage (NCBI taxonomy): Bacteria > Pseudomonadati > Bacteroidota > Cytophagia > Cytophagales > Catalimonadaceae > Tunicatimonas > Tunicatimonas pelagia. Next base: position 6,001,110 of record NZ_CP120683.1, on the reverse strand, counting down.
ATGTCACTGGCGTCCGATGGAGTAGCATCAGCTCCGTTGAGACTGATCGCAAATAGATACGGAGAAGCCGCTTTTGCCAAAGCGGGTAGTTCCGCCCACGGATCTCGGTCGAGATTGTAACGATTGGCTAAGTAATGGCATAAGTTGAACGTGATTCCCAGGTTACGGCGGTTTGCTTTACGGGCTACCCGGATAGCATCTTCCACTTTCTCAATCCAAAAGTAGCGGTGGGGATACAGCATCACTCGCACGTCGTGCTGTTGAGCCAAATCGGCCACTTGCTGCAAAATTGGTACGGCTACTGAATCGTACTCAGCCGAAGAAGGCGGATACTGCTTACTAGTAACGAAGAACCAAGGCATAGTGCCCGTTCCGGCAATTTTTTTGAGCACTTCTTCTAGCTGCGGATGGTAGGGCTGCGCCGGATCATCCAGATTGATATTGACGTAAACCGTATATAGTTTGAGATTATCTTCCCGAAGTGCCTGGTACACTTCATCAAAATTATCCAATCCTTGCTTTTCCATACCAGGATAATCATTGTCCAGCAATAGCTGTATTTGCTCATCCACCGTATCGTAGATACTGTCTTTCACCCCATTGTTGAAAACGAAAAGTGGGTTATCCAGCGTTTGACCAGATGCTACCGAAGCTATCGCCAGCCAAATTAAGAGGAGTGCAAAACTGTTTCTCATAAATTAATTACTTCAGGATGCAGCTCCGCCACTGGTGGGAAAGTAAGAGAAAAAACCGTTGGTGTGCCCGGTTGGGACTGTACCCGAATACTACCACCGTGCAAGGCCATAATATGACGAGACAGACTCAACCCAATTCCTGAGCCTTTCTCTTTAGTGGAGAAAAAGGGGACAAAAATCTGATCTAGTTTATCGGGGGGAATACCCGAACCATTATCGGCCACTTCCAGTACTGTCTTCTCACCCTGTTGCGATGCCTCGAGCGAAATAGTTGGCTCGGGTTGACCTGCCACTGCTTGGATACTGTTAGTAAGTAGATTGATAAATACCTGCTCAAGCTGTCGATGGTCGGCCAAAACAGACAGACTCTCCGGTTGGCAGTGCGTGCGTAAAACGATGTTATGTTTTTCAAACTCACCTCGCATAAGCAGACTTACGGTATCAAACAGCGATTGTACTGACAGCGGTTTGCGCTGCGGCTGCGGAACTTTGGTCAGGCGACGATAATCTTCTACGAAGGAAAGTAAGCCATCAGTTCGCTTTTGAATAGTACGCAACGAATACGCCAGGTCTTCCAGATAATCCGAACTTATTTGCTCTTTGGTTTTTACAGTACCTTTATCGTTTTCCAGCATCATCAGCAACGTTTCGGAAAGGGAAGAAATAGGCGTAACCGAATTCATAATTTCGTGGGTCAGAATTCGGATAAGCCGATGGTAAGCCTGGGTTTCGCTACGATTTATCTCATCTTCAATATCGTGCAGGGTAATGATCCGGTACGTATCTTTCAGCAAACGAACCTGGCTAAGCTGCACCGATAACCTTCGGATTTCTCCGTGAAGTGATAGTTCTACTAGCTGACTATCGCCATCCTGCATGTTTTCTACTGCCTGGGCCAACTGCGGACGATTAAGCTGAATATTTTTCCAATGATGGTAGGCCGAGGTTCTCAATAGTTCTAAGGCCGGAGGATTCATCAGCGTAATTTCATCTTTACCCTTTACTGAGATAATCCCTACTTTTAGATGCTTTACCAGCAAACGTAGATACTGAAACTGGGCTTCTTTCTCAATTTTCACCTGCCGATAGGCTTCCATAATCTCCCGCATAGCCGGGTGCAGATGCTTAAAACCCGAATGGCGGCTCCGCGAAAAGTTAACCGTAAAATCGTTGTACTTAATGGCTAACAGAAACTTAGCCAACTCAGCGTTGGTCTGGGTAACAAAGCGAATCAGTTCGTACACCTGAATGAGAATGATACTACCTAAAATAATCTGATTGAAGAACAGATCGGCCCGCCCGAAAATCAATACCAATCCGGTAATGGTAGCCAGCAGTAGAACTACCCGCAAAACTACCAGTACCGAAAACCACTTGAGAATCATAATGAGCGAAGTGTTAGGGTGTTAGGGTGTTAGGGTGTTAGGGTGTTAGGGTGTTAGGGTGTTAGGGTGTTAGGGTGTTAGGGTAAGTAGTGTTTAAAGGCGAAGTATTACAACTTACAAGTTTTTAAGTTCTGAGTCATTATAGCCGGACGACTATATGTAAAACTCAAAAGTATGCACTCAAACCTCAAAACTTTGCACCCTAACACTACACGCTATTCCATCCCCAAAAAAGACTGACCAAATTTATTTTTCAGATCGTACCAAACCGAATGGATGTGATTAGGTTCACCGCTGCGGTTATCGTACTCAATCAAAAAATCAGCACTTTGAATACGATAGTAAACAGGAGCACCAGAGTCAGTCGATCCCGACCAGGCAAAAGTCAGATCGTCTGGTAAGCCATTTTTCCAATCTGCCAGATACGCTTGAGCGGCGGCCTCCTCAAAAGTGTTCACGTAGTGCTCAATAATCTGCCTTAGCATTTGCTGTTGCTGATTACTCATTTTCTGAACGGGTAGTCCCGCCGGATTTTGCGTATGTGGTTCGTCACCCGTGCGGGTCAGAATATCGGCGTATAGTTCTTCCGAAACTAGGGCTTGCTGCTGCTGATCCTCGTTTAATGATTGCATTAATTCTCGGCTGGTGTTAGAAGGAACGTCCAGTATTTCCAAGCCCGCAAACGGGCCATCGGGCACCACGGCCGGGTCGGCCCCCAGAAACAGCGGGGTAGTAGCTACCTTTCCGTCTACGAACGAAACATTGATAGATAAATGGTGGCCTTCCAATTGCCAAGCCCAGTTCTCGGTAGCGGATGGATTGCCAAAGATGGTTACCCAGTAATTGTTGTGTCCGTAGTAGAGGGCGGTAGGATTGTTAGCTTTCTCCCGGTCACGTTTACGCCGCTCATCATTCCAGAAAATCCAGTTTATCTGAAGATAGCCCAGATCGCTCAGGCTGGTGCGTAGCAGTTGCTGTACCAGTCGTCGCTGGGTATCGTCCATTTCCTTGAGCGGAATTCCCTTCCGGGGATACTCGTTGATGGGAAGGTTACTCCATTCCTGACGATCGGTATCGTCAAATCTTAAAAGCATATCCGCTCGTCGCTCCCGGTTGAAGCTCATCAGTAGATTTTGGGCATCTTCGGCCGAAGCGGCAATAAATGCTGCCGTTCCTTCTGCTGATTGTCCGTAGGCCACCGTTTGCCAAAGAATACTACCGAGCATTAATAGCCTGATTGGCCAAAAAAAATGTATCTTCATGAGTTAAGTAGATTAGGTTATTAGCCAAAATACTTCTTTTCCTTAATAAGCACCAAACTTCTTAGCATTAACATCGATTAAAGACAATCTTAATTTTTGTTAAAATCCGACAGGCCGGAACTCTTTTTGGCTATTTTCATTTGGTAATTCTCAAAACAGTACGCAGATTTGCGAATTATTCAAGAAGTATAGTAAACCTATAAAACTACACTAAACCTACACTGGGTTATGGACATTCAGATCGAGCATCTTTCGAAGTGGTATGGCCCCCAAAAAGCAGTAGACGACATTTCGTTCTCCGTAAAAACCGGGGAGATTTTGGGGTTTCTGGGGCCTAACGGAGCGGGTAAAACCACCACCATGAAGATGATCACCAACTACATTGCCATTGGCGAAGGTGACATTACCGTAGGTGGTACGTCGGTAAAAAACGATCCCGAATTTATCAAATCCCACATCGGCTACCTGCCCGAAAACAATCCGCTGTACCTGGATATGCCGGTGATTGACTATCTGGAATTTTGTGCGTTGCTGCAAGGCGTATCCAAAGCCCAAGTGGACGAGCGAATCCGGGAAATGGTACGAAAGTGCGGGTTGGATGCTGAGAAGCACAAAAAGATCGGTGAGCTTTCTAAGGGTTATCGTCAGCGCGTTGGGCTAGCTCAAGCCATGATTCACGATCCAGAAATTCTAATTCTGGACGAACCTACCACCGGGCTGGATCCCAATCAGATTGTAGAAATCCGCAAGCTGATCCGGGAAATTGGTCAGGCTAAAACGGTAATTCTGAGCACCCACATTCTGCCCGAGGTAGAGGCTACCTGCGACCGCATCTTAATTATCAACAAAGGAAAGATCGTGGCCGACGGTACCGCTTCTACCCTACGTAAACAAGCCCAAGGTCAGGAGATTGTCAAGGCTAAAATCGAGGATACTTCAGCCAACGAAGCACTGGAGGCTCTGAAGAAACTCCCATCGGTAGAGCAAGCGACTTACTTCAACTCGCACCAAGACCAGTTCGAGATTCAGGGTAAACCCGATGCGTCGCCCGCCCGTGACATCTTCAAACTCTGCGTAGAAAAAGGCTGGGTACTCACCGAACTTACTCCCATTGAGACGAAGCTAGAAGACATCTTCCGCGACTTAACTGTCAATTAGAAAATCACAAATTGAAAATGGACACCATGCGATAGCTTTCCAAGCAGCACCTAATTTTCACCTTTACAATTATCACTTGTCAACTTGTATGAGAACAATTTGGATTATCACTCAACGAGAACTACAAACTTTCTTTGATTCACTGATTGCCTATATTTTGCTGGTAGCATTTTTGGGCTTTAGCGGATTCTTTACCTGGCTCTACGGCTCCGATGTGTTCTTTGTCGGCCAGGCCAGTTTGCAATCGTTTTTCAGCATCGCTTACTGGACGCTCTTCTTCTTCATTCCGGCCCTCACCATGCGGATGCTAGCCGAAGAAAAGCGAGCGGGCACCATTGAATTGCTGCTGACCAAAGCCGTGACCGACCGCCAGCTAGTCATCGGTAAGTTTCTGGCTTGTCTACTGCTGATTGTAATTGCCCTACTGTTCACGCTGCCGTACTACTTTACTATCAATAGTTTGGGTGAAGTAGACCACGGAGCCATTTGGTGCGGTTATCTGGGCTTGATTTTGATGAGCGCGGTCTATATCAGTATTGGTGTTTTTACTAGCAGTACGACCAATAATCAGATCGTGGCTTTTCTCAGTGCGCTCTTCATTGGCTTATTCTTCCACATTATTTTTGATGTGCTGGCAGATAGTTTCACCGGAACGATGGGCGAAGTATTCAGCACGCTCAGTTTATCCACGCACTACGAGTCGCTTACCCGAGGAGTGATTGATACCAAAGACCTAATCTACTTCTTTTCCCTCATCATCCTCGGCATCGTCCTCTCCGAAGTGAGTCTATCCAAACGAAATTTAGTGTGACCGATTTCCAATGACAGCCCAATTAATCATTCGTCATTAATCATCATTCATTAAAAACATGCGACGTAAAACTTCCTTATACATTTCGGTAGCCCTGATTGTGGGAATTCTGATTGTGGCGAACCTGCTGTCGTCTGACTATTTCCTACGACTAGATTTTACTGAAGACCAACGCTATACTTTGAGTCAGGCTACCGAAGATATTCTGGATGAACTGGCCGAGCCAGTGACAGTGACCGCTTATTTTTCGGAAGACCTACCGCCTGATATTGCCCGTACCAAATCAGACTTCCGGGATATGCTGGTGGAGTATGCTAATACTTCCGACAATATGGTAGTGTACGAGTTTGTGAACCCCAACGATGACCCCGAGGTTGAGCAGGAAGCCATGCAAAACGGTATCTCGCCGGTGCTGGTCAATGTGCGCGATCAGGATGAAATCAGCCAGAAGCGAGCTTTTTTAGGAGCGGTGATTCAAATGGGTGAAGAGCAGGAAGTGATTCCCTTTGTGCAGCCGGGAGCGGCTATGGAATACACGCTCTCTACCAACATCAAGAAAATCTCAGCGGTGGATAAACCCTCTATTGGAATTTTGCAGGGGCACGGTGAGCCGTCTATTAACACGCTTCCGCAGGTAGCTAACGAACTGTTTATCCTCTACAGCCCAGAAGAACTGACACTAACCGATTCTACCGACATTCCCACCAAATTTAAAACCATCGCTGTTTTGGCTCCCACAGATTCTATTCCCGATAGTCATTTAGCCCAGCTAGATGCGTTTCTGACGCGGGGCGGAAATATTCTGCTGGCCTTCGACCGGGTGGAAGGTGATTTACAGAATGCCTATGGAAGGGTAATCAATACCGGATTGGAAAGCTGGTTAGCTGATAAAGGAGTGCAAGTGGAAGAAAATTTTGTGGTGGATGCGAGCTGCGGGGCCGTCACCGTACAGCAGCAGCAAGGGCCTTTTACCATGAACACCCAGGTTTCCTTTCCCTACTTACCAATTGTGAGCAACTTTGCCGAGCACCCGGTTACCGCCGGATTGGAAGCCGTGATTATGCCGTTTGTTAGTTCACTAGCTTACACCGGATCGCAAGACACCAGCAATACCGTGAAATTCACTCCACTGGCTACATCCTCGGAACAATCGGGAACCGTTCCGGCTCCGGCTTATTTCGACATCAACAAGCAGTGGACGGAAAATGATTTTCCGTTGGAAACCTTGCCTCTAGCGGCAGCCTTAGAAGGAACCATTGAAGGAAATACCGAAGCTAAAATGGTGGTGATTGCCGACGGCGGGTTTGCTACTCAGGGTGGTGGACAAGGTGGTGATAACGTAAACTTACTAGTCAATGGCATTGACTGGCTATCGGATGATACGGGACTCATTGAGTTACGTACCAAAGGCGTCACTTCCCGCCCGCTGGAGCAAGTGGAAGATGCCACCAAATCGCTGATTAAGTACGCCAATTTCCTAGTTCCGATTTTATTGGTAGTGGGCTACGGCGTAGTCCGCTTCCAGATGAAACGTTCTATTCGACAAAAACGAATGCAAGAAAGCTATGCATAAACCCTATAACAACCGAATTCTATCCATCACTTTCGGAGTGCTCTTAGTACTGTATCTCGTTACTCAATTTACCGGAGGCGAGGCGAACGAACGCAACTTCCGCACCGATTTAGTGACGATGGATACTGCTACAGTTGACCGCCTGGTACTGAATCCCAAAGAAGGTGGGGCTGTAACTTTTACCCAAAAAGATAGTGCTTGGCAGGTAGCTCAGGGCGATAAAACTGCTGAGGCTGACCAGCAAGCCGTACAAAGTCTGCTAGGAACACTGCTACAACTAGAACCTCAACGCCTTGCGGCTCGCTCAGAAGAGAAATGGAACACCTTTGAAGTAACTGACTCGCTTGGTAGCCGAGTACAGGCATACAATGGTGAGAATCTACTAGCTGATGTATACGTCGGTAAATTCAGCTTGCAGCAACTTCCTCCGCAGCAACCGATGCAACCGGGAATGCCTCCTATGCAGCAGCAACGTCCTAAAGCAACTTCTTACGTTCGTTTGGCCGATGAAGCGGAAGTCTACGCCGTAGATGGTTTCCTCACCACCTCTTTCAACCAACCGTTCAACAGTTGGCGCGACCGTAACTTCTTACAACTGGAGAAAGAAAACATTTCCCGCATCTCCTTCCAGTACCCCGCCGACAGCAGCTTCACACTGGCACTTACCGATAGTATCTGGACGATCAATGGCACCCTAGCTGATTCTGCCCAAACCGCCCAATATCTGAATCAAATCACCCGCCTCACCAGCAGCGATTTTGCCGACGACTTCAACGCACAAGGACAAAGCCCATCGTTTCAAGCCCGGATCGAGGGAAATAATATGAATCCGGTAACCATTGAAGGCTACCAGAATAATGGTTCATTCGTCCTCCGCAACTCCCTCAAGCCTGATGTGCTCATTAGCAGCGATAGCAGTGGTTTGTATTCGCGAGTGTTTAAGGGGAAAGAGAATTTTGTAGGAAGGGAGCAGTAGCTAAATACACTAGTATTTCGCACATTCAAGGTGACCTACTTGTACTGTCTAAGTTTGGTATCTTTCTTCTGATAGAGGCGAGGCCACAAATTGGATCACTCTCAACAATGTCATAAGCAAAGTTCATCTCTAGGTTTTCGAGAAGGTTCTTTATTTTATCGTCAATATTCTTTCCCAACACTTTTATTGACACTTTCGGAAGACTATCTACATACTCTCTTCTGATAAAACAGAAAAATTCATTTTCTGAAAAAGACTCAATGAACTTCCTAATTTTATCTTCCTCGAACATTGATTCTACTCTGAAGATGGGCATATTAAAGTCAGGGATAGTTTCACTGTCTATAAAGTATATCTTCTTCTCATACATTGAGGCAGCATGTTGTTCATTTTTACCTCTTATAGCACTGAATAATTTATTTGTGATTTTTCTTTGCGGTACATCAAAATTGGCTTTTAGTTCGACCCTATAGCGATTTGCAACGTCTGGAATTGATGTAAATGGAGGAATGATTTTAAAAACTATATGATGCTGAGAGAAACTATTTTCTATCTCAATATTATTTGGATCGGAATAGTCTACAACATGAAGTTCACCATCTTTATCAACATCGTGATAATCTATGGATCGGAGTGAGTGTTTGTTAAAGCCCTCAACAAATCTTGTAATTTTGCCTTCAAAGATTTCTTTTAGCTTACCACTATTGATGTCCTTAAACCTCATCGTTCCGATTACGCCAAAACCCTTATTCATTTTCTGAATTTGTACGTAAAGTGTTCTCATCAAATGCACTTCCGTATGAATTAGGTTGATATTTGGCGAGTATATTTTTCTGCATTCACAGAGAAACTTTCTATCATCAATTGTACAAACTATATCTAGTGGTTTTGAGCCTTCTTTAGGATGTTTTTCACAGGAGATGTTATTGTATTCTAAAGCCTGTCTCACATACACTTCAAAAAGCATATCTCTAAACTGTCTAGGATCGTTAAATAAACTTTTGAATTTCTTCTGGGTCGATTTATTTAACGTCTGTGTGTAATCAAGGAGATACGCTACCTCATATAATGCAACAATACAGGCAAGTTTTTTAGAGTTTGCTAATAAGCAATAAAGCCAATTATCTACATCAGAAGGAGAGTTATTCGCTTCAGTATCAAAGTACTCTACTCCAAAGTAATCAGAAAGAGTTTTGAAGATTGAATCAACATCGGTTCTTTCTATTCTTTTGTTTATAGAAAGAGGAGAAGATAAAACGTAACATTCATTCCTCCATTCCACTAATAGATTCCTTTTCATTGCTTTTTATATGCCTATTTCTGTCAGTATCTAAGATAACAGATAATCTTGCCTTCTATAAACCATTACTAAAAATCACAGCAGGACTATGTAATTCTTCATGTTCTCCCTGCTACTATTTTTAACCATCGCTTTTTTCGGTAACTTTCACAGCTCTAAAATTATTCAACTAACACTATGAATTACACCAACCTACCCAAATACTTATTCGGACTATTGCTCATCGCTTTATTAGGAAGTGCAGCTTTGAAATATAAATCCATCACGTTTGAGCAGAAGAAACTGGTTGCAGAAGGGGCTGAATGGTGGTGGGCGCGGAGCCACGCGGATGTGAACCAAGACGGACTAGTTGATTTCTTTGTGATTAACAATAACGCTCGGGGCGGCTGGCTCGGTTGGTACGAAACTCAAGCTGACTTGAATAGCGCAAAGCTGCATATTATTGCTGATGAAGGCCCCGAAGGTGGCACCTTTGCTAGTGGCGACTTAGCTTCCGGCGACATTGATAACGATGGTGATATTGATGTACTTGGTTCGGTAGGTGCTGGTGAGTGGGAAGGGGGCGATCAACCCGTTCAGGTATATTGGTACGAAAATCCGTCCTGGAAGCCTCACTATCTGGGTGAGTTTCCTCCCTTCATTAAAGACTTAGACTTAGTTGATTTGAACCAAGACGGCAAACTAGATGTAGCCGCTACCTGCTTTAGTGCCCATCGGATGGTAGTATACCGACAAGACTCGCCCGATGAATGGGAAAAGGCTGCTGATGTATTTGTGGAAACCCTACACGAAGGCCAACACGTAGGTGACCTGGATGGTGACGGGGATATTGACGTAGTTTCTACCGCTTTCTGGTTTGAGAACCCCGGCGATGATATGACGGGCGACTGGACGGTGCGAAATATTGATCCGTACTGGAACAGCGACGAAGGCCGCAGTTGGGAGTATAATTCTACTAAGATTTTCTGCGCCGATATTGATGATGATGGGCAAGATGAGGTGTTTATTAGCTGCTCCGAGAAATTCCGGGATCGCATAGCCTGGTACGATTCTCCCAACCCACAGGAAGGTGACTGGACAATGCATGAGATCGGCAAAAACGCATTTTCCCATACGCTACAAGTGGGCGATGTGGATGGCGACGGCGACTACGATGTGCTTTCCGGCAATAATGGCGACCAAGGCGATCCAGAAAACAGTCCGGTGATTCTCTTCATCAATCAAGGAGATAATATAAATTGGGAAGAGCAGGTACTTACCAAAACTGGGGCGTATAACTCTTACCTAGCCGATATTGAAGGCGATGGCGACCTGGATTTCTTCCGCTACAATGGTCACGAATCTACCTTTTATGAGTTGTGGCTGAATCAGACCAAGTGAACCGGTTCGGTATGCTCTACGAGTAACTTTAAAAAGTCAAAGAATACTTTACCTCCTCAAACGCTTCGCTATTTCTAGTAGAAGTTCTGTTTAAGCCATTGCTCGAGAACCCAAATCGCTCGTAGAATTTCCGGCTACGGAGGTTTTCTTTCATTACCCAGAGTACAACTGTACTCTCCGGACTGTACTGCTGTATTCGGTCAATCGCAGCTTTCATAAGTTCAAATCCAACCTTTCTATTCCAGTAGTTCGGATGAACGTAGATTCCGTAGATCTCGAAATCAGCCGATTCTTTCTCATCTTTAGGTTCACCAAACGATACGAATCCGACAGCATCTTCTTCATTTAACCAGACTAGATTTTTTCGTTCAGTCTGCTGGATTATTTTCTTCCAGTTGCTCTCGAAATCTTCGGCCTGTAAACGTACTAAAAGCTCCTCGCTCAAAATACCCTCGAATGCCTTCTGCCACGCCAGCATCTGCGCGTACGCTACATCGCTTATATGCCTTTCCTTCAGCTCGACAATCATTGCTTAGAATAATTTCAATCATCCACTGCCTGATTAACCAAGATACGGAATTTCCAGCCGGTTCCGTCGCCGTTGCTACCCCGAGTTTGCTTCATAATAATGCCAATTAGCTCTTCCTGCGGGTCAGCAAAATATTGGGTATTAAAGTAGCCGCCCCAATCAAAAGTGCCCGTGCTACCTCGTCCGCCCTGGTCTTGCCCTTCGGGGGTAAGTACCCCAAAAGCCAAACCGTAGTGACGGCCGCTGCCTTCCCAAAAATCACCAATCTGGTTACCCATGATGGATTGCACCGTCATTCGGCTTAAAATTCGAATTCCGTTTAGCTCACCACCGTTGAGATACATTTGCAAAAAGGTAGCGTAATCTTTTGCGGTGCTACTTAAGCCCGCCCCGCCCGCGAAGAATGTTTTTGCCCCCTTCACTGGATAATCAGCGTCGTAGCCATTACCGGAGTACCGTTCCCACTGGCTGTCATTCCAACGCTGTACCGCTACTAGCCGATCAGCTTTATTATTAGGAAGATAGAACCAAGTATCGTTCATGCCGAGTGGTTCAAACAAATGCTCCCGCAAAAAGTCGTCGTAAGGCTGACCTGACATAATCTCTACAAAATACCCTAGCACATCTAGTCCCTCGGCGTAAGAGTACTTTTCTCCCGGATTGAAGTGTAGTGGCAGTTTTGCCAACTTCTTAATGTTCTCTTCAATAGTAATGTCTTGCGTAGTAAAAGCATCAATGATTCCTGCTTTCTCGTAAATCATCTTAAAGCGTTCGTCGCCGTCAATGAAGCCGTAGCCCAAGCCAGAAGTATGCGTCAGCAAATGGCGAATGGTAATTTCATTTTCGGCAGGTTGAGTGGTATAGCTGGTATCAGCGTAGCGAAAGCGATCTAAGACTTGCGGATTCTTGAATTCCGGAATGTACTTGGAAATTGGATCATCTAGCCGGAACAGTCCTTCCTCCCACAGCATCATTACAGCAGTAGCCGTTACCGCTTTAGTTTGAGAAGCAATCCGAAAAATAGCATCTTTTTCTAGCTTTCGCCCCGATGAGTTAGCCGTACCGAAGGCTTTATGATACACGATTTTTCCTTTTCTGGCTACCAGAGCGACTAAACCGGGAACTTCATTATCCTCAACCGCTTCCTTCGCCATTGCATCAATCCTGGCTAATCGTTCAGCAGACATTCCTACACTCTCCGGCTTTGCCTCAGAGAGAGGAGGTGATTGCTGAGTGGATTTAGTTTGAGCCGAAACGGTAATGGTAACGAAAAATACTAAAGCGGTAAGTAGGTGTCGCATTGTAAAGATATGTGAACGATATTATTGAATGCTGGTTAAATAATCCTCTAGCAACTTTCTATCTGAAAACTGTTCAAATTCAATCGCTTCTATCTCATCAGAAGAGTTCTTCTTTATACTACTACCTGACACTTTAGAGAATACTTCTGACGGGTCTAGGAGCTGAGCGTGGTATAGCATTGCGCCATTCAGATGATCAACCATACCGGGAAGAAGATGTTGTACCACCCACTGTTGCGACTCGAGCGAAATGATACCCATATGGCGAATATCAGCGACAAATTTTTGAGTATTCAGCTTTTTGAAAGCAACAAGCACTGAGCTGTTTATCTTAACAAATTCGTCATGGCTTTTCACACCCTTCAAGTACTCCAGAAATAAGGTGTCAAGTTCAGTATCAAAATATACCCTGGCGGTTTTACCCTCGTAAAAAGATATATGTTGAGCCATATCATCCAGTGTAAACAGAGATAGTTATGTTGTCGAGAAGTTCGGAAGCATTAGAATTGACTAGACTAGTAATAAATTTAGCGATAAACTCTAGCTTTGCAATGCAGGACTGGTTAATCTGGGATTTCTACTGACAAAAGAGTTTACAAAGTATCTCGCAAAACGAGACCTGAGTAAGTTCTACAGCCCTACCATCTCTCCTTTAGCTGGGTCCCATACTTTGAGTTTTAAACAAGCGACGACATCGCGGGGATGCAAAGTAGTTGTTGTCGGAGCTTGAAGCTCAGGCATTTCATCCATTGCTTCTTTTAGTCGGTAGAAGGGAATACGGTGGTTGATATGGTGAACGTGATGGTAGCCAATGTTTCCAGTAAACCAGTTCATCACCGGGTTCATCACCAAAAAGCTGGTCGACTGGATAGCTGCATTAGCGTAGTCCCAATCACGATTCTCAGCGAAGGTAGCACCTGGAAAATTATGTTGGGCGTAAAAAAGATAAGAGCCGATGCCGTGTGCCAGTATAAACGGTAACAGCCAGCTAAAGAACAAGGCACTTAACCCACCAAAGTAGTAGATGAGTCCAGCAATGGTAAAATGTAGCACTAAAGCCACCAAAGAATCCCAATGGTTTCGGGGGCTTTTTATCAGCGAGCTGACGTTAAAATCAAAGATAAAGAGCGTGACATACCCGGCGAAGATGGTGAGCGGATGACGAGCAGCCAAGTACGCGAACCGCTGCTGGGAAGACAGACGGTAGAATTTTTCTCTACTCACTAACGGATATGAGCCGATGCCACCACTGGAGAGCTTAGAGTTATTCTGATGGTGATGATCGTGAGTACGCTTCCAAATAGTTTTAGGGGCGAGCACAAAAATCCCGAAGATCGTCATAATCCAGTCGGCTACCTTAGATTTACGGAGAATTGCCCCGTGTAAGTAATCATGGTAGATTACAAAGAACTTAACGATAAACAGCCCGCTTACCACACTAAAGAATAGCTGTGGGGCCCAATGAAAATCAAGGGCTGTGCCTAAAAAAGCGAGGATCAAAAACACTAACGTACTCAATGTGTAAAACCAACTCTTGCGCCGATCTTCTACTGCATACTTCTTGCTGGCTAGAATTAGCTCTTTTCCGGTCAATAACTTTACCGGCTCTTCTTCCACTATATCTTGATATGCGATCATACTCATTTTTAATAAGTGTTATATTCTATCAGGAAGCAATACTTGTTGTTGACCGTTTATGTTTCCATCGCTTATGCGACCATAACCAAGTTTCAGGATGTTTTCGTATCCCCTTTTCTAAAATCTTATTAAACTCCCGGGTTATTTCAATATCGGCCGTCTCCTTAGGATGCTCGGCTAGTAACGTAGGATGCACTTCGTAGTATCCTCGTTTAACCCGCTCAACCTGCATGTACACTACCGGATAGCCTAACTTCTTAGCAATTTTCTCTGGCCCGGCAAAGACCGCAGTATCCTGATGCAGAAACTCTAGCCACAGTGCCGAATGAATGGGGCTAGGCGCTTGATCGGCAATCAGAGCCGTAGCGCTAATCGTTTTTCGGTTAGCTACCATACTTCGCAGGGTATTGTTTTTAACAACTATCTTCGTACTGAATTTAGTTCGGGCGCGACTAAAAACCTTTTCAAAATAGGGATTAGCTAATGGCCTATAAACTACGTAAAGCTGATGTTTGCAGTTCAGAGAAAAACCAGGGCCCGCCCACTCCCAGTTCCCTAAGTGGCCCATCACAATGATGATACTCCTTCCCTGGGCGTAGAGCGCATCTAACATTTCTACGTTATGCATCGTAACCCTGCTTCGCGCTTGCTGCTCATTCCAAGTGATTGTTTTAAGCGATTCAACCACTAAGTCACAGAGATAGCGGTAAAACTTTCTGCAAACCTCCTCTATTTCCTGGTTGCTACGTTCAGGAAAAGAGTTTTTAAGATTAGTCAGCACTACTGATTTTCGGTATCTTACAACATAGTAAATCAGTACGAAGAGCCCATCAGATATCTTATATAACAACCAAAAAGGACTGTATGAAATGAGTAGAACAAACGGATAAAGTATAAAGAATAATGCTGCCTGCATATTGAAAGACCAACCCTACAATGATAATAGAAGCGCAATCTCGCAACTATTACGAAAATAACCTAATTGCGAATATAGTCCACGGTCAGTAATCCACAGTCCACCGCTACGTCTCTGTTGACCGTAGACTATGGACTGTGGATTACTTACTCTTCTTGTAATCCATATCTAATGAAGAAAGTATCCTTTGACAGAACGGCTAATTGTTAGTACTTTTAGTGCCCTACCGTAGTACTTTGTGTCGGTAGGTTTATTTTTGTAGAATGCACAACTAACCAGATTTTTTATGTTTACGGAACAAGATAGAGCCCAATTCAAACAACGAGGCACTCAGACTGAGGTAGCTGAACAACAAATCCAAAATTTTCGAGAGGGGTTTCCTGACCTAGAAATTGTAAAAGCTGCTACCATTAATGACGGCATCCTCAAGTTTAGCGACGACCTTTCGTCAGAATACGCGAAGAGTTACGACCGTGCAGCCGCCACGCAAAAGATCGTTAAATTTGTACCGGCCTCCGGGGCGGCCAGCCGCATGTTCAAACACCTGTTTCAGTTTCAACAAGACTACTCCGGCAGCGATGCGGAGTACGATCAGCTAATAAGCGATCCTGGACAACGAAAAGTGTTTGAGTTTTTTAAGCAGATTCATGACTTTGCCTTCTACGACGATCTAAGCCACGTACATCAGCAAAAAGGAATGGGTTTAAACGAGGCAATATTACAGCGTCGTTACGTAGAAGTACTGGATAGTCTGTTAAACGAAGATGGTCTCAACTACGGTAGCTTACCCAAAGGGCTACTAAAGTTTCATAAATACGGCACTACCTCCCGCACCCCGGTAGAAGAACATCTGGTAGAAGGTGCCCATTACGCCCGCGATCAGAATAACAATGTCTATCTGCACCTCACGGTATCTCCTGAGCACCGTCAAGCATTTGAAGAGCACATTGCTCTGGTAAAAGGTCATTTTGAACAGCACTTTGGAGTGCATTACTACGTTACGTTCTCCGAGCAGAAACCTTCTACCGATACCTTAGCGGTAGACATGAACAACGAACCCTTTCGGGAAGAAAACGGAGAGATTCTGTTCCGCCCCGGAGGACACGGCGCTCTGATTGAGAACTTAAATGACTTAGATGCCGATCTCGTTTTCATCAAGAATATTGATAATGTAGTACCGGATCGTCTAAAGGAAGCAACCTTTCAAAATAAAAAGTTGCTTGGCGGAGTGTTATTGAGCTATCAGCAAAAAATCTTTGAGTACCTTCATTTGATAGATGAATCCGAAGAAATCTTGGAGGTCAAACTGGAGGAGATGCGGGAGTTTGTGGAAGACCAGTTGTGTGTGCTACCCGCCCAGGTATTTAGCTCCATGGACGGTGCCCAAAAAGTGGCATTCGTTGAGGAAGCTCTTAATCGTCCAATCCGAGTATGCGGTATGGTGAAAAATGAGGGAGAGCCCGGCGGTGGACCATTCTGGGCAGTGAACCCTAATGGATCGACTTCGCTGCAAATTGTAGAAAGTGCTCAAATCAATATGAATGATCCGAAGCAACAGTCGGTCTGGGAAAATGCTACCCACTTCAACCCGGTGGATATTGTCTGTTCTATGAAAAATCATCGAGGGGAAAAGTTTGATCTTACCCGCTACGTGAATGCTCAAGCCGGATTTGTTTCTAAAAAATCAAAAGATGGAAGAGAATTGAAGGCTCAGGAGCTACCCGGCTTATGGAACGGCAGCATGGCCGACTGGAACACGCTTTTTGTTGAAGTACCGATCATCACCTTTAACCCCGTAAAAACTGTAAACGACCTACTTCGAGAACAACATCAATAAAAACGGAGACGGGAGACCGGAGTCTGGAAACCGTATTTTTTTGGTCTCCGGCTTCCAGTTTCCGGCCTCCCTAATATTAGATTATCGCTACTACTACCAACAATCCCTACGTACTTGAGCCAGAAGCTATTCAGGAGCCTCCGAATACTTTTGGCGGAACCCTGAAAAAGCTCGGCCCTGGCTTCATTCTATCAGCTGCCATTGTGGGTTCGGGAGAATTGATCGCTACCACTACCTTAGGAGCTCGAGCCGGATTTGTTACCTTTTGGGTCATCATTTTGAGCTGCTTGGTGAAAGTAACGCTTCAACTGGAATTTGGTAAGCACGCTATTTACTCGGGTGAAACGGTGATGACGGCCTTCAATCGCTTACCCGGCCCTCGGTTGCGAGGAACTAACTGGACTCTCTGGACTTGGCTGTTTATTCAGCTTTTTAAGCTACTGCAAGTGGGCGGAATTGTGGGTGGCGTCGCCCTTACCCTGAATATTGCTTTTCCGGCGGTAAATACTACTGTTTGGGCATTTCTAGCAGCCACTCTAGCGGCACTACTCATCTTTCAGGGATATTATCAGTTTATTGAGAAATTTGCCATTGTGATGATTGGGCTGTTTACGCTGCTCACTTTTGCTTCACTATTTTTTTTACAATATACCTCCTACGCTTTATCCTGGGAAGATGTGCTATCCGGTCTTCAGTTTCAGCTTCCAGCTAGTGCCGTAGTAATAACTTTAGGTGCTTTTGGAATTACCGGAGTGGGTGGTGACGAAATCATGTACTACAACTATTGGTGTATTGAGAAAGGCTACGCCCGCTTTGTTGGTCCGCACCCGAACGGCTCACGATCGGGTAGTTCTCACTCAGAAGATGAAGTCGCTTGGTTACGAAGAGCGAATGGCTGGATTCGGGTAATGTACTGGGATGCGCTGCTTTCTATGGTTGTGTATACGGTGGTAACTGCCGTTTTTTACCTATTGGGTGCCGCTATTCTGCACCAAAGTGGAGATATTCCGGAAGGCTACCAGATGGTAGAAGCTCTTTCTCGGATTTACACCGAAACACTGGGGCCAGGGGCAAAGTCAGTATTTCTATTGGGAGCGTTAGTTGTGCTATTTTCTACATTGTTTGCTGCTCTGGCTAGTTGGACTCGCATATTTTCTGACTGTTTTGGTCAGATGGGCTGGATCAATTTTTACGATCCTCAGGTTCGGAAGCGCAGCATTGCGGTATTAGCCTGGGTATTTCCTCTGGTCTGGACGCTGCTGTTTCTCTTCATTCAATTACCTGTACTCATGATTCTGATTGGAGGGTTTGTCACCTCCATCCTATTGCTAATCATTGTTTTTGCAGCGTATCACTTTCGCTACCATCGGCTACCAAAAGCTCTTACTCCCACATTGGTGTACGATGTAGCCTTCTGGACTAGCTCGCTGGTTATTATCTTCATTGGCGTGTATAGTATTGCAAAGTTTTTTTAGTATTATAAGATTATTTTTATTAATATTGATACACTACATTAAAAGAAGTATTCGTCGTGACTACGTACTGGCGTATTGGGAATTTCGTCATAGGTATCTACTTGCTCTTTCAACTAGCCCTTTGGTTTGCTTATTTGTCTCCGGTAGACACTGAGGCTATTCAAGAGACAAATCAGGAATTGCTGGATATTCACCTCCACCAGCACCTACCCAAGTATTATCAAACTACCGCTGAGACATCAACTGCTTCTTCCCCTCAACCAATCATTAGTCAGTAGTTCGCCCTATTACCTTTTAGGTATAGCCATTGCTGGCTGACTCTGTTCTCCGGAAGTAGCCAAGTAGAATTTACTAATATCCCAAAGTGAGTCGCTTGTTTGTCTGTGAAGACACTTGCTGAAGCTGATTGCTATTTTTTAGCAAAACTAACTATATTACTATTTTCCAACCCAACCTATCGTGAAAATAGCCACCTCCATCTTTCTTGCACTTTTTTTAATCATTACCCACTCCGCTCTTTCCCAAGAAAGGGCCCGAGTGGTGGTGCTTACTGACATTGAGAACGAACCAGATGACGCCCAGTCGCTCGTCCGCTTTTTGGTATACAGCAACCATTTTGACACCGAAGCACTTATTGCCACTACCTCAACCCACTTGCGCGATACCACGGCTGAATGGCGCATTCGGGAAATTGTTGAAGCCTACGGAAAAGTACGCACAAATTTACTACGGCATGCATCAGGCTTTCCTCCGGAAGAGCATTTTCATGCAGTGACTAAAAAAGGAATTGCCCGCTACGGTATGCGCGGAGTGGGAGCTGGCATGGACTCTGAAGGCTCTGACTGGTTGATAGAAGTAGTGGATAAAGAAGATGATCGGCCAGTGTGGATAACCGTATGGGGTGGAGCCAATGTGCTGGCACAATCGCTATGGAAAGTGCAAAAGACCCGTACCCCTACCGAGCTAGCCCGCTTTATTGAAAAAATACGGGTACACACTATTTCTGATCAGGATGATTCGGCTCCCTGGATTCGTAAAGAGTTTCCTGATCTGTTTTACATTGTGAGCCCAGGAGAAAATTACCGACACGCTACTTGGGCGGGTATCTCAGGCGAGCCCCACCGTAAGTTTGCGTCTGGTGCTGATACTACCTTGGTTAAGAACCCCTGGCTACGTGAGCATATCATAAATGAACACGGGCCGTTAGGCAAGCAGTACCCTGAAATTGAGTACGCTATGGAGGGAGACACGCCTAGCTTTCTGTCGTTAATTGATAATGGTTTAAACGTACCGGAACGTCCCGACTACGGCGGCTGGGGTGGTCGTTACGAATTATACCAGCCGCGATTTAAACCTTACCAAAATCGAGAAGAAGCCCAGCCGGAGACTCGGCCAATATGGACGGATGCCCAAGATGAAGTAGTAGGTAATGATGGGCGAATTTACATTAGCAATCACGCAACTATCTGGCGCTGGCGCGAAGCCTTTCAACATGATTTTGCAGCTCGTATGGATTGGTGTATTCAGTCTTATGAGGAGGCTAATCATCCTCCTCGGGCAGTTGTTTCTAACGAAAAAGAAATCGCAATTGCTGTTGGTGAAGAAATTACCCTAGATGCTTCGGCTAGTTCAGACCCTGACGGGGATGCATTGCGTTACCAGTGGATTCATTATCCCGAAGCGGGGAGCTACTGGGAGCAATCTTGGCTAGGGTTTATTGAGTTGGAGAACACCGATCAGGCGAAGCTGCAAGTTAAAATCCCGGCTAAGGCGAAATTAACCACACCTCAGACTACCCATATCATTTTACAAGTAACCGATAGTGGTACACCTAGCCTGAGTCGCTATCAAAGGATTATTTTGCACATCATGCCTCGCGAAAAATAATCAGGGCACTTTCTGAGCATCTAACCGGAAAATTTGTACTTGGCTATTGTTGCTTCCTACCAGCACCTGCTTCCCCCGTGTGCTCTGAACAACGGCCATATCTTTTACATCAGAAGGCACAAAGAAGCCACTTGCAGCCGGAGTAAGCGTTTGGAATTTGCCTTGTCCATCGCCTAACAACACTAGCCCTACTCCTGCATCATTACGCGTGGTTTCTATCTCCGATCCGTACAGATTACCCGCTAGTAGAATATCCAGATTTTGATCTTGATTATAGTCAGCAATGAGAATATCGTTAACTGATGAAAACTGCGCTTCAGCCGGTAAAACATGTTGCTTAAAGGTGCCGTTTCCAGTATTTTCCAGGTACACCGAAGCAAACGTGTTGGCTCGATAGTTCAAAGATTCTTCTAAAGCATTTTCTTCATAGACATCTACTAAATCGGCCGAGGCAAACAAATCATACGATTTAAATTTGTCCTTAATCATCGGCACTTGCTGAGAAGAGCAGGAACGACCTCGCAGTGGGTACTGAATACCGAAATTATAATAGGCTAGCACCACATCTTTAGAACCGTTTTCATCGAAGTCGTAGTAAAACACCTCGAAGGGTTCTTCATCGCTAGCTTGGTACTTATAATTCATCCCCAGGTTTCCAGCTATCACGTCCTGGTCGCCATCACCGTCCATATCAGCAGCAGCTACACTAAACCACCACCCGGTACTGCCCTCTAGCTCGTAGTTGGCCGTAACGTTCGTAAAAGTATTTCCATCGTTTTGTAGTAGCGTGATCGGCATCCACTCCCCTGCCAACACCAAGTCTTGTCGGCCATCACCAGAAAAATCTACCCAGACAGCATCATTCACCATACCGATGTTCTTTAAATCAGGGCAAAGCTGATCGCTAACATCAGTAAATTTGCCCCCTTCGTTAAGCAGCAGCGTGCTACTGGCGGGCTCAGGGTAACTCCAGGGAATGTGCCTCCCCGCTACAAATAAATCTAAATCACCGTCTTGATCAATATCTTCAGGGTATACTTTTGAGCCACTATTCCGCAGAGTAGGCAAAGCATCTGCTGCCAAAGCAAATGCTCCGTTACCGTCGTTCAAATAAAGCCGATCTTGGTACTTAGCCGATTGAGGAGCAAATTCATTTCCTCCGCTTACTACGTATAAATCCTCATCGCCGTCACCGTCGGCATCAAAAAAGACACTACCCATATCTTCACTAGCAGTATTTATCTGCCAAGCTTCTTGCGAAGCAGCGATAAATGTTCCGTCCTCTTGCTGGAGAAACAACTGACCCGGTTGTCCGGCAGCTCCCCCCAGATAGAAATCATCCTGCCCATCGCCGTTCACATCTCCGGTAGCTAAAGCTGGCCCCAAATCTGACATGCGGTGGGGAAGTAAAACTTGCTTCTCAAAGTCATCAAAATTATTTTCTTCATGTTGAATGGCGGGCGACTGCTCACTGGTTACATTGGTAAAAAGCGGCTGACTTACTCCCTGATTGTAAGAGAGCGGCTGGTCGACTGCACGGGCATTGGCGTAGCGCACCTGAATGGTTTGGTCAGCAAGTACTTCTTCCAGCAGCTGTTCACGCCCATTGGGCCAACGTATTCGTAACTTATCTACACTCGCCTGACGGCCTAACCCAATATGAACAATAGATTCACTGGTAGAGTACATACCGCGCACACTGGTAGTCTCGAAAAACTGTGTATCCCCACCAGTTTCAGCCCATATTTTTACTCCCAAGTTGGTTACTGCCGGATCGTCCGCTACCAGATTCACCCGCAGATAATGATTATCCAGTACCTCTTGAGCGTTATTGCGGTACACCATTGCTACCGCATTCACATTGTTAATTACTAGATCAAGATCACCGTCATTATCCAGATCCGCGTACGCTGACCCGCTAGAAAAGGTCTCCTGATCTAAGCCCCACGCTTCGCTCACCTTCTCGAAAGTTGGTAAGGCATCCTCTTGGTTGCCCTTATTGTGGTAGGCGTAGTTCATTAGCGGTACCGAAGGCGTTAAGGCCAAGGCTTCATTAATATCGGCAATATCCCAGATAGAAATTCCTTCCGGATTAGGGTTCTTGGCTAAGTAAGCACTGATAGCCGATTCAATGTACTTGGCAAATTTTTTGGAGGCATCGCTATTGCGAATATCCCGCAGCAAACCGTTGGTAATATGCAGGTCTTTCCAACCATCGTTATCCAAGTCGGCAAATAGCGTAGACCAACTCCAATCGGTAGACGCTACTCCTGCTAGCTGGGCAATATCCCGAAGATACCCTCCGTTTGTTGTGGTGCTTTGCCCCTCAAGCTCAGTATTTCCAGGCAATGCGGTGTTTAACTGCAAAGTATTGAACATATATTGATAATGACCGCCATCTTCAACCACTTGCCAAAAAGCGGCAGGATTCATACCACTCATGTTCGCCTTAAGCCGATAGTTATCTTCAGCTACCATATCGGCTACAACTACATCTAGCAGTCCATCGTTATTAATATCGCCCGCATCCACTCCCATGCTGTAAAAAGAAGTGTGACGCGTTACATCTTGAGCACCCTCTGAGAAAGTACCATCGCCATTATTAAAGTAGATGAAATCCGGTGCCTCAAAATCATTACTAACGTAAAGGTCTGTCCAGCCGTCGCCGTTCAAATCGCTAGCCGACACACTGTTGGCAAACCCGGGTCTAAGCAATCCGGCGGCTTCGGTTACATCAGCAAACTGACCACCCTGGTTTTGTAGCAGGCGAGGGCTGTATTTATCTTGCAACAACTCGGTTCCGTAGAAAGATGAATAATCGCCAGGATTAGGCGGTTGATTCAGCAGAAAAAGATCAAAATCGCCATCTTGGTCGTAGTCTAAAAATGTAGCGTGACGGGTTCGTTCACTATTATCTACTCCGTACTCGGCCGATGCTTCTTCAAATCCGACCTTACCCGTTTTGCCTAAAGTATTAATGTAAAGTTTATTTTTTCGTAGCTCGGGCTGATGATCGTATAGCTCACGCGTTACGTAAATATCCAGATAACCATCTTGGTTTACATCACCCAATACAACTCCCGAAGACCAACCTCCATTATTCTGTATACCTGCTTGCTGGGTTATATCTTCAAACTTTAAATTACCTTGATTGAGATAAAGGCGATCACCCACTAAATTTCCGGCCAAGAAAATATCGGGTAGCCCATCACTGTTAATATCTCCTATTCCTACTCCACCTCCACCGTAGTAGTTAGAATAGATTAAAATACTACGCTCTCTAGTATCTTCTATGTCATTACGGAATTCAATACCGGTTTCATCAGGAGGAAGCAGGGTAAACATAGTAGTCGGAACCAATTGAGCCAAATTCACTTGGTAGATCATGGTTCCCAAACACGCCAGTAATAGTGTTCTCATAGCCGATAGTGGTTACGTTGCTATCTTTTTACTAACCCGAAAGATACAAACTTTCTGTAGCCTTTGCTAACTCATAATACCAGCCTTCTCTTTTGCTCTCGCTAAAAAACTCTATTTGTACCAAACTTTACTTCGGCTTTACTTGGTTATTGTAACAACATCAAGTTCGCTACTCTATTGGGTTTTGGTTGATATTATTGCAATAAATAATGTTATTTTGTGAATATTTTTGCTTATCTTTAAAGATTGTAAAAAACTTACATTTATGAAATTGAAAATCCTGACACTTGCTATTGGAATTTTTGCTCAAATTAGCATATCATCAGCCATTGATCCGTTTACTGATTCTCTTAACCGAGCTCCGGACAATTGGTACAACCTTGACCCGCTGACCAATCAGGTTCAGGGAGTGAGTACTGAAAAAACTTATCAAATTTTAGCCGACCGAAAGGGCGAGAAAGTGACAGTAGCCGTTATTGATTCAGGAGTGGATATTGAACACGAAGATTTGCAGGGAAAGCTATGGATCAATCAGGATGAAGTAGCCGGAAATGGGATAGATGATGATCAGAACGGCTACGTAGACGATGTTTACGGCTGGAACTTTATTGGCGGGTCGGAGGGCGACCACGTAAATTATGATACCTACGAATTAACCCGGGAATACGCCCGTCTCAAAGAAAAATACCAAAACATCAACCCAGACGATCTTCCTAAGAAAGAACGAGCCTATTTTGAGAAGATTGAACAACAGTACGAGACTAAACAGGCTGAAGCTCAGCAAGAATACCAAGCCTTCACGTACTTTCATAAGAACTTTACTCGCTCTCAGAAACTGATGGAGGCGTACCTCGACGTGGATTCGCTCACCGCGCAAGATGTTAGAAACATGGAATCTTCTGATGAGATTGTATTAATGGCCAAAGGGTTTATGGAATACGCCTTTGAGAATGGTCTCGATGAATCTTTATTAGAAGAAGGAATAGAACACTATCGTCAAGCGGTGGATTATGGCTACAATCTGGAGTATAACCCTCGAACCATTGTTGGTGATAATTATGAAGATATTTCAGAGAAATTCTACGGTAACAATGATGTTACTGGTCCCGACTCACGCCACGGCACGCACGTAGCGGGTATTATTGCGGCTGATCGTCATAACAACTTAGGTACCAAAGGTATTGCCGACCATGTAGAGATTATGGCCATTCGGGCGGTACCCAACGGCGATGAGCGCGACAAAGATGTGGCTAACGCCATTTATTATGCGGTAGATAATGGTGCTCAAATCATTAATATGAGCTTCGGCAAGTCTTTCTCCCCTAACAAGTCTATTGTAGATGAGGCGGTGCGCTACGCCGAAGAAAAAGGCGTGCTAATTATTCACGCTGCTGGGAATAGTAGCGAAAACATTGACGAGACCGATAACTTTCCTTCAAAAATTTACGAAAATAAAAAACCAGCTAGCAACTGGATTGAGGTGGGTGCCTCTTCCTGGAAAGGGCAAGAAGACTTTGTAGCTACCTTCTCTAATTACGGTAAGCGGTCGGTTGATGTATTTGCCCCTGGGGTAGATGTATTTTCTACCACCCCTAACCAAGGGTACGAAAGTTTGAGTGGAACTAGCATGGCCGCTCCGGTCACTGCCGGAATCGCAGCCCTACTTATGTCGTACTATCCCGATCTTGATGCTACCCAAGTGAAAGAAATTATCTTATCCTCAGTGGTGAAACTAGATGGCTTAAAAGTGAACTGCCCCGGGAAATCGGACAAACAAATCAATTTTAGTAACCTATCCTCAACAGGTGGGGTGGTAAATGCTTTTGAGGCAGTAAAATTGGCAGAGTCTTACAAAATAAATCGTAAAAAATAGCCAGGGTATTCCTTTTTGAAACTCATTTTTATTACAAAGGGCTTTCTACTTCCTGAGAGCCCTTTTTATATTTCTCAAACTTCGGATAATCTGTAGTACGTTAGCTTTAATATGTTACACAAACAACCTATTGCTGCCAATCCTTCATATCACATTGGGCGATATATGTTTGCAATAATTCATTTACGTATATAATTATATATTTTTTTTGTATTTAATAGTAATATCTAAAATTTATATAAATTAATTTTCTTCTTACTATGATCGTATAATCAGCTTAAATTGAAATTTGTTTGCAGCCTTAGTAGAACAGTTTTTGCCAAAAACTTACTCCGTTCATAAATCAGGAGAAAGCCAAAAATGATAGCAAAATTCAAACTCTCTGCATTACCCAGCACTATTACTCCCAGTTATGAAGGTATAAAATAGCGTGTTTTCAACCAAGCTTTAGCAAAAGCTTACATGCCAGTGATAGAGGGTTCCAATGGATAAGTTGGAAATTCATAACCCTTCCTCGATTTTTACTTACGATTATTGCCCACACTGTCTTAGAGTCCCATGAAAAGAAGAACATATATCTTCTTGATATTTCTCTGTGCTTTTTCACTTGCTGGCACCCAGAAAGTGAGTGGTCAACACTTTGTCAGTTTTGTGGAAAGTGAATTAAACACCCGAACCTTACTTTATCAACCGAAGGCTCTTCTTCACAGGGTAAAGAACAATCCTTTGTTAAATATTTCTAGTAATACAGTACTGTACAGTACACTGCTAGGCATGGCAGTTTTACTATTCCTAACTGTGGCTATGCTGATTCGCCACCAGAGAATGCGATTAGCCAACGAGCATCTGAAAGCAAAAAACAAAGAGATAGAGCAAAAAAATAAAATACTGAAAGAACTCCATCAGCGGTCTAAAGTCCAGCATACAAAAATCGCCAATCAGCAGCAGGAACTAGAGGAGATGAATTTGGTAAAAGATAAAATGTTTTCCATCATCGCCCACGATTTTCGTAGTCCACTCAATACTATCCAGGGGGTGCTTAACTTGCTATACCTTGATGTACTCAGCCCTGAAGAGCTAAAAAGCATGTTACCCCAGCTTTCCCGCAAAGTTAACAATAGCATTAGCTTGCTCGACAATCTACTCAACTGGGCAAGAACCCAAATGAACGGATTAAAAATCAATAAAATCAATTTCACTCTCCGCCCTGAAGTTGAAGAAACAGTGGGGCTTGTCTCGCAAATAGCCAGTCAGAAGAGTATTCGAATTGAAAATAATATAGAACGAGGCAGTCAGGTTCATGCCGATCCCGATATGATTCAGTTAGTAGTACGAAACCTGCTGTGGAATGCCATTAAATTTACAAATTCGGGCGGCATTGTACGAATCTCAGCTCAGCACAAGGAGAACGTAACTATCGTAGCCGTATCTGATACTGGGGTTGGCATGGCTGAAAGCTCAGTTCAGCAGCTATTTCAGCGAGCGGGATATTCTACTAAAGGCACCGACCAGGAAAAAGGCACCGGCTTAGGTCTGGTGCTGTGTAATGAATTTGTTCGGCGTAATGGTGGGAAAATCTGGGTAGAAAGCAAGAAAGACGAAGGCACTACCTTCTACTTTACACTGCCCATTGTACCCCTTCTCGAAACTTCTACTCTTCGTTAAAGAACCCAATACTGCCCAGTTTTAGGCTATTAGCGTATTCCCGTGCGGTAAAATTTGCGGTAAAGCATAAAGATAGTTAGCTTAGCCATAAACACCTAACTCTCTTTTTATGCTTGATGCAGTTTGTTCCCGTCGGAACGCACTTGCCGGATTATTCACCACCTCATCAGCACTGGCCACTAATCCTCTTTCTTCTTTCTCAAACCCCACTTCAGCTCCGCCAGACTTTCTCTACTGCCTTAACGTGAGTACCCTCCGAGGACAGGAACTAGGAATTGTTAGAGAGCTGGAGGTTACTTCGGAAGCGGGCTACGATGCCGTTGAGGTTTGGATGAATGGATTGCAAAAGTACGTTGAGCAGGGCGGCTCGCTTTCAGACTTACGCAAGCGCATTGATGACTTAGGACTCTCAGTAGCCAATGCTATTGGCTTCGTTCAGTGGATTGTAGATGACAATTCGGTTCGACAGCAAGCCGTGGAGCAACTCAAACGAGAAATGGATACGCTAGCTCAACTGGGTTGCTCACGTATTGCCGCCCCACCGATGGGAGCTACCAAGGAGCCAGGTCTGGATTTGATGAAAGCAGCAGAGCGATACCGAGCCATTTTAGAACTGGGAGAATCGCAGGGAGTTATTCCGCAGCTCGAGGTGTGGGGATTTTCTGCTAACTTACACCGGTTAGGACAGAGCATGTTTGTAGCCGTAGAAAGTCAGCACCCAAAAGCCCGAATACTGCCCGACATCTATCATTTATACAAAGGTGGCTCCGAATTTAATGGTCTGAAACTACTCAGCGGTTCGGCTATTGAAATATTTCATATCAACGACTATCCGGCACAGCCTAGTCGAGAGCAGCTTAATGACAGCCACCGCGTGTATCCGGGCGACGGAGTAGCTCCGGTAACAGAGGTATTACAAGATTTGCACAAGACCGGGTCTGGCAAAATTCTTTCTTTAGAGCTATTCAATGAAGACTACTGGCAGCAAGATGCGCTGACTGTGGCCAAAACTGGGCTGAGCAAGATGAAAAACGCTGTAGCCCGAGCAATACCGAGTTGACCCAGAAAAAGAAGACCTGCTAGGTACAGCAAGTCTTACGCTAAAAAATTTCTTCCTGAATCGTCGAAAAAGTATACTACAAAACTAACCCATATTTTCTAAGCACTCGCTAAACCCATATTATGTTAAGATTAACATTTCAACCGTTTGCTGATACTGTAAACAGGAGCAGTTTTACCGTACTTGCTATTGCACTATTATTTCTCGGCATAAGCTGTTCGTCTCCCGAACCTACTACCACCGAGCGCCCCCCCAACATTCTTTGGATCACTAGTGAAGACAATAGCCCATTTATTGGTGCCTACGGCGACACCTTTGCCACTACGCCCAACATTGACCGTTTGGCAACGGAGGGAGTACGTTATACGCAGGCATTCTCCGCCGCCCCAGTCTGCGCTCCCTCCCGCAACGCACTCATTACCGGAATGTACCCCAACTCCTTGGGAACCCAGCATATGCGAAGTACCTACGCCATTCCAGATTTTGTAAGATTCTATCCGGCTTATTTGAAGGAGGCAGGATACTACTGCACCAATAACGTAAAGAAAGACTACAACACTACCGATCAGCCCGAAGTATGGGATGAATCCAGCCGAGAAGCTACGTATCAGAATCGGAGCCCTGGGCAGCCTTTTTTTGCTATTTTCAACTTTACTACCTCCCACGAAAGTTCGGTTCACTCCTTCATTCCGAATGACTCGCTACTTCACGACCCCAAGACAGTTCCTATTCCACCTTACCACCCGCGCACCCCGGAGATGGAGCACGATTGGGCACAGTACTACGATCGGGTGCAGCAAATGGATGCCAAAGTGGGTGAAGTATTACAAGCGTTAGAAGAATCAGGTTTGGCCGACAGCACCATCGTTTTTTACTACAGCGATCACGGTGGGGTAATAGGACGTAGCAAGCGATTCATCTACGAATCAGGATTACACATTCCCCTCATTATTCGCTTTCCTAAGGCTTATCAGCACCTTGCTTCTGGAGAACCTGGCAGCATCAGCGACCGTTTGGTAAGTTTTGTTGATTTTGCTCCTACGCTTCTTTCTTTAGTGGGTGTTACAGTTCCCGATTATATGCAAGGAAATGCTTTTCTGGGGGAACAATCGACCGAACCTCAACCCTATGTTTACAACTTTCGCGGGCGTATGGACGAGCGGTTTGATATGGTCCGCTCCGTAAGGGATAAGCAGTTTCGCTACGTCCGTAACTACATGCCTCATAAAATCTACGCTCAGTATATTGAATATCTGTGGCGAGCGCCCTCTATGCGCTCCTGGGAAGAAGCCTACCTTGCTGGTCAGTTAAACGAAGTTCAATCGGCTTTCTTTGAAGAAAAGCCTGCCGAAGAATTGTACGATGTAGTAGCTGACCCCCATAATATCAATAACTTGGCTGATGATCCAGAGCACCAAGAAAAGCTTACCGAACTGAAAAATGCCAACCGGCAATGGCTACTTGATGTTCGGGATGTTGGCTTCTTACCAGAAGCGATGATGCTTAACATTACCGAAGACTCATCAACCACGCTGTACGAATTCACTCATTCGGATGCTTATCCTTTAGAAGATATTATAGCAGTAGCTGAAATGGCCACCCAACGTGACCCTCAGTACGTCTCTGACCTAATTAGCCAATTAGAAAGTGAGAATCCGATTATTCGCTACTGGGCGGCTACCGGTTGCCGTATTTTAGCTCAACATGCTACTGATGCTCAACCTCAGTTACAAAAACTATTAGAGGATAGCGAAGTAAGCGTGCAAATTGCTGCTGCTGAAGCCTTGTACCACCTGGGTGAGAAGCAAGCTGCGGTTAATGCACTTGGCAATGCTCTTGCTGATGATAATATGATGGCCCGAGTACAAGCTCTCAATGTACTAGAAACCATAGATGAAGACGCACTACCCTCGTTGAAAACGGTGCAACAACTAATTCCCCAAGATGAAAGCAGCCGCGACTACGATGTGAGAGCCGCGCAACGTCTCGCTGAGAAGCTAGCTGAAATGAGAAATACGAGATGAGAGATATAAGATAAGGGCAAAGGGAGACTGGAATCTAAAACCAATCGCTGCTAAAACCACTAACCATTCATAAAATGAAAAAAATAACGCAAGATACAAAGATTGGCTGGATTGGAACCGGGGTGATGGGAGCCGCCATGGTGAACCGTTTGCAAGCAGCAGGCTACTCCTGCATCGTCTACAACCGTACGCAAGAAAAGGCGGAAGTAGCCCTCAATAAAGGCGCTGTTTGGGCTGATACGCCAAAGGCAGTCGCCGAACAATCTGACGTAGTATTTACCATCGTCGGTTTTCCTCAAGATGTACGAGAAGTGTATTTAGGCAAAAATGGAGTGCTAGCCGGAGCGAAAGAAGGAAGTATTTTGGTAGACATGACTACCACCGAACCTAGCTTAGCCCAAGAGATTTATCGAGCCGGACAACAGCAACAAGTGTCAACAATTGATGCTCCCGTATCGGGCGGAGACGTAGGGGCAAAAAACGGGAAGTTATCTATTATGATAGGTGGCGACCAAGAAGCGGTAGAAGCAGTGATGCCTCTGTTTGAGATTATGGGAAAGAACATTGTATACCAAGGCCAAGCCGGTTCGGGGCAGCATACCAAAATGTGCAACCAGATTACCATTGCAGGTACCATGATTGGTGTATGCGAGTGTTTACTGTATGCTCACCGTGCGGGACTAGATCTGCCAACAATGCTGCAATCCATCAGTGGTGGAGCTGCTGCTTGCTGGACATTAGACAATTTGGCTCCTCGAGTAGTAAACCGAAATTTTGACCCAGGTTTTTACGTAGAGCATTTTATTAAAGACATGGGTATTGCTTTAGCCGAAGCCAACCGTATGCATTTGGCCTTACCAGGACTAGCTTTGGTCAAGCAGTTATATGAAGCGGTACAAGCCCAGGGTCACGGAAAACTCGGTACCCAAGCCCTGGTACTTGGGTTAGAAACACTGAACGGAACTAAGAAGTAATCAACCGAAAATAGCGTATTTATAGTATGGCTATTGCCAACTTTTAATTATACTATTTTAATTGATTGCATTGCTATTATATGCATTAAGTCACATCTTCTGAATTACCTGATGAAAGCACTATTATATAATATTATATGGTTATATATAGTTTTACATAACCTCAGTTTTATAAATAAGTGGTAATTGTATAAAATACATATATAACAAATTTGGCCATTTTTTCTACTGCTAAAGAGAGGTAATTATAAATTATAGCTACTTTCTTGAATAATTATTACTTTTTTAAATAACTGTTTTATTATTCACACAAAACTATTTACTTCAAGTAATCGATAACTGTTTTTAGTAAATTACTAATGCAATCGGTTAACATATTGCTACTACACAATACTTACTTGACTATAAATTACCTTTCTATTTATTATTTAATACCTAAAACTCTCTTATTATGACGAACATTTTACCGTATCTGATGCGGGCGCTCGGAGTATGGCTACTCTGCCTCTGGGGCCCTGCTTCCCTTCTAGCCCAGAGTCAAATCTCGGGAACAGTAACCGATGGTGATACGAACGAAACTCTGCCCGGAGTCAATATCTTAGTTAAAGGCTCGGCTCAGGGTACAATTACTGATGTAAACGGGAATTATCGTTTAAATGCTCCTGCTGGTGCCGAAGTTCTGATTTTTTCTTCTATAGGATACACTTCAGTAGAAGTAGAAATCAATGGTCGAAGCACAGTTAATTTGGTTATGGCACCGGATATTCAAAGCCTTCAGGAAGTAGTAGTGGTAGGCTTTGGCACGGAAGAAAAGGTAAACCTTACTGGAGCAGTAGGAACTGCTGATGGTGAAGTACTGGAAAATCGCCCCATTGCCAACGTAGGGGAAGGACTTCAGGGCGTGATTCCTAACTTAAATATTGCCCCTCAGAGTGGTGACCCATCTCAGCCTATCCGTTTCAATGTACGGGGCTACACTTCCATTAACGGGGGCGAGCCACTGGTGCTGGTTGATAACATTCCAATGGACCTGAATCGAATCAACCCCAATAATATTGAAAAGATTAGCGTGCTTAAGGATGCATCAGCATCGGCTATCTATGGAGCTCGAGCTGCCTACGGGGTAATTTTAGTTACTACAAAAAGTGGGCGTGATGGTAAGGTTCACGTTAACTTGAATACTCAATGGTCACTGGCTCAGCCCATCTTCAATATGAACCCTATCACTGACCCTCATCAATTTGTACTAGCCCGGAATATTGCCAACCAGCGTACTTTCGGACAGCCTTCTTTTGACCAGGATTTTGTAGACGGAACCCGGAGGTACAGCGAAAATCCAATTCCCGAAAATGAATGGGGAGTCGTGGATGGTGAGTTGCGTTTCTACGGTAATAACAACTACCAAGAAAATATTATGACCGACTTTGCTCCTACCGATCAGCACGATATATCAATTGTGGGTGGGAATGAGGGTGCTTCATTCTACGCCTCTATTGGGTACCTGAATAAAGATGGCTATCTTAGAAACAGTGAGAAAAACGAGAACTTCAAGCGGTACAACGTACTACTAAAGGCTGATTTTCAAGTAAATGATTGGCTTAAGCTTGAAGAGCGGATAATGTTTAACTCTCAACGTAATGACGAGCCGCATTTCTATAATTGGGATGTTAACATCAACTCGTTAGCTCGGGTAAGCCCCATTAGACCTATCCAGTTTCCTGACCTGCCCTTTTACCAGACCGAAGGAGACCGAGCGCAGTATGAACCGTATATTGGCATGTACTTCGGAGGTACTAACTTCTTCCCCTACCTTGAAGACGGCGGTCGCACTACCTTTACTAACAACGATACCTGGCTGACGCAAGGAGTGGAAATAACCCCGATAGAGGGGTTAAAGTTGTACGGCTCCTTCTCGTATAATCTCTTCGATGTGGATTACCAAGATGTGCAGAGCAAGGTGGAGATTGTTTCTACCGACTTGAACGAAGAAAACCCGATTAGTAACGGCTTTAGTGGGGATGATTGGATTCAGAACCGCACCTACGATCGACGCTACTACGTGTTCAACACCTTTGCTGAATACGAAATGAAGCAGTTCCCCCGTCACGACCTTACCGCTCTAATTGGATTTAATCAGGAATACCGCCAGGAAAAATCAATTGGGGTACAGAATCGCTCATTGATTACGCCAGCCATCACCGATATTAATGCAACAGTAGGTACCCAACAAACCTTCGGTGCCAGTTCCGATAATGCTCTACGAGGTGCGTTTTATCGCGTGAAGTACATCTACGATAATCGCTATCTCTTTGAGTCGAGCGGGCGCTACGACGGCACTTCACGCTTTCCGACTGACGACCGCTTCGGTTTCTTTCCTTCAGTATCAGTTGGCTGGCGTATCTCCGAAGAAGCTTTTATGGACGGCACTGATAGTTGGCTGGACAACCTAAAAGTTCGGGTATCCTATGGTGAACTGGGCAATCAGGTACTGCAAAATCAAAACCAACTTAGCTTCCAGGCATACGCCCCGGAGCGGGAGCAGATCAATTATCCCTATATTCCGACTTTGGGTATTGGTCAATCGCCATATATGATGAGCAATGGTTTTATTCCGTTCGTATCGGCTCCTGGTTTAGTAAGCTCCACACTTACTTGGGAAACGGTAGCTACCCGTAACCTAGGTCTAGACCTTACTATGTTTGGTAACCGCTTCGATGCCTCTTTTGACGTATATACCCGCGAAACCCGGAACATGCTGCTACGGGTAGAAGCTCCTGATGTGCTGGGAACCGCTCCTCCCCGCACCAACGGGGCTGACCTAATTACTCGGGGTTGGGAGGCCGCCATTACCTGGCAAGACCGAATAGGGTCTAACTGGGGATATAACATTCAAATTGCTATTTCAGATTTCATGGGAGAGATCACTCGTTACAATAATCCGAATGGCGCACTTAATATTGGAGGAGATGGTGAACTAGATAACTACTACGAAGGGCAGCAGTTAGGTGAAATTTGGGGCTACGAAACGGTAGGTATCTTCCAAACGCAGGAGGAAGTAGATAATGCTCCCACCCAAGAGCAATTAGGTGCTAACTGGCGAGCGGGTGATATTCGGTACGCTGATCTGGACGGGGATGGCGAAATCACCCCCGGCAGCAACACGTTGGAAGATCCGGGCGATCGTCGGGTAATTGGTAACACTACGCCACGAGGCTCATTCGGCTTCACGGGTGGTGTGAGCTACAAAAACTTCCGGCTTACCGCCTTCTTCCAGGGTATTATGCAACGTGATATCTGGCCGAGTTCAGGGAACTGGACCTGGTTCTTCCCTTTCAACGCCGGGCACGTAGAAGAATACTTCTTGACTGATACCTGGAGTGAAGAGAACCCAGATGCTTATTTTCCCGCTGCCCATATCTCTACTGGCGATGGTAAGAATAAGCGAGTACAGTCGCGCTTTATCCAGAACGCAGCCTACGTGCGCTTGAAAAATATTACCCTAAGCTACAACCTACCTGAAGAATTAACGTCTCGGGCGGGAATGTCCTCAGCCCGGATATTCTTCACCGGAGCCAACCTATGGGAGTATAGCCCAATTAGAGCTCCCCTAGATCCTGAAACTGCTTACGGAGCAATTCAGTACCCCATTCAGCGCATCTTCACCTTGGGGGTTGGAGTATCTTTTTAATCAATATTTAAAGCATATTTTATGAAACGCTATATAGTAATTAGTCTTTTAATTGTAGCTGCTTGGCTGATGCAAGCCTGCAACGACGATTTTCTGGAGCGGCAGCCGCTCGACGAGATTAGCAACGAAGTATTCTGGAACAATGAAAATGACTTACGGGTGTACAATAACAATATATACGATATTGCCCGGCAAGATGATAACGTTCCGATTATGATGGGGCACGACAATAACTTCGATAGCCACCGCTTCAGTATCTGGTATCAGGATGAATTTTCTGATAATATGGCACCAGTCCACCCTCGCCATAATTATTATCAGGAGATACGAGCAGGAGTGCATAACCCACCCGCCCAAGCTAATGGCAATACTGGCCAGTGGTTTGGCTACCGAGGATGGGACTTGGTACGTGCCGTCAACTTCGGCTTGGAAAACTACGACAAGCCCACTATTTCTGACCGAGATGGTTTCACTGGAGAAGAAGTACGTAATTTTTATGTTGGTGAGGCCCTTTTGTTCCGAGGGTGGTTCTACGCTGATAAGGTGCAGAAGTTTGGCGATGCGCCGTGGATTGATCGCTCACTCAATATTGAATCAGAGGAGGTATTTGCTGCCCGTACCCCTCGCGAAGAGGTAATGGCTAACGTATTAGAAGACCTCAACTTCGCTACTACATCATTACCCGATGATTGGCAAGATGGCAACGCTCCGGGTCGGCTGAACCGCTGGTGTGCCCTGCTAGTAAAATCACGGGTGTGCTTGTTTGAAGGCACTTGGCGTAAGTATCACGGTGGTTCTGATGCTGAAATGTGGCTACAGGAAGCTGCTACTGCTGCCCGCGAAGTAATGGATAATGGTCCCTATACTCTTTACAATACTGGCGACCCTGAGAACGATTACAATGCTTACCACCGCATTCTTGATTTAACGGGTAACCCCGAAGTGATGTACTGGCGTAAGTATCAGTTAGGAGTCGCCACCAATCATGTACAGAGCTACTGGAGCAACTACTCGGGGGGCGCCACCAAAAGCATGGTCGATGATTACTTATGTACCGATGGTTTACCCATTACTTCGTCACCCCTATATCAAGGAGATGCTACGATTGAAAGTACATTTGAAAATCGTGACCCCCGGATGCGTCAGACGGTACTACACCCCGACGACTCAGAAAAATATATGTACCATAACGGCGATGGTCGCGATTACCCGCGTTTTGCCGGGATGCCCGGAGGGCGCAAAACCACCACGGGTTATCACATCATTAAGGTGTACAATGCCGAGGATATGATTGGTAAGGCCTTTAACACCGCTGAATCACCTGCTATCACTTTACGATTCGGCGAGGTGCTGATGAATTATGCCGAAGCAGTGGCTGAATTAGGAACCATCACCCAGGCTGATTTGGATATCAGCGTTAACCTACTGCGCGACCGAGTAGCTATGCCCCCAATGACCATGAACCCGCAGATGGACCCCCGTTACGCAGGTGACGGAGTAACGCCTCTGATTGCTGAAATCCGTCGCGAACGCCGGGTAGAGCTATTTATGGAAGGGCACCGTTACAACGATCTTCGTCGCTGGCGACAGGGCAAGAAACTGGAGCAACCCGACTTAGGCATTCGCTGGGATGATGCCGCTATTGCTCGCTATGAAGGAGCTAATGTAGCCACCAGCGTAGATCCTGAAACGGGTAATACGTATATTAATGTGTACGAAGGAACCGATTTTGCCAACCCCGTATTTGATGAAAGTAAGCATTACTTGTGGCCCATTCCATTGAATACCCTTGCTCAAAATCCTAATGTGGGGCAAAACCCGGGTTGGGGTGCTAGTGAGTAACTATAGTCTTTAACGTATTTTCTAAAGCCTGTAATTGAAAAATTACGGGCTTTTTTCTTACATTATCTGACAACAACCATATCTATGAAATCTATACTTATTTCGCAATTAAGCCTTTATTTATCAGTGAGAATGATCGTTGGGATTGTTGAACTTACTTCGGCTACTCCCTACTCAGATGATGACCCGGTGAAACTGGAAAACCCGATGGACGTAGCCTACCTGAAAAAGAAGCTTCGTAAAGGTAGTCCTCGGTTAGTTCTTACTCCAGCCATTGAAAAACAGCTCAAGAAAGACTTGAAGTCTGACGAGGTGGTGAAGAACGTATACGAAGCTATCAAGCTAAACGCCGAAGAAATTCAGCAGCAGCCCTTGCTGGAGCGAGAAATGGAAGGGAGAAGGCTGTTAGGCGTTTCCCGTGAGATGCTCTACCGTATGAATATTCTGGGAATGACTTATCGGATAGATCGGGACGACAAAGTTCTAAATCGGGTCAACGATGAAGTAACCGCCGTTTGTAACTTTTCGGACTGGAACCCTTCCCACTATCTGGACGTAGCCGAAATGTCACTAGCTGTAGCGTTAGCAGTCGATTGGGTCGGGGAAGACTTACCCGCTTCTACTGTTAAATTAGCCAAAAATGCACTTATTGAGAAAGGTATTATGCCCAGCTACAATGAAAAGGGCAATGTCGGTTGGATTGATAACAACAACAACTGGAACCAGGTGTGCCACGGCGGTATGATTGCTGCTTCCGTAGTAATTGCTGAGCAAGACCCCGAACTGGCTGCCAAAACTATTCACCGGGCACTGGAAGGGATGCCCCACGCCCTGGAAGAATACGGTCCCGATGGTGTTTATCCCGAAGGCTCAACCTACTGGCGATACGGAACCAGCTTTTCGGTACTCACCGCTTCCATGCTAGAAAGTGCGTTCGGTACCGATTTTGGTCTAGCCGACTATCCGGCTTTTAAAGAAAGTGCTGAATTTCGGGCACTAAGCATGGCTCCCTCCGGTTGGTACTACAACTTTGCCGATTGCGGCGATAAGCGGAGCGAAAACGGCGATATGACCCTGGCTTGGTTTGCGATTAAAACTGGGAACGAGGTTTTTTACGAAAAAGAACGCTTTCTGCGCGACCCAGCGGAAATGGGTGAACTATCCCGCTGGACAGGAGCTGGATTAGTCTGGTTATCGCAATTTGAAGAAGATAGTGGCAAGTCGCTTCCCCTCGCATGGAAAGGCAATGGTTCCAACCCCGTTGTTTTCTTCCGAACTGAAGAGGGTAATCCAAACAAGTATTATTTCGGTGGAAAAGGCGGTCGGGGTTCGGTGAACCACGGTAATATGGATGCGGGGTCGTTCATCTTTGAACTAAACGGGGTACGTTGGGTGATTGATCCCGGTAATCAAAAATACCACAATCTGGAAAAAACGGGCTTCAACCTGTGGGGCCGATGCCAGGAGTGTGAACGTTGGACACTGCTCACAAAGAATAACTATGGTCACAGTACCGTCACCGTAAACAACGCTTTGCACCACGTAGATGGATTTGCCGCTATCACTGATTTTCAGGACGGTGAGCAACCGGAAGTAACTATTGATATGTCGGAGGTTTTTGGTAACCATATAGCCAGTGCTACCCGCCGGTTTGTTAAGGAAGACAATCAGTCGTTGCTGATTGAAGACCAGATTGTACCGAATGATTCTACCCAGCACATCACCTGGCAGTTGATGACTACCGCCGACGTAGATATTGTGGAAGGTGGAGCTACGCTGAGGCAAGATGGCAAGGAGTTAACGCTCGAGAACCTCTCCCACCCCGACTTAACGGTATCCATAATTTCATTGGACCCCGCACCACTAGAACTAGACCGGCAGATTGATGGCCTGAAGCGATTAGAAATCCGCATTCCAGCTTACCTGATGTCGGAAGATGGAGAGACGATAAGGGTTCGTCTTTCTGCGGAATAAATGTGTATTAGCGCGTAGTGTTCAAACGGTTGCTATACGGTATTAACATTTCGGGGGTAAAACATAGCGAAAAAACGCAGTGTATCAAATAAATCGCCTAACCCTCTTCATAAAGGATGAGAGAAATCCTCCCCCTCTTTTAAGGGGCGCAGGGGGGATTTTGACACAGGTAAAACAACACAAACAATTATGAACCATGACAATATACTGCCATAAATTAGCAGCAGACTTCCAATCCGCATTGGTCAGGTCTTTCAGCGACAGTAATTATATAAATTAATGATTTTCAAATGCTTATAAAATCATATTTACTCACAATAACCTACTTACTACTACTGACCATAATAACTAGCTGCAGCCAAACAGCCAGCGTCGATATTCAGGGAGAATTGAAGAAGTGGCACAAAGTAACCCTCATCTTTGAAGGACCGGAAACCAGCGAGTTGGCCGATGAAAACCCATTTCTGAACTACCGTCTGGATGTAACTTTTACGAATGGCAGCCAAACTTACGTAGTACCTGGCTTCTATGCTACCGATGGTAACGCCGCCGAAAGCAGTGCCGAAGCCGGAAACAAATGGATGGCTAGGTTCACCCCTGACCAAACTGGCGAATGGACGTATACAGTTTCGTTTAAAAAAGGAAAAGAAGTTGCAGTTCAAGACGATATTGCCGCAGCTGCCAGCGCTGGGTTTGCCGATGATACTACCGGAAGTTTCACCATTGCTGATTCTGACAAATTGTTACCAGACAACCGGATCCAAGGCCGACTGAATTACGTAGGTGAGCGCTACCTGAAATACGCTGAAACCGAAGAATACTTTATCAAACTAGGGGTAGACGCCCCCGAAAACCTCTTGGCTTACGAAGATATTGACGCTACGCCTAATGTATTTGACTTGAGAAAAAATTGGGCACCTCATCAACAGGACGTTGACGAAGCAGCCTCCCAATTTAGTTGGCAGCAGGGCAAAGGCAAAAACCTACTGGGAGCAATTAACTACTTAGCTTCGGAGTACCTGAATGTCTTTTCCTTCCTCACCTTCAATGTAGATGGCGACGACCGTAACGTATATCCTTATCTCCTGAAAGTATCGGAAGAGAAATATGAGGAGTACGCCAACGATAAAAAGAACAAAGAGGCCTGGGCTACTCTGTTTCACCGAACTCGGCTGGATGTTTCTAAGCTGGAGCAGTGGGAGCGCATATTTGACTACGCCGAGCGAAAAGGTATGTTCCTCCACTTCAAGACCCATGAAACCGAAACCGACCATTTGATGGATGATGGAACTTTTGGGACAGAAGGTAAACTATACTACCGCGAACTTATTGCTCGCTTCGGGCATCATCTGGCTATGAACTGGAATTTGGGTGAAGAAAACAATCAACCTATTGAAGAAGTAAAAAAAGTGGCTGATTATATCAGTCAGCTTGATCCGTATCAGCATCATCGGGTTGTCCATACCTATCCTAAGCAAGATAATCGCTATCAAGAGCTAGTTGGTGATCAGTCCGCACTTACCGGGGCATCGCTGCAATTGAGTGATAGAGATTTTCGCGACGTACACCCCCGCGTACTCAAGTGGCGCGCCAAGTCTGATTCTACCGGAAAAATATGGGCATTGGCCGTTGACGAACCCGGTAATGCTAAATTTGCCTTATTACCCGATAACGAAGACCCTACTCATGACTTAGCCCGGAGCAACGCTTTGTGGGGCACACTGATGGCCAGCGGCTACGGAGTAGAGTGGTACTTTGGTTACAATAGTCCTAATTCCGATCTTACCTGTGAAGACTTCCGCAGCCGGGATATGTTCTGGGATCAGAACCGCTTTGCCCGGCAATTTTTTGAAGACCACTTACCATTCTGGAAGATGAAGCCCGCCGACGAACTTACTTCAGATACTACCTCCTATTGCTTAGCTTTGGAAAATGAAATTTACGCCGTGTACTTACCAACAGCTCAGCAATCCCCATCAATCAACCTAGGCGACTCAGGAGGGAAATTCTCTGTAATGTGGTATAATCCCCGACAGGGTGGCGATCTGCAAACCGGAAGTATACCAAAAGTAACCGCAAGTAATGATACTGGCATAGGCTACCCACTTACTGATAGAGAGGCGGATTGGGTAGCCCTGATAAAGGTCAAGGAGTAACTTTTACTGTATCCTCAAATAAAAACCTCTTTAGCCCATTTTATGACTATTGAACAGCAGCATCAGCAAATCATTCAGGGGTTTTATATTGCTTTCCAACAATTAGATGCTGAGAAGATGGTGGCTTACTATTGTGATGACATTCAGTTTGAAGACCCTGCATTTGGTCAATTACACGGTGAACAAGCTAGAAACATGTGGCGGATGCTCATTGAACGAGGGCACGGTAGTTTGAAGATCAACTTCTACAATGTGCAGGGAACCACTACAGGTGGTAATGCTACCTGGGAAGGTAATTACCTTTTTGGTAAAAATAAACGCTCTATACACAATGTCATTCAGGCTGAGTTTGTAATTAACGACGGTAAGATCGTAGAGCACACCGATCAGTTTAACTTTTGGAAATGGGCGACAATGGCACTGGGTACTCCTGGAAAGCTCTTGGGCTTTACCCCGTTTGTTCAGAATAAAGTTAGAAAAAATGCTCGGGCAGCACTGGAGAAATATACCGCAACCTAAGCGATCAATTCTATTATCATAGCACCTATACCAGCTTACCGCTCTCGTTCAACAAAGTGATTGGGAAGTTTTACCCCAAATATGGTTCCCGTACCTGATTGAGAGGACAGCGTAATAGTACCACCTAGCTTATCAATGGTTTCTTTTACAATGTACAGTCCAATACCTGAGCCCGAAGCTTGATCATCAGCCCGATAAAACATTTCAAAAACGTGTTGCACTTGTTCTTCCCGAATACCAATTCCGTTATCCTCTACAGTGATGATAGTTTCAGTAGGTTTGATTACTACCTGTACTTTTACAAACGGGTTTGCCACATACGGACTTTGATATTTGATAGCGTTTGATAATAAATTTCGAAGCACTACCTGCAAGCGCATAGGATCGCTGTAATAAATCTTCTTATCATCAATCTCACGAATAATGCGTAGCCTCTGAGCATTTTTCATGTATTGAAGATCCTCCAGAAGATCATCCAGGAGCTGATGAAAATCAATTTGCTTATTTTGTGTTTGTAAGCGAGAGTTTCGCGAGTAATCCAGAATATTCTTCACAAACCCATCCAGCTTATTAATGCTTTTAAATGCCATCTCCCGATAGGCGTTTTGCTGCTCAACAGATTCTTCTAAACCCATTAGCTCCAGTAACCCTAGAACCGACGACAGTGGTGCCCGAATATCGTGCGATACCCGGTAGACAAAATTATCCAGCTCTTCATTCGATTTCCGCAAATCTGCTGTTCTTATTTCTACCGTATCTTCTAAGCGCTGATTAATAGATCGTATCTCTTCATTAGAAGCGATCAGTTCCTCCGCTTGCGTTTGAATTTCTTCTTTCTGGTCTTGTATCAGCGAGTTTTTCTGGTGTAGTTCCTGATTGGCTTCCTGCATTTTTCTAGTACGCTCAACTACTTCGGCCTCTAACCTCCGGTTGGTACGAATAATATGTTGCGATCTCAACCAGAAAATAGCGTATAAAAGTGATACAAACGCTAACCCAGTAATAACGTAGAACCACCAGGTGCGCCACCAAGGCGGGGTAACCGTGATGGCTAATTGGCGCAATGGTGTTGTTACGCCTCCCACCCGCGCAATCACCTCAAACACATACTGACCCGGATTAAGGTTAGTGTAAGTTACTTTTCGATCAGTTCCGGCATCTTGCCAGGTATCATCAATAAAACCCAACAAGCGGTACTGGTAACGTACCTGCTTAGGGTTAGTGAAATTAATGCTGGCGTACGATAAAGTAAACACCGACTGTTCGTGTGAGAGGGTGATTGATTCTTGATAATTAATGTCTACCTCTAGCGGCGAACCATCCGCTCCTACGGGTACTTGCTGATTGAATATCTCAAAATTGGTGAACGCAATAGGGGCATTCAGGGAAATATCTCCTAGGCTGTCGGGATAAAAAATGTTAAACCCATTGGTACCTCCGAAAAATAGCTCGCCGGATGACAACTGGATGGAGGCTTGCCGATTAAAATGCAGTCCCTGCAAACCGTCGCTTACCGTAAACCGATCACATTTTTTGGAAACTGGGTTAAACCGAGCCAACCCATAATTGGTACTTACCCACAAATTTCCACTAGCATCTTCTTCAATGGTATTGATGGTATTACTGGGTAGTTCTTCGGTAGTGGTATACTGTTCGTAACTGTTGTTCTGCTGATCTAGTAGGCGCAGACCGCCGCCATCCAGTCCTGCCCATATTTTACCGGCTTGATCTTCAAAAAGCGTTAGTACCGTGTATCCCCGATTATCGTTAGGGCGGGGCAGCATCCGAATGAAGCGGTTCTGCTGGCGATCTAGCATGTCAACTCGTCCGTTACTAGTTCCTACCCAAATATTATTTTGCCGATCTACCAGAACAGTCCAGATATTTTTATCGCTCAATCCCTCTTCATCGTCGGGGCTTTGGGTGTAAGTTGTGAAACGGTTATTCGCCGGATCGTACGACTGTAGCCCTCCTCCAAAGGTTCCTAACCATATAACTCCCTCTTGGTCTTCTGCCAAACAGGTCACATTATCACTAGCAAGTCCATTACCTTCTTTCTCCCGATAATGCGTAAAAGTTTGATTGTCAGTATCAAAGTAATCCATTCCACCATTCCAAAACCCAATCCAGATACGTTGCTGACGATCGAGTAGCAAAGCTTTCACTTTGTCGCTTCCAATACTACTAGGATTATTTGGATCGTGAATAAACTGAGTGACCTCTCCGCTACTACGGTTCAGCAGGTTCAGCCCTCCCCCGTCGGTTCCTACTAAAACCTGTTCGCGATTCAGTTCAAGAAACGCAGTTGCATTATTGCTAGAGATAGACTGTTGGTTTTGTCGCTGGTAGTAGTGCTGAATACGATTGGTTTGAGGATCGTACAAGTTGATTCCACCGTCGTAAGTGCCTACCCACAACCGATTTTGATTGTCTACATCCAGGCTCTTAATAGAGTTGGATGATAAACTTTTTACATCAAAGGGATCATTACGGTAGACCACGAATGTGCGTTCTGGTTCCTGAAATAAACACAGTCCGTTATCAGTACCTACCCAAATATTTCCTTGCTGCCCCTCTGCTATTGACCAAACCTGATTATTAGCTAAGCTAGTAGAATTGTCTGGTTGGTGGTAAAAATGAACAAAACCTTTATCTGGATCTTCCATTAGGTTCAACCCTCCATCCCAAGTACCTACCCAAATTCGTTGCTGAGCATCACAGAGTACGGAATAAACATCATCTTGGCTGAGGCTAGCAGGGTCACCGGAGCGGTGCCGAAAATGGGTGAAAGTTTCACTATCCAGATTGAAGTGGTTCAACCCACCGCCTAGAGTACCAACCCATAAGTTCCCTTCCTGATCTGCACTGATGGCGATGGCCCGGTTGTTACTCAAACTGGTAGAGTCCGTTGGGTCGTGTTGGTAGTAGGTAAACGAGTAGTCTTCCGTATTGATTTGAGCTAGCCCACCTACTGTACCCGCCCACATTCGCCCTTGATCGTCATAGTATAGATCGTAAACAAAGTTGAAATCCAACCGACTCGCATCACTGGTTTCAACTATACTTTGGAACTGATCGTTCCAATAGTCATAAACGTAAATACCACCACCCCAGGTACCAATCCAAATGTTAAATTCCTGATCTTCCTCTAGTACTTTTATTGGGT
Organism: Tunicatimonas pelagia; assembly: GCF_030506325.1. Taxonomy (NCBI): domain Bacteria; kingdom Pseudomonadati; phylum Bacteroidota; class Cytophagia; order Cytophagales; family Catalimonadaceae; genus Tunicatimonas; species Tunicatimonas pelagia. Next base: position 5,956,626 of record NZ_CP120683.1, on the reverse strand, counting down.
GATTTGTAGTAATACTATCGTTGCGGGGAACGTGAAAATACTTTTTGAAAGAGTAACCGTCAAATTTGTTGAGGCCATTGTCAGTAGCAACCCAGACAAACCCGGTAGAATCTTGCATAGTCTCTCGGACTGCATTGTGAGAAAGTCCATCCAGTACATCGTATCGCTTAAAAGATACTTGAGTTTGAGCGACTCCTGATTCTACTAAGAAGAGATATGAACAGAAGAAAGCTAGCTTGATCGCACGTAATTCACGAGGCATATTTCACTGATGTTAGCCAATAGGCTCAGTACCTCTAAATTCTGAGAGCACCTATAAGTAGTTTAGGTTTTCATAATACGAAAAAATTCCATAAAATTTTTAAAATATACTTTATAACCGAATTTTTTTTAAGAATAATTCACTTTCACTTATTATTCTACTTTCATATTACAAATTTTCACTAACCGGTTGTATCCGAGTTACTCCTCAAAAAGGCAGCTCAAGTATGTAAAATCTGTTCGGTAGTCAGCACCTGTATTGCCCCGTTGGTAGGAGTCATATTTTCCCACACCCAATTGTAGTGGTCAATCACATCTATAGCCTTTAGGCTAGGGCGATCTGCGGTTGTATGTCCGTCTCTCACTACCGTTACTGAGTAGTCTTTCACCAAAGCTGATTGGACAGTGGCTTCCACACAAAAATCGGTAGCGCAGCCGGTAATCACCAATTCCTTTACATCCATTCTGCTCAATTGGTTAGGCAAATCAGACCGATAAAACGCATCGTTGGCCATTTTACTGATAACCAGATCGGTAGGTTCAACTTCTAGTTCAGGCAACAATTTCCATTCTTCAGTTCCCGGAATACACCCTCCTTCCTTTGTCCCATCATGCTGAATAAATATTACCGGAGCATCTTGCTTTCTAAAGTAGCTACTCAGCAGATTAATTCGCTTAACTACGCCCTCAGTATCAAAGCGTGGGGTGAGGGCAGTAAAGGAAACCCCTTGCATGTCAATGACGATAAAAGCTTTTCTACCCATTGTTTTAAGTAAAGAATATAATTGCTGTTAGCTTGCCAGCGAATTTGGTTAATTGCCAAGAATCCTAGAAATTATCAGCACTATTTATTTGTTACCTACCCACGTATGACTATCGCTTACCGCACTTTTTTCCTCGTATCCAGTTTTCTATTTTTTTCCTGTAGTGCTACCGAACCTTACGCTCCCCCCACCCTGCTATCCTACGTTGATCCGCTAATTGGAACGGCTCCCAGCACCACTGAAACTGCCCAGATGCACAGCGAATCGGGTTCAGAGCTTAGGGGCCAAACTTTCCCAGCAGTGGGCGTTCCGTTCGGCATGACGCAGTGGACACCCCAGACCCGAGCCACTGAGGAAAAATGCCTGTCACCCTACTACTACCAAGATACCCGTATTCAGGGCTTTCGGGGTTCCCGCTGGATGAGTGGCTCCTGCACCCAAGACTACGGTAGCGTTACGATTATGCCGACTACCGGATCGTTGAAAGTAAAACCCGAGGAGCGATCTTCGGCCTTTTCGCACGAAGAAGAAACCGCCACTCCTGCTTACTACTCCGTTAACTTATCTGATTACCAGATTGAGGTGGAAGTAGCCGCCACTTCCCGGTCATCCATGCTACGCTTCACTCCCGAAGGCGATTCATTAAATTTGATTATTGAACCCAACAGCGACGAAGGCGAAGGATTTGTAGAGATTTTCCCGGAACGCAACGAGGTTGTGGGTTTTAATCCGGTACACCGTATTTATCAAGGCTGGGGCGAGTCGGCGGGCTTTAGCGGGTATTTTGTTATTCAGATAGAAGAAGGCTTTACTGATTTTGGCGTATGGCAAGGGGATGATATTCAACCCAAAGAAACTAAAACAGATGGCGAAGGCCAAGCGGTAGGCGCTTATGTTAAACTAGCAGCTGATCGGGCAGTAAAAGTGAAGGTAGGCACCTCATTCACTAGTATCAATCAGGCTCGGAAGAACCTGGAAGCTGAAATTCCTCACTGGGATTTTGAGCAGGTGCGCCAAACCTCCGAAGAAGCCTGGTTAGCGCAACTGAGCAAAGTACAGGTGAGCGGTAGTAGCAAAGAAGAACGCACGATGTTCTACACGGCCCTCTACCACGCCATGATTTTGCCTAGGATCTTCAGCGACACTGACGGAGCCTACTTGGGATTCGGTGGCAGCAAAAAGGTCTATCTAGCCGAAGATTTTGACTACTACGCCGATTTTTCTATGTGGGATACCTTTCGGGCGGTGCATCCGCTGCAAACGTTACTCAACCCCGAACGTACCGCGGATATGGTACAATCGTTGCTAAAAAAGGCGGAACAGGGTGGCTGGCTGCCCATCTTTCCGGCCTGGAACAGTTACACTTCGGCCATGATTGGCGATCACGTAATCGCCATGATCGGAGATGCCTGGATGAAAGGGATTGATAATTTTGACCAGGAACTGGCCTATAAAATGATGCGTAAGAACGCCTTTGAAGCAAATACCGATACTGCCAGCTACCGCAATGGGCAAGGCCGTCGGGCGATGGATTCGTATCTGGAGTATGGTTACATTCCGCTAGAAGACAGTGTACCCGATTCTTTTCACCAGCGCGAGCAAGCTTCCCGCACTTTAGAGTACGCTTACGATGACTTTGTACTCTCACAGGTAGCTAAAAAACTTGGTGAAGACAAAGATTACCAAGCTCTAGCCGAACGAGCTAAAAACTGGCAACACGTCTTTGATACCACCACGGGCTACGTGCGGGGTCGCTACGCCAACGGCGATTGGTACGAACCATTTGACCCAGTAGCTACCCGCGCCCCATTTATCACCGAAGGCTCGCCTTTTCAGTACACTTGGTACGTGCCTCACGATGTCGCCGGACTAATGCAGGCGATGGGAGGACGGGAACGATACATTCAGCAATTGGATACGCTGTTTGAGCAACGATACTACTGGCACGGCAACGAGCCGGGACACCAGACGGTGTATATGTACGCTTACGCTGGTGCTCCCTGGAAAACCCAGCAGCGGGTGCGCGATATTATCCGCGAAGAATACAGTGCCGAACCGGGTGGACTCAGTGGTAACGAAGATGCCGGGCAAATGTCGGCCTGGCTGGTCTTTAGCATGATGGGTTTCTACCCCGTTGCTCCCGGAATACCCTACTACGTAATCGGTAGCCCCGTATTCGATGAGATTACCCTGAATGCCAGCAAGCAACCGTTTACTATTCGGGCTACTAATAACTCCGCCGAAAACCGCTATATTCAATCCGCCACTCTGAACGGTGAGCCATTATATCGCGCTTATCTTAATCATCAGGAAATTGTAGATGGTGGTGAGTTAGTGTTAGAGATGGGTAGTGAGCCAAATAAAACTTGGGCTAGTGAGAATGTGCCACCTTCTATGAATAACCTTCAATAGTGTTTAATTAAAACGTCATTATGAACGGAACGAAGTGTAGTGAAGTAATCTCTAGCCTCATTGGTATAAGAATCATTCACGAACTCAACGCCTCCCGTAGCATCTCTACACTTTTACGCACGCCACTTTCGGCATCTTCTTTTCCTTCAAATTCAATAGATATATATCCCTGATAGTTTACATCGCGCAGTAGTTTGATGATACGTTTGTAATCCAGATCTAACGTGTACCACTCACCGCCGCCGTAGTAGGTTTTGGCCTGAATAAAATTAGCGTAGGGTGCAACCATCTTGAGTTTATCGTAGGGGTCTTCTAGAAAATTTCCGGTATCTAGCAGAATACCTAACCACTCCGAAACGATCGCCTTACGGATACGCAGCAATCCTTCCGGTGTGGAGGTCAGTCCCCAATGGTTTTCCAGAGCTAGCAACACCCCTTTCTCTTCGGCGTAGGGTAAACACTGCTCAATAGAATTAATACACCAATCAAAAGCATCGTCTTCAGTGTAGCCCTCAATGGGTTCTTCTATGCCCCGGTTAGCCATCAGAGTATCAAATGAGCCTGAGGTACCCCAGCGACCGGAGTTAAGGCGAATACTGGGAATACCCGTCTGATGCGCTAAATCAATGCAGTGCTTCGTATGATCAATCGCTTCTTGTCGCTCGGCCTTATCGGGCGACACAAAATCCTGGTGGATAGAGAGCGAGATCAAGGCTACTCCTTTCTGAAAAGCGTGTCGTTTTAGTTTATTCAGGTAGGTGGCTTCCTCGCTTTCCATCTGTCGGTGTAAAACGTCAACGCCCGCCAGACCCAAAGCAGAAGCTTCATCAATTACCTGTTCAATTGGTACTTTAGGAGTACGGAAGTGCCAGTAAGAATAAGATGACACTGCTAATTTGATATTGTGCTTTTCTGCTAACGGTTGCGAACCAGCGGGAATACTAAGAGCAGCCCCTCCTAAAGCACTTTGCCGAAGAAACTGGCGACGAGAAGAACTCATAAATTGTGTAGTTAACGGTTTTTACGATGGTACGGAAATACCGCTACATTTTCAAGCCAATCACCCTCCGGGAGCAAGTAGCTTCGGTAGTTTTTCTATATTTGAGACGATCCACTGAAAATCAAACAATGACTACCCACGACCCCTACAGCGAATACTCATTTCTATTAGAAAAAACCCAACGCCGGATTAAACAGTACGCCCAGAAGAAATTTACCGAATTTGACTTTGGGGTAACCGTAGACCAGTGGATGGTGCTAAAACAATTGTATGTCCGCTCAGATTTAAGTCAGAGCGAACTAGCTGAGGCTATTTACAAGGGAATGCCTACGCTCACTCGCATTGTAGACCTACTTTGCGCCAAAGGGCTTACCGAACGTATTGCCGACCCCCAAGACCGCCGAAAGTACCAAGTGCATCTCACTAGTGCTGGTGAAGCTAAAGTAGAAGAAATGAAGCCGAAAGTGGGTAAAATTCGTAAAGCGGCTTGGCAGGGATTGCAGCCTGAAGATTTTGAGCACTTTCGGTCTACCCTCAACAAGATTTACAAAAATCTGGAAACGTAAAAACTTTCTCATTTTATTTGCCATAATAATATTTCGTATAGCAAACAATTTCTCTTACTTTTACGTATTGATACTCAAAAAGTAGCCCCTTTTTCCCTTAAGAAAGGGAAGAAAAAAATTTAAGAACGCGGAATTGATTATGGTACAAAGTATTGAAGATAAGCGAGTAGAAACTGACATTTGCACCATTGGTGCCGGGCCGGTAGGTTTGTTTGCGGTATTTGAGGCAGGCTTGCTAAAAATGCGTTGCCATCTGATTGATGCCTTACCGCAAATTGGTGGTCAGCTATCCGAAATTTATCCTAAAAAGCCCATTTACGATATTCCGGGCTACCCCGATATTCTCGCTCAAGATTTAGTGAACAACCTGGAACAGCAAATTGCTCCCTTCCACCCTACCGCCACGCTGGGCGAGCGAGTGGAAGAACTGGATCGGCTGGAAGATGATTCGTTTCGACTACAAACAAATGAAGGTACCGAAGTATTCTGCAAAGTGGTTGTCATCGCCGGTGGTTTGGGCTGCTTTGAGCCTCGCAAACCCGCCGTTGAAAATCTGGAACAATACGAGGGCAAAGGCATCGCTTACATTATTAAGAACCCGGAGAAGTTTCGAGGTAAAAAATTGGTTCTAGCCGGAGGCGGTGACTCTGCTTTGGACTGGACACTGTATCTTTCCGAGCTAGCCGAAGAAGTTACGCTAGTACACCGAGGCAGTACTTTCCGGGGTGCTCCTGATTCAGCCGAGAAAGTGATGAGCCTGGCGGATCAAAAGAAAATCAACCTTCAGCTCAATGCCAATGTTACCGCCATTCAAGGAAATGGTATGCTCAATGCTTGTGTCATCACTGATAAAGCAAAAAATTCGGTTACCGTTGACACTGATTACTTTATCCCTTTGTTTGGTCTGAGCCCAAAACTTGGCCCCATTGCTGACTGGAACTTGAACCTAGATCGTAACGCCATTGTGGTAAATACCGAAGATTATTCTACCAACGTGCCCGGCATCTACGCCATAGGTGACATCAATACCTACCCTGGTAAACTAAAACTGATTCTCTGCGGCTTTCATGAAGCGGCACTTATGTCGCACTCAGCCTACCGAATTGTGAGCGGTGGTAAGAAGCCTAGTTTTAAGTATACGACGGTAAACGGAGCTCCAACGATGTAAAGCTTGGTTTTGGGGGATTAGCAATTACCTAATATCTCATTCCCAAACCCAAATGACTAATAGTTTATGGCAGATGATTTAATCACAATTTTTGTAGAAGAGGAAAGCGGTGAAAAAAGGGCGATTGAAGCCCCGACTGATATGCAGTTATCGCTGATGGAGTTGCTGAAAGCGTCCGATTATCCGGTGCAAGCCACCTGCGGAGGAATGGCTCTTTGCGCTACCTGCCATGTGGAAGTTGTAGAAGGTGATGATTCATACAAAGAAGCCACTGACCCAGAACTGGATATGCTGGACACCCTACCGGAAGTAACCGATGCTAGTCGGCTAGCCTGCCAAATGCGCCTCGCCGATGATATGGACGGAATGGTCGTTCGGATTCTTGCCAAAGAAGAGTGCAGTTGACAATTGACAATGGAAAATTGATAGTTATGACTATTTAATCATTATCCATTTTCAATTGTCACTTTTCAATTAAGTGAAGAATTGGTTGACGTAATTGCGAGCGATTAGGATAGAGGATTTGATCGCTTCTTCTGAATCCTCGAAAGCCTTATCTTCTACTTCAATGCAGGTTGGCCCTTTGTAGCCAATAGTGGTTAACGCAGAAAAGAAATCCCGCCATCGGACATCTCCCAAACCAGGTAATTTAGGCGAATGATACTCCAGCGGAGTAGCCAGCACCCCTACCCGATTAAGCTTATCGCGGTACACTTTCACATCCTTCAAATGCACGTGATGAATACGATCTTGATAATCGTAAATAGGTTGTATCTCATCCATTTGCATCCATACCAGGTGGGACGGATCATAATTGAGACCAAAATTAGGACTGGGAATAATATCAAACATCCGATCCCAATTCGCCGGGCTATAGGCTAAGTTCTTTCCGCCCGGCCACTCGTCTTGAGTGAAGAACATCGGGCAGTTTTCAATACCAATATTAATATTATGCTGCTCGGCCACTTTCACAATCTCCGGAAAACGCTCTTTAAATACCGCAAAGTTACTGTCTGCACTTCGACTGGGCTCACGCCCTACAAACGTATTGACTACCGGAATACCCAGTTTAGCTGCTGCCGGAATAATTTTCTTAATGTGTTCAATCTCCTGTAGGGCTTTACTTTCATCAGCCGCTAATGGATTAGGGTAATAGCCCAACCCGGAAATGAAGACGTTCTTTTGCTTGAGATAATCCTGAATATGGCTTAGCTGGTCATAATCCAATTCATCCACATCAATATGAGTAACCCCAGCGTAACGACGTTCGGCTTTCCCTACTGGCCAGCACATAATTTCTACGCAGGCAAACTTATTTTCGGAAGCAAAGTCGATTACTTCTTCAAAGGGTTTTTCGGCCAGAATGGCACTCACAAATCCAAGTTGTTGCATGATGGGATGGTTTGATGTTGGTAGAATAGCGGGTGTTCAATAATTTTCAAGTTTCTATTGTATTCCGCACGACCTGTAGTTATGAGTTCAGAACCACATTCGTTCTAGCCGGGCGGCACGGCGTGCATCAGCCAATTGACCACGGTGAATGTACCAGTGATCAGCGGCAAACTGAAAACAATGACGATAGGTACCAAACATATCCTCGAAGCCCTCGGGTGCGTTCTGACTTTTCTTATCAAGATCGTTTTCGGTGAGCGAATCAAGTAAGCTCATAGTTGATTGACGCATCTCGCGGCATCTGGTCAAAACGAAATTAAACGAAGGATATTGATTAATATCACCAGCTACTTCTGTCCCATCAAATATTTCTTTCCAGTCTTGCAAAGGATTGGGTTCAGCGAGCATAAATACCCTAATAACCAGTGCCTCAATATATGCTAAGTGTCCGAGTACCCAGAGAGTGTGACATCCTCCATTCGGTGTCGGAAACACTGTACCATAGTTACTCATATCTTCAATACGCACCAGCACCCGACTAGTACTCTTCTCTAAATTATCTCGTATAAGATCAATGGATTGCATCTACGATTACATGCTAGATCGTTACCCAAGCCTGTTTCTTGTTACTTTCTACGATGGCTTCGCCTAGATAGAGCTCTCGTAATCCGTCGGCAAAAGTTGGGTACAAACCCGTTTCGTGCTTGCCGTCGCGGATAGCTCCGTATACTTGTTTGAACAATTGCTTAGACGTATCGGGGAACCCTTCGTTGTGACCACCAGGGAAAGAGATCAACTTGGAAGCAGCTCCGTCTACTAAAGCGGGATCACGTAACAGTTGACCGTTAGGCACATCGCGTTCACCGATCCAAATTTCATTAGGTGACTCCGAGCACCAAGCAACGGTTTTCTTCGATCCGGCAATTTCTACATTTATACGATTCTTACGTCCGGCTGAGACTTGACTAACCGTTAGCGTTCCCTTATTGCCGTTACTGAAGCGAAGCAGTACGGTAGCAAAGTCTTCGGTTTCAATGGGTACATCGGCGTAATCTTCCGGCTTGAGCATCTTGCCTGAATAAGTTTCTACAGGTTTTAAGGGCTTTTTCCTGGTAGGATGTACCGTAGAGAAATCAGCCATTACTTCCTTAATCTGTAAGCCGGTTACATGCTCAATCAAATCCATCAGGTGAGATCCGATATCTGCAATAGCGCGAGAATCGCCCGAATACTGAGGCTCCAGTCGCCAGTTGTAATCGGTAGCGTAGAATAGCCAATCTTGCAGATAGGTACCGATCACGGAGTAAATATCTCCCAGATCACCATTCTCCCGCATGGCTTTCATCTGTCGTACCAGCGGATAGTAACGAATGTTGAAGTGAACCGCATTCACCAATCCGGTTTTCTCTGCCAGTTCTACCAGCTCTTCGGCTTCGGCAATGGTCATAGAGAGCGGCTTCTCACAAACTACGTTGATACCTGCTTCTAAAGCCGCTTTCGCCATCGGGTAGTGCAAATGATTGGGTGTACAGATATGAATACAGTCCAGACCTTCGTGCGCTAACAGTTCTTCGTAACTGCCGTAAGCAGCATCAACGCCCAATTGATCGGCTTTTTCCTGAGCAATCTCTTCGTTCATGTCGCTAATGGCTGCTACGTGCAGATTGGGAATTCGACGAAGAGCCTCGATGTGGGCGGGCCCGATAAAGCCAAGTCCGGCTACGCCAATTTGTAAGGTTTTCATAGGTTGTTTTTCCAGTTTTGTAGATAAAAAATTAATTCTGAGCGGCTAGGGCTTTTGCCGTTTTGCACGTAAGCCCCGGAAGTAGCCATCCCCAGCAAAGCCGAGTCTTCCAGCGAATATCCGGCTAATTGTCCAAAGCAAAATCCAGCGTTCAGATTATCGCCACCACCCGTAGAAATGCGTGGTTTGGCGACCACTTGCCCGGGAATTGCCTGAATACCCTGGGGACTTACAATAATAGAACGGTTTAGCGGATGTACCAACAAATTTGTCAAATTCGTGTGCTCATAGATGAATAAACAAATCTCGGTTAGCTCACCACCAGTCGTTTTTCCGGTTTGAGTTTCAATAGCTTGGGCTAGTCGGCGAGCCTCATTTTCATTCAGTCCGAGCGTAACCGTTCCGTATTTGCCAAAGCTACCGATCACTTCCAGCACCTCCTCAATAGCGGCCTGTGACTTTTTAGTAGGGTCAGCCAAATCAAAAAAGAAATGACGAGGAGAATTCCTCAACTGAGGAATAAGCTCCTGACTGATACCTCGCCATACATCCGTAGCTAACGGCAGATTACACCAGTCTACCAGCGCGATAAACTTGGCTGAATTACAGTATTGCGCCAGATTAGCCATGCCGACTGTTTCCTTCACAAAATTCCAGTCAATCGCCTGAAAAGGACTTACTTCGGACAAGATGAGCTTACCGTCGTCAAACTCTAAAGCGTTAGTCTCGGCAGGTACGCCTAGCGAAATCAGCTTGCTCTGCGAATGGATTTGCTCAAACAGAGGATCAATTGCTGGAGAGCCGAAGTTACCCAGACAATAATTTGAAACTCCCAGAGAAGCCAGCGCGTGTGCCATGATGGGCGCATTACCGCCTAGCTTTACCTCCTGAGAAACCAGTTCTAGTTGAGCACTTAATCCTGCTGCCCGCTCAATACGCTCGGCAAAAGTATTGATTGTTGGATAGTACGAGCGCGACTGCCCATCCTGTGCCTGCACCACTTTCTGAATCTTATCAATGTAGCCGTCTAACCCGATGAACACTGGTATGTCATCCAGGGTTGGCTCAAAAGTTTCCAGACGACTGATTAGATTATCTAGCCTTGCAGGTAAATCCATCGGTTAAGTTGTTGTACAGAAAGACTAATACCCGCTAGGATCTTCTTTGGTGTTTTCTTCTACAGCCACGCTGCCATCACCAAAGCGTTTTTGGGCTTCGTTCAGAATGGTGGCGGTAGCCGTGGCTCCGATGCGGGTCACGCCTAATTCTTTTACTTTCAACAAATCATCTAGCGTGCGAACGCCCCCGGCGGCCTTCACTTGTACTTGAGGAGCACTGTGTTCTCGCATTAGCTTGAGATCAAGATGGGTAGCTCCTTGATAAGAGTATTTTCCATCGCTGCCCTTTACGAAGCCATAACCAGTAGAGGTCTTTACAAAATCAGCGTTTAGCTCACTGCAAATCTCACAGAGCTTAATTTTATGCTGATTGTTATCCAGAAAGTCATTCTCAAAAATCACTTTCACGATAGCCCCGTGTTTATGGGATTCGTCCGTGATTGCTTTTATTTCATCAGTTACGTACTCCCAGTCTTCGCTTAGAACTTTTCCGATATTTACAACCATATCAATTTCGGTAGCTCCCGCTCGGCAAGCTTGCTTCGTTTCTTGAACCTTAATTTCAGTGGTTGAGCTTCCCTGCGGAAAACCCACCACAGTTCCTACGGCTACATCAGAACCTTGTAGTAATTTTACTGCCATTGGTACAGCGTAAGGCTTGATACAGACGGAAGCAGCATTGTACTTTTTAGCTAGCTCGCAACCCTCCACTAAGTCCTGATCCGTCATGGTGGGGTGCAACAGCGAGTGGTCAATCATTTTGGCGAGTTCGGTAATCTTATCCATATCTTGTTAGTTGAAAGAGGAAATTAATAGTGTGTATAAATTTATTTTATGATGGTGCCGATGGCGTAGTGGTCAGTATTGCAGTAGAGTGAGCTGTACACAAAATAGTCGGGGCGATTAGTACCGTACTGTCGTTGAATATGAAGGATGGGTGAACCAACAGCAATGCCTAAAAATCCAGAAACATCTGATTCGGCAGAGATTGCCCAGATGCGCTGATCTACGTTGGTAATCTCTATTTGATAATGATGGTACAGCGTACGGAATAGTGAGTTCTGCACCCACTTTTTATCGGTAAAACTAGGTATACCAATATTAGGCAGATAAGTGTATTCCAACATTACTGGTTGTGAATCAACCTGGCGTAAGCGACCTATCATAATACAACCCGCCTCTTCCTCCTCTGCCGACACATTGAAAAAGAAATCAGAATCCCAATCACTCAGGATAGGCTTTTGTAAAAATATTGATTTGGGTTGATGCTCAGTTTCTCCTACTACCTCAGAAAATCCCCGAAAGGATAATAATCCTAGTGCGGGTTGCTGGGCGCAAACGATGCTACCTTTTCCTTGCCGACGGGCAATGTAGCCTTCCTGCTCCAGCGCACTTAATGCCTGACGAACCATCACCCGGGTAATTTTATGCTCAGCGCTCAACGTATTCTCCGAAGGAAGTAAACTACCCTCAGTATAATGCCCAGAGAGAATGTCATTCTTAAGCTTTTGGTGAAGTTGTTTATAGCGCGGAAGTTTCATAACAGAAAATTACAGCTACAAAGGTAAGAATACAACTTGTATATACAAGTGAAATTTTCAAAGCTTAACCCTCGATATTTCCAAGTCAATGTTAGGCGACCTCTTCTAGGCGACCTTCTTCATTTTTTGTATTCGTCGGCTTCCGTGCAGCAATACGTGTAGTAGTTCTACTCGCTTGGTTATCTGATTTTGAATCAGTACTAAACCGATAGAAATCGCTAGAATTAAAAAGAACCTTATCACCGTAACGGGGATAGATTTATCGTATTCCATCACCCTTTCCAAGCCATACACTGCACAGATGTGCCAAAGGTAAATCCAGAGCGAATTCTCGGAAAGCCACTGAATAATTTTCGGCGGAATGCTTTTTATCAAAGGGGAGTACGCCACCAAGTACAATATGTTCACCCACATGAGGGCGTAAGACAGATAGTATAACTGCGGAGGGTATTTATACTCTTGGGTAGGAACCCACGCTCCGGTTCGTTGGTAAAGATAAATTGCTATTCCAGCACAAATAATTCCGGACAACAGAGCAACCCAACCTACGGTCGACCTTTTTAGTTCGTGTAGTCTCATGCCGTAGCCATACAATGCCAGATAGGGAAAAATGGTTAGCACATAATCAGCAAAAATATCAAAACTGCGTTCGGACATGGTATTCTCAAAATACTGGCTAGCTATGCTGTAGATGGTAAAGAACAACACTAGTGACCCGTAGTAAAGCAAATCGTTCTTTACAATTCGGGTGTAAGCAAGAAGCAGAGGAGTGAGAAAAGCCAGGTAGAGATATACCTTAAAAATCCAGACGTATCCAATCCCTCGGTACAGTAAGTACGACTCAACTATTGTCGAGGTATTGAAAGGATAAGGACGGTCAAGAACAATGGAAACAATCAAGAGACTACCAAAAAAGAAAGTAAGAAACGTCCAAGCTGGAATTAGCAAGCGGTACATCCGTTTTTCTAGAAATGCAACCACTTTTAACTCTCGAGAACGATAAATGTAAGCGTAGGTGGCTGCTGACGCTACAATGAGTAAAGGCGTGCCAAAATTACGAATCTGATCGATCCACTCCGGCGGATGAGTATGAGCATAAATGATGATTAACACCCCAAAGAATCGTAAAAAATCTAATGAGTGATCGCGGTGGTTGGAAGACTTGCTTACTGCTGTGTTCAAAAAACAATAGGTTTAGGTGAAACCAGAAAAATGAAGCAATAAGCGTGAGATAGCCTCTGGTTAAAATCGATTAGAAACTATGGTAGTGAGTATTAAACAGATTTTGAGCTAAATTATTGTGCTCAGGAAATTACGGGCGCACGGGGATGAAAGTAGCCGTACTTTTTAAAAACAGCTTAGCAAGCTAGCTCAAATGAGCTCCAGCTACGCCAGAAAGTTCCGTGAAATAGTATCTGGAACTAAGGATGTTTCACCATTTTCATTCCGGGGATAGTGACGGAATCAGGAAGCGTCATGGCTACCTTTCCAGTTTCATGGTAGCCGTAGCGGGAATAGAAAGGAAAGCCACTCAGGGTAGCCGTAAGTTCAAACCAATTAAAACCATCACGAAGAGCCTGGGTTTCGCAGTGATGAAGAAGCTGACGAGCAATGCCTTGACGAGCCCAATCGGGATGCACGTAAAAGGCGCGAATAACGGCTGGGTCAACCGCTGGATTGCGTAACTCGAAGTTGAGCTGATCACTCGCCTGATCGCCACCAAAGGGAGTTTTGCGACGACTCCATCCGCCACAGGCAACAACTTTACCGGCTTCCTCAACTGCATAATATGTACCATCGAGCACTATCCGAGTATCAACACCGAATAAGTACTTCAGTGAGCTTTCTACTTGCTGAGGAGAATAGTACTTGCCACCGAGCTGGCGGATAGAAAACTGAGCTAGTTGATTCAATAATGGAATATCATCTACCGTCGCCTGTCGGATAATGAACTCCATCTTTACTTAGCGCAAAGCCACGGCACTGTCGGCTTTTACAGCATTCCAGTCTTCAACTCCCAGATTGATTTCCAAACTAGGGTTCGCCTCCTGCAATTGGGTAGCACCTTGCTTAGTCACTTCAGTTTGCCACAGATAGAGCCGCCGTAAATTCTTCATTTGGGCTAATTGCTGCACACCTTCATCGGTAACCTTGGTGCCGTAAAGGTTGAGATATTCCAGATAAGGTAGCTCGGCGATAGAAGCAAGCCCGGCATCAGTTACTTGGGTATTTTCCAGATGCAGGCGAGTTAGGTTCTTAAACTGTGGCAGTGCGTTAAGAGCTTCATCCGTAGTAGCGGTATTGCCTAAATCTAGCCAAGTAATTTGCTCAGCCGCTTTTCCTAGTTCACTCATGAGCGAGTCAGCCGAAGCCGACCGAGGCACATTCACTTGCAGCCAATGCACTTCTTCGGCCAACGGCATAATCATCACTCCGCGCTGTTGAATATTGCTGACTAACTGCTCATCGGCAGGAGTTACTTCCGAAGCTAGCAGCACCTCGACCTCCGTTTTGTTGGCGTTAGGGTCAAGCAGCGTGTTTAGCACTAGTTGGGTTTCTTCGTTTACCTCAATTTGGGCGACAGTCTTATCAAAAGAAGCCCCCTGTTCTATCCACCAAGTCAGCAACGTAATTTGATCATCGCTCAACTGCGATTTACCATCGGGCGGCATGTGGTACTCATCAACGAGTGGTAAATGAACCCGAACCAGCATCTCACTGGTTTCGGGGTCGCCGGGCACGAAAATATCGCCATTCTCACCGCCGGCCAGTAGTGCATCCGCCGTGTGCATCATTAACTCCCCTTTTTTCTTATCGGGGTTATGACAGGAAACACAACGAGAATCCAAGATTGGATGAATAATATCGGTGTACACGACAGCCTCTTCCAGATTGGTAATTAACTTTTCTTCTTTACTTTCCTTTTCAGGTAGACCAGCCAGCTTTCTCAGAGGGTTGGGCATGTACTGCGTAAGATAATCCGAACCGTGCGTGAGTGAACCTCCGTAGTGCCCCGCTCCCATTAGTACCAGTATCATTACCGATAGAGCCGATACGTAGGCTTTATCCAAAGCTGGATTTCCCTGCTTATTGCGTTGCAAATATAGTACATACGCCACTATGGCTAGCACTACCGTAGCAATCCCTAGCCACTTGTGCAGGCCGAGTAGTTCTTCGCCGTAGCCACCGCCCTCAGCCAGCATTAATCCCAATATGACCGCTACTAGTGCGGAAGCTGCACCCAAAAAGAGAGCTAAGCCTACTGCGGGTCGGTATGCTTTAAAGCGTTCAATCCGAGAAAGCAATTCTAGTAAAAATGCCAGTACTAAAAAGCCAATGGGCAAGTGAAGAATAATGGGGTGAAAGCGGCCGAAGAAAAGAACAATATCAGGAGTTTCCAAAATGCTTGTTGTTGTAGTATATCGTAAAGTATTCGCTCAAGATCGAATAATCCTTATTTTGAGCTATTCATTAGCTGTCTAAATTACCGTTTTTCTACGAATAGTCAATAGCTAAATTGTTCAATTGCTGATTAGTTATTAGTCCACGGTCGATAGTCCATCGTCGACGGGCATTGGTTAATAGTCCATAGTCCACGGTCGATAGTCCACGGATATTAGGCATGAAAAATTGAAAATCACAGATTAGAAAATGGGTCATCTAGTTGGTTCCATCAAGGATCAATTTTAAATTCCGCTCTCCGCTCTCCGCTCTCCGCTCTCCGCTCTCCGCTCTCCGCTCTCCGTTGCTCATCATAAAATCTAGGCTAAGATTTTACGAACTACCTTACCGTGGACATCAGTAAGGCGGAAATCCCGACCCTGAAAATGGTAGGTTAGCTTTTCATGATCCATACCCAGCAGATGTAGCATAGTGGCTTGCAAATCGTGGATATGCACTCGGTCTTTCGTCGCGTAGTAGCCAATCTCGTCGGTTTCGCCGTGGGTATAACCGCCTTTCAATCCGCCCCCGGCCATCCACATAGAAAAGGCTTCGGTATGGTGATCACGCCCCATAAACGGCATCTCTTTACCGTTGCGGTTTTCCTGCATGGGAGTCCGACCAAATTCTCCCCCCCAAACTATTAGCGTTTCGTCTAGCAGCCCCCGCTGCTTTAAATCTTTGAGCAGGGCGGTCATGGGACGGTCTACCGAGCGACACTTATCTTTGAATCCCGCTTCTAGCGCAGTATCCACTCCAGTGCCGTGAGAATCCCAACCCCAGTCGAAAAGCTGTACAAACCGAACACCTTGCTCAATTAGACGGCGAGCCAGTAGGCAATTGTTAGCAAACGAAGCTTTGCCGGGTTCGGTACCGTACATTTGGTGAATATATTCGGGCTCATCCGCAATGCTCATTACCTCAGGCACGGAGGTTTGCATCCGATAGGCCATTTCGTACTGAGAAATTCGGGTCAGAATTTCTGGGTCGCCTACTTCCTGATACTCCTGCTGGTTAATATGATTGATAGCGTCTAGGGTTTTCCGACGCAAATCCCCGTTCATGCCATCGGGATTAGAAACGTAGAGTACCGGATCGCCCTGCGAGCGACATTGTACGCCTTGGTAGATTGATGGCAAAAATCCACTGCCCCAAACACTCTTACCAGCACTCGGGGTCTTCCCCCCCGAAACCAGCACAATAAATCCGGGTAGGTTCTCATTTTCGCTGCCTAACCCGTAAGTAACCCAGGAACCAAAACTCGGTCGCCCCAGCCGGGCACTACCGGTTTGCAGTAAAAGTTGAGCCGGAGCATGGTTAAATTCATCGGTATGCAGCGACTTAACCACTGTAATCTCATCGGCTACGGTAGCCAAGTGGGGTAAGCGATCTGAGATCATCATCCCGCTTTCGCCTCGCTGATAGAATTTCGCTTGGGGACCTAGCATCTTGGGCACTCCCTCAATAAACGCGAAGCGTTTGCCTTCTAGTAATGAAGGTGGGCAGTCTTTAGCGTGCAGTTTCTCCAGCTCAGGTTTATAGTCAAATAGCTCGAGCTGAGAGGGCGAACCGGCCATATGCATGTAAATCACTCGCTTGGCCTTACCCGCAAAATGCGAAAAGCCTGGAGCCATCGGGTTGGTTGGCAGCGAATTAATGGAAGCCGGGGTCGTAGAATTACTATCTAAATTACAACCGAATAACGATGCTAGGGCTACTCCGCCTAATCCTGATGTACATTTTTTCAGAAAGTGACGGCGGGTTTCTACCTGAGACTCACGATACTGCTTTTCCTGATATATATTCATAGATGGTTAGGCTTTGGTCACAAATTCGTCCAAGTTCAAAATGGCGTTGGCTACTACGGCTAGTGCAGCTAATTCAGCATCTTCTTTCCCAGCCATCTTCACCACTTCGTCGGGATTATCTTGGTAATACTGCTGAGCTTCGGCGTATAGCTTTTCTAGTTGCTCCAGCTTGGTAGTTTCTAACGAGTTGGCAATAGCCTGTCGGTATCCGAAACGAAGTTGATCTTGCGTAGCTTCGCCCGCTTGCTGCATCTGCTTAGCCAGTGATTGGGCAGCTTCTACAAATACCGGATCATTCAACGTAACTAAGGCTTGCAACGGAGTATTCGTATCAATTCTACGGGTTACGCAGAACTCCCGACTGGGACCATCAAACGCGATCATAGAGGGGTACGGACTAGTTCGTCGCCAATATGTGTACAGTGCCCTGCGATGCTTATCTTCCCCCTCGCTGGTTTCCCAGGCCAAGCCACTGTATACGATTTGCCACACGCCCTCGGGTTGAGGGGGCATTACGCTGGGGCCATACATTTTCTTGCTTAACAGTCCACTCACCGCCAATACCTGATCCCGAACCTGCTCGGCAGTTAGTCGTACACGAGGCCCTCGCGCTAGCAGTCGGTTACGCGGATCGGCAGCAAGTAGTCCGGGAGTTACCTCCGATGCCTGGCGGTAGGTGGCAGACATCACCATTTGCTTCAGGGCACTTTTTACGCTCCAGTGGTGCTCGTGCATAAATTGCAAGGCAAGCCAGTCGAGCAGTGCCGGATGCGAAGGCTTCGCACCTTGTGTACCAAAATCTTCTATAGTTTCTACCAGCCCAATCCCGAAAAGCTCAGCCCATAGTCGGTTTACCATTACCCGAGCGGTGAGCGGATTTTCTGCACTTACCAGCCACTGCGCCATACCAAGGCGATTATCGGGGGCACCCTCGGGCAGAGCCGACCACGCTTGAGGAACATCCGGATCTACTTCCTCACCGGGCACTAGCCAGTTACCTCGCTCAAAAACGTGCGTAGTACGAGAAAATCGCTCCGGGCGATCAACTGTAATTGGCGTGCGGATTACTTCGGAGCTGTTTAACAGAGAAATCAAGTTCTGTTGCTGCTGCTGATAATGGGGTTGATCTTCACCCGGCAGTGGCTCATGAAGCAGCAGCCACTCAAGCATAGCAATTGCTCCCTGCTGCTGAGGGTCTTTGAAGATAAAATACAGATCATGCGTACCGCTAATGCCTTTAAAGGGCACTGCGGTGGTTTTAAACCGCCAACCACCTTGGTTTTTCTTAACATTCCAGATAGCTAATCGCTCACCGCGCAGGCTATCGAGTCGGATTTCTACCCTGCCTCGGCTGTGGCTAGCACTGTAGCTAATGAGCAGTTGAGTTTCATTTTGTAGCGGTACATCCGTTAAGCGAGCGTAGCCACCGTCTTCTACTGCAAGGTATTTGTTGTCAAGTAGAGAGCCATTAACGACTGTATCAAAACTGTGTGGGTGAATTTTAGGCTCCGCAATTCTTACCAGATTAACGAATTTCTGCGCTTGCTGTAGTTTATCATCCGCCGAACCGGTGTGCCGAATCACCCAGTTTTTCAGATTCTCTAACTTTTGGCGATCTTCTTCCTCTTTAAACGTAGTTAAGTTAGGAGACTCGCTGGGTACATCTACATCAGCCGTATTATTTAAAAAAGCGAAAAACTTAAAGTACTCTTCGTGCCGGATAGGGTCGTAGGGATGGCTATGGCACTGCACGCAGGCCATCGTGGTGGCCTGCCACACATCCCAGGTAGTGTTTACCCGATCAATCACGGCAGCTACCCGAAACTCTTCATCGTCGGTTCCGCCTTCATCATTGTTCATAGTATTCCGATGGAAAGCAGTAGCAATCAATTGTTCATCGGTAGGGCTAGGCAGCAAGTCACCCGCCAGTTGTTCGATTGTAAATTGATCAAATGGTTTGTCCTCATTAAACGACTTAATCAGCCAGTCGCGGTACTGCCATATGGTACGGCGGTCGTCTTTTTCGTAGCCTTTAGAATCGGCGTAGCGGGCTAAGTCCATCCACAGAGCCGCCCATCGCTCACCAAAGTGCGGCGATTCCAGCAGACGATCTACGGCTTTTTCATACGCTTCGGGGCTATCATCCTCTAAAAATTGCTTTAGATCACCCGGCGTGGGAGGAAGCCCAATCAAATCCAGCGAGACCCGCCTAAGTAAAGTAGCGGAATCGGCTTCACGAGCGGGTTGAAAGTTTTCTCGTTCCAATCGTTCCACCACAAAGTTATCGATTTCATTATTTGCCCACTCGCTTTTTACTTCCGGCACATCAATGGGTTCAGGCTTTACGTACGCCCAGTGATCTTCCCACTGAGCACCTTGGTCAATCCAGCGGGTCAGGATAGAAACTTCTTCCTCCGATAGCGGATCGCCTTCGGGCGGCATTCGCTCATCGTCTTCAGGATCACTAATGGTAATACGATGGATCATTTCGCTGGCTTGGGCATCACCCGGCACTATACCTAACTTTCCCGACTCGTTGGGACTGAGTGCATCGGTGCGAAATAGCAAACTAAATCCGCCGGAGCGTTTTACACCACCGTGACAGGTAATGCACTTTTTATTCAGAATAGGCCGTACTTCGGCGTTGAAATCCACTTTTTCAGCCGAGTTGTTTAGTACCAGCCAGATCAGATAAGTTATCAGAAGGAAAAAGAGGCTAAGCCCGCCCCACCGTAGCACCAAAGGATATTTTCGAGAAGATGTACTCATCAATAGGTTGTAGTGTTGGTTAACTGTGAATCTACGAAATTTGCTGATAGTTTAAAAAGCGGAGACCGGAGACCGGAGACCGGAGACCGGAGACCGGAATTTAAAATTGATCCTTGATGGAACCAACTAGATGACCCATTTTCTAATCTGTGATTTTCAATTTTTCATGCCTAATATCCGTGGACTATCGACGATGGACTGTGGACTATTAACCAATGCCCGTCGACGATGGACTATCGACCGTGGGCTAATAACTAATCAGCAATTGAACAATAGAGCCATCGAACCATTCCGCTCTATCTTTCTACTAACACAAAGCCACCCCAAAAGTAAGGATCCGCGTGCTGCTTTCTAACGGCTAACTGGGCATTTCGTAGTGCTTGGTGCTTGCTCTGACCCGATAGCCAGTTCTGGTAAAAGATCGTCATCAGCTCCGCCGTGCTATTATCATTGACGTTCCACAGACTCATCAGCACACTCTGTGCCCCGGCAATCAGAAAAGATCGCTGTAAGCCATACACCCCTTCCCCGTTTCTAATATCACCCAATCCGGTTTCGCAAGCACTTAAGACTACCATCTCGGTACCGTTTAGGCGTAAATTCATGGCTTCGTAAGCCGTTAAAACACCGTCTTCCACCTTCCAGTCAGGTGAGTTATGAATACTGTATTCGGCTCCAGCCAAAAGTAGCCCTGCTCTCAGCAGAGGGTTAGCCGCAATATTTTGCAAATGAGTTCCGTACGCCCGATTAGCATTTCCTGACTCGGATAAATCCGTCATAAAGTAGCCGTGTGAGGCAATATGCAGCACTCGAGGCTCTTTTGCAGACTTAATTATGTCCTCTCTAGCCTCTTCACCCAAGTACGTCCAGGTAGTCCACTGTTGTTTGGTTAACATACTACGAATTGCTTCTACTTCGGTTCTGGTGCCGGGCAGATCTCGGATTCCGAATAAAAACGGGGTACTACCTAGCATCCCCGATGCCGTGAGTGGTGATGGCGTGGCTAAGTCAATCAATGCTTCGCTATTTTGGTATCCTACCCGAAACTGAAAATCAGGCGAGCCAATAAGGTAAGCTGATTTTGAGGACAGTTGATCGGACGCACGACCCAAGTCGCGGGTACTACTTAGCATACGCAAATCCATTTCATCAATTACGTAGCGCTTGGTATCAGCACGGTAAAGACTATTAATATTAATTTTGTGATAGATGCCGTCGGGAGCCAGATAGACTGTGGTTATACTATCTGATAATTGTTCACGAATACTCCGCCAGTATTGATCGTAAGAAAGCTCATCCGTTATCCGAAATTTGATGGCATTTTGGTAGTAGTAATAGTTTTTACTTTCCATCTCCTTTCCTTCGGGAAATACGCAAAGCCGAGGGGCTTCACTAGTAGATTCTATTACTAGAGCCGCGTACAGCACACTACTATCGCGAGCCACTCGGATAATCTCAACTGCGGCTTCCGTTGGTTCAAGTTGCTGCTGCACTTGTTGCCAAGTAACCTGCTTGCTCTCTACGGTTGTGGCAAAGGTGGCTGACTTGCGAGATAATTGCTTTTCCAGTTGGTTAGCCTCACTTTCCAACACTTGAATAGCCGCGCGCTGGTCATTGCGCTCCCGCCGCGATAGGGTGTACAATTGACCTAATTGCTCTTTTACTGTCAGCCAACGTTCGTACTTCTTCACCGTTTCGGTTTCGCTCTGGGTTTCAATGGCTTGCCTAAGCTGATAAGAAGCATCGAGCAACATGGCTTTGGTCACCAACTGAAGGTTGTACAATTCTATGAGTAAACGACGCTTCTGAGCTTCAGTCACTCCCTCGGCTCGGTAGTATACCTGATCGATAACAAAATCGCGAAACGCATGAAATACTGGTTCTACCCGTTGGTAGTAAGCTCCTTTCTCTTGCTCACTCAAGGAAGGAAAATAGTTTTGTATCTGCCCAATATAGTCCTCAACCACTCCGTGAAAAATATCTTCGGCATTTTTATATCGTCCGAGCTTATGGTATAATACTGCTTGACTGTAGCGGGCGTAAGCAAAATCTGGATGTAGCTCTCCGAGTACTTCTTGCCGAACAGCCACGGCTTCCTCAATATATTCAGTGGCTTTATCAAGCTCGTTTAAATCTTGGTAAAGTAATCCTAAGTTAAGTAACGTAGTAGAATAGTACGGATGATCTTTCCCTAACAGCTTTTGGCTAATCGATAAGGACTCTTCGAGTAATGGTAAAGCTTTTTGGTACTGATTATTATTTTGGTAGAGCGTAGCCAAGTTGCTTAACGTAGCCGCGTAAGATGGGTGTTGCTTTCCTAAAGTATTAGCGTCGATGCTAAGTGCCTGCTGATAGTACTGCTCCGCTAATTCTATACTATCCTGAGCCTCATAAAGGGCAGCCAAACTCTGGTAGGCCGTTGCCAAATCAGGGTGAGATGCCCCGTATGAATCAGATAATATTTTCTGACTAGCCAGCAGCAGTGGTTTGGCTTGGACGAAATTTCCTAGCGTGAAGTAAAACTTTGCCAGCTCCATCTGCACTTTCGCTTGCTCAGGATGATTTTCCCCGAAGTGATCTACCGAGAGCTCGTAAGCTTGCTGGAGTAGTGGTTCAGCTTCCGGATAGTTACCCGTGACTACTTCCAGGCGAGCCAGATTCAAATAGCTAGAAATCATGGAAGGGTGCTCTGCCCCCCATATTTCCCGCTGTACTTCTGCCACCAACTCCAACATGGGACGCGCCTGGGTGTACTTTCCCTCATCCAGATAGAGTAAGCCAATATTAGAAAGCGTTACCAGATATTCCGGATGGTCAGTGCCTAGCAACTTTTCTTTTATCTTAACGGATGCTTCTAGCATTTCAGCAGCTTTAGGGTAGTTACCCGCTGCCTGACAAACAAGTGCGTAATTGCTTAGCAAGTTGGCGTAGATGTTATCCTCGGTTTCACTAAGTCTCTCTTGGATACTGATTGCTTCCTGAAAGAATATTTCAGCTTCTACTAAATAACCAATATCGTGATAGAGTGCGGCCATACCACTAATGGCTGCTACGTAGTTAGGACTTTCCCGCCCAGTGGCCCACTTAATGAGTTCTAATGATTTCTGATGATAAAAAATCGCGGTATCAAACCGAACCAAGTCTTGGTAGTTACGGGCGGCGTTGCTGTAGACAGAAGCTTGGTGCAGCACCGCCCGCTGACTTGGCAACTTTTTTTCACCCAGAACTTCTATGGCTCGCGTAAAATATTGAGCCGCCTGTTCGTAATTACCTTCATCTTGGTACAGAGTAGCCACATTATTGAGGGCAATGGCGTACTGCCAAGGGTAGTTGATAGCAGTATCGTCAAGATGAATGTGTTGAGTGTAAAGGGCGTTAGCTTCCGCCGGACTGCTGTGCTCTTGATAGTAAGCCGCCAGATTAGCGAGTGCTACCCAAAAACTACCTTGCGTGTATTCCACGGGGCTAGCTCGGTACTGAAAAGCTCTTTCAACGAGGTACCCTCCTTCTCCCGTATTTTGATCGGCCAGAGCAATGGCTCCCAAATTATTCAGCACGCTAGCGTAGGCATTGGTTATCTGCTTCATGTCTCGTTCATAAAGACGACGAGCCATTGCGTACCACTGTTGAGCATCTTGCCACTCGGCTTCGGCTAGTGCGATATTCGCTCGCTGATAGCATAAATCAGCGTAGAACGTCGTTGTTGTATCGCCGCGTTGCTGAAGGGTACGCATTAAGTTGCTCACCTTTGTTAGATTAAGTTTTCCCTGTAGCAACCATTGTTGAAATTGAGCTTGTAATATCTGTAAACTATCCGCTGAGTGAATTTGGGCAAGCGTGTACAGAGAATCAGCCAATTGCTGATTATTAGCTGCCTGATACACCCTACCGGCTTCAAGTTGAAGTAGCCCCAGTGAATCTTGCTGCACTTCGGTAGAATCCGCCAGAAACAGCACCCGTTTTATCGCTACCTGAGCCAGTTCGGTATCACCCACCGATAGATAGAGATTGGCAGCATTTTGATACGCTTCTAGTAGTAAGTACGCTGGGGCAGGTGATAAATATTCGCGACACTGAATCTCTCGCAGTGTATACTCCAATGCCAACGAGTCTTGGTGTAAAGATGCGGTAATTAGCGACAACAAGCGTAAGTTATCAGCATATTCCAGACTCAGTGCTCCGTACTCCGACTTAGTGGTTTCCAAGCTCCGCCAAGCAGACCGATATGATTTAGTAATTTTTCCTTGTTGATATAGTAACTGAGCCGGCTGGTGCGGCACTACTTCAGCTTCCTGAGCCAAAATACAGGTAGCATTAAGTAGTAAAAATAAAGCAAATACAGCGCGCATCTGTTACAAGTTGTCATTCTTTCAGTAAAGGCAACCTGCAAGTGTTTAGTTCAATTGTCAGTCTTCCTGCAAGGAATACATCGCAATGGTTGATAGTATGATAATAGCAAAATACATGCAGCTACCGATAGGTGAAATCACTTGTAGTACCACGCCGTCCGTTTGGTTAGCGAACTACCACTACTCATTTACTCAGCAGCGATCCGTAAAAACCAAGAAAAGTCTTTAAAATGTAAGATTGAGTGAGTTTATACATATTTCTGGCCGTAATATCTATATTATTTGTATGTATGTTTACCTAAATTTGACCACCGTGCGTACTAACAATACTTGAACGAGTTTTTCAAACCAAACCGGATATGTTCAAAATCTCGCTGTTCTTATCTCTTTCTTTTTTTATGACCTGCTTCACCCTTACTGCCCAAGAAACTCAGTGGGCTAGCGAGGTACTGGAAGCGTCTTCTTCTTATTCTCCTCGCCTGCTGTTTAAACAAGATTTGCAGTACGTAGAGTACGAGCCTCGCCAGGTGCTAGGTCGCCCCGATGTGCTACCGGGTAACAGCGGAGATAGCCCCAATGCTTGGCTACCTGCTAAACCGGATCAAGAGGACTTTATTAAAGTAGGGTTTGATCGTCCGATGAAAATTCAGCAAGTGGCTATTGCCGAATCGCGGAACCCTGGGGCAGTGTATCAGATTTTTTGCTACGATGTAGGAGGCACTGAACATTTAGTGGCAACATTAGAACCAGCACCGGTGGCGGCTCAAGGACGAATATTTAACTTTTTCATGAACCCTACTCCTTACGAGGTGCAGGCGGTAAAAATTGTGCTACAGGGCGAAGCCGTACCTGGTTACAACGCTATTGACGCCATTGCAGTTTCAGGCTCGTCGGTACCGACAGTGGCTGATATTGATATTGTTCCTAATCTCAATCCTGACTTGGCCCTAGAAAAGATCAAGGCTAATTTTGGGGATATGGTTACTATTAGCCCTATTATGTCGCCCGATGGTAACACTATGTTTATTAGCCGTAACTCGCCGGAGAATGTAGGAGGCAAACGTGACATTGAAGACATTTGGTATTTGGAGCGCAACCCAAACTCAGGTGAGTGGAGCGATCCCAAAAACATTGGTATTCCCCTAAATAATAAAGGAAGTAACTTTGTAAGCTCGGTAGCTCTAAATGAAGACGGAAATTATACTTTACTTTTGGGGAACCGTTATCTGGAAAATGGAAAAATGCGAGGCGGTGTATCCATCACAACGCGCCAGGCTGATGGTAGCTGGGCGACTCCGGTTCCTATGGATATTCTCGATTTTTACAGTTACTCTGAAGTAGCTAATTATCATTTGTCTAACAACCAGAAATACCTGCTAATGTCGCTTCGTCGGGATGACGGATACGGAGAGCTCGATGTTTACGTCAGTTTTAACCGGGGTGATAATTCTTGGTCGGCCCCCATGAATTTAGGCCGAACCATTAATACTGCCGATATTGAATCAGCCCCGTTTATGGCTAATGATACTACCATCTATTTTTCTTCGAAGGGCTACAGTGGTTTTGGTGGAGAAGATGTCTACGTTAGTCACCGATTAGACGATACTTGGATGAATTGGTCCCGACCCGAAAATCTCGGCCCGGTAATTAACTCGGAAAATGATGATACGTACTTTAATATTTCTGTTGATAAGCAATACGCCTTTCTGACCCGCGCCACCATCGACAGCTCCGATCTCTTTCAAATATCAGTGCCCATTTACCAGCGTATTGAACCATTGTATATTGTAAAAGGACAGGTATATAATGTGAAAAATAATATGCCAGTGCAGGCCAGTGTAATCTTTGACAACGTTTCGGATACGGTAACAACCACCAGTAGCCAAGGAAGCACGAACGAAGAGGGACGTTACGAACTCACGCTGCCTCCGGGAACGTACGATATTTACGCTGAAAAGCAGGGGTTCGCTACGCTTAATCGTCAGCGAGTTGCTTTGGCCGAAATTGATCCTGATGATGATAAGCTAGTTTTTCGGGATATTTATATGTCTAATGATATTTCTGGAGTAGACGTAGCCCAATCGCTATCACTTACCCGTAAAGCCATTGCTTCCGAAGAGGTACTATTTGAACTGGAAAGTTTTGCTCTTGGTAAAAATGCCTACGCTTACCTTGATGGTGTAGCCGCTTTTATGAATGATAATCCCGAACTGAAACTGCGAGTGGCAGGTCATACTGACTCGTCAGGAACCGACCGTTTTAACCAGCAACTTTCGGAAAAGCGAGCCAATTCCGTGGCCGACTATTTAAGCCACCGAGGCATTACCTCCGAACGGATCAAAACAGTGGGCTATGGCGAGAAACGTCCGTTAGTCAAAAATACCTCCGATGCCAATCGGCAACTTAACCGGAGGGTTGAGTTCGAAATTATTGAATGATAGGCTTTTTGACTTAGCATAAAAAGTAAGGAATTATAATCTAATTTGCCTAAAATATTACCTTTAGCATATTAAACATAACTATTTTGATAAATTTGTGTATATTATATAGAACCTAATGACAATTAATTTGGCGTTATGAAGTGTATTCCTGTCATAATTATCAGTTTTTGGACGACTATCAACGATACGATGTCGTACGCTCAACCTGATGATTTAGTGTATCTTACAGGAAAAATATTGGATGCCGAAACAAGCCAGCCAGTAGAGGCAAAAGTACGGTATGAGTTACGCCCAGTCAGCAATGTAATGGGAATTCGTTTCTTTGATAATCAAGATGGACACTACCAGCTTAATTTACAACAGCACCGAAGATACACCCTTGAGGTAACTGCCGAAGATTATCTTCCCCTCCAACTAACGTTACAAACCGACGAGTCTGAGGAGATCCCCAAGAATCTACTACTCAAACCCATTCCTAAGCCGGGAGGCTATATTCAACTATCAGACACCATTTGGTTTGACCGTGACTTAAGTGTTATTCGCCCGGAAGCCCAAGCAGTAATTGAAGAACTTAAAGCCTTAATGGAGAAATTCCCCAAAATGGTGATTCAATTAGAAGGCCATACCGACCGAGGGGGTAGCCAATCACTACTAGAACTTTCGGAAGAGCGAGCCGAACGGGTAAAAGACTATCTTAACGATTTAGGTATCCGTAAGCGACGTATCAAAACCAAAGCATACGGTAATAGTAAGTTAATTACCCGAGACAATACCGTAAGAAGCAGGCAGAAAAACCGTCGGGTAGAGATTAAAGTATTAGACATCTGACGAACAGTACTCCTGGATCATCTCGTCAGCCTTTTCATTTCCCGTTTTTAAAGATTGCTCCCAAGCAGAACATGCATTCTCAACCTGCCCTAATTTTTGGTAGGCATTGCCTAGATAGTAATAAATATCCTGCGTAGTGCTATCCAGCTCAGCAGCCCGCTCCATCAGCCGTAGTGCGTCTTCAGGTCGGTTTTTCTTTAAAAATAACACACCTTGGTTGCGGTATACGTAGCTATTTTGGGGGTCTAACCGCATACTGGTTTTCAGGTCGACCTCAGCTAGCGGTAGGGAGTCGGTCTGGAGATATAAGTAAGCCCGGTTATTAAGAAAATAGGGCTGATACGGCTCTAAAGCAAGGGCTTGGCTAAATGCTGCTTGAGCCGAATCGTACTGCTGCATGTCAGTATAAATTAAGCCCAGAACGTTGTAAGCGTTACTTTCGTTCGGGCTTCGCCGGATCGCTTCCCGCAGGTCTTGTTGGGCTACATCATAGCGTTGCTCATAATAATACGAGGTACCCCGGTTCACCCAACTCTCGGCATTAGATGAATCTAGCCGGATAGCCTCCGTAAAAGCTCGCTGAGCCTCATTGTACTGCTGAAGTCCACTAAACGCTAGCCCCTGACTAAAATGCACGTACGCCGAATCAGGATAATAACGAAGCACGGTATCTAAATCGGCCAAGCTCCGCTGATAATTACCATTTTGCTGATACGCGTCGGCTCGGTTGAAGTACGCATCTGTATTGCCCGAGCGAGACTGGATAGCCCGAGTATAATCAGTAATTGCCTCGGGAAATCGCCCCAGATTGGTATATGCAATACCTCGGTTATTGTAAGCATCAGCCGCATTGGGGTCTAACTGAATTGCTTCGTTGTAGTAGCGAATTGCCTCCTGGTACTCCCCTTCTTCCAACTGTATATTTCCTTTTAGCAAAAAAGCATCGCGCTGCTGCTCAGGCGATTGACTACAACCGACTATAAAAATAAGACCGAAGATCAGCAAACGGAGACCGGAGAACGGAGACAGCAGGCTGAAACTTGAAGAGTTATAATAGTAAACAACTCCAGTAGAATCAGTTGGTGGATTATTCCTCTGTTTCTTCATTTTATTTACACTATTCCTCTCCAGTGTCCGGTCTTCCTTCTCCATTTTCCGTTTTTCCTTTATCCACTAAAATTCGTTCATCCTGGTTAGCTAGTTGCCAGGCGGTATGAAATACCAGTTGGGCTCGCTTTTGCAGCAACCCAAAGTTAATTTTTTCAATGGTATCGGTAGGGCGGTGATAGTCGGGATGGGTGCCATTGAAGTAGAAAATAACGGGTATATTATTCTTCGCAAAATTATAATGATCGGAGCGGTAGTAGAAGCGATTCGGGTCGTCTTTCGCATTGTAGCGATAATCTAGGTCTAACTGGGTATAGGTTTTGTTCATCCGCTCATTGATCTGGTGCAACTCGGTACTCAAACGATCCGAGCCAATAATGTATACGTAATTAGAATCTTGTGTATGTGGCGGATCAATCCGACCAATCATATCGATATTCAAATTAGCAATTGTACTTTTCAGCGGGAATATTGGGTATTCGGTGTAGTACTTTGACCCAAACAATCCTTTTTCTTCACCCGATACTGTCATAAACAGCAGACTTCGCCGGGGGTGGTATCCGGCTTTTTTTGCTTCGGCAAATGCTTCGGCAATTTCCAATACGGCTACCGTACCCGAACCATCATCATCGGCTCCGTTATTTACTACCTCGCCCTGCTTACCAATATGATCGTAATGAGCGGTTACCACCACCAATTCATCCTTGCGGTCGCTACCCTCTATATAACCCAGCACATTCTCGGAAGTAATTTGCTCAATACTTTGCTGTAGATCTACCTCCAACGATACATCGCTGGTAAAACGAGTAGTTCTGCCTCGCTTATCAATCCGCTGCTTTAACTTTTTCAGGTCATTTTTCCCGCTTAATGCCTGCGCCATTTTAGGAGAAATAATAATTAGGTTACTACTGGGCTTATAATCCTTTAGTGCTAATGTTGGCCGCCGAGCCACCATAGCATACCGATTTACGTGCTGTTTAAACTCATCGTCAACCACCATTACGAGCGCAGCATCTTCAATACCCGCCAATGTGCGTTTAGTGCCTAGACTAGCCATAAGGTTTTTAGTAAAACGAGAAGGTTGGGTAGAATTGGTTACGTAGTATTTACCATTTTTATTCTGAGGTTCGCCCGCCAGTACCATTATGGCCTGTCCGGTGACGTTAATATTCTCATAATCATCGTATTTCTCGCTAGAAATACCGTAGCCCGCAAATATTACTTGGCTAAAGGACGTATCAATCGGGTCAGCGAAGTGAAAAAATGAAAAGAAATCTTCTAGAAAAGTAAAACGCTTTGCGTTGATCTCCACATAAGGTTCGCGCCATTCACTTTGCACAATAGGATAGATTTGGTAATAAGAGGTATCACCCACCACCGGAGGCAAATCTAATCCGGCGAAATAGCCCGCTATGTAGGCTGCAGCTTTTTTCTGACCAGGCTTCCCGGTCTCCCGCCCCTCCATATCATCAGAAGCAATGATTTGCAAGTGCTCTCGTAACTCTTCTTGGGTAATTGTCTGGGCGTAATGCTCCGCCAAGGTGTCGGACGGAAGCGACTGAGCAACTACGCTACCACAACAGAAGAAAAGTAGTGCTAGTAAAAGGTATCTACGCATTCTTTTGAAAATAATTAATCGGGCGTGTAATAATCAGCCCATGACCGCTACTAATGCAGTACAACTGTAAAGTTATTGTTTTCTTTGTGGTTTATCTAATTTGATTTCTAATCCTGAATTGGTGTTCTTAGCCAACAAAATTAACCGAACTTGTATTTATTAGAAGCTCAACACATATCCAAGCGGTACGCTAACCACGAGGCCCTGAAAGATGTGAATATCACCATTCCAGTACAGTCTATTTTCGGGCTACTCGGACCCAACGGAGCCGGAAAAACGACCCTTATTCGCATTATTAACCAGATTATTGAGGCGGACGAAGGGCAAATACGCATTAAAGAAGAAGTACTACAACCCAAGCATATTGCCGACATTGGTTACTTACCCGAAGAGCGGGGGCTGTACAAAAAGATGAAAGTGGGGGAGCAACTAATCTACCTAGCCCAACTGAAAGGCTTATCTCGCTCCGAAGCCGTGCGCCGAATTAAAGATTGGTTTCAGCGGTTAGAGATTTCCGGCTGGAGTGAGAAGAAGATTGAAGACCTTTCCAAAGGAATGCAGCAGAAGATTCAGTTCATCGCTACGGTAGTACACGAACCGGATCTGATTATTCTGGATGAACCCTTTACGGGTTTTGACCCGGTGAATGCCAACCTTATTAAAGACGAAATTCTGAAGCTACAGGAACGAGGCAAAACTATTATCTTTTCTACTCACCGCATGGAATCGGTGGAAGAGTTATGTACCCACATTGCGCTCATCAACAAATCAGAAAAAGTGCTGGACGGTAAGAAGCAGGATATTAAAAATCAGTTCCGCTCTAATACCTACGAAGTGTTGCACTTGGGTAACCTGAATGGCTTACATCCTGATTATCAGCTTCTTCAGCAGGAAGATGAAGAAAACGATTACACAAAATCCACCGTACGAATTCCTGAAACGGTAAGCCCCAATGAGCTACTGCGCGAATTAATACCTCACGTAGAAGTGCACGCCTTTCAGGAGAAGATACCGACCATTAACGAAATTTTTATTGCGGCCGTACAATGAACAAAATAGGACTAATTATTAAGCGAGAATACTGGACGCGCGTTCGTAAGAAGTCGTTCATCATTATGACTATTCTGGGACCACTGCTCTTTGCTGGCATTGTAGTGGTGCCCATTTGGCTGGCTTCCAGCGAAAGTAGCGACGAAAAGGTAATTGCCGTTATCGACGAAAGTGGTCTGCTGACTAACAGCTTTCAGGACGATGAAAGTGGTAATATTCGTTATCAGTACATTAACCAGTCTATTGATGATGCTAAAGCCGACTTTTCAAGTAGCAACCGCTACGGACTTCTGTATATTCCAGCGATTGATATCAACAACCCGCAAGGAGTCACTTTTTTTTCTGAAACTAACCCTAGCTTACAACTGCTGAATAACATCCGCAGTACCCTTCGCCAAAATATCCGCGATGTGAAGATGGAACGCTCTAACATCAGTCGAGCCACGCTAGACTCGTTAGAGACTAAAGTTAGCATCAATACTATTAATCTGGGCGAGGCCGGAAAAGAACAGCAAGGCAATGCCGAGGTGGCTTCCGCCGTGGGCTACGTGGGGGCGTTTCTGATCTACATTTTCATTTTTCTCTACGGTGCTCAGGTGATGCGCGGAGTAATTGAAGAAAAATCTAGTCGCATTGTGGAAGTAATCATCTCTTCGGTGCGCCCATTCCAGCTCATGGTAGGAAAAGTAATTGGCGTGGCCTCCGTGGGTTTAACTCAGTTTTTGTTGTGGGTAGGTTTAACATTACTGATTGTCAACGTAGCTGGTAGCTTCTTTCCTGATTTAGCCAGCCAAGCAGCTACCCCTCCCGCGATGGCTCAAATGCCTGAGAGCAATCCGCAACTAGAAGCCATGCAGAACATTTCATCCGCCTTTGATTCGGTCAATCTTCCTTTGCTGATCTCCTGCTTTATCTTTTACTTTTTAGGAGGATACCTGATGTACGGAGCCTTATTTGCTGCTGTGGGCTCTGCCGCCGACTCGGAGACTGACACCCAACAGTTTATGTTACCTGTGTCGGCTCCACTAATTATCTCTATTGTCACACTAGCGGCTATTCTGAACGAACCCAACGGCACACTAGCCTTCTGGATGTCGATGATTCCGTTTACCTCTCCGGTGGTTATGATGATGCGGATTCCCTTCGGGCTACCCACTTGGCAATTAATTCTATCGATGGTACTGTTAGTGGGAGGCTTTATTTTCACTACCTGGGTAGCGGCCAAAATTTATCGCATCGGTATTCTTACTTATGGCACCAAAGTAAACTACAAAACCATCAGTAAGTGGCTATTTCAATAGAGGCAAGACCGAAGTTGGAAGACCGGAAAATATGAAATATGAGATATAAAATATGAAAAGTGAGCAATGACAAAGGACGAATGACCGAAGTTGGGTATTTTGGTAAAGATTTGCTTAGTAGTCACGAACACTGGAGGCAGCCTATTATTGTAGGTCTTTTCCTATCTCAAAACCGTGCTCTCTTAACTGCGCTTCAGTAAGTTCAATAACGTTCACATCCAAGCTCACCAATGCAAGAGGGGCATCCAGTGAATCTGTTTCTACGGTAGCAATTTTATTTAGTGTTTCCAGGCCTTTAAACACTTGACCAAATATGGTATAATTCCCATCCAACCGAGGGATTCCTTCCTTATTGTGGACAATATAAAATTGACAGCCTGCGGATAGCTTATCCGGATTGCCATCTCTACCAGCTCCAACTGCTCCGTAAACATGCTTTAAATCTTCTCTAAATTCCGGGCTGAGCAAATAAGGAGAATCGCTAAAGCCCTCGGGGGTGTCGGGGCAACCTCCCTGAATAACAAAGCCTTCTATCACCCGGTTAAAACTCAAACTATCCCAATAATCGGCGTTCGCCAGTTCTACGAAGCTTGCCTTATGCGCGGGCGTTTCGTCATACAGCCAAATTAACATCTCCCCGTGGGTCGTAACTATTTGCCCAACTTTATATTTAGCTATTTCCTTCGTTGAGGCCGTACAGGAAGCAAGTATTATGATTATTAAGGCTGGTAAAAGTTTGGTCATCTTTTGAATAATTAAGCTTGTTTAGTATAACGGTTGATGCAGTCGTTGGTCGTCCCGATTATTTTTGTCAGTGTCTCCACCACTTCGAGCGTTTTTTATACCCTAGAAATTTCCTCACGATGTAATAGACATTATTAATGCTTACGGCGGATACGAAAAGAGTCAGGTTGCCCCGCTCCCTGAGTTCGAAAAGTTCGCTGGCCGGGTTTACGTGAGGTTCCCTATCCGTGAAGAAGTCAATGACCACATCGGAATTTATAAAAAGTTTAAACGCCATATTTCTTTGAAAGCTCTTCGGTCAGAACCTGCTTGCAGTCAAAATTCTCCTCTGTCTTTATTACACTCCTCAACTTTTTGACTTTAGGGGAAAGTTGATTTTTAACCTATCTGCGGTAACGAATTTGAGATAGTTCTCGACCATTTCAGAAAGACTTTGTCCTTTTTCCTTGGCGTACTTTTTTGCAATTTCTATAATCTCTTTCTCAATTGTTAATGTCAGCTTAGTATTCATCGGCTTCATTCTTAAATATACGTGTTTATTATAAAGTACGACACACGTGTCTCTAATGAGAGCTAACGGTGAGTGTATGCGCTGGCGAAGCGTAGCGCATGCATAGTGTTACCCCTCGTTTTTTATTCTTTCTATCTCCCCATGGCTTAATCCC
Source organism: Tunicatimonas pelagia (assembly GCF_030506325.1). Classification (NCBI taxonomy): domain Bacteria; kingdom Pseudomonadati; phylum Bacteroidota; class Cytophagia; order Cytophagales; family Catalimonadaceae; genus Tunicatimonas; species Tunicatimonas pelagia. The sequence goes on along the minus strand of NZ_CP120683.1, from coordinate 5,922,539 downwards.
GAAATAGCTGAAACTACGTCGATAGAAAGCCCTTGTTGTAATGAATTCTTGACTATTTCTACATTCCGACGCTCTATGCCTTGTTCTACACCTTCTTCAAAAGCAGTATCTAGGGAGTTCTTCAAGTCTCGGTACGACTTCAAACTCTCTTCGTAGGCTTGCACCTCTTCAGGACTGAATTTCGCTATCTCCGCCACCTCAAACAGGCGCTCAAAGATACCTTCCCGTAATTCGTCCGGTACCTTGTCCAGTTTGTTCAGGTTACGGATTACATACATCCATTTCTCAAACTTAGTCGTTAGTTCCTTAATATCTTTTTGGAACTTTGGCATCTCTAGATACACGAAAGTCAGCTTGTCGTAAAACACCTGGCAGGTTTCTATATCAGTCAGTTTTACGTCATACCGGAATTTATCAGGCTCGTTTTGATCTTCATCAAACACAAAATCCAGGATAGCTACCGTGTATACTGCTTTCAACTCAAATGTCCAATCCGATCCTCTTTGCGCTTGCTCCCGGATGGGAAATGTAGAATAGTATACCGTCCGGTCTTTAAAGAACTTCTGCTTAGTCTTCTGTAATTCTACGATAAATTTCTCACCTCGTTCGTTTTGACAGTACAGATCAAACACCGCTTTACGGTCTTCCTCACTGCTGCCGAGTTTGTCAGACTTCAAATAGGTCAGTTCGGTAATCTGGCCCTGCTCGTGCTTGAGCAGTTCGTTCAGAAAGTCCAGGAGCAGCTCTTTGTTCGGTTCTTCACCAAAAAGTCGCTTGAAGCCGTAGTCAGTGAAAGGATTGATGTATTTCTCTCTTCGCTCTTCCATTTAGCAAAGATACAAATTTGCCGGTTGAACAAGAAAAAGAGGTTTTTTATAATGAGAGGTAACGTTTGCGTAGGGCTTGTGGCGGTTTCAAAGCACTTTCCTACCTACCGAAACCAAACCTTGCTACTGAGCGAAAACCTTTCCGGTAGTCGTCATTCGCCATGAGCTATATGCGTTGTTGGCGGTTCGTTTTTACTTTTTATTCAAATAGGTTTTTTCGATAAACTTCACATGATGGACATTATGTCCAATCATTGCGAACCCAAGTGTCTCGGCTGTGTAAGTTTGAGCATTGGCAGTTCCTTTAAAGTTTAACATTTCTGTACTAAGATTTTTATAAACCCAAACCGTGGAATTTCTGACTGCTAGATACTCATTGCGTAATTCAGACAGTTTTATTTCATTTTGTTTTGCATTATTTATGTAATCATTTTCTTCAACTCCTGATAGGTCAGTATCGTCCAATCGTGAAAATCGAAACGCTCTATAAGCAAATATTCTTTCCATATCAATTATATGTCTCAAGACTTCTTTAATAGTCCATTTGTCTGTTTGGTAAGAATAGTTTTCCAAATCAGGTGGCACTAGTTTTAAAATATCAAGAGTCAACTCTTTACTTTTTTCAAATTCAGCAAGTAAATTATCAGACTCTATCAAATCGAAAAAGTAGTCACAGTACTTCGGGGCATTTTTGTAAATTTCCTTGTTGTTCATATTAATTATTTACCCTTTAATTTATTATTTTCAATGACCGCTAACGGTCTCGTGCATGAGCAGTAGCGGATTTTAAGCGACTACTTTTTAGGTTACAATATAACTTTTTAAAAGGAAAAGCGGATCACGTTTGCACTTAAACCGCTATTGATTATACACCGTGTTGTATGCCGTTCTTTGCAATCTCAACTTCGCTAAATTCAATCCATAATGTCCATAATACTTATCAACAAAACTGGTTAGAACAGCTATAAAAGCAGACTACAATTACACCGACAATCAAAAAAAACCGTAACTTATCGACTCCCATCTCGGGGCTAAAACTTAAATGAATAGCTGATACTTGGGGTTGGGTTGATTTGTAAATCTTGCCCATCAGCAGCTAAAGCAATGATACCTATTCGAAAGTTCAAGCCTTTCCAGGCGTACCATCGGAAACCAGCTTCAACGCCTAATGCGTTTTTATCTTCATAGTCCCTGGTCAATCCTCTAAAATAAGAAGCACCAACGTAAAAGGAAGAAGGAATGTCTTTCTCATCAACCGGAAAGAACCAATAAGATAACCCTGCTTTCAGAAATTCAGTTGTTACTCCGCTTTCAAAGTTGGTTGGGTAATAGCCAGCGTGAACCGATACCTGATTTCGCTGGTATTCTAAACCAATGGAAGGGTTTCTAAACCCATTGATACTTATGGTTTGTTTTGGAAATTTTTCTTGTGCAAAGGCTTTGCTTGCAATGGTGAGCAATACAGCCAACAAAACATTCTTTAGCATATCATAATTTTTATTTGTTACGCTGTAAAGTTCTGTCTGCTAGAATTTATCCCACAGGACAAATGTCCGAAAATGTAGGTGTATTTAAATTTTCGCTCTTAGCCTGCTCAAATGTCTTGGGGTCATACCGAGCATTGATGCAATATATTGCAAGGGCACTTGTTGTAAAAATTCGGGTTCTTCTTGCATCAATTGTTTATACCGCTGTTCTGCTGTTAGGGTAATAAGGTCAAATTTTGCCTTATCTATACAGCATAGCTGATATTCAATAAGCTGAATATAAAAGTCTTTAAAAGATGCTATTTCTTCCTGTAGGGAAAGAATATCTTTCTTGGTTATAACCCAAAGACAAGATGGATTTATGGCCTTAACGTTTTCTCTGGCAGGTTTCTCAGTTAAATAACTAAGTAGAGATGCTACAAACGTATTTGGTAGTGAAATATAATTTGTTCGTTCGTCACCTTGTTGATTTGTAGAATAAAATTGAAACTGTCCAAATTCTAGATAGCCAATTTCTGAAGTGTAACTTCCTTCGCTGACAAAGAATTCCCCTTTGTCAAAAGTTCTTTTTTGAAAGCATTGCGTGATGCTTTTCACTTCCGATTCGCTAAATCCAACGCTACTAAAGTATATTTCTAGGCTGTTCAATTTTGAAGTTTGAATGTTGTCAAATGGCATACAACAATTGCATAACGGCAACTAGTCTCCGTTATTTTTCTTATATCATGGGGCTGAATTTAGTTCGTAGAGACGGATTCCGAAAGTAGAATATACCCCAATTAGTCATTCACAAATCATGGTTAGCACGCTGAGTAAAGTGTTCTTTAGTAATTTGCTCACAGCCTAAAATAATGCTGGGCAGTCAAAAAGCAAAATACATCCGTAGAAGTAAACGTTTATTAAACGTATAGTATACGTTTACAAACGACTAACCTGTCACCCACGCTCATAGAAAAACCCACATTAGCCATTTGACTAAAAAAATTACATTTCTCCCTTTTTCTGTTTTCTGCCAGGTACAAAAAATGACCTGCCCGAACAGCGGGTCGAAAAAATGCTGCGTATACGACCTCTCAGAACGATTGCTCTTCGCTTATCGGTTGCCCAATGACTAAAAAACTAACTGCCAAGTTAGCAGCGGCTATAATAATAGCCAAGAATGAGCGCATTCACTAACTACCACGCAGGTTTTCAGCCAATATCGGTATCTCTTAAGGCTTATCTTTCTGCTATTTGAAATTACTACTTGTTTGCCTTCTCTTACTTACCACACTATCTTTGCACTACCTAGCTAACCTACTAACTATCCATTATGAACCTCGATCTACTATTTGATAATCTGACCAATCCAGCCCTGCTGTTTTTCTTCTTGGGTATTTTTGCGGTGCAGGTTAAAAGTGATCTGGAAATTCCACCTAACTCATCGAAGTTTATTTCACTGTACTTATTGTTTTCCATTGGATTTAAGGGTGGGCAGGAGCTAGCTCATTCGGCTCTCGATATGGAAATTGTGTGGTCGCTGTTGTTCGGTATTTTGCTGGCCGTGGGGGTTTCGTTTTATACATTTTTCATTCTAAACCGTCGGCTTAGCGTTCCTAATGCGGGGGCCATTGCGGCAGCCTACGGCTCAGTAAGTGCTGTAACCTTCGTAACAGCCGTGTCTTTTCTGGAAATTCTTCAGATTGAGTTTGGCGGACATATGGTGGCCGTAATGGCACTTATGGAAGCCCCCTCAATTATTGTAGGAGTACTGCTCATCGCCATTTTTGATAAAAACAAAAGCCAGCAAATGCCCTTTGACGAAGTAGTTAGACATTCAGTCACCAATGGCAGCGTATTGCTGATTTTGGGTAGCTTGGTCATTGGTTTCTTGGCCAGCGACCAGCAGGCCGAAGGTATTGCCCCCTTCACTACCGATATTTTCAAGGGCTTTTTAGCCGTATTTCTGCTCGATATGGGAATCGTCAGTGGAAGAAAGCTTTCTTCCTTTCTGGAGAACGGTTGGTTCTCGCTGCTGTTTGCTGTTATTATTCCCCTGATTAATGGGTGTATTGTCGCCATTATCAGCCAGTCGGTGACTGACGTAGAGGGTAACCGTTTTTTATTCGCCATATTGGCAGCTAGTGCCTCATATATTGCCGTTCCGGCCGCCATGAAGCTCGCCGCCCCTAAAGCTAATCCTGGACTGTATATTCCAATGGCTCTAGCAATTACGTTTCCACTAAATATCACATTAGGAATGCCGTTGTACATGTTTATTATTCAAATGACTTAGAGCGTGTTTGAACTTTATCCTTTAGTTTTCTGATGGCTGTTTTCCGCCCATACTTCGCCTTTTTTTCGGACGATAGCTTAGGCTATCCTCCTCAAAAAGAGTCTCGTCTGTCCGAAAAATACCTCATAATAAATTCTAAAAATAAAACCCAAACACGCTCTTAGTGCGGGGAGCTTGGGGCAAGACGCAGGGGTTTAGAAGTTTATAAAACCAACAACCTACACTTCTGTAGCTATCTTATGCTTGTACCGCACACCCTCTCAACACCCTACCCCAAGCCCATGGCTCCCTGCCTAATATGGAAGTGTAAAGTAAACTTCGTACCTTTTAGGTATGAATACGCTACCCCCTATTATTCAACCATTCTTGTTACGTGATAATGAAAAAGCTTTCTTAGATAAGCATGGCTACGTTTCTCTAGGGAAAATTCTGGACGAAGCGCAGTTAAAGACCGTTCGTGACCGTATACAAGCATTGTTAGAAACTGAAGGGAAAAATGCGGGTGCAGAACTGCTGGATTCGCCGCATATTCGCCATCCGAAGGAAGAAGGAGCCGACCGCCTAGCAGATTTAGTAAATAAGGGCGAAGTATTTGATATTTTTTACACGCACCCACGAGTGTTGGCCGGAGTAGCTCACGTACTGGGGCAGCAACTGAAATTATCTTCCCTGAACTATCGCGCGGCAATACCGAGCAGAGGCCATCAGAAACTACACGCCGACTGGCACAAAACAGTTGCTCCCGATAAGTATCAAGTGTGTAATACAATTTGGCTACTGGATGACTTTACAAAAGATAACGGGGCTACCCGATTGGTGCCGGGTACCCACCGCTCGGGCATTTTACCCCAGGAAGAATTAGCAGATCCGTGGGCGACGCATCCCGACGAAATCATAATTGAAGCTCCCGCCGGAACGGTAGTCATATTTAACTCTCATACTTGGCACGGCGGAACTAACAACCACACTGATACGCCCCGACGGTCGATCCACAGCTATTTTTGCCGACGCGAGCAGCCTCAGCAAGTAAATCAGCAGCGTTATATCCGTCCCGAGACTTACCAACGGTTATCTGACGACGCCCGAAGAATATTGGCTGTAAATCAACCGTAGATTATTAGTTTAGATTAATTGCTTCCGCTGAATAAGCCAGTAGTCGGCGACCTGAATAATAATGAACATTAAGCCAGCAAACCCTAAGATATTGATCTGGCTACGCAGAAGCTGGAAGAAATTAGGATAAAGCGAGAACATTGCGAACCCGCACCCAAGAATTGCGACAGCGATTAAAATGAAGCTTAATAACCAAATAGAACGGTCTCGTTGGGAATGCTGGGTCATAGCCCGCTGAACTACTTTTTCAGCAAAGCTTTCGGGAATAGTAATATCTGGCTCCTTATTTAAAGCTTCGTATAATAGCTGATACGCTCGAGCACCTGGCTCATTTCCATCATTTGGTAATGATTGGCCTTCATCTAACATTTTTTGCCATACTGCGTTTTTTTCTGAATCCTTCATAACCTCTCTGGTTGAAATTGGGGTTCTAACTTTTCTTTTAGCAATTTCCGCGCCCGAAACAGGTAGTTTTTTACGGTTCCCAACGGCATATCAGTAATCTTCTGTATTTCTTGCAAGCTCATTTCTTCTAAATGGTAGAGTGTTAGCACGGTGCGGTAATGAACCGGAAGTAGCGCAACTTGTTCGTGAATAAACGAATAAGCAGCCTTTTTCTCTAACTGCTCCAGTGCTGATTGTTCCTGGTTTGGTAACGTTACTGCCTTATCTAATCCGTCAGTCTGATGCTTATCTTCTTTTCGTGCGTAGTTGATAGCAGTACGATACGCGATGGTAGCAATCCAGGTAGATAGTTTTGACTGAAAATTGAAGAGATGAATCTTCTGAAATACCCGCATAAATACTTCCTGGCAAATATCTTCACAATCTTCAGGCTGATTTACAATACGATGCACCATGTGAAATACCAATCGCTCATGCAACTGCACCAACTGCCGGAAGGCAACCGCGTTACCTTTCTTAACCAGCGAAACTAGGGTAACATCATCTGTCATTGGCTCATTAGACAGTCATTAATATAAAAGGTTGCAAGAAAATTATTGCCCCTTACTGCAACCTTCTTAAGAAGCCCTTGTCTGATAAGGCAAAGATTATTTCACGATTAACCAAAAGATACTATGAATGACGGATTAGTTGGTGCTATCATTGTTGGAACAATGTTCTTCGGCATCGTTAGCATTATCAAAGTAATTACTGATTATCAGTTACGCCGAAAGATGATTCAGTTGGGTCACGTTGACCGAGAGTCCATCGCAATTTTGAGAAAACAACGAAACAACCGGATGGAATCACTCAAATGGGGGCTGATAATTCTATTCGCCGGAATCGGATTTATGATTATTAGCTTTCCTGGTATTGATCTGGACTCACCGCTCCCCTTCGGAATTATGGCAGTCAGTATTGCTATTGGCTTCTTATCCTACTTCGCTATTTCTAAACGGATGCTCGAGGCCGAAAATAAAGAGAACGAAAGGATAAATATTTGAAGGTAGTGATGTAAAGTGTCATGGTGTTAATCGTTCTATGTTTAGGGTTGTAACTTAGTTTAAACTGTTAGAGAGTCTTCACTTTAAGCTCCAGAAAATTTAATACTTAGCACCATAACACCCTAACACTATTTAGTTACTCGCCTGCCCTTCGCTCCAAGGCGGAGTAATACCGTTCATCCGAGTATAACCAATCAATTGACCTAAGTGCTCATTTGCGTGAGATAATAGAATCAGGGCGGTAGACATGCCAGTGTACTCTCCCGGAAAAGGGAATTCTACTTTTTCGGATAATGATGCCTCATCGGCATTCTTCAGGGCTTCTTGTACCACTTCAAACGACTGCTTTAGAGCGGCAGCGTAATCTTCTTTGGTAGAAAGATCATCTTTTAGCGTTTCCATGTTTACGCCTTCGGGCAATTCCGCTCCCATTTTGGTAGCAAAGAAGTAGTTGGCCGAAACAACGTGATGCAGCACTCCTGAAAACGAACGAACTCCTTCTTGCGGACTCCAGTCGTATTTATCCTCTGGAACCGCTTCAGCCAGTTGCATAATTTTGTCAGAAGCTGTAGTTAGAAAGTTAGCAGTCTCATTTTGAAACTGGCTTTGCCCAAAGGCACTAACGGAACATAGGAAGGCAACAGCGAGAAAGAGATTTTTCATAATAAAAGGGGTTAGGTAAAAAACAATGGGCAATGTACAGTGAACAAGTAACAGTTAAAAATTACTCTGGGTCTTAACAGTGATAATGATATAAGTAGTAGTTTTATGTCATTTGCACTACAATACGTTTAATCAAAGGTCAGAGCTTCTAAGTATTGCTGTCTTATTTGACCTACTTCACCTGAATGCTCCCCAAACCATATAAAATGACCAGCTCCTTCAATTGCATGAAAATCAATAGTATTCCCTAGAGCTTTCATCTCAGTAGCAAAGTACTGAGCCGTTGGGTACGGACAGTTATTGTCTTGTGATCCGTGAATGATTAATGTGGGAGGAAGCTCTTTTTTCATTAGATGATTAGGAGAAATATCTGTAACCATTTGTTCATCTTCAGCTGCCCGGCTAATCCACTGAGCATTCTCTACCGTCAAATCGTATACTCCGGCAATAACTATCAGAGCATTTGGTACGGGACTAATCTCTACATTATCAGATGTTTCGTTGCAGTCATCAGCCAAAGCTGTCGCAAGGGATAAATGCCCTCCGGATGAGTTTCCGGTAGCCACAATTTTTGAAATATCAATATTCAGCCGCTTCGCATTTTCCCTTAGCCAGCGAATAGCCGAACGGGCATCTTTTACCGAGGCAAACGGCAACGTACCGTGGCGAGCCGCAATTCGGTATTCGACTACTGCTACTGCCCACCCTTGTTGGGTGTAATGGTCACCCGCCCAAAAGAAATAATCTGGCTTCCCTTCAGTCCAGCTTCCGCCGTGAAAACAGACCATCGTAGGGGCACTTGCCTTAAAAGTGGTCGTATCGGGCATAAACAAGTGTATATCCAGATCATATCCATCCACGGTTTTGTAGGTTTCAATCCGATGCGACCCTCTATTTTTTTGATGTTCATTGTATAGCCTAGCAATCTTGTCTTGGTAGTCTGAGCTTTCACTGGTACGGATAAACTCTTGATAAATTGGCTCTACATTTTTAATACCAATGTCCCGTATGTGATTAGCGAGATACTCTTGCTTCCAGTACTCATTGACTAATGGGTTTTCAAACCATTGATCTATCAACGTCCAGGTAGCGTTTAGCCAGCGATTATCTAATGAGTCGTATTTACTTTTCTCTAGTTCAGCTCGCTTTTGCTGTTCTAAAAACGCCTGCACGTAAGAGCGATAGTCTTCATTGGAAAGAAGAGAAGTATCGTTGAAATCAGTATGATGGCGAGCCAAACGATTTTGAATATCCTTGCTAAGATGTATTTGCTTACCTGTATAGGTGTAATGATGCGCTGGATACTCAAGTAACAGCCGATCAAAATAATACGCTATACTTACCTGCTCATCTTTAACTACTTCGGGGCTCAGACGATCGCTGTACCCAGCCAGATGCTTCTCAAATTTATCTTCTAAGGAATCAAGTGTGGATACGAATTGCTCAGGTGAGACTGAATTAAAGGCAGAAAAGTCGGAGTAAATAAAGTCAGAAACTGATGGAGAAAATGCCTTTAGCCCTTCCACATACTGTTCTTCGGCAGTAGCATTAGTTTCTTTAGTTTGAGATAAACCAACTTGAGTTATTAGAATCAAAGATGAAAAAAGTAGCAGCTTTACTATTATTACGACTGTACTTTCTACCAACTTTCCCCTATCCATTGTCAATTATTCATTTTCACTTTACTAAGTGAGTCCTGCATCAGATAAATACCCCTTTAAAGTATCTACATCCTTTTTCATCACCGCCACTGTTTGCTTTACCTTTTCTGATTCAGACAGTGACTCATCTTTTTCGGGCATCTCGTACTCAAAATGTACGGAAATAGGTACCCGGATATTCATCTCCTTTACCTTCTGAAAGAACACGGGAAAATCGACCATACCTTCGCCGAGTGGGGTATTGAATACTTTCCATTTACCGTTCACCTTCTCCCACCGAAAGTCTTTAATCACCAGCGTGTTAATGTGCGGATGAATAAACTGTAAGCCCAATGGCCAGGACAACCCACCCTCTACCGTAGCGTGACGAATATCGTACTGACTTCCCAGGTTCGGGTGATTTATTTCCTGAAGCATGTAGGCAATATCCCAAACGGGGGCACCCATGTATTGAGCACCCGCGTGGTTCTGATATCCTGCCGAAATACCGTAACGCTCGTTCAGCTGCGCTAAATTTGCTAGTTTCTTCTGAAAATCAGGAATAGCTTGGGCTACGCTCGGTTCTTTACCATACTTAAGCCAGTTACAGCGGTAGTAGCGAATACCTTGTTCACTCGCCGTTTTCAGTAGGGTTTCGTTGGTTTTATCATCCGCATCAATAATCGCGGTAGTCATAATCTTTGCCTCTAGTCCCGCGTTCTTAATTGCTTCTACTGCTTGGGGTAAATCCGTTTCTACATTTTCCGGTAGCACATGCCCTTTGGGGCGAACGGCTAAATCAACCCCATCAAAACCAATTTCGGCGGAGACTTCGGCGGTATGCTTATAGTCCAAGAACTGCAGGTGTTTGGAAAAGACGTGAATACTCATCTTTTCTTCCCGAGGTCGGTGGATCGCTCTTGGTTCTCTGGCTTGAGCCGGATTTATCAATCCACTACTGACAGCCCCTCCGGCAACAGCGAGTGAGCCCAAAAAGTTACGACGGGTATAGTTAGGTTGATCCATAGGTTAGTCAATTTTTCAGGGAAGATACAAAAAAGGGGTGGATTGCTCTACCCCTTTCTATCATTGGCTCAATGTTAATTTATCTAAAGCACTTCTGTTCTAAATTCAATAACCCGGATTTTGTGGACCGAGGTTTTCGTTCCGGTTTAGCTCCTGAGCTGGAATGGGCATTAGATAATCACGGCTGGGATCAAAATTAGAATGCGGTTCCAACGCATCATCTGCTAAGAAGGCTTCATCACCCAGTTGACGACGTTTAATGTCGTACCAGCGACCAAACTCAAACGACAACTCTAATCTACGTTCTTCCAATACTAAATCGCGAAGTTCAGCTTGTGAAATACCAGGGTCTACATCAAACGGAAACTCATTCATTCCAACCGGAGTCATCCGAGCCCGGGCACGAACTTCGTTTACGTACCCCAGGGCTTCAGCAGTTGGACCAGATACTTCGTTGAGTGCTTCCGCTGCGGTGAGCAGTACTTCGGCGTAGCGCATGGCGTGGTAGTTATGATCGGATTGTCCGCAGTCGCCTCGGCTATTGCCGCAAAAGCGATTATACTTAGCAATGTGCGGTCGTTTTTCATTCGGAAAAGAGTCATAAGGCATTATCATTTCAGTACTGGTCAATAGGAATGAATCGGACATAGCTACTTCTTTGCGGTAGTCACGTTCATCCCAGCGCTCATATACATTAAAATTAGGAACAATTACTCCCCAGCCGTTTGGGTTACCGCCCCGCACACCAGTCATCGTTCCGAACCAATCGGTATTTCTGCCGTCTCCTTCAGTCACCGCTCCTAAGAAATCTATATAGAACAACGATTCGTTTTGGTCACCGCTGGTAGTGGCATCAAAGAGAAGTTGATAATCGGGAGCCAAACCGTAGTCATACGTTGCCTGATTATCAATCACATCTTTAGCCCAGTTGTAGGATTCTTGAAAGTTCCCTAAAGTCAAATGTACCGAAGCCAAGAAGGCTTTAGCCGTTCCTTTGCCCGGGCGGGAGCGGGCTACGGGTATGTCAGGCAAATTCTCAGCACCAAATTCAAGATCAGCGATAATATTGGCGTATACGTCCGCTTGAGGAGTCTTATTGATCGTAAAAGCCCCTTCTATTTCTTCCGGCTCATCGAAGTAGTAATCCACGTAAGGAATATCACCGAATACCCGAACCAAATGATAGTAAGTGAACGCCCGGATAAACTTCGCTTCTGCTTCCAGTGCGTTGAGTTCGGCTGCCTCATCCGACGAAAGATCCGGAGTGCGAACACTCTCAGCTCCGAAGACGGCAGCATTAGCGGCTCCAATTACTTCGTACATCTGAGGCCAGAAGGCTTCAATCATTCCGTTATTTGAATCCATCATAAAATCGTTGACTTCAATCCGACGAGCGGGCGTACCACGGTTGCCAATATCGCCCATATCGCTCCGTAGTGCGAGTGTGGTGGTTAGCTTTCGTCCGTAGTACGATTCACTAGCAATGATTCCGTAGCCGCCAAGTACGGCAGTTTCTACGTCGCGGGCAGTTTTAAAGAAGGATTCGGGAGCTAACAAACCTATGGGTTCTTCCTCCAGATCGGTACAAGCAGCCAGTAGAGTGACTACCACCAGTGCGTATATTTTTATTAGTCTATTCATTGTTCGTATTATTTAAAAGGTAACGTTGAGTCCTACGGTATATGCTTTAGCGTTCGGATAGCTTCCGTAGTCTAGCCCTAAGTTTCGATTACTATCTCGATTGTTCACCCCATCCGCAGCAGGGTTGGATCGGTAATTTACTTCAGGATCGTAGCCCTCGTAGTCAGTAAAGGTTAAAATATTCTGGGCACTTACGTAGACCCGTAATCGCTCAAGATTCAGCCGATCCAGTACACTAGCTGGAAAGTTATAGCCTAACGCTATATTTTTCAGGCGGATATAGCTACCGTCTTGTATCCAGCGGGTAGAAAGTCGTCGGGTACGAGGGGCCGCTCGGGGCACATCGGTATCAGTATTGGAGGGTGTCCATCGATCTAATGCGGCAGTGGTGGCGTTGTTCAGGCCAGCCATCAGATCCAGTTCAAACAGCGTAAAGTTCGCTATATCGTTTCCTTGTGAGCCCTGAAAGAATACATTGAGGTCAAATCCCTTCCACTTAAATGTATTATTCAAGCCCCAGATAAAATCCGGATTGGGATCACCAATAATCGTCCGGTCGTTATTATTAATTGTACCATCCGGCTCACCCGTCAGGTTACCGTCAGCATCCTGAGTGCCGTCAATGTCACGAAATTTCTCATCGCCCGGCTGAGGGCCACCATCAGCAATCATTTCGTCTCCTTCTTGATATACTCCGTCGTAAATCCATCCGAAGAAAGTACCTACTGGCTGCCCTTCCCGCAAAACGTGCGTATCACCAATCCCTACCATGTGTCCTGGGGCAGCTCCATAAAACACATCGTTGCCATTGGGTAGCGAAAGCACTTTATTACGGTTTCGGGAAAAATTAATTCCCATATCCCAGGTGAGAGGTCCGGAAATGTTGCGAGAGTTAATCGTTACTTCAAACCCTCGATTCTCTACCGTACCAAGATTAACCAACTGAGTAGCTACTCCTACTACACTGGGTAGGTCCTGTTCAAAAAGCAAATTATCGGTTTCCATTCGGTACCAATCTACCGTCGCCGTAATACGATCTTCCAGGAAACCAAAGTCGGCTCCTATATCCAGTTGAGTGGTAGTTTCCCAAGTCAGGTCGCGATTGGCTACCCGATCAGGGCCTACCGCATTTACCGGTTCACCGTTGACCACACTTAAACGAGAATCAAACTGAGCTAGTGTTTGGTAGGGGCTAATAGATTGGTTACCAGTAACTCCGTAGCTTCCCCGGATTTTCAAAAAACTCAACCACTCATTATCTTGCAAGAACCTTTCTTCGGTCACATTCCAGGCAATGGCCCCCGAAGGAAAGAATGTCCACTGATTGCCTTCCGCTAACCGAGATGAACCATCGTAGCGAGCGTTGAAGGTGAATAAATATTTATCAGCTAAAGTATAGTTTACCCGTCCGTAAAATGAGGATAGCACCCAATCGTTAAAGCTTGATTCCGGCTGTAGCCATACCGATGCCGTTCCCAAGTTGCGGAACGAACCCGCGTCGGTAATGAGCCCTTGCCCTCGGGCACGCCAGTCTTCAAACTCATTACGCTGGTAAGAGTACCCACCCAGAATATTGAAATCGTGAATTCCGGCAAAGGTCTTGGTGTAGGTAAGGTAGTTTTCGTTGAGGAATAGCGTATTCTTAATTCCGCGAACTTCTCCCTCTCCGCCTACTCCTATACCACCTTGCAGTGTGGTAGGAGTATATTCGCCTCTTCGCTCGTTTTCGGTGCTTACCCCTAATGTAGTTCTAAACTTTAACCCATCCAGAATATCAAACTCGGCGTAAGTGTTCGCTTGTAATCGGTCTTCCACCGACTCGTTTTCCTGTTCGGTAGCCACTGCGAAAGGATTATCGTGGGGGTCGCCGAGCTGAGCCAGCGTAAAGCTACCATCGGCATTACGTGCTCCAATGTCCGGCCCAAACTTAAAGGCCGAAGATACTACTCCAGCGTTATTGGCTCCTCCGGAGTTCTCCTGGGTTCGTACCCCATCGCGGTTTTGCCGCCGCCCTAAGATATTTAAGCCGAGCCGAAACCGCTCCGATGCCTCAATGTCAATATTACTGGTGATGGAAAGGCGGTTAAAGTTAGAGTTAATGATAACTCCTTCTTGATCGAAGTACGTACCCGACACGTAGTACTTCACGTTGTCACTGCCGCCAGCTACCGAAAGCTGGTAGTTTTGAATATACCCGGGCTGAAAAATGATGTCTTGCCAGTCAACGTTATCGTCACCCGGAACGTAGTCGGTATTTACCTCAGTCACATAATCGAGGTAGTCGTCTCGCCCCAGTAGATCCAGACGATTAATTTCTTCTTGGGTGGAAAGAGAAGTAGCAAAACTAATCTTGGGCTTTCCGGTAGTTCCTCGTTTAGTAGTCACCATCACCACCCCGTTAGCTCCCCTTGACCCGTAAATAGCGGTAGCTGACGCATCTTTCAGCACTTCAATAGAAGCGATATCTTCTGGTGGAGGTAAAACGCCACCAACAAATCCGTCAATTACATAGAGCGGATCACTGCCCGCGTTGATGGATGTACCACCGCGGATTCGCACCTTCTGGTCGGCACCTGGCTCGCCGTTATTGGCTTGGATTTGCACCCCGGCCGCTCGGCCTTGTAAGGCTTGCACTGCTCCGGCAGCCGGGTACGCGGTAATCTCTTCGCTAGGTATGGAGGATACTGAACCAGTTAAATCGCTTTTTTTCTGGGTACCATAGCCTATCACCACTACTTCGGACAGCGATTGTATATCAGGGCTTAATGAGAGGTTAACAATATTTCTACCATTGATCTCTACTTCTTCCGAAAGATAACCCACTGAAGAAAATACCAAGTTGGTAATGTCATCTCCCACGGTGAGGCGGTAGTTACCATCAACGTCGGTCACGGTACCAGTCGTTGTCCCTTTCGCTAGCACATTGACTCCCGGTAGGGGTTCATTATTTTCCACGTCGATTACTGTGCCTCTGATGGTTTGTTCTAGGACGACTAACGGTTGCCGGTTCCAGTTCCGCTCGATTGCAGAAAGCAGACTTCCGGCCTGCCTAACGGTCTCCTTTGGGTCGCTATTGGGGCTCAGGGGTTTTACGGAAGGCAATTGATTTTGCTTATAGATCACATAGTAGTTATCCTTTAATTTCTCAAACGATAATTGATGGGGCACTAAAACTTTTTGCAGCACATCTTCTATCTGATTCTGCCCAATCTTGATTTTCTTCACGTTCACCTCCTTTCCCTGCACTAGAGAAGTTTTGTAGTTGAGGTAAACTTCATAATTATCCTGCACTGACTGTAGTACCGTCTGCAGTGGTTGCCATTGCTCTCCCTGCGAGTAATGGTAGGTGGCGGCTGAGGCAATCGGCTGGGCGTTAACCGCACCTAACCCTACCCCCATCATGAGCAGGATCGCACCTACCCACCGTGATAGTAATAGATTCTTCATAAACGTAGTTTTTGTATTTGACATTGGTGTTTTAGGCTAAGATTTATTCGTTAATCAGTATAGTTTTCTCATTGACTTCCAGCGATATAGACTTTTCCAGCGTTCGAAAGAGTATCTGTAGATCGTTGGCCGGAAAGGTACCGTTGAATGTTTCCAGCCGGGTAGCAGGAGTCTTGAATTTCACCTCGTAACCGTAGCGATCTTGCAATAGCTGGGCGATTTCGTATAAGGGTGTCTCATTGAAAATGAGCTGGTTATCTTTCCAGGCGATGTACTCGTAGGGATTTACCTGGCTCACTTTAATCTGCTTTGTCTCCTGGTTAAGCACGGCCATTTCACCAGGCACTAAAGAGAGATTGGTTTGATCATTTGCGCGAGGCTGCACTTCAACTTTACCTTCGTCGAGCACTACCTGCTCCTTCCGACTGTCTACCACAAAGCGGGTCCCTAATACCCGAACAGTTAGGTTACGGGTATGTACTTTAAAATCGTCTAAATCTTGAGTGAGGCCGTTTTTCTGTTTGACTACCTGGAAATATGCCTCTCCTTCTAACCATACTTCGCGAGGGGTATCCTCAGTGGAATACCGTAAGGTAGAGTTAGCATTTAAAAATACTTCAGTGCCATCAGGTAGGGTAAACTCCTGAGTTTCTCCGTACTGAGTAGCGATAATCATTTGGTTAGGCTGGCTACTCCATATCAAAAGACCGACAAATAGCGCGGCAATAATTACCGAAGCCGCTACGCCTATCGGACGCCAATAGTTTACCGAACGAACTTTGGGTCTGTTGATTTGAGAATAAGACCGACCCTGGCTATGCGCGGAGAGTTTTTCAAATAACTGCTGCTTTTCAGCTTGCGGAAAAACCTCTTTATCAGTCCGCAACGCCAGCAGTAGCTCTCTGGCCTCGGATAATTCTTCCTCCCGATACGGGTTTCGTTGTAACCACTGCTGCCAGTAATTATTCAGCTCCGGGGTGGGAGATTGCACCCAGGCAATAAACTTGTCATTAGTAAGTAGGTCGGAAGATGAAAAAGGAGATTGGTTCACTAGGGTAGTTTCTCAGAGAAAGGAGAGAAAGGCGGAAACTACACCGCTGATTGTAAAATATTTTTACGCTTTTTTATTTGGAATAGGAATAATGGACTTTCCTTGTAAAATTCTTAAAGAACAAATCTATTTTACAAGAAATTTGTAAGAAAGACTCCTAACCCGGTTAGAATTGCTCCTAGCATTAGCTGCTGCTTGGGTGATATGGAAACCCTTAACTTTCCTAAGGCTTTGTACGTAAGGTTGTAGGCCGAACGCAAATCAATTTTCATGATTCCGGCAATTTCCTCAAAAGTAAAATCACTGTAAAACCGGAGGTAAATTACTTCTCGCTGTCGCTCGGGTAACGACGCAATAGTCTGTTGCAGATACTGCCGCCTTTCGTCGGTAGCCTCATCAATCACCCACTGAAAATCAGAAGAGTCTATCATTATTGCTTCTATCTCTTCTGTATCAGCCGTCGTTCGCAAGCTGGATTGTGCTATACGCCGCCGCAAAGCTCTAAAGAGATAAAATTTAATAGAATCAGTAGCTCCTAAATACTGGTGACGATCCCATAGGTCAAGAAAAAGATCGTGCAGACAGTCTAACAGTAACTCACGATCCGATGTGAACTTAGCACCGTATTGGTACAACACATCCGAAAACTGCTCGTAGATAGCCAGGTACGCTGACTGCTCTCCATTTCGCAGCTGATTCCACAGTTGCGTATCAGACTGAAGGTTAGACGATGAGGAAGAGTAATTCAAGAGAGTTATTACGTCTGTTTTTATTAATTTAGTAAAAATTACTAAAAAAACACCATCAATTTTGACGATTTTTTTCCGGTAATGCAAATGCCACGTAGCTATCGCCCGAAGGGGTTCCGCATTTTCCACCTCCACCCGCTGCAACTACCACGTACTGTTTACCATCAATGGCGTAGATACTCGGAGTGGCGTAGCCTCCCGCCGGAAGCTGAACTTCCCACAAAATTTCTCCGGTTTCCTTGTCAAATGCCCGAAATTTTTCGTCCATAGTCGCTCCAACAAATACTAAACCACCTGCCGTAGCTACGCAGCCCCCCAGGTTTTGGGTTCCAGTCGGAGGAATTCCTTGTTCAGTAAGTTCCGCAAACTCGCCCAACGGAACCTGCCACAGTAGTTCGCCTTGGTTTAAATCGATGGCGTTGAGTGTGCCCCAAGGTGGGGCAATGGCTGGGTATTTATCTTTATCTTCAAAGCGGTTCCATCCGGTATGGATGTAACGCACCGAACCGGAGATTTCTGCTGTTTCTTGGGCGTTGTCAGGATCAAAGTCCCAGACATAATCTAAAATTGCTTCCCGTTCGGCTTCCGGTAGGTGGGCAAACGAAGGCATCTGCCCTTTTCCTTGCGCTAAAATGGTTTGAGCTTGCTCTCTTTTTAAGTGATTAGTTACTTCAGTGAGAGCCGGGATCGCCGGAAGTTGTCCGGCCAAATTGATCCCGTGGCAAGTAGCGCAGTGCAATTGATAACCTGTTTTTCCACTAAACTCGGCGGAAGCTAGTTGAACTTTGGTATCTTCGGTAACCGCTACCTGATTTTCTATTGGTTTCAGCGTGATGACGTTAGGCAATTCATTCGCATTCACGTACAAGATACCCGTTTCAGCGTCGAAAGAAGCCCCACTCCATTCAGCCCCTCCTCTCGTACCCGGAATTTGCAACGATCCCTGAGTGGTGGGTGGAGTAAAGATTCCTTCGTTCCGTAATCCGGCCAACCACTCCCGAGCGGCTTGGTTGGCCTCCTTAGAAACCGGAGTTAGTTCTTCGGCCGTGATTGACTGGCGAACAAAGGGCGGGGGCTTGGTAGGAATGGGTTGAGTAGACCACGCAACTTCTCCCATCAAGTCACTAGCCGGTACCGGACGCTCTTCTACCGGAAAGAGAGGCTCTCCAGTTTCTCGGTCTAATAGATAAACGAATCCGGTCTTCGTAACTTGGGCTACGGCTTCAGTAGGTTGACCTTCATGTTCTACGGTTACTAAATTGGGTGAGGTGGGATGGTCGTAATCCCACAAGTCGTGGTGAACGGTTTGGTAGTGCCAGACTCGCTCACCAGTTTTAGCATTAAGCGCAAGCACACAGTTGGCAAAGAGATTTTGCCCCGTTCGCTGTCCGCCGTAAAAGTCAAAAGCGGCGGAACCCGTGGCGGCAAAAACCCAACCGCGTTTTTCGTCCAGACTTAAGCCACCCCAGGAATTCGCTCCGCCCACCGTTTCCCAATCGTCTTCTTGCCAAGTGTCGTAACCAAACTCATCGGGGTACGGAATGGTACGAAATACCCAGGCCAGTTCACCACTCTGAATATTGTACGCCCGAATATGACCCGGCGAAGCCTCATAGCCCTCGCCCAGAGCGGAACCAACAATTAGTAAATTTTCGTAGACAATCCCGGGTGAAGTCATCCAAACGCTCAGGTTCTCCGGGTCGCGCCCCAGGTTCTCGCGAAGATCAACTTTTCCATCCTGCCCAAAGCTTTCAATAAGTCGTCCATTTTCAGCATTGAGTGCGTACAGGTATGGCCCAGCCGAAGCGATAATTCGTTTATCTTCGTTTTGTTTCCAGTAGGTTACGCCTCGGTTCACTCCCGCCGACCGCCACGCTTCGGCTGGGTTAAACACCCACTGCTCTTCACCCGTAGCGGCATTAAGGGCAATTACCTTTAGCTGGGGCGAGGTAGCGTACAATGTGCCGTCAATCATAATTGGATTACACTGAATTGCCGAACGTTTGGTAGCATCACCCGTCTGGTACGTCCAGGCTACCTCTAGCTGATTAACATTTTGGGTGTTTACTTGATCTAGGGAAGAATACTGATTGCTTGCTTTGGTACCCCGGTATACTTCCCAACCCGATTCATCGGTACTGTTGACTACTTCTTCGGGCTGAGTAGTAGTGCAGCGCATTGAAGTTGCTAAAATCGCAAATACAAGGAGAAAACCTGTGCTTCTTCCGAACGCTCGAGTGAAAATGTCCGCCACCTCATGCTGATTTAGGAGAGAATAAGCACCTTTTATAATTTGAAGCATAGTACGCTATTATACAGAGAAGTAGTTAAGCTAGAAAATTTATCGCAAACAAAAAATTGGGTATCTTTACGGAGACTGGAGTCGGGAGACCGAAGTCCGGTTTCCGGTTTCCGGTTTCCGGTTTTTACCATTAAATCACCTTATCATCAAAATGATGCACAATTACCCAACCTATCTACTTATTTTCTTGATATTTTCTGCCTGTGATATTCCGTTTAGCACTGCCCAAGAAGAGCCGAGTGAAACTCGCACGATTACTCAGCAGATTGATGCTGAAGGAGCTGAGTCCGTTTCTACCACCATTGAGATGAGGGCGGGAAGGCTTACCGTAACCGGAGGAGCGAAGCAACTGATGAACGCGGACTTTACCTATAACTACGATTCTTGGGAGCCAGAAATTTCCTACGAAACCCAGGATGCGACGGGCTTTCTGGCCATTGAACAACCTGAGCTGAAAAATTTAAACATCAATTTGAGTGATGATGAACAAGTGAATGAGTGGGTCATTCAACTGAACGATGACATTCTCCAGGATTTGTCGTGCAATTTAGGTGCTGGAGAAACTAATCTTGATCTGCGAGGCCTCGCCCTCAATAGTGTGGACATCAAAGCCGGGGTGGGCGAACATACCATTGACCTACGCGATAGCTCCGTACCTGAACTAGACATTAAAGCCGGAGTGGGTGAAGTAACCCTGGACTTAACCGGTAAGTGGCGCAACAGCTTAGTAGCCGATATTAAAGGTGGCATTGGTGAGCTAAACCTCTCACTACCCGGCACCGTAGGCATCCGATTGGATATTGCCGGGGGGCTGGGTGATGTAGATGTTCCCCGTGGCTTCCGAAAAGACGGTCGCGTTTATACTAATGACTTATACGACACCGCCGAACATACCCTGGACTTTGAGATTAAAGCTGGTTTGGGTAGCATTAACGTAGAAGTAGAGGATGTTATTTAATTTCCCACCTTTTTCAAGGGCTAATTAGTAGTATTCACCAATGGGTGAGTAGTATTGACTGATTTACTACGGTATTTCGTACCAAATTTCGAGAACGAGGTGATACATTTGGTAAAAATACCAGTTCCTTATGAGAAGCAGTACTATTATTTTAGCCAGCACTGCCATTTTTTTAATTCTATTCAGGCTAGCTCAATATTTAACTGCTAACATTCAGCCCGTATCAACTACCAGAGAGGAAGTAGCGCTAATGCTAAGAAGTAATGAGATAAAAACCATTCGGTTGATAGCTGAAAAAGAAGCTGCGTATTTTACGCTCAGGTCAGAAGCTCGGCAAAAGCCTAACCATCAAAAGGCGCTGGCAAACCGAAGGTTTCCAATTCTTGGTATAGGTTCGCACTATGCTGTTTACGTAGACGACTTATTTTTCTACGAAGACGAGCTATTAACACTTGTTGACAAGCTTCCTCATCAAGATGGAATAAAGCTCGAGGTAGTTAATTCTCGGTCGCCAACTGATTTTTTAGAAATATGGGCAACTATCAACGTAGTTCTGGTGCTAGCGGTATTCGGTTCATTAGCATACTTAGTTTTCTTAGCCATTCGTCGTTTACGAACCCCTCCTCAGGCACCTATCGTACTCAACCAAAACGGTCATGGTTACACTAAACCAGACAGAAGTTTACATAACTTCCCCCTTAAGCTGGCGAGCAAAACTATCTTTAAACCTACCGAAGAAATAGCCTGCTTCTACGCTCAAGACAATCACGTTTACTTGTACGACACTAAAGGGAAGGAACACTTGGTAGAATACACTTTAGTCGACCTGGAAGCTAAGCTGCCTGAGCAATTCGTTCGGGTACACCGCTCCAGTATTATTAACAGTCATCTTATTCACGAAATCAAGAAGCAACCGGGTAGTCGATTCGTTATTAAACTGCGGGACACCAATCAAAAAGAAGTCATCACCGGACAAAGCTACGCCGCCCCCGTCAAGCAATTGTTTGAGATTTGAGGGTAGTGGGAAGACCGAAGTCGGAAGTCGGAAGCTAGAGAAATAGAATAAACTGTGTTGAGAAGAACACTACCCCTGTTGCTCGCTACCATTAGTACGCTATTCCTTACTTTAGTCTTCAGTCTTCAGTCTCCCGACTCTGGTCTTTCGTCTTCGATCTTCATTACACATTGTAATTATCCATTTTCCATTGTCACTTATCAATTGTCTCTATTGACTGTGGACTAAAATTCGCCTAAATTGCCGAATTGTCTGTTTTGAGAAGTTATGGAAACACAACCATTTTATAAGTCGAACCTAGAATCGGTCTCTCTCTGGGGAAAAATGAGAGGGCAAAAATCTGAGAAGAACGCTGTCTTAGAAATTAATAACCTCCTATCCGAAAAACCATTGTTAGACGTTACTCCCGCCGACGTTCTGGCAATTGTCAATAAATACGAACTAAATCTGTACACCGACTTTACTGATGGCTCACTGCGGGAGTTATACAAAGCGTATCTTCGCTATTGCTTTGACGATAACCATCTGAATGAAGAGGAAATCAATCGTCTGAGGCACCTAAAGCATCTGCTGGGGCTAAGTGATAAAGATATAGATCTGGCACACCATAGAGTTTGCCAAGAAGTACACGGGCGCGAATTAGAGACGGCTCTAGCAGATCAGCGGTTGGATGAAAAGGAACGTCGCTTTCTAAAAGATCTACAGACCAAGCTACAGCTCCCGGCGGAAGTAACTCAGCGCGTTCAGCAGCACAAAGCTACATCCATTGTAATGGAGTTTATCATCGGTGCTATTACTGATGAACCCTTATCTGCCGAAGAAGAAGAGGAGCTAAATATTCTGGGCAACCACGTAACACCAACCCCTCAATCGGGTACCAGTACCCGAAAGCAATTAGCCAAATACCGCCTACTGTGGCAATTAGAGAACGAAGGGCTGCCAACCATCTACGTACCGCTAGAATTTCCAAAAGAAGAAAGTTGCTGCTTTCTGGCCAATGCTACTTGGCACGATGCACCAGACCAGATACTCATTGCCCAACCTAAGCCTATTCGTACCAAGCTAGCTGAGAGAAATTACTGGCAACCTCTTAACAGTTCGGCACCATTCAATGGCCAGCCAGACAAAGCGGAAAAAGGTAAAATTTACCTTACCAATCAGCGACTGATTTATCGGGTCAATGAGCAAGAAAAGACCATTCAGCTAGATAACATCCTTAATTTTCAGCCCTATTCAGATGGAATTGCCGTGCTGCGGGGTAAAGGTCGCCACGTAATGTTAGCGATGGACAACCATTCTGACGTACTCGCTATCCTGCTCGGACGGATACTGCGGGATAGATGATTTACAAAAAACGGAAAATATCCCATCAACCTCTCTCCCGTTTTCCGTACTCCCTTTCCCCTTTTTTAGTATCTTGGCTGGTATGATTCAAATAGAGAATGTCACCTTTCAGTATACGCCTCGTTCTACTCCATTTCAGTTTCCTGATTGGTTAGTCAACGCCGGAGAACACGCGGTGTTACTAGGAGCTTCCGGTAGTGGAAAAACCACCTTGCTGCACCTGCTGGCCGGATTACTGCGCCCTACTCAGGGAAAAATCATGATTGGCTCACAGAATATTGCCCAGCTTAGCGGTAGTGCTCTTGATCGCTTCCGAGGTCAGAAGCTAGGTCTCATTTTCCAGCAACCTCATCTGCTAAATTCCCTAACATTAGAACAAAACCTTTTGCTAGCTCAATATTTAGCTGGGGTGAAGCAAGACCGTAAAGTGATTCAGAAGACGCTAACCTCACTTTCGTTAGACCATAGGGCCAAAGCCCGGGTGACTACCCTTAGCCAAGGAGAAGCTCAACGTGCTGCTATTGCCCGGGCGGTTTTAAACAACCCAACGGTTATTTTGGCCGATGAACCCACTTCTAGTCTGGATGATGAGAACTGCAATCGGGTATTGGAGTTGTTGCGAAACCAAGCCCAGCAACACCAAGCGACTCTGCTCATTGTTACCCACGACCAACGGGTGAAAGAACATATTCCTCACCAACTGACTCTGGCCAAAGCATGAACCTACTGAAGCTCAGCGGAAGCTACATCAAGACGAAGCCACTCAATACGCTGCTCAACATAGTATTGTTAGCGTTAGGGGTTGCCATCATTACGGTACTACTGCTTGCTAGTAAGCAGGTAGAAACGTCTCTAACGCAGAATAGTCGAGGTATTGATCTGGTGGTAGGAGCTAAAGGAAGCCCCCTTCAGATTATTCTATCCAGTATTTTTCACATAGACTATCCTACCGGAAATATTCCTTTGTCGGAAGCCAGGCAGCTTTCTCGTAACCGCCTGATTAAAAATACCATTCCGCTCTCACTAGGTGACAGCTATCGGGGATACCGAATTGTAGGTACTAATTATGAATATCTTGATCTCTATCAGGTAGAAGTCTCGGAAGGTATTCGTTGGGAAAAGTCGATGGAAGTTACGCTAGGGGCGGTGGTTGCTCAGCAATCAGGCCTCTCGGTGGGTGATACCTTTGCCAGTAGCCACGGCTTTGTAGATGATGGGTTGAATGTACACGATGATCAGCAGTTTACCGTGGTAGGTATACTCTCTCCCTCCCAAAACGTAGTTGATAACCTTATTCTTACGTCATTAGAAAGTGTTTGGCAAGTACATGATCATGGCCCCGAAACGGATACTACTCATGCTGAAGCCAATCATGATCATGACCATGAAAATGAGCACGAGCACAACCATGATCATGAAAATGGTCATGAACACGAACATAATGAAGCCATTACTAAACAGGGCTTACCCGACGAGGGTGACGAAATCACATCCTTGCTGGTACAGTTTCGTTCACCCATGGCCGCCGTACAGCTTCCTCGTTATATCAACGAACGTACCAATATGCAGGCAGCCTCTCCCCCATTTGAAACTGCTCGATTGTTCTCATTGATTGGCGTCGGGATTGATATGCTTCAGGGTTTCGCCTACGTCATCGTAATCATTGCTGCCCTCAGTATTTTCATTGCTCTTTACAACTCACTAAAAGCCCGTCGTTACGATCTGGCAATTATGCGTTCGTTGGGAGCCTCTCCTCCCCTACTCTTCACACACGTAATCCTAGAAGGGCTAATTATTACTCTGACTGGGTGCATACTAGGATTATTACTCGGACACGGGGTCATTTTCATCGCCACCCAACTCTACGCCCGCCCGGGTCAGCTTGGCTTATCTGCCGGACAGTTTATCACTGAAGAATTGTGGATTCTTATTGGCAGTTTAGTAGTTGGCTTAGTTGCCTCGCTTATTCCAGCCATCCAGGCGTACCGAACAAATATTTCAAGGGTGCTGGCGGAGCGATAATCGTAGGAATATGATTAATCGCGCGGCGAACCGTCAAGTCCCCACTGTCAATCAGGTTCCTACAATTAGTCAAAACATGTAGTTACCTGCCGTAGCTTTTACAGCTATCTTTGCGTCTGCCGAATCCCTGTATTGGTACCATTAGAGGCAACATCATCTATGCGCCCTACCGCTTTTATACTGACTGCTATTAGCCTACTGACAGCTTGTTCTACTGACGATGAAGTGCCCAGCACCTCACCTACCAGCGAAGCAGCTACTCCGACCTACGATGAGAGTCTGCTTCCCGAACCACAACCGCTAAATAACCTGATCGCTAATGGTAACTTTGAGTCAGATGAAGATTGGTTTACCTGCGGAGGTGCTCAGGTAGCATCTACTAACGAAGGGCAAGCAATGGTGATTGCCACCGGTGAGGTATGCGAAGAAGCGAGTGGCTCGACTTTCACGGTAAATGCCATTGCAGCTCAAGAGATAAACCTATCAGCGGTGCCGGAGCTATTCACCGTTTCCTTTCTGGTACGGATTGATGGAACTGTCCCTAATCTAGACTTTAATGTGTTTCTGACCAATGCGCCGGATGGCACCTACGGTTTTGGCCTCAATGAGTACTTTCTAGGTGCCCCCACCCAGGAAGAAGATCAGGCAGGTGGTTGAACCCGGATTAATTTTCTAGTCACTCGGCAGGATGTTGATACTTGGTTGGATGAACCGCTACCGCTGTTTGTTGTATTTGAAGCCAAGAATTTCTCTCCTACCAGCACTACGACCATCTACTTAGACGATGTTATTGTCACCGAAGGAGTTATTCAACTAACACAACCCGCACCCATGCCCGATGCATTGCGGAATTATAGCGGAAACAGTCGTCTTCTCTTTTATGATATATCTGCGGAAGAACAACGCGTAGCTACGATGCTCCCCAACGGTACCAATCGCCTCATCTTAAATCAAGTTGATGCAGTCACTGTAGACGGTCTGCCCCGTTGGTTTGGCAACGATCAAGTAGTATTGTCCCAAAAAGTGTTTAACCCCGCAGTTCCCGCCGATGCTACGGTAGTACCTGGCGGTGGTAGCGATGTAACCCGCTACAGTATTACCGATGGCACCCAAGAAGTGCTGTACATTACCCGAGGTGAACCGGGTGTATTCAACTTTCCCGGAGCAGTTGACAACCGGGTCGCCCTGGATGTAGAAGTACGGCGAACTGCCTGGGATTTGGCCAGAAACCGAGGTATACTGAATGTCTGTGGCCGTAACCGATCCCCTGAAGTGGGGCTTAACTCCGACGATATTTGCTGGGTTTATTTATTTGACACCAATACGAACGAAGTGCTTAACGATGAAGTGAACGGCTTTGCCCCCAAATGGTCGGTATCGGGAGAGTTAGCCTACTATTACGACGACCAGCTTTTCGTAGCCGAAGTAGCTGGGGCAGATATTATCTCGCGAGTGATTTACGAACAAAATGGTTTACTACAAGCCTTAGATTGGTCACCCGATGGCACTCAATTAGTCTTCGCCGAAACGGTCAGCAGTAGCGGTATTATCAATAGTGAAGATGTGGTAATCTACGCCATCAAAACCCTAGATATTGCTACTGGGCAAATTGACCTACTGTTGCAAGCCGACCACGGCACCCTAGTCCCCAACCTGTCTTGGTCACCCGATAGTGATTTCATTGTGTACTCAATTGATACTGAACAAGGTTTACAAGTCTGGTGGCTAGAAGTAGCTACGGGCAAAACGGGACCTATCACCAACGCTACCAATGGATACGCCGCTAGCTGGCGTAAATAGGAGTTACTCTATTAACGCTTACTTATCAACAAGAAGTTGATTTAGCTGACTCAACGTCAGGCCGCAAAAGTCGTCAATCACCAAATCGGTGTCTTCAGCCTCTAGCTCTTCACGAGTGTGGGTACTGGCTACTCCAACCACCTTCATTCCGGCTTTCTTTCCCGCTTGAATACCCAGAATAGCATCTTCAAACACAATGCATTGAGACGGTTTTACTCCCAAGGCTTCAGCAGATCTAAGGTATACCTCCGGATGAGGTTTACCGTGAGTGACCATTGTGGAGTCAATAATGGTTGAAAAATAAGCGCGTAATCCGGTTTGCCCTAGAGTAAAATCTACGTTGGCCGGAGGGGCGGAGGTGGAAACGGTACGTAAAGTATTCTCTCTTACTACTTCGGATAAAAAAGTAACCAGCCCCGGAGTGGGTTTAATATGCGGGCGATACAGATCTCGGTACAAGGCCTCTTTTTCTTCGCCAATTTCCCAAATCTCTTCATTAGTCATTTCCCGACCAAACAACTTTGGAATGATATTTTCCATGGTTCGACCGTTTACTTTAGCTTTATACTCCTCTTCCGTCATTTGAATATTGTGCTTTTCAAAAAACTGTAGCCATGATTCTAAGTGAAACTCATGGTTATCCACAATTACTCCGTCCATATCAAAAAGTAAGGCAATTGAATTCATAGTTTGGTGGTTTGGTGGTTTGGTGTTTTGGTGTTTTGGTGTTTAAAATTAGTTTGTCTGTATTATGTATACAAGAATACTTTAACACCGTGCGAGGGTTACCTAAATACATTAGTACCATAACACTTTAATACCAAAGCATTACTGCCCCAGTGGCATAGCATCAAAAGAAGTGACGGTGATTTCGCCCTCGTAGTTTTCTACGGTAAAAGTTAGCTCAATCGGGTTGCAGCACACTTCGCAGTCTTCTACGTAGGATTGGTGGTTTACAGAAGTATCAAGCAGCATAGAAATTTGAGAGAGACAGTACGGGCAGATAAAAAAATGTTCTAACATAAAGTTTTTAGTTCAATACCGCAGGGGCAATGTAAAAGTAATTGGCAAAATTACACGAACCTGCACCGACTCGCTGCTTTTGTAGCCTGGTTCCCAGTCTTTCATCAGGCTCACAATACTTTCAACCGTTTTCACTTGGGTAACGGTTCTATGATAAGTCAAATAGTGATAAATCCAGCTTCCTCCGAAAGTACACGTCAAAGGTAGAATTAACAATAAGTTAACATAAACTTTTTCGCTTTTGGTAGTATGTGTTTACTCTACCCGATGGTTTTTGATTAGGGGTTGAATAGGAAAAAGGAAAAGCTAATTTTTGTAGTTGCGAGACAACAAAAAAAGCTTTTCCAATGGACAAGAATCCGATAGACAAGATATATGAAATGATACGTACGGCCAAAATAGTACCTCATAAAAAGCGGCAGGGTTTCCTCTGTGATATGATTGGCGGGGTCATTAAAAGCCGTTCGGTAGTTTTTTCAGAGATTGCCGATAAGATAGATAAACCTATTAAAGCGAGTTCCATTGAACGACGCATCCAGGACTTTTTTGCCAAAGTTCGCTTTGACTACACGCAGCTAGCCGTTTTCCTGTTAAGCTTTCTGCCCCAACGGCCCTTAGTGCTCAGTATTGATCGTACAGAATGGGATTTCGGGCAGACACAGATCAACATTCTGTGTGTGGTGGCCAGTATCGGCAAGCTAGCCGTACCACTTTACTTTGAGATGCTAGACAACAACAGCGGCAATAGCAATGCTAGAGATCGTATCAACTTGTTTAAACAACTCATCGGCATAGTGGACAAAGAACGTATTCAAATGCTAGTGATGGATCGCGAATTCATCGGGCAACGCTGGCTCAGATGGTTGAAAGACGAAAAAATCCCCTTCTGCGTACGAGTACCTAAGCATCATTCTATCTTGCTAACCAATGGCCAACGGCTTTGGGCTGAAACCGTTGCTCGGCCAGGCAGAACGTACTACCAGCATGAGGCAATTGTGGATGGGGTGGTGGTTAACCTGGCTCTCTGCTACGGTAAAGACAGTGAATTGCTTTATTTGATCGGTACCACTCTACCGCAGACTCTGGCAGCTTGGTACAAACGACGCTGGTCTATCGAGGTGTTCTTTCAAGCTCTCAAAGGACGTGGGTTTGATTTAGAGCGTTCTTCGTTACGCTGTCTACTCAAGTACCGAAAGCTATTTGCGCTGGTAGCCATTGCCTACACGCTCTGCTGGGCCACCGGCATTGAAGACGGAAAGATCAATCCGGTAAAGCCTAAAAAGCATGGCTATCCGCCCTACAGCGTATTTAGAAGGGGGTTAAACCTGATGAGACAGTTTTACAAACAGAAAATATATGAACCCGTACGGCTTGCTGTAGAGGCAGCATGGAGCAACTTCAGCCTCTTCTACAAAACCATCGGGTAGAGTAGTATGTGTTTTATCTTAATAACACTTTTCAATCTCAAGACCAAATACGTATGCTGATCAACCTACATTCTATCTTGCAAAAACTATTAGTGTTGGCTCTACTGCTGCTTCCCTTCTCCTGTATGGAACAGGACGAAGTCGCTTGTGAAAGATGTGACCCACCTCAAACCATTGATTGCGGTGAAGATGGCTGCGATGGTAATCCAGACCCCGATGCTATTGTTGCTGAATATATGCTGGACGAAGTGGTAGTAACCGCCACTCCCTTGAATTCTAGCTCTCCCAAAACTACCAGTCTGGGAGGTGGTGTTTTTCACTTTTCGGGGGGCAGTTGGGGAGCACCGTTTCCATCGAGCTACAGTTCCCCCGCGGGTACGTACACCGCAGCAAAGGGCACTCGATCTACTCCTTATCAACCTAGAAACGATGCCCCCCGAAACTTACCTACCAATCCGGAAGATGGAGCGGTAGTGTACGTAAGAGGTAAAGACGGCACCGTTACCCCACTGGTTTACAACAAAGAGTATGGCGCTTGGGTTATGCCCGAACTCATCAAAGCTGTCAATGATGGCGATATAGAAATACAACTGAATGAACCTGTCTACGGTGGACTCATTCTACTCGCACTACCGGCTGGGGCAGTGCCAGGTGGACAAATACTGCTCGCAGGTACTGCCGTAGTGGTAGGAGCGGTGGCAATCTATAACTTAGCGCAATGGTATGCTGATAGTCATACTTATTATTCTAAAGGCGGTAAACGTAGAATATGGCCTGATCAATACGGAACCCCACCAAACGTAAAGGATATAGACTGGTCTAAGGGAAATCAACAATTAGCTGATGAAATTTCTGAGCGTTTTGGAGACGGAAGGAGAGGCCCACGCTCACCCAATAATCTAGTCAAAAAGTGGCTTAGAGATCATCGTCCTTAATAAATAAAGCAATATCTTTACTAAGATAATCACCCTCTTCTATCGATATAGAAAAACCCTATGTGGGAAGTAACAGTTAACAGTGATCCTATTTCAGATGAATACCGAAAGTACGTTATCGGTATTTGCTATGAGAGTACCCAGCGGTACATACTGTGGGCCACAGATATGTCAGATCAAAATGAACTGGATAAGCTGTGGCTAGATCAACAGCAGAAAATACTGTTATTTGACACGATATCGCAGGTACCCCAGGCTATAATATCTAACCAGTACCCTTTGTTTGATGAAAAGAACTTTCTAGCATGGGCCAACGAATACTCCAGCTTTTGTGCTTATACCCACTACAATCTTGATAAGATAAAGCTTTTAGTGTGTAATCATGTAGATTTGGACAGTCTGTCGCACAGTGAAGCTATGACTATCGTTGACTTCATTAATCTATTTGGTGATTATGCCAGCCAGCAAGAAGAAGATAGCCCCGATCTGCTATCGCTACATCAGCAGAAAAGCATAAGAACCTTCTATGACTTTGCTTATGACAATTACGTATGGGACAGTCC
This sequence comes from Tunicatimonas pelagia, assembly GCF_030506325.1. Classification (NCBI taxonomy): domain Bacteria; kingdom Pseudomonadati; phylum Bacteroidota; class Cytophagia; order Cytophagales; family Catalimonadaceae; genus Tunicatimonas; species Tunicatimonas pelagia. The sequence continues at coordinate 5,891,783 of NZ_CP120683.1, read as the reverse complement.
AGAGCACTCTGGTTACCGAAGCTTAAACGAGCTGGACTACCTACGCTTTGATCAGCAAGCATTCCGAAACGCTATCCGACAAATGATAGAACAGTTTATGGTAAATACAGTACAATACCACACTATCAAGTAACCCTGTATTTAATGGGGCTATACTTACTGCACTGGCTCCCGTAGCATTAGTTGAACCTACTCCAGCAGGAGAAATCGTATTGGTAGGTACTGCTGCGGTAATGGGAGCAGTCTATATGTATAATTTGGCGCAATACTATGCTTATTCTGCTGATCTTGCACATTGCATAGATTTGTGTGATAAGCGGTGTAACCCGAGCAAATACCCCTGTGCTCAGTGCTTTGGGTTTAGAAAGGAAGGTAGACTAGTAAACTATGGTAAGTCTTGCTGAAAGAAGATTTGTATTGCAACAACATATGCCGTTAGCAAGCTATGTTGCTATGCTTCAAGGATATATGATAGAGGATGAATTGGAATTTGCTGAGTCTGAAGCAGAGAAAAGGGAGATAATGAATATCTATGATGCCATCAGTTATCGAGAAAAAGAGGTAGTAGATAAAATTACTGAGAAGATATTTTACCATTTAGAAGATAACATTCTACTCTATCCTTTGCTGATAAGTAGCTGTTTACATAATTTTTTTGTGTACCAGGGTTTTACCAGTTTCTACGCAGTGGCTCACGTAAGAAAGACCATAATCGGTACTACTAAAACTGACTATGCACCTGTTCAAGCGACACGTCAAGCATTATTGGACGTTACTGCTAGTAATAATTACGATGAAGCGTATGTGTTGGATACTATGTCGGTGAAAGATATGGTACAACACCTATTTTGGATTGCGCGTTGTGATGCATCAGCCCCCGAGTATATATTTTTATATCCTAAGGATGCCTACTATTTTATTAGTATATGTAAGTACGGCAACATACATTTCTATATATCAGGAGGGAACAAGTCTGTTCTATCGAGTGAGCTTAAGAGTTTTGGTCTGCAAGAATGGCAAGGAAGGGAATACGAACGATTCAGTAACTCGGGTGGTATAGAAGGGAGGTTTACAAACCCAGAAGAATAGTAACTATTATTTTTGTAGAAAGAAGTATTCTGGCTCAGCGAACTGGTCTTTATTAGCTGTTCGCTATGCGTACAAGAGTTTGTCACAGACAAATGGATATTTTAGCGCGTATTGCCGGATAGTTAGTGAAGACTATTTAAAATGGTGTGAAATGCTTTACAGAATGACTAATTTCATTTTAGAAATACTTTCGGTTAATAATTTCACTTAGAATAATGGCTTCACGAGCACTTTTGGGGTTACTAAGTGCTTCGGCCACTTCCTGAGCTACACTGTTCTTTTCTGGGGTGATTTCAATCGGCTCAATACGCTTACCACTGTCTTCTAGCGATATTTTATCAGTAATGCGCTTCGCTTTTTTAGCTACTTGTTGAGCCTCTCGGGCGGTTTGCTGAGCCACCCGCGTTTGTTCCTTCAATTTCTTCTCGACCTTTCGCTTCGGCTTGTCCAGTGGTGGAGCCGGTTGCGGGTTACTTTCTCCCATCATCTCCCGTAGAATATCTTCGAAGGAAACTGGTTTCTTCTCTGGAACGTCGGGATCAACTACAGGCTTTTCAGGTTGAGGAATATCTTCGTAACCTTCGTACTCACCTGTTCCCTGAGTTGGAGGTTTCTTCTTCTTGTTAAGAAAGCGAGAGAAAAAAGAAAAAGCGGCAAAAGCCAGAAATATGAGTAGCTCTAAATAGTTTTCCATCTAAGTCTTATAAGAGTTCAAGAGTTCAAGAGTTCAAGAGTTCAAGAGTTCAAGAGTTCAAGAGTTCAAGAGTTCAAGAGTTCAAGATACTCACGAACACATTAACACCCAAACACCGTGTACAACAACACTACCCACCCCAAACAGTTATAAAACTATTTTTTTCTTCGTTGAATCTTCCAAATTCCTCTATATTCGCCGTTAATTCGAGGGCAAAAAGGCAAATTATCACCCTTATCCATAACCTTTTCTGCCAATTATCTGATTGATTTTGAAGGGATTATATGCAACTTTCTACACTAGAACTAAAAGGTTTTAAGAGTTTTGGCGATAAAGTAACTATTCGGTTCGACCGGGGTATCACAGGTATTGTAGGGCCGAATGGCTGCGGAAAATCTAATGTAGTGGATGCTATCCGTTGGGTGCTGGGCGAACAAAAATCACGGATGCTGCGCTCCGATAAGATGGAGAATATCATCTTTAACGGCACCAAAAAGCGCAAAGCCACTCAACTGGCCGAAGTATCCCTCACTTTTGACAATACCCGTAATCTACTCCCTACCGAATATACCCAAGTGACTATTACCCGTCGTTACTACCGCAGTGGCGACAGCGAATATCTGCTGAACGGTGTGCCCTGTCGGCTGAAAGATATCGTCACTTTATTTATGGACACCGGTATCGCCTCCAACAGCTACGCGATTATTGAGTTGAAAATGGTAGACGATATTCTGAATGACAAAGACGGCTCTCGGCGAGCTTTGTTTGAAGAAGCGGCGGGAGTAAGCAAATTCCGCATTCGTAAAAAGGAAACGCTACGCAAGCTGCGGGCTACCGACGATGATCTGGATCGGGTGGAAGATCTGCTGTTTGAAATTGAGAAAAACCTTAAGTCGCTAGAGCGCCAAGCCAAACAAGCCGAACGCTACTACAAGGCCAAAGAAGAATACAAAGAACTCAGCATTACGCTCGCTAAATCGAAAGTTCGGGCTTCGCAAGAAGCGAGTACGGAAGCAAAGCAGCAACTTGATAATGAAACTGACCGCAAGGTTCAGTTAAGTCGGCAGGTAGACGAACAGGAAGCGACACTAGCTCAACTAAAAACTGACCTGGTACAAAAAGAGCAACTGCTCGCTTCGCGCCAAAAAACCCTGAACGAGCACGTAGCTACTATTCGTAATGCGGAAAGCGATAAGCAGGTAAAGAATGAGCGACTTAAATTTTTGCAAGACCGCAAAGATCGCCTCAATGCACTGCTCAAGCAAGACCGAGAGACGGTAGACCTTACTGCCGAGCATCTGGAAAAGCTTCAGTGGGAAAAAGCTTCGGCGGTCGAATCCCTGGAACAGATTCAGCAGCAAGTCACTGAACTGGAAGAAGAACACCGCACTTTTCAGTCGCAAACGCGGGGTTTAAAAGACGAAGTAGCTGAAGCTGATGACGTTGCTCAGGAGCAGCAGGAGCGAGTGTATCAGCTTCAAAAGCAGCTAGAGATCAAGCAGATGCAACTGAATGCCACCCGGCTGGAGCTAGAAAAAAGCACCGAAAACACCTCCGCCCGTAATGCCGACCTCACGGAATTTGACCAAAAAGCAGTGGTAATTCGTGAGCAAATTGAGGAGCGGGAACAACAACTGGAAGATACCGAGCAACAGGAAGCCGAACTACAAGATCGTATTGTAGCTCTGATTGGCCAGATTGAGCAAACTAAAGAAGAAATAACGGCACTCAACCGGCAGCAGGATGCACTGCAAAATGAATACAACCTTACGAAGTCGTTAGTCGATAACCTGGAGGGTTTTCCCGAGGCCATTAAGTTCTTAAAGAAAAACGTAGACTGGGCCAAAAAAGCCCCGCTCCTATCCGACGTAGTTACTTGCCCTGAACAGTACCGGGTTTGTATTGAAAACTACCTGGGACCCTACATGAACTACTTCGTAGTAGACAGCCGGGCGCAGGCATTGGAAGCCATTCAGCTACTGGGCGATGCCGCCCAGGGAAAGGCCCATTTCTTTCTACTGGATGAGTTGCAACAGTTCGTACCCCAACGAGCCGAAAGCACAATGGGCGACAATGCCAAACCGGCACTAAACGTAGTAGAGTACGACACTAAATACCAACGGTTGATTCAGTTTTTACTCAACGAAGTCTACGTCACTAATTTACCTGATCTATCTCCTCAGGAAACGTATTCGCTAATTACCGCCGACGGTCAAGTAGTGCAGCAGCCGTTTCGCTTGTCGGGAGGCTCAGTAGGTCTGTTTGAGGGCAAGCGACTGGGCCGGGCTAAAAACCTGGAAAAACTGAAAGAAGATTTAGGTAACCTAAAGCAGCAAATTGGAGACAAGCAAGCGTTTTTGCTCGAGCAACAGCAACAAGTGCAACAGCTCCGTCAGCAGTCCTACGCTTCCGATCTTATCGAGATTCAGCGAAATATTAATCGCTTGCAGCAAGATTACGCCACCTTTGCTTCCAAGAAGGAGCAGCTTTCGGAAATGCTCTCGAGCCAGGCACAGCAGCAAGATGCTACGCTGGTGCTCATCGCCCAACTGGAAGAAGAGGTAGAACTAGTCACCCCTCAACTGCAAAATTCTGAGCAGCAACTTCAGTTGGCGAAAGAGCGGCAACAGCAGCTTAACAGCCAATTGGCCGTAGAAAATGAGCAACTCAGCGAAAAGTCGGCGGCCTTTAATCAGGAGAAGATTCGCTACTTCCAGCAGGAGAGCACCCTAAAATCGCTCAGCCAAGAGATTACTTTCAAAGAAGAGTCCCACGAAAAAGGCATCCAGAACATCGCTAAGAATCAGCAGGAGCTAGAGGTTAATACGCAGAACATAACCGACCTGCTCAATAGTAATGATGTCGGCGAAGACGAGCTACTCGCGATGTATGACGAGAAGCAAGCCATTGAAGCCGGAGTAAACGAAGCTGAGCGCGACTACTACGCTTATCGGGGTAATATTGATAAAAGCGAGCAGGCTATTCGGGATTTACAACGGTCGCGCAGCCAGCAAGATACGCTGATTATGGAACTGCAAAATCAGCTTAATAGCATTCAGCTAGAACTGACGAGCATTCAGGAGCGACTTTCGGTGGAGTTTGATCTAGATGCTAAAGAGCTGCTCACTCCCGCGGGCGAAGAGGAAGTACAGCCCACGGACGAAGAGCTGGAAGCGATGAATACCAAGCTGGAAAAAATACGGGAGCGTATTCGTAAGATTGGGCCAATTAACCCGATGGCGATGGAAGCCTACGACGAAATTAAGCAGCGTTACGACTTCATCAGCAGCGAAAGAAACGATCTGCTGCAAGCCAAAGACTCGCTGATGACCACCATCGGCGAAATTGATGCCGTAGCCCGCGAAACCTTCATGGCGGCCTTTGAGCAAATCCGAGAAAATTTCATCCGGGTATTCCGCACACTATTCACCGAAGAAGACGATTGCGAACTTAAGCTAGCTGATCCAGACAACCCACTCGACTCCTCAATTGAGATTATGGCTCGCCCCAAGGGAAAACGACCGCTCACCATTAATCAGCTTTCGGGAGGCGAAAAAACACTTACCGCTACTTCACTGCTATTCGCTATTTACCTGCTGAAGCCCGCACCCTTCTGTATTTTTGACGAAGTGGATGCTCCGCTCGATGATGCCAATATTGATAAGTTCAATAATATCATCAAGGAATTTTCCAGCGAATCGCAGTTTATTATCGTAACTCACAACAAGCGCACTATGGCCAGTACCGACGTGATCTACGGAGTAACCATGATCGAGCAAGGCGTCTCCCGCGTAGTTCCGGTAGATCTACGAGAAACAGTCTCACAATAATGATTAATGACGGATGAATAATGAGTAATATATGGCATTTATTCATCATCCGTCATTATTCACTCATCATTATAGTAGGTATTTTCGGAAAGCAAAAATTGGTCGGTTGGCTAAATAATCTAGTTGTACTTCCTGATCGTAGGCCTCTCGCTCAAAACTGATTGCCCGGTAGGCTTCGCGATGATTTTTACCTTGTAGCCTTCGAGTCAGATACTCGCCGAAGTATAACAGGTAAAACGGAATAATAAACAATTCAAGCTGCTGCCGTAGGTGGATTCGCTCATGGTTCATTAGCCGGGTATTACTCCGATCATTCGCCTGAGTCAGAAATACAAATGGGTAGAAGGTAATTGCTCGGGCAAATCCGAAAGTAATTAGTTTGACGAACCAAGGAACTAGAATGATCATAGCCTGAAATGTAGCCATTTTTGTTACGAAAAGAGAGTGTGTTTCAAATAGTGCTGGCTACTCGCTATGTTGGACATATATGTTCTCCTCTCTTTATGAGTTACAAATTTACTAATCAGTAGGTATAATATTGTAGTAGGTAAAAAAAGCATTCAGGTTGGTTGTTCCCCACTTCCTCGTTAGCATTTCCCCTAATTTTTCACTTGAATCTTCTGCCTTTTTAACAGTTAGATGATGTTTATAGGCAAGCTTTTCCTCCATAGTTAGGAGGTTATGGTAGTGGATTATGATATACTGTTCAAGATCTGTTTCTTGCATCGTCGATTCTTCTAAAGGCAGAGTCGTAGCAGATGATATCCGTATAGACACACTGTACCTATACTCGATATATTATCAGGCTTTTCTTATCAGGAGTTAGTATTAGCGAATGATCACTCTTTTTTATCAGTCGGAGCAAGATACGTCAAGACAGAAGAAAAATCGTAAGTGCGCTTATCGAGGTAAACGCCTTGGCATTGGGTGCGGAACATATCTTCTCCAATAATTTCCAGAATAGCCTTCCGTAAGCTCACGGCTCGCCCAAACTCACCCCACTGATCAGATACGCTACGGTCAGCCTTAGAAAATATATACAGTTTAGGGCTGACATTACTTTGGATGTAGTACGTTTGATCTTCATCTTGGGCAATGGCAAAATACAATTCGCGTACGCTAGATTCGGAGAATACCGTAAGAGCAGCACTGTAGATAAGCGTATCGCTATCCCACTCAGTTTCCCGTTCCAGATTACAGGTACAAAAATCCTGGGCAAACCCAGATTGTGCGGTGAATGAAAAGAATAGAATTCCTATTCCTAACGTTAAATTAGTTAACTTTTTCATAGGTACGTTGTGTTAAGTGAACGACTCAGCAGTACGTTCACCGGTTCCTCTTCCGGTAAGTACGTAAGATGAACAGAACGGTTTTACCTTCAGTAACCTCGGGTATTTTATTAGCAGTTTGATATTTTATAATACCCGAGAAGTTAGATTGACTGCCCTATCCTAAAAAATCTTCTACCTTACTCGTGCCCGATAGTTTAACGTGGTATTACTATACCGGACTACTTTGGAATGAAAAATCACCAACTTGCGACGAGAAATTTATGTTAGCTAAGGTACAGAAAACTTAGCACAATTGCGGATATATTTTTTCTTCGCTCCCAAAACCTGTATATTTTGAGCAAAATTATTTGACAATCTCTAACCTCATATGAAAACTAATCGACGATCGGCAATCAAACATTTAGCAGGCAGTGCCGCTCTGCTTTCTACCCCATCAATTGCTCAACCTATGACCCAACCTTCTGAATTCACTCCAAAAGGCAACATCAACCATTCTGTTTGCAAATGGTGCTACGGTAGCATTCCGCTAGAGGAATTCTGTGTTTCAGCCAAGAAGATGGGTATTAAGTCGGTAGAGTTACTGGGGCCAGATGAGTGGCCGACACTGGACAAGCATGGGTTAACCTGCGCCTTAGCTTCTTACTGGGAAAATGGCTACGGCATTGAAAAGTGCTGGAACCGCACTGAACATCACGCTGATTTGATTGCACTCTACGAAAAGAGTATTCCGATGGTGGCCGAAGCAGGCCTAAAGCAAATCATTACCTTCTCGGGCAACCGCGATGGTATGGATGACGAAACCGGTATGAAAAACTGCGCCGAGGGCATTAAGAAAATAATATCGCTTGCTGAAAAGAACAATGTACTAGTGGTGATGGAGCTACTCAACAGCAAGGTCAACCACCCTGACTATATGTGTGACCATACTGAGTGGGGTGTGGAACTCTGCAAGATGATCGGTTCCGAGAACTTCAAGCTACTTTACGACATCTACCACATGCAAATTATGGAAGGCGATGTGATTGCTACTATTCAAAAGTATCATCCCTACATTTCCCACTACCACACTGGCGGCGTACCCGGTCGTAATGAAATTGACGAAACCCAAGAGCTTTACTACCCGGCCATTATGCAGGCTATTGTAGATACTGGCTTTGATGGTTACGTAGCCCAAGAGTTCATCCCAAAAGAAGAGGATGCTTTAGCGTCTTTGCAACAGGGTGTTGAAATTTGTGATGTTTAGAAGCTGTTTTAGTTAGAAATTTTGGATCAAAAGAATTAATTGCATAGACTGCTCACTTAAAAGATAGCCGAATCAACAACCTATCAGGTACCGGCTCTGCTTTCCTAAGACTCGTTTAGCCAAAGCGATACAGGCAATGTTTAAGATCATAATAAGCCCAAAATTGATTGACCAGTTGAGCACGGAACCTTTTAGCAGAGAAGGAAAGGAATACTCAAAACCAAGCTTTATCGCCAATAAGAAATAGTAATGTAGGAAAAATATACCGAAACTATAATCTGCCAGAGTTTTCGTTCCTAAACTGGTTGGTACATGTTCGTCAAAATGCCATAGCCAGTAGACAAAAAACCAGCACAAAAATATCTTCTGTAGATACATAAGAGGGTCGTACCAACTATCTGTAACAATTGTTGCTATCATTAATGCAACGGTTGAGAGAGTCAGAAAGAGCCAGTATTTGGAAGACCATTTTAATATTTGATCATTAAAGTGGCTAAAAAACATTCCAAAAATATATACCGACAAAAAGTGCACAAACATTTTCGGGATATTATTCAGCTCATCTCGGGGAACGATTAGAGAGATGACAACCAGTAGCGGAAGTATATAGTACGCACGGGGGTTGCGATCAATTTTGATGAGTACTGGGGCAATTGCATAGAATATTGTAATCATCGGTATAAACCACAAAGGGAGCAGATGGCTACCCGATACATAATAATACCCTATCTTTTTTAATAAGGACCATTCTTCAAAACCAGGATATAGAACTAATGTATCGTAAAGTGGTTGGTATATTCTTAGTACAATGGCTGGAATAGAAATGATGAGGTACGGAATCAGAACGTAACGAATCTTTTTCAACCAATAGTTAGTGGTTTCATACTTTTTCGACAGATATTGAAATAAATAGCCAGCAATAAAGATGAATAACACTGTTCCATTTTGCCATACTGCATCCAATACCTTTTTAGAAAAAGAATCGGTATCCCACTCTAGTAGTATATGCCCGCCAACTACAAACAATATAGCGAGTCCCCGAAAATTGTGTATATAATTCAAGAATTTCCCCTTAGGCTTTTCAACGGCTGGCGTAGCAGTTTTTTGGACGGGATAAGATGTAGAAATAGTTACTCCTTTCATATTGAATAATTACCTCTACAATATACAATATTATGATATATAATCATAGAAAAGATCAATTCATTTGTACAATTTCAATATTACTGCTGACTAGAAAGAGAGGTTAGTACTTCTTCATCAGAAGTGATTACGATGCTACCAAATATCGCCGAAAACTTTTCTACACCGTACTTATTCAAGTGTATTTCATCAGTATATAAATCATACTGTTGAGGGTATAAATCTCCGAAATTGTAGAATTCAACCCCTTTGTTTTCTATCCACTTCTCAAATAAGACAATGTTTTCGTAATAGGTAGTATCTCTTTTTATTGTGGCAATAGGAGGCACAAAAGCCACCAGCTCAATACCCCTTTCTTTACAGGTTTCAATAATCTTATTTAGATACTTAAACTCTCCCTGAGTTTTGAATAAGTTATGCTTCACCTCCTTCTCGCCTCGGTAATCGGTAAATTTGTATATGCGAGTCCCAAACTCATCAAAATCAGGTTCAATGAAACCAAATAAATTGTTCACCAGCATATGCAACCCCCAGGTGAAGTTAAATTCTGCATACCGCATAAATGGCACGTAGCGATATAAGTACCACTTCTTATCTAATTGAACAAAATGATTGTAGACCAAATCGTTTTCGACGTAGGGTAGAAACCTCGGATAAGTAAATTGCGATTCGGTGTCGTAATCCAACTGCCAACCATCAATGTTCAAATAGAGCGTGTTAACATTATTCTGATTCGACAAAAAGACATCAAGAATCAGCGATTGAGTTGAAATAAAACTACCGTCTAAAGAGAGATTGATACCATTTAAGTTAGTTTGCTGGTTAATTTCACCAACATCCAGTGCCGTATACGATCGGGAGGCTCCTAAGATAGCGTAGTCATAAGACTGTTCATTGATCTGAAAGAGCCACTGCGTTTTATAGAAGCTTCCCTCTTGATATATTTTTGTGAATGCAGCATCCAGTGCATAAAAGAGTATCAACGCCAACGAACCGACAATACCGATATTTATGAGGAACTTTCTCATTAAAACTGAAAATAGATAAAGTCATTTTGATTCTGAAACACTCCAAAAAGTCCAATAATGAGTAAGCACCCGAGGTACGTACTTACTCTCACCCACCTTAACTTAAACAGCTTGTTCCTGATGTGTGATTCAGCAATCACTTTTTCTATCGCCAGTATCAAGCAAACTAGCAATACATTGATGATAAGGTTATATATATCAAAAACCCGCATACTTTGTAACTCAGCTAAGATATCAGGATCGTAAAAGGAAATATTGCTTATTACTGAAAAAGCTTGAGCTACGTTGGCCGAGCGAAAGAAGATAATAGAAAATGTGAAGAATGAGAATGTAAGTAGCATACTCAAATTACCATAGAAAGATACCGGCAAACGCTTGGATAGCTTTCTTCGCCTTTTCTTGGTCAGAATTTCGTACGAAAGTGCTAAACCGTGAAGTAATCCGAAGATCACAAAATTCCAGTTGGCACCGTGCCACAGTCCAATTAGGGTGAAGCTGAACAGGGCAGCATATATCAATCCCCACTTGCCCCAATTTCTTTTCTGTATGGCGATAGGATTGTACAAGTAGTCATTAATCCAACTAGATAATGATATGTGCCACCGACGCCAAAAATCTGAAATACTGGTAGCAATAAAAGGGCGGTTGAAATTTTCCATTAGCCTAAAACCCATCACTGCGGCAGCACCAATGGCAATGTCCGTGTAACCTGAAAAGTCGCAGTACAACTGGAAGGAAAATAATACAACTCCCAGCAACACTAACAACCCAGAATAGGCTTCGGGTTGGGCGTAAATTTCCGACACAAAAATTCCCAAACGGTCAGCTATTACCACTTTTTTGAAGAAACCCAGAAGCATCAGTCGCAACCCATAGGCTGCCGTATCTACTTTAAAAGTATGCTTTTCGTAAAACTGAGAAAGTAAGTGAGATGCTCGTTCAATGGGCCCGGCTACCAACTGAGGATAGAACATTAAATACGTTGAGAAAATACCCAGATGTCGCTCCGGCTGCTGAAGGCCGCGAAATACGTCAATGGTATAACTCATACCTTGAAAGGTATAAAATGAAATCCCCAAAGGGAGAAGCACATTTAGATAGGGAATAGGATTTTGTAACTGCGATACATTCAGCAGGTCATCCAGAATTCCGTTCAAAAAGTTAAAATACTTGAAAAGAGCCAGCACCGAAAGGTTGAGTATAATACTTAGAACCAAAACAAGTTTTCTATTTCTAGCTTCGGTGAGTCTGTAAATAATTTTAGCTCCAAAAAAATTTGTCAGAATAATGAATATCAGAATAAATATGTACAGAGGCTCAAAGTACATGTAGAAAAAGGCGCTGGCTAGTAACAGCAATACCCACCTAAGCCGATGAGGCAGCAAGAAGTACACTAACGTTACCAGCGGAAAAAATACTAAAAATGTTAATGAGTTAAACAACATCAGTACCCGCGTTTATAACTAAATTCACTCCGTTTATCTGCTGAGTTGTTTGCAGCAGAAAAGCTACGGTATCGGCAACTTCGCTAGGGTTCAGTAGCTCTCGCAAAGGATGATTATTGGTAATTTGTTCAATCACTCTGGGGTCAATATCCTGATTGAGATCAGTGAGCATTAGAGAAGGTGAAATGCTATTTGATGTAATATTGAATTTTACATATTCTGTAGCCCACGATTTACTCATGGACGCCAAATACGCCTTGTTAGCAGTGTACTCTGACCAGCCTACCGGGGGCTTATTAATGAGTGCCGCACTTAAAATAGTAACTATTTTACCAAACTTCTTCTTTTTGAACTGCTTGATAGCCCGCTGAGTGATTGCTAGAATGGGGAGTACATTATGTTGAAAGCTCTTTGATATATCAGCAGTTTCCATTTTATGAAAATGGTTACGTTGCATTCCGGTAATAGCATTATTCACGATCGCGTCAAGTTCAAGATCATCTATCACCTCCAGAAAGGCATCTAAGCTGCTAGGATCCGTAAAATCACATTGAATCTTATGCCCGTTGGGAAACTTTTGACAAATTGAAGACGCACTCTCTACCGAATGGCAATACGTAAAATAGATAGTATCTGAGGCTTTTTCAGCCAGTTTAGTGGTGATGCTTTCTCCCAAACCGGAAGCTCCTCCTAAAATCAACGTGTTCATGCTAGATTAACCCAATTTGAAAAGTCCCTTTGGCAATTACTTTCTTTTCTACATCTAAGAAACGGTACTTAAAAACGACCGCATTTACTGAATCGTAGATTTCACTGACAGTAGCATGCAGACTCAGTTCATCATTAAGATAGACCGGAGCGTGGTATTTTATTTCCTGGGAGTGAATGACAACATCTTTCGACGGAAGGCACTCTCCGATAAAGTAAGAGATGTATCCATTCAAAATATTTCCGTGCATTACCCGGTCTTTAAAACTTTTCGACCGAGCAAACTGAGCGTCAGTGTGAAGTGGATTTTTATCTTTAAACAGATCAATGAAGCCCTCGTACGTTAACGCATCGGTTATAAATGTCTCTTGGTACGTATCGCCAACAGTAAACATCAAGATACTTTTGCGTGGATGGCATCACACATCTCCCCCACATTCTTAAATCCCTGAATTTCAGCCGCCGTAAATTTTACTTTAAAGTGTTTCTCAATTGCTACCACTAGGGTAATATGGGTTAGGGAATCCCATTCGGCAATATCTCCGGCGGTTGTATCTCGTTGTATAACGATATCATCGTTATCTAATTCGTCCTTAAATATTTCGTCTACTTCTTCTAAAATTTGCGTACTATCCATTCGTCAGATTTATTAATTGATCTTCTTGTATATAATTTTCCTTTTCTGAAAAGCTCGCTACGTCAAGCACCCAGTAGCCATCTTCGGCCTGAAAACCCAGATCGGCGTAATGATCTTTTACTAAGCCATTTTTAGCAGTAGGTAGGTATTCGCCCCTTAGTTGCTTAGCCTGGTGTTTTTTTGCTATCTCCACTAGTTTATTGAGAGCAAAATACTCAACCCCTCGCTTAAGAACCCGACAACTCATAATCCAAGTATCGACAAAAAGAGTAGCCTCTCCTTTCTTTTCCAGTATCAATACACTAATGATTCCATGATCGCCAAATTTATCCGATAAAGATAGTGATAAGGTGATATAGTCTTCTGAGTTGGCTATTTTTTCTATTTCGTGTTCGGTATAACGAATAGTGCGTAGATTAAACTGATTAGACCTTTGCGTAAGTTGGGCAACTCTAGGAGTGTTAAAGCGGTTAAATGACTCTATTTTTGCCTTCATATCCAAAGAAGCCAGAAACTCCTCTTCGTTAGCAAAGCTATTTTTTGTAACCACCCGTTTTGCCTCAGCCTGATACTGTCGTGTTCGGTCCGAATCATTGGTAGTGAAAGAAACGGTCTCAAAAAGATATAATGAGGTTAAATAGTTGAGATACAGCGCCGGATCTTCGGGTAATTCTGGTACGGTAACTTGAGGAAGGTGCGTTCTTACCATGTTTCTTTCAAAGGGGTTATCGTCGATAAAGACAATGGAATCCAGCCCAATATTTAGCGTCTGCTGAATAAAGGCAATATTGTCTGCCTTATTTTCCCAATTAGCCACGAAGATCGCAATATCGTCTAGCCGAAGTACCATGTCGGGATGTTTCTCAAAAGGCTCCTTCGCGTTCTTCTCATCGTTTTTGCTACATATAGCCAGAATAACGCCTCGTTCTTTTAGTTCTTTCGCCCATTGCTGGAACTCACTAAATGCTTTTCCTACTCCTAAATCTCCTATTTGTATTTTTTCTAAACCATCGTCACCAATAATCCCACCCCAAATGGTGTTGTCTAAGTCAAGTACTAAACACTTCTTTATCTTTCCTAGTGAAGCACGAATAATGGCTATTGTGCTGTCAGCTACCACTGGCAGAAAGTCAACACTAAGTGGCATATCAGCGTTGATGTACATATTTGTGTCCAAAACCACATCCTGCCCGTATCGCCCTTGAAGAGCCTGTAGATCGTGTATGTACAGCGCCGCATTTTGCTGACTTACCTCCATTAACTGAAAGTTAATTTTTCTCAATTGATAAATAAAGGAGTGCTGAGTCTTATTCGCGTGATGGCCGAATACTTCATCATTAACTATGGGAAAGTTGAAGTAAATAATTTTCGAGTTAGTATTGCTAGTAATGCTATCGAATAATGTTTGACAATGAGCTATGTGGTTTGACGCAAAGTCTTTTCTCTCATCGATTGGTAATTGGTAAAACTTTTTACGAAGCTTATGTACACTATGAAATAGAATAGTAAAATCTTGGGCAGTAGTGTAGTATTCAGAATGAGGGTTTAGCAATTCTTGGTTTATCTGATCGTAATCGGCTTCGTGCACTTTCAAGTCAAGTTGATGCTCGTATCCGCAGCCACGAATAGCTACTGCTAATAACTGTGATGCACTATCAGCCAATAGTGCTATTTTCACCTCACGAAATTCAGAAAAATCGTTTTTAAGATTTCTTCTTAGTTGCTTAAATGTCATTCTATTATATATATCTAGTACAAAGATAAAAATATTACATTTTATTCTTCTATTTTACCAGTATAATTTTTCAACTCAACTACTTGGATGCCATTCTCATAAACTTGTTTCAAAATATCTCGCGCCACAGACGGACGATAATGAGAACCATCGTAGAAATTTCTAACATCAGTTGTAAACTCATTTTTCCCGGAAAAGTCATATAAATTTTTGGCTCCAAAGAGCTTAGTTAAAAACGCTAAATCGGTGGGGTTGAACTTGACTTGTCTGTAATCAGGACCAATAATTACCTTATAGTTTACGTGGCGGCTCTGTAAAATATTTTTTATCCGAGTGAGGTACCGTTTGTGCTTTTCGGTAATAATAACTTCAGATGTAGTTTCGGTTTCGGGACGCTTAATAAAATAGGCCGCATATTTTGCAAAGAAGGCATCTTCGTCGGTAGTTAGCTCCTCTTCCCAAGTAGTCATAATAACATCATTGCTAACGGGCGTATAAACTACCTCTTTCGGAATCTTACCTAATATTTTAGTAATAAGTCCATCCGTAATGTAATCACTATAATAAGGAATAAAATTGCGCTCAAAAATAGAGAGCACAAATTTTTGGTAAAATTTTACCCAAGAAGCACCATTCAACGCTGGGTGTAGCTGAAATAGCGGATGGTCTCGCTCGTCAGGCTCAAGAAAAATTAATCGATCAAGTACAATAATTGCTTGGTCTAGCTGCTCTGATAAACTATCTGCCAGAGCTACTTTTTTCATCATTCCGTACACTGATTCTCCCGAAGCATCGAAGTGATAAGGTTCTGCTGGAAAAGGCAAATGACCTTTCCAATCTTTCGTTTGGAAGGCTAACGTGCGGGAGTTACCAAAAATGAAAGCATCGTATTTATTTTCTCGATAATTATCTAAAAAGTATTGGGTGCTCACATAATGTCTATTCACCGTAAAATGTTTATACGAGTAGTCTTCATACTCATAAAATATTTTGTAAGGATCGGTTATCATGATTAACCCGAACAACAGCATGAGCGGAATTAAATAAAACGCCAATTTCTTAATAAATAGCTTCATTTACTGCTAGATTAAAACTGAAAATAAATGAAAGAAGCCCCACTATTGAAGTTTAGATAGATAATACCTAAGGTCAACAAATTGTAAATAGCAAAACGTTTAACCGGACTAAGTTGATCTATTTGTAACGGATGCGGTTGATGTCTCTGAACCCACTCGACTGTAATCAAGAGTACTAGAAGCGGCAACAGATAATAAAATTTAAGATCAGTTGTAAAGCTATTCCAGTCAAACATATGACCGATATAGGAAAAAGCATCAGTGACACTTTCCGACCTAAAGAAAATCCAAGCAAAGCAAGTAAGAGAAAACGTTACTAATATTTGAAACGCTTCTTTGGTGTTGGGCAAAAATCGGTCTTGAGCCGCAATATCTAAATAACGACGATTGCTTTGTCTCAGAAGCAATGGTAGAAAATAGAGCGCATTCAGTGCTCCCCAAACAATAAAGGTCCAATTGGCCCCATGCCAGAATCCACTAACCACAAAAATGATGGCAGTGTTGCGAACCTTGTACCAAACACTTCCTCTACTTCCTCCCAGCGGAATGTACAAGTAGTCTTTAAACCAAGAAGACAGAGATATATGCCACCTTCGCCAGAACTCAGCAATATCACGAGAGAAGTACGGATAAGCAAAATTACGCATTAGCTTAAAACCAAAAAGCTTGGCTGTGCCAATGGCAATATCGGAGTAACCGGAAAAGTCGCCGTAAATTTGAAATGCAAAAAAAATAGCACCCAGCACCAGTGCCCCGTTAGAAACTTCGGAATAATTAGAAAATATTTGATCCACAAAAAGAGCACAGTTATCAGCAATAACAATTTTCTTGAAAAGCCCCCATAAAATCTGCCTCATTCCATCTTTAGCCTCCTCATACTGAAAAGTACGCTGCTTAAAGAATTGAGGAAGTAGATTGGAGGCTCGTTCAATGGGCCCAGCGACCAACTGCGGAAAGAAACTGACAAAAGCGAAAAATGCCACCACATCCTTCGTAGGTTGAAGTTTATTGCGGTAAATATCTATTGTGTAGCTCAATGTCTGGAAGGTATAAAAACTAATACCTACCGGTAGAATGATATACAATGTGCTGACTTCTATGGGCTTGCCAAACAGCGTAAATGCGTCGACAAATGCATCGACAAAAAAGTTGTAGTACTTAAAAAACCCTAAGATGCCCAGATTAATACCGATGCTAAGAAACAGCCAAAATTTTCGATAAATTTTTCGTTTGGCCCGAAATAGCAATTGCCCGATCGTAAAATCAACGATTGAACTAAAGGCAATCAGAAAAAGAAATCTCCAGTCCCACCATCCGTAGAAAACGTAGCTAGCAACAATCAGAAACACATTTTGCGCTCGCAATCGATTACCCAAAACCCACCAGTAGATGGCAAACACAATTGGCAAGAAAAGTGCAAAATCTAATGTGTTGAAGAACATAGAACCTAAGAGAGATTAGTTATCTCATTTGACAGCACTTTTAAGAAAGCTTTCTGCAAATATATATTCGTTTGTAAACAAAACTATAAAATAAATTACTATTTTTACTGATAAATTTATAAAATACATTCAATTTTTATCGAAATACTATAAATAGATGGGTCCAGTTGAGAAAAAGGTATGGATCAGATCAGGCATATTTACGCTGCTACAACGCGGCTCCGTCTTAGTAATTGGGTTTGGAACAGTCTACTTTTTAGCTCGGATGTTAGAAAAAGATGTCTTTGGATCTTGGGTTCTCTTCTTAACTATCACCACAATCTTAGAAATAGGTAAGCAGGGCTTGATTCAAAATGGTACTATTAAATTTTTGGCTTCAGAGAACAAATCTAATTACGCCCAAATTGTAAAAGCATCCTTTATTCTCAATACCTTAATTACAACACTATTATCGGCTTTGGTAGTGGTAGTGAGCTACGGCCTACTTCATTTCTACGGAGAAGGAGAAATTCGCCAACTGTTACTGTTCTACGCAATAGTAATGTTAGCCCAATTGCCCTTGTCGCATTTTGAAATAATTCAGCAGGCAAATTTTTATTTTGAAGGTATTTTTTATAGCTATTTAATGCGGCAAGGCGGGCTATTTCTTTACGTAGCTGTTTTCTATTTTCTTAACTCAGATGTATTGCTAGTCCATTTGGTATGGGTACAAATTGGAACTACCGCTATCGCTGCAGTAGTTGCTTACTTTTTTACTAAGCCTTACCTTCCCCAACTAGCATCACTTTCGTGGGTATGGGTAAAAAAGCTGTTCTCGTTCGGAAGGTTTAGTATGGCGACAAACCTAAGCTCCGTGCTTTACAAAAGCGTAGATCATATTATGATTGCACTTTTGTTATCTAACGCTTCCGTAGCCGTTTATAATATTGCTGGGAGAGTTACCAACCTAGTCGAGTACCCTACTACGGCTATCGCATCGCTAATATTTCCGCAAAGTGCCCGTAGAGCTAACCTAGACGGAGAACGAGCCGTAAAAAACTTATACGAAAAATCAGTCGGGCTCACTCTAGCCATTATTCTTCCAGGTATGGCAGTGGTATTGCTCATACCCAAATTTATTATACTGCTTATTGCTGGTGATAACTACTTGGATGCAGTTCCCATTCTTCAGTTGACCATTCTTTATGGACTGTTTTTACCGTTCTCGAGGCAATTCGGGGTGATTTTAGAGGCTACCAATCGACCAAATATTAATTTCTACTTTGTATTTGCCGGAATGCTCGTGAACATTTTGTCAAATTTTATTTTCATTTACTACTTCGGCCTGAAAGGAGCAGTATACGGAACGTTGTTTTCGTATGCAGTAATGTTTATCGTGACGCAGCGGTTTTTATATACTCACTTCAACGTAAGATTGCTTCATACGCTACACTGTATGGTGGGCTTCTACAAACAAGGGTTTGTCTATGGTTTAAATTACCTTAAAGCTAAGAACAGTGCATAACCTCGATTCTATCGATATTATCATGTTAGCATTGCCACGTTGGGATACTCCCTACTCCTCAACATCGTATTCTTTAGCGAAAGAGTTGGCCAAGAGCAACAGAGTGTTTTACATTGATAATCCTTTTACTGTGAAAGATTTTATCACTCTGCACAGTACCCAGTACATTCAATCGCGCAAGAAAGCATTATTAACTGGTCGTGATAACTACACTAAAGTGAAGGGGGCTCCCCCTAACTTCACCGTGGTAACTTCCCCAATGACCCTACCGATAAATGCGCTACCAATCGGGAAGCTTTATAGCTTGTTATCCAAAAGAAATGATAAGATTGTTTATTGTACCATTAAGAAACTAATACAGGATTTTAATATCCGAGAGTATATTTTCATTAATTCATTTAACCCACTATATGGCAAATACTTTCTCAAGAAGCTTACCCCAGTACTATCAATTTACCAGGCAGTAGATGACATTAGTGAATCGCGGTATATGCAGAAGCACGGCCCACGTTTGGAAACAAACGCTCTGCGAAGTACGGACATCACCTTAACTACTTCTATTGAACTAACTCGTTTGAAGTCTAAGTACGCTAACAATGTTTTCTACCTACCTAATGCGGCGGATATTTCTCTTTTTAAGCAAGTATCTAACCCAAATTTAGCCGAACCCAGTGAAATTCTTGGTGAAAAGCGCCGTATTATTTGCTACATTGGCAACCTTGATGGTCGGGTTAACTATCAGTTACTCAAGGATATTGCCTTACATCACCAGCAAAAACTAATTCTGCTGATTGGCCCCCTTAACTCCAACGAATTCAATAAATATCAATTAGATCAAATTTCTAATATCAAATTCATTGGAGCAAAAAATATCAGCCTGCTACCTTCATATTTGCAGAAAGTACACTGTACGATTATTCCCTTCAAGTTGACTACTTTAACAAAAAGCATATACCCACTCAAGCTCAATGAATACCTAGCTGCCGGTAAACCCGTAATCACTACCAACTTCTCTGAAGAAGTTGAAAAGTTTGAACCAGTGGTATACGTAGCGCAAAATAACCGGGAGTTTACTTCACTAATCAATCGGGCAATTGCTGAAGATAGCCCAGCTAAAGAACAAGAGCGATATAACTGGGTGGCAGCAAACTCTTGGGAAGCAAGAGCAAAAGAATTTTGGAAGATAACTGAATCCTTTCTAATAGCTAAGACCAATGGTACATAACGACGATCACTCTTCAAAAAAAGAACAAGCCTACCACAAACGTCTACTCCAAAGACTAGTCATTTCTTTTGTATTGTTCATCTATCTTTTTCTATTCCTAAAAACTTTATTCTTTTGATCAAGAATGCATAAAGTCAAATTAACTGACTCGTGATACAAATTGGCGACATACGTAGTAAAGTACTAGATACAGTGATGAGTAGAAGGTTCATTTACCTATCTACCTTTATCGTTGCATTATTCGGCTCCCTACTCATAACAGTCATTGTTGCAAAAAGGGGGCCTTTAATTGGTACTGTTCTATTAGGTGGGTTGACCGGGGCTGGTTTTCTACTGGTCTGCTTGTTTAACATTCGCATTGGAATGTTGCTTATTGTCCTGCAATCGTTCTCTATCTTCACACTAATCCGATTACGTCCGGATATACCTTTTGGAGCGATTACCAGCATCACTATTCTAGTAACGTTTATTGGTATTTTTCTACAGCGAAAGCCAAAAACTAAAATTATCAAGAGCCCGGTAGTAATCGTATTGGTGATATGGCTCTTGTACCAGCTACTCCAAGTTTTCAACCCCAACTCATTATCTATTCAAGGCTGGCTAGTAGGGTTGAGAGGGGTATTTACCGGATTTCTATTTGTACTAGTAGCCATATTTGCTTTCAGTAGCAGATCCTTCGTGATACTTTTCACCAAATTTTGGCTTGCACTAGCAGTATTTACTGCTATTTACGCCTTAAAACAAGAATACTTCGGACTCTTTGAGTTTGAGAAAGTTTGGGTATACAGTAACCCAAAGGTGCTAGGCTTAAGCACGGTAGGTGGCAGATTTAGAAGGTGGTCAATACTAGCCGACGTATCTAGTTTCGGTATGTTCATGGCCTTTAGTGGTCTAGTCTGCTTTGTGCTTGCTTTTGGCCCCTTTAGTGTAAAAAAGAAACTTGTACTATTATTAAGCGCAGGCATTATCTTCTTTGCTATGGTGTTTTCTTTTACCCGTACTGCCTACGCAATGGTTCCAGTTGGCCTGGTTCTATTCTTCTTAATGAATGTCAACAATAAGAAAATCTTAGCAGTTAGCATAGTCTCCTTCATTGCCGGGGTGGTTTTGATTTTTGGCCCCTTTTATAGTGGTCCTCTTAATCGAATTCGCTCTACTTTTCGCCCTACCGAGGATGCTTCTTATGCGGTTCGCGAAAACAACCGCTCCCTCATTCAACCCTATATTTTAGAAAATCCTATAGGAGGTGGGCCTCAGTCTACCGGATTTCCGGGAGAAAGGTATCACCCGGGGCATACGTTGGCTGGGTTCCCTCCCGATAACTTCTATCTGCGTACTGCATTGGAGTACGGTTGGGTTGGCCTGTTTCTCTTTTTAACGCTGTATGCTACAATAATGGTGCTTGGCATAAGAGGGTTTTACCAAGTGCGTGACCCTACCATTAAAATTCTGTATGCCGCCTATATAACTTGTCTTTTTTCACTTAGCATTGCTAATTTCGCTCAAATAGCCCACGGACAACCCCCACTATCGTTTATTGTAGGCAGTATTTATGCGCTTATGTACCGGATGAAAGAATTTGATTATAACCCAGATAAATAGGAATCTTATGAAATTTATTGCTTGCCTCTCTTTGCTCTTGGCATACACACTCAGTTGGGCGCAAGAGGTTGATTACAACAGAATTATTTTACCACCCGAAGCGGAGGGCATAGAACCGGTTGAACGACTGGTTCAACTAGCTTGGCAGAACTATCCGGATAATGAGATCGTTCAACGGCAAGCTGTAATTGCCAAGAAAAACGTATCACTATCTAAGTGGAGCTGGCTAGATAATTTAACTGCAAGTGGTAACCTTAATGAGTTTACTATCAGCCCACCGGAAGGGACTGACGATAATTTCAATAATTTTTTTCCTCGGTACAACTTTGGTGCTCGCATCTCCCTAGACATACTAAATACGCCCACCAGAGTGCGAGTGGCGAAAGAAGAGTTAAATATCGCTCAAGCCGAAGTGAACAAACAGAAACTTCAAATAAGAGCAATTGTCTATCGGCTGCACGAAGAGTACAAAATTGCTAAGCAGATGTACGAGATACAATCACAATCGTCAGAAGATTCTTATACAATGTATACATTAGCCGAACAAAACTTCAGGGAAGGTGAGATTGGTGTAGAAGAATATACCAAAGCAGGAGAATTATATAATGCAGAAAAGATTAAGCTGATTCGTGCCGAAAGTAATCTGGTTCTGGCCAGGGTTAACATTGAGGAGCTGATTGGGGTATCGCTCAGTGCTGTTATTGACGACTAAATATCCTTACTCTCGTGGATAGTAAATTGGTCAATATTGTAGTGATTTGCTCGTACTTTGCTGCCAAAAACAGCGTCAGCACAAAAATAAGTGGTAGATAAAAAAGAGGATAATCAAAACTGATGGTGCGAAAAGACTTCTCAACCAGATGCAGTACCAACATATGGATTAGATATAATGAATATGAGTATTTTCCAACCGAAATAATCCAGTTTCCAACAGGAGCAATTGATTTGGAAATTAGGTGATATGAAATAATGCAGAAGGATGTATAAGCAAAAAAGGCGGCGAAATCATTTAGCACGACTCCCACTTCATTTAACCTAAGCGTTAACACACCCATTACCGTAATGGAGAACAAAAAGAGAGCCGCGAACTTCCATATTGATCCATCCCAAAACTTTACCCCATCTTTTTGATAAGCTTTAGCCAAATACATTCCTAACGCAAACTCCCAGAGATACAACGTGAAAATACTGCTAATATGCCTAGCGTATAAACTGAAATAGATAGTTAACAAAAGATGTATGAGAGATACGATGACTGATAGCACTAGAAATAAATTATTTCCCAAAACCTGTTGTAATCGCCGTAAGAGGGGAAATACAATGTAAAACTGAATAATGGTAGAAATGAACCAGAAATGCCCTCCTAGACTGTTAATATACTCATGAAAAAACATTTTGTATAACAGAATATGACTTAGATAAACGTTTACATTAGCATCCGGATACAGTGCTATAAAGGTAGACGAAGTATAGATTAAGGTGACAATTAGAAAATATGGAAAGTAAACTTTTAAAAACCGTTTAGAAAAATAGCCCTCTAATTTAATTGACTTTGATAGATTGAGGCCAAAACCTGACAAAAAGAAAAATAAATGAATACCTGTGCCCCCGAAAAAGACTGACAAGTTTAACCATTTGCCCAGATCATACCCCACAAGATAATGATATAAGACAATGGATAAGATGGCGTAACCACGAGCATACTCAATAAAAGCTATTCTGTTCAAGCGTCAATTATTTTCTTATGATAAATAATATTCACAACTCTAACGCATTACTGTTACACAATAAACTGTAAAATAAATATAACACAACCTAAATAAATGAAGCTTATTACCATCCTGTTAGGAGTTATTACTCTTTTCGTCTATTACAGTGCAAACGTACCACCTACTTCACCAATGTACGTAGCAGTACTCCCCTTCTTTCTTCCGCTACTTTTGTTGTTACTGCTAATATTAGTTATTTACTGGCTCGTCAAAAAATCGTTTTTTCTGGTAGTTCCATTAGCTATACTTCTTATAGGGACTAAGTTCATTAGATCGACCTTCGCCATCAATCAATCGTCATCAGAAGATTTTACTACAAGTTTCAACATTCTGAGCTATAACGTTAGCTTCTTCAAAAAACCGAATCTCCACTACTTTGAAGGAGATCAATTTTCAGACGAAATTCCAGCCGAGGCAAGTGCTATCAAAAACTGGATAACTACTCAGGCGGCTGATATTATGTGTTTTCAAGAATATTACAATGATGATAACTCTAGCACGTACAATACTATCGCTTCCCTGGTGGGGGACGAAAAATACAATTACTATTTTTCCAGCGACAAGCTAGGAATTAATAAGGCGCAATACGGAGTTGTTACATTTTCCAGATTTCCTATTGTTGAACAAGGTGACATATTTATTAGTGATAATCGTTACAACCGTGCAATTTTTACTGACTTAGCCATCTACACCGATACCGTGCGAGTTATCAATGTTCACCTTCAGTCTATGGAACTGAGAGGAAACAACCCTATGTATGCCAACAGTGTAAACTCAGCTAAGTCTAACGCATTACAAATTTATTACAAGCTTAGAAGCGGTTTTATCCATCATTCCCAACAAACCGAAGAAATAATGAATTACATTGAAACTAGCCCTTATCCGGTGATAGTATGCGGAGATTTTAATGAGTCCCCTTACGGATATATTTATCAATCTTTCAATGAAAAAATGAGCAACGCCTTTGAGGAAGCAGGTAATGGATTTGGCTTTTCTTATAATGGCAATACGCTTCCTTTTCTTCGTATAGATCATCAATTCTTCCAGGATGAAATCGAAATATTAGATTTTACCACTTATGAAGATGTGAAATATTCTGAACATCATCCTATACAAGCAACGTACCAGCTAAAACCTTAGCTTTACCAAATTATCAAGCCTGTTCAGCTTTTTTCAAGTGCTGCTATTTATGTGGTGATAGCTCTTCATTTCTAATGTATACCTCAATAGTAGCATTGGTAGGGTATCGGGGTGCTACAAACGTATCTTGCAATTGATAATGCCCCTCAAAGCAGTTGCGTACTTCATACGGGAAAAAGTTATTAAGATTAGGGATGTCCTCAAACAATATCACATCGTAGTAACTGTTTTCAATTTTCTCACAAAACGCATCCTTCTCTCGGGTAAACATGCTTACGTTAAGATGGTGCCAAAGAGGAACATTCGTTTCTAGCTGGTAATTGAGAACCCGAGCTAGGGGCGTTAGCTCAGTCATATTAAGTACTTTAGGAGATTCATTATTCTTCAGTACCTCCAACTGCTGAATACGTTCAATGCCCTTCACTGTAGAAGGAGGCATGTATATTCGGTTAAAAACCGGATGATCGGCAAACTCCCACTCAGCTCTTTCAATATTGGTGTAGCTGGTATCAGTGTTTATAACATACGTATGCCGGTTAACTACATCTGAGGTAGTCTCCGTTGTAGGCATTACTCGACTGATTATTGGTTTCGTGTACTTATAGAACGTACTAGACCACCATAATAGAATTAATATTATAAAAGGTGCTAGATATTTGGGCTGGCTTAGGTTGAAAACCAGCGGAACCTGAGACACGATAAATACAAAGGCAAAGCTATGAAAGTAAATATTATTATTAGGAGGGGTGTAGCTGGTAACTTGTACAATAGAAGCCTCTACCAATATCCCTATGGTCATTAATAAGAAAAGCATGTCTCGCTTGTTCTGCAGCAACTCAAAGATATTTCTCTTATTATTCAGCCTATTCAGTAAAAGTATAATTATTACCACCGCATAGAACTTGATCCAGGCCGAACGGAGGAAGAATTCGTCGATAATATCACTCAGGCTAACCCTGGAGGTATGCGGAGACTGCCCGTAGTTGAACCAATATGTGAAGCCATCGTCTAGAAATGGCAATACCAACAAAGCAGATGTAGCCAATGCTGACAGAGCAAATGTCAATAAAATTGAGACTCTCTTTTCAAGAATAGCATCGTATAAAAGTAAAACTCCACAAAGCATAATTGCTAAGGCTCCTCCATCTTGTTTGGTAAAAAACGAGAGTGTGGCAAACACCCCACCCAATACTGCATAAATTAGCTGCCTTTTCTGACTCACAGCAAAAGCAGCCGAGAGCACAAATGCCATACCTATCATTTGATATACAAACACGGTATGATTGTACCAGGGCCAAAAGTTGAAAAATGAGTAAGAAAGACAAAATAAAAATACGGCAGCAAGCTTCAGACCGACCTCTACTTTTAATGTTTTCAGTATAGAGCTAAAAGCTATACCCGAAATGATATTGACAAATACCTGTGCTTTTACCAGAGTAACAAGGCTAGGACCAAATATCTTAAAGAAAATGGCTGGCACTACCCAAAACATAAATCCCATGGGTAGACCAAAATCCTCGTAAGGAACTTGGCCACTGTACAAACGATACGCTCCCTCCCAAGAAAGAAAGATGTTGACACGATAGGGGAACGTAACAAAAAGAGGAACGATAGCCATAATGGCAATGATTATCACCTCAAGTAATTGCAATTTTCTTTCGCTGAGTGAATATGAAAGTTTATACACAACCTTTATATTATTAAATTATTCTTCAAACATATGCAAGAAATTAGATTATTCAAATATTTTTTTCTATTTTTGTCATTATAGATCAGAATCTTACTTAGTTATATGCTGCTATATTAACTCAATTAAGTATAACAAGCATATTGGGCGTAAGAGCATAAATATTAAATTAATAATTTCAACTTTAAATTATACCTTATTTATATGCAAGTATCAATAAATAGACCAATATTGAGGTTAAAGGAAAACCAGAAAAATATATTGAATTATAAACAGTTTGTTTTATATTTGCTCAAGTACTTTTATTTGCCAGTTTAAGTA
Source organism: Tunicatimonas pelagia (assembly GCF_030506325.1). NCBI lineage: Bacteria > Pseudomonadati > Bacteroidota > Cytophagia > Cytophagales > Catalimonadaceae > Tunicatimonas > Tunicatimonas pelagia. The sequence continues at coordinate 5,865,173 of NZ_CP120683.1, read as the reverse complement.
TTTAAGTACTAATCTACTATTTTACGTCGCTTTCTGTTACTCAATCATCAAGTTGTTAAAATGCCACTTTATAACACGATCCCTCATATGAGATGGGGTAGAAGTATCTTAAGAAGTAGGGCTAAGAAAGGTCACATCTTAGTTGTTGATGATGATAAAGCCATACGGGTTATTTTATCAACAACTCTTAGAAAACACTTCGAGGTAACAGTGCTCCAAGATGGCGAAGAAGCGCTTCTATGGCTTCTGGAACAGAATCCGCCAGACTTTATAATTACTGATTTGAATATGCCCAACATCGATGGACTAGAGTTCATTCAAAATCTTAGAAGTAGTGTTATATACCGCGAAATTCCGGTTATCGTACTTTCTGGGAATACTCAATTAGACCCTCGTTTGAATCAATTCCTTGCTTCGGATATTTATTTTCATATGATAAAGCCGTTCGATCCAGAAGCTATTTTGTCGCTAATACTTAAGACCTGTCAGAGAAACTAATAACAATTAAGCTAATGCCCCCTCTAACTAAAATTTCTAACATTAATACTCTTTGTCAGCCACAAGAGTTTGAACCAAGCGCCCTTTTCTCTGCAAAGGGCAAAGTCATCTTTGTTGGAAAAGAAACAGAGAATATTGTTTTGAGACTTGCCCAAACTGACTATCTATACTTCGATACCATCGCCTTAGCAAGTAGTTGGCTGCAAAGATCAGACAGTCAGGATAGCTGCCAAATAGCCGCTACAGTTATAGATACTAATGTGTCGCTCGAATCGCTGAACTCTTTCTGTGCAGACATTCGCAAGTCAAGTAAGACGAAGAACGCACCTATTTTATTAGCTACCGATAAAAGCAATTTCCCTTATCAATTCTATATCTCAAGCTGCACAGAAGTTGATGATGTAATATGCACTGATGCAGCCCTAGACGATATTATAAAAAGGCTTAATTTTCTTACTGAATATAGATCACGCCTAAGTAAAAAGCATTTACACAATGCTTTTCATGTTCAACATACAGATCGTGAACAACGGCAGAGCTATTGGGTATTTAAACGCCTATTTGATATTTTCTTTGCCCTCAGCGCCATTATACTGCTTAGCCCACTTCTTCTTATTATTGGTTTGCTCATTTTGGCCGAATCTGGATGGCCGTTTTTTTACACATCTAAGCGAGCTGGTTCCGATTACCAAGTGTTTGACTTTTATAAATTTAGAACGATGCGTTCTAATGCAGATAACCTTCGGGAAGAATATAAAAACATAAACTTTTATAATTCAGACCTAGAATCGCCAGTGTTTTTTAAAGTAAAAAATGACCCTCGCGTTACGCGAATTGGTAAATTTTTGCGAAAGACCAGTTTAGATGAACTACCGCAACTCATTAACATACTAAAGGGAGATATGTCAATAGTTGGGAACCGCCCTCTTCCCTTAGATGAAGGGGCAAACCTCACTAAAGATCAGTGGGCATCCCGCTTCCTTGCTCCCGCCGGCCTCACTGGTTTGTGGCAGGTATCAAAATCTAAGAAGCAGGATATGACAGTATCAGAGAGAATTGAACTCGATTTGTACTACGCCAAGCACCACTCGCTTTGGCTTGATATGAAAATTATCTTTAAGACATTTCCGGCTATGCTACAGAAAGGGGAAATGTAAACTACGGCAAGAAAACAGTCTTTCAATAACCATTTATGCTATTACTAGAGAGTTTTCTTCTTATCTACCTCGGAGGAGTCGTTACTTATCTGTTCATTCTATCATTGGCAGGCAAGTTAAGGAACAAGCCTACGTATTCGCTGCATAAAACTTCTCCGCTCAAAATAGCGGTGCTAATACCTGCCTATAAAGAAGATTATGTAATTATTCACACTTTAAAAAACGCTCTGAAACAGAGCTTATCCCCTGCTATAAACCATGATGTAGTTATCATAGCAGATTCTTTAAAAGAAAAAACGATTCAGGAAATAAAGAAATTACCAGTTAAGCTAGTTGAAGTTTCGTTTGCCCAGAGCACAAAAGTTAAGGCTCTGAATGCTGGTTTAGCAGCCCTACCCGATCAGTACGATATTGCTGTAATACTAGATGCTGATAATATCATGGATTCCAGTTTTCTACAGCACATATGTGCTGCATACGCTACCGGAGAGGTTGTTCTTCAGGGCAGACGGGTTGCCAAAAACAAGAATACATCTTTTGCCATGCTTGACGCAGCCAGTGAAATTATTAACAACCATATTTTTAGAAAGGGTTATAACGCACTTGGTCTTTCAGCTTCACTAATTGGCTCGGGAATGGCCTTTGACTACAAATTGTTAAAGGATACGCTTACCAATCTTCAAGCAGTTGGCGGCTTTGATCGGGAGCTATGTTTAGCTTTAATCCAGCAGGGATACCAAGTAAAGTACCTTGAAGATGCTATTGTTTTTGACGAAAAGGTAGAACATGCTCAAACCTTTGCGAAGCAACGTCGGCGTTGGCTATCCAGCCAGTTCTATTATTTGGGCAAAAACTTTCGCGCTGCATTTTCTGAAGCAGTAGCGGGTAATTTTGCCTACTTTGAAGCAGCAGTTATCGGTAATTTAATTTTGCCAAGGGTGCTTATTTTAGGCTTACTTCCTTTCATAATGTTGGCTAGCCTACTCTTCCCTTCTGCCTTCGTTAGTAGCCCTCTTATCTGGGGGACATTGCTATTCGTTTTTACAATCGCCTTACTGTTACCTATTCCAAAGAGCTTCTATAACCGTAAGTTATTAGTTGCTGTCTTCAAAATACCTTACGCGTTTGCCATACTATTTATCACCTTATTCAAGCTGAAGAACTCTAACCAGAAATTCATACACACCCCACACCGGGTAGTACTTCCTGAATCAGAATCTGAAAATATCTAAATACGTATGCAAAAAGAGTTTCCATTAATATCGATCATTATCCTCAATTATAATCAGCTAGAAGTTACTTGCGAATTCTTAGAATCTACCAAGCAGCTTTCTTATCCAAATTTTGAAATTATTCTAGTTGATAACGCCTCTAAAATTAATCCTACCCAGGTAGTCCACCAACAGTATCCGGATGTTAAGGTAATTGTGAGCAAAGAAAATCTGGGGTTTACCGGCGGGAATAATTTGGGGATTGAATCAGCGCAAGGCGAGTACTTCTTAATAATCAATAATGATACGGAAGTTACTGAAGATTTATTAGAGCGACTGCTAGAGCCTTTCAATCTGTTTCCTGAAGTTGGAATGGTCAGTCCTAAAATCAGGTATTTTCAAGAACCAGAAATTATTCAATACGCTGGTTACACGCCAATTAATCCTTTCACCGGTAGAAATAGGGCAATTGGCTCGAAGGAAGTAGACCGAGGACAATACAATATCTCTCATGAAACACCCTACGCGCATGGAGCCGCCATGATGGTAAAGCGAGAAGTAGTAGAAGAAGTTGGTATGCTTCCTGACTTGTTTTTCATCTACTACGAAGAACTAGATTGGTCTAGCCAAATTAGAAATAAAGGGTACAGTGTATATTATCAAGCTAATGCATTAGTTTACCATAAGGAATCAATAACGATGGGTAAAGAAAGTGCTATTAAAGCCTACTATCATAACCGAAACCGAGTTTTGTTTATGAGAAGAAATACTAATGCCTTGCAGTGGATAGGCTTCCTTATTTTTCTTCTGTTATTCATTATACCTAAAAAAACGGTTACCTATGTTTCTAAAGGCCGTTTTGTACACCTGAAAGCATTGTATAGGGGGCTTTGGTGGAATATTATTCACCCAAAAGAAGAAATCACCCCTGTTATTGCCAAAGTAAGTAGAACCGTCAATTTCCAAGCTTCATGAAAAAGTCTTTAATTACAGGAGGGGCCGGGTTTATCGGCTCCCACGTCGTAAATCATTGTTTAGCGTTAGGACATAAAGTAGTTGTATTAGACGACCTAAGTGGTGGGTTTCGTGATTATGTTCCATCAGAAGTCACCTTTGTTGAGGGCTCTATTACTGATGTTCAGCTTGTACAACAACTATTTGATCAATATCAGTTTGATTATGTGTATCATTTAGCTGCCTATGCCGCTGAAGGATTGTCTCACTTTATTCGACGATTTAATTATAACAACAACCTCATTGGAAGCATTAACCTGATTAATGAATCGGTTAAGCATAATGTCGAGTGCTTTGTTTTTACTTCATCAATAGCAGTATACGGACCCGGACAGGTACCCATGAAAGAAGACATGATACCCGAGCCGGAAGATCCGTATGGCATTGCCAAATATGCCGTTGAACTCGATTTACATACTGCCCATCGTCTCTTCGGTTTGGATTATATCATCTTCCGTCCGCACAACGTATATGGGGAGAATCAGAATATAGGGGATAAATATCGTAACGTGATCGGTATTTTTATGAACCAGATTATGCAAGATCAGCCGCTAACGATCTTCGGCGATGGTACCCAGAGTCGTGCCTTTAGTCATGTAGATGATGTAGCACCTTATATAGCCAATGCTATTAATGTACCGGCAGCACGTAATCAAGTATTTAACATTGGAGCTGATAAGCCGTATACCGTGAACGAATTGGTAGAAGTTGTGGCAAAACAGTTCGATGTGTCACCTCAAATTCGTCATTTGGAAGCTCGTAAAGAAGTTGTACACGCATATTCCGATCATAGCAAGGTGAAGTCCGTATTTGATATTGATTCTTTTGTACCCATTGCTCAAGGTATTGAGCGTATGGCATCATGGGCTAAAACGGCCGGTGCTCGCCAGAGCCAGGAATTTGAGAATATTGAAATACACCGTCACCTTCCCCAAGGGTGGGCTTCCAAATAGATCACCGTTCTGTTGAAAAGAATTCTTTATGCTATACGTCAAGGTAAGATCGGAGGTGGTGAGCGGCATCTTTTAGATTTAGTCACTCACCTGAATAAAAAAGACTTTTACCCCATCGTCGTATCATTTACACCTGGAGAAATGATCGAAGCACTTCAGGAATTGGGTATTGAAACCTATGTCATTCCTTCCCAATCCCCCTTCGATTTCCGGGTTTGGCCCCGAGTTTCAGAACTTATTGGCAAAAAAAACATAGATATTATTCACGCTCATGGCACCAGAGCATGCTCTAACGTATTTTGGTCAGCAAATAAGTTAAATATTCCCCTTTTATATACCGTGCACGGATGGTCTTTTCATGCTGGGCAAAAACCTTATATTAGATACTTAAGACAAGCCGGAGAAAAGTGGCTAATAAATCAGGCTAATGCTGTAATTAACGTTTCTCATAGTAACTTCCAGGAAGGTAAACAAAAGTTAGGACTACAAAATGCTACTGTAATTCAGAACGGCGTTAACCTCACCCGTTTTGACAAAAGCAAAACGTACCCCAATACTCGAGCTGAATTGGGAGTCCCCTCACACTGTACCTTAGTTGGATTCATTGCCCGAATTACCCATCAGAAAGATCCTATTAGTTTTGTTCATGCTGCCCAACAGGTTCTTCAAGAACATTCGGATATTCACTTTCTTATGGTTGGTGAGGGTGACCTTAAAGAGGAGGCTATTGATCTGGTTGAAAAATACGATATTGCCTCGAACTTTCATTTCCAAGATTTTCGTAATGATGTGCCTGCCCTTTTATCAATAATTGATATTTATTGTTTGCCCTCACTGTGGGAAGGGCTGCCTATCGGATTACTGGAAGCCATGGCTATGGGAAAAGCGGTGCTAGCAACCCCCGTAGATGGCACCAAAGAAATTATTATTAACCAAGTGAATGGCTTTTATATAAAAGTAAACCATCCTCAGGATATAGCTGCCAAAATTATTCAGTTACACACCAACAAGAATTTAGCTGAGCGAACTGGGCTAAGTGCCAGCGATTTAGTGTATCAAGAGTACGATCTAAAAGATTCTATCAGACGTACTGAGCAAGTATATTGTGAAATACTTTAATCCCGAATTATTGGCACATATTAGAGGGCTATTTATTCTTAATTAACAATCTAATATTAGGCAATAGCGACTGGCTTTCCGGTTTTTTGTGATGCGAATAAAATCAAAATGAATAGGTCTTCTAAGAAAATTTATACTTTCATATTGATAAACTGATTTCATTAAGTATCAATTTGATAGGCATATTTTTATAAAAACCCTCTCTACAAGGAATTATACGCATAAAAACGCTTTTTTTTTCATTAGAATATAGGAAGGAATCAATCAAATGCATTTAGGTATAAGTTAGAAAAATTATATTTTAATTGCTAAAAGTAATGTTTTCAAAAATACTGTACGTAGTGAGAATTTATTAGTTCTAAATAAATTTCATATTGACATTTTTTCTTTTTCTCTTTTAGTGATACCCCCAGTACTACCGTATGATTCTCTAAAACTCGCTCACTATAAATACTTTACAGCAATATCCGGTTTATAGCTTTTTACTCATCTTAGCAATAAAAGTATTCGTTCTTTCCTTGATGTCTTTTATGTCTACCAGGAAATATTGACTATTTAACTAAATCTAAAAATCATTTCTCAGGAAAAATATTACTAAGCATGATTATGATATTGCTGGCCTAGATATTGTGTTTTTTGGGGAATAGAGTTTGCAACACTCACTACCTAGATTCAAAGCAAAAGATTACAACATGAAAACATTTACATTATTATTGTCTTCCTTGCTCATGAGCCTGATAGGGTTCGCAGGGCCAGGGGATCAAGTAGCAAAACCGCAAGGATCTACCTCTGCGGCCTTCGGATATTATGAGTACTTACCTACAAACTACAATAGTAGTGACAAATTCCCTGTACTAATTTTCTTGCATGGTATAGGCGAAAAAGGTAATGGTACTACGCAATTGAATAGGGTACTGCGAGTAGGCCCTCCGAAGGAAATTAACGACGGACGTGATTTTCCATTTATCGTGATCTCACCTCAGCGTTTTAACGGATGGTGGGGTGCTGACGCAGTTAAATTTTACGTAGATTATATTGTCGAGAACTATAACATAGATGAAGATCGGATATATCTTACTGGAATAAGTTCTGGCGGTCATGGTGTGTGGGCTTACTCAGCCAAATATCCCGATAAAGTTGCTGCTGCTGTTCCCATCGCTGGCAGTGGCGTTGGTCAAAACTACTGCGAACTTGCTAAAATCCCAGTATGGGCATTTCATGGCGAAAACGATAGAACAGTTGCCCCCTCAAACTCAATCACTCCTATTCAGGAAATAAACAAATGCTCAGACGTGGTAGAGGCTAAACTAACTCTCTACCCTGGCGTGGGGCATAACTCATGGAGTCGTACGTACAGCGGTAGTGCTGGTCACGATATTTATTCTTGGATGCTATCTCACAGCAAAAGTGGGAATTCTTCTGGCACCCCCAACCAAAGCCCTATTGTTGATGCTGGCGATGATATAACTTTAACTCTTCCCGAAAACTCTACTAGAATATCTAGCACAGCTACTGACCCAGACGGGCAGGTTGCGTCTTTCTCCTGGAAAAAAGTTTCTGGCCCATCGGCTTCTTTATCACAAACCAACTCTTCTACTCTTAAAGTGTCGTCTCTTACTGAAGGAGAATATACTTTTAGGTCTACTGTATCAGATGAAGACGGGGCTACCGCTTCTGATGATGTAAATGTGGTAGTATCAAATCCATCAAGTAACTCACCAGGAGCAGACTGCGATTGTGATCACGTAGTACCATCTAGTATGCGAACTGTTAGTCCTTCGACGCTAGGTGAAATCAAACCAGGGGATGTTATTTGTCTTGAGGCCGGAGTGAGAGATTATATTTCTTTCAAAAACTTTAGTGGAACTGCATCAAAGCCTATTATTGTAAAAAACTGTGGTGGCAAAGTACAATTTGAGAATGAAACTCGTCGCGGAATCATTTCTTTTTCTGAATGTAAATTTTTCAGATTTACCGGAAGCGGGGTCCGTGGCATGAAGTACGGAATTAAGGTAGCCAAAGGTGGAAAAGATACCGCTATCCGATATGGCGGGGGATGTACCGATTTTGAGATAGACCACATAGAAGTAGCAGACGCTGGTTTTGCTGGTATCATGATTAAATCTGATCCTATGTGCCAATTTCCTCAGTATCAGCGTCAAAACTTCGTAATGGAGAATGTTTTAGTCCATGATAATTACATTCACGATGTATACGGTGAAGGTATATATATTGGCCACTATGCGTACAACGGGCTAGAGACTTCAGAATGTGGTACTATTTATCCTCATAATATAAATAACCTCAAAGTATACAATAATATCACTAAGAACACTGGAGCCGATGGTATTCAGGTAGCCTGTAACCCTGTTGGCTGTGAAATATATGGTAATTTAATTGAGGATTATGGATATGATGCTTTTGCCCCTTTTCAATCGAATGGATTGATAGTTGGTCAGCAGGCTAAAGTGTATAACAATGTTATTAAGAATGGTAAAGGCGATGGTGCCGGTATGCAGGTTTTTGGTGGTGGTGGACACGTAGTGTTTAACAACCTTATTATTAATTCCCCGCACGCTGGTATATTCTGTGATGAGAGAGCCGACAAAATTGACGGTCCCTATCGTTTTTATAACAATACAATCATTAATTCAGGGGCGGGTGGTATTCTTCTCTACGGCGAAAAAGTTCCTCACAACTATGTGAAGAACAACATTATTGTGGACTCGCAGGGTAAGTATATTATTACACTGAATAATAAAGTGAAGGTAGAAGAAGGCAGTAACTACACCACTAAGAATATTAATGACATAAAGTTTGTTAATGCCTCTTCTGGAAACTATCAATTAGCCTCAGGGTCACCGTGTATCAATGCAGGGGTAGATGTATCTTCTTACGGGGTTAGATTTGATATGGAGGGGGTTGATAGACCTTATGATAATAAGTTTGACATTGGAGCGTATGAAGCCAAGGTTACTACTTCCCCTAATCCTCCGGCAGCGGGAAATGGATTAAACTATAAGTACTACCACGGTGCCTGGAGTCAACTGCCTGATTTTGGCAAGCTGTCTGCTGAAAAGCAAGGTACGGTAGCCAACTTTAGTCTGAATCCACGACAGCAAAATAGCAATTTTGGCTTTGCCTTTACCGGATACATTCAAATCGAAAAGCAAGGAAGCTACACCTTCTATACAGCTTCGGATGATGGTAGTCAGTTGTTCATTGACAACAAACGGATTGTTGATAACGACGGACTGCACGGTAAACAAGAACGGTCTGGAAGCGTCTCCCTATCTGCTGGTATGCACGCTATCAAAGTGGTGTACTTTGAACGATCGGGTGGTGAGGTACTAGAAGTAAAGTACCAAGGCCCCGGTGTTAACAAACAGCAAATTCCGAATGATGTGTTGTTTACTTCCGATACTGGAGATAATCCTCCGGCAGCGGGAAATGGATTAAACTATAAGTACTACCACGGTGCCTGGAGCCAACTGCCTGATTTTGGCAAGCTGTCTGCTGAAAAGCAAGGTACGGTAGCCAACTTTAGTCTGAATCCACGACAGCAAAATAGCAATTTTGGCTTTGCCTTTACCGGATACATTCAAATCGAAAAGCAAGGAAGCTACACCTTCTATACAGCTTCGGATGATGGTAGTCAGTTGTTCATTGACAACAAACGGATTGTTGATAACGACGGACTGCACGGTAAACAAGAACGGTCTGGAAGCGTCTCCCTATCTGCTGGTATGCACGCTATCAAAGTGGTGTACTTTGAACGATCGGGTGGTGAGGTACTAGAAGTAAAGTACCAAGGCCCTGGTGTTAGCAAAAAGAAAATCCCGAATGATGTGTTGTTTACTTCCGATACTGGAGATACTCCTCCTGTAGTAGACCCACCTAATCCTGGTGCTGAAGGCTATCGGATACTGGTTAATTTTAACCAAAATGATAATCAGCCTGCACCTTGGAATAATGTTGGTTCGCACCCCCAATACATTGAGCCGTTACGCAACATGAGCACAGATGATAATAGGGCAACTACGGTTGATATAGACTTTACAAGTTCTTGGAATGGGGTAAACCTTGCCGGTATGACCACGGGAAATAATTCAGGTGTTTTTCCAGATAATGTAATGAAGTCAGCTTACGTTATCTCTACCTCGAATACTTATACATTCAAAATTAAAGAACTTAACGCTTCGCTTAAGTACAAGCTAATCTTCTTTGGTAGCCGTAATGGAGGTGGCGATCGTACAACAATTTATAAGGCCGGAGGAAAATCCGTCTCGTTGAATGCCTCTTATAATACAGAAACAGTAGAGATAGATGGTTTATCCCCAAGTAGCGCGAAGGAAATATTGGTTGAAGTTCGTAAATCGTCTACTTCAAGCTATGGCTATCTGAATGCTATGGTAATTGTGGGATACAATCCTAACCAATCTCGTTTAGAAGACTCTACGAGTAAGGGAGTAGTAGAACAAACTATTTCTGATGAGTTTATAGCTGATAATTCTGAGATACAGGTATATCCTAATCCGGTAGATAAGCAGTTGTTCGTATCTCTACCGCAAACAGATGGTCAGTCGAGTTACCGTCTAACGCTGTTGAGCAACACTGATGTGGTCACTAGCTGGGAAGTTGGAGAAGTTAGCAGTTCTATTATTGAGCTAAATACTCAGCGCTTAGGGTTACGATCCGGTGTGTACTATTTGCGTATAGCGTCAGAACAAGGACTCGTAAAAACTGTAAAGGTTCTTGTAAAATAACCTTGAGGACTACTAGTAGCTTCAGGCTACTATAGTAGCGGTTAGAATAAGTATTAGATACAGATAATAAGGCGATGTAGGAATGTTCCTACATCGCCTTATTTGTTTATGGCTCACGCTAGCTTAGCAAAGCTTGCTACAGATGAACACTTTTCTAATAGCTACGCTGATAGCATTATGCGTGCTATTCTACTTAATCTTTAATCACTCTATATACTTTGCCCTTTTTACTAGTAGGAATAATCCTTACGAAATACACACCAGTTGCAAGGGTAGAGAAATCAATTTCAGAAATAGAAGTATTAAATTTAGGTAAAATCTCTTCATGGTAAACCCGATTTCCTAGCCCATCAGAAATCTCGATCTCAACTTTTTCGTCTGGAATTTCTTGTAAAACAATAGTGAGTTCATTGGTAACCGGGTTCGGGAATATTAAATGATTACCGGTTAAAGTACTCTCGTCTAATTCAGCTTCCAACCCAGTCTTATCAGATTTTTCACTCTCAACATCAGCAACTCTCGCCCCACTTAAAATTGGCACCTCATTATACGCCTGGATAACCAGTGCATTGAGATAGCCATACTGCGACCCGGCCGAGGAAACAATATCAATGAATACCTTACCACTCTGGTTAGGCTGCACTCCGTTTATCTGGACTGTATTAGAAATATTGAAGGAAGAACTTAAAGTCACCGTATTTCCATTAATCGTGTAGTCGGTGTTTCTGTTACCACCACCATCTCTACTTCCAAAGAAAACAAAGTTATAGGTGAGGGTTTCGCTTAGATTTCCGATTTCAATGCGGGCGGCCTCAGTAGCTTCTAAGAACCAGAATGTTCTAATTACATTATCTGGGTAAATTCCCGTTCCGCCAGGTACCATTCCAAACGGATTAGCCCCCCCAAAAGTGGTGGAGTTAGGATGCTCTACAACTCTTAAATATACACCGCGGTTTACCCAACTCTGATCGCGTAAACTAGTTCGCTGAGTACCTACCACTGGCACGGTGTTCATATTGTTCCACGGCTGCCCTTGATTGTAGCCTTGGTTTGCGTTCAGATAAATAGTATACAACAATGAAGATGCGTAAACATCGTCAGTGAAAGTGCTTTCACCTGAATCATTATAGGCTGAAATCTTATAAACATAGGTTGTGTTAGTCTCAAGGCCAGTGTCTACGTAAGTTGATATATTCGGATCAGTTGAAGTTAATAAAGTGAAATTTGATTCAGCCAAACTTCGCCGGTATATATTAAATCCATCTTCATTCACTGAATTATCTGACCACGATAAGTTGATTGACGATCTAGAGTTACCAACAGCAACCAATTCTGAAGGAGTTGTTGGTATGCCACTATCTTCAAATGACTCAATCACCATGCTATTAATGTAGGCAAATGAAGCTGATGTTGCCTTCTGCATCTCAATAATTAGCTCACCGTTAGCATCTCCTTTCACACCATTGATTCTAACAGTATTTGTACTATTTCTTGAAGCATTCAGCGCAACCGACTTGTTCCCGATGGTATAGACCGTAGTTCTATCACCATCGCCGGCCCTACTGGCAAAGAAGACAAAATTGTAGGCCTTATCAGTATCCATTCCACCGATCTTTACTGTTTTTACTTCGTTTGTAATCTCCCAATAAAACGTTTTCATAACGTTGTCGGGATAAACTCCCGAATTATCACCAGTGACTACACCCGTAGTGTTAGACCCTGCCCACTTGTTAACGAAGGTTACGGACAATCCAGAGTTACTACCCGATTCGTCAAGTAAATTACTTTTTGAAGTTCCAGCCAATGGCTGAGTATTAAAATTATTCCAGGGTGTCCCTTCATTTGAGCCTAAGTTAAAATTGATATAGGTAGACACAATTAGCTTCTCAGATACTTCAATGGCTGCATCTACTGTGCTACTGGCCCCCTGATCATCAGTGGCAGTAATTTGCAATAAATAATTACCAGCGTCTCCCGAATTAGGCTCTATACTCAAATCAGCCGTGCCATCGAGGTTATCTGTTAGCGTGGTGAAATCGGGTAAGTTCTCACCAGTAAACGATATGGAATTACCTTCCAAATCGGTAGCTGAGATAGTTACACTTGCAATTTGATTTTCAGCCACTCGCACATCACTAATTGGCGAAATAACTGGTGCATTGTTAGATAAAGTAAAGCTAAGGGCATTGGACGGTGTCGATTCACCATTGCTATTGATTGCCGTCACTTGGTACCAATAGGTTCCCCCTCCTGGCACCGCATCTACGTATGAGCTAGTATTTATTCCTAAAGCAGTAATCTCACTAAACGGCCCTGCCTCATCTGTTGCGCGATAAATTTTAAACCCAGTTTCATCTGGGGTAAGATCAGTCCAGTTCAGCGTTATTTCCATACTAGCGGTAGAATTGACCGTTAGTAGCTTTGGTGCGTCTGGTGCAGTACCATTATCAAAGTAAGATACTACTTCAAGTGCGTTGATATACCCGAAAGCAGTGAATACATCCTGTTTCTGTATATCAATTGTAACTTCACCGTTGGTATCTGAAGATACATTATCTATCGTCACGACATTCGATGTATTACCCATTGCATCTAGCGTAACGGTTTGGCCATTAATAGTGTAATTGGTGTTCCTTATCGCTGTACTTCCCGTATTATCCCTGCTTCCGAAAAATCGGAATGCGTATTTCAAATCTGAGTTTAACCCACTAACCTTGACCGTATTTACACCTGTGCTTTGCTCAAAGAAGAATGAACGAGTTACTACATCAGGATATATACCTGAGTTATTTCCCGTGTTTGCCCCAAAATCATTAGCACCGGTCCACGAAGTCATCAGCTCCAATGACAGATCTGAACTTTCTCCAGCATTATCGGTAAGGTTAGAAAGGGTAGTTCCCGCAGTTGAACTAGAAAGATTATTCCAAGGTGCAGGAGCAGCACTGTTCCTATGAAAGTTCACCAGGAACGTTTTACTAACACTTACCTCGCTTACAGTAACAGAAAATGATTCGCTAGTGGTGCTTTTACCATCGGTTACTGAAACCTGTACAGGATAAACACCGCCACTGGTATAATCCGGATTTAATACTAAAGTAGCAGTACCATCGCCATTGTCCGAGAAATTAGCAAATGCAGGAAGATCACCTGTTGAATAGGTAAGATTGTCGCTTGCATCGAGATCTGATGACGATATATTTACCGTATAAGAAGCATTTTCTTCTATCGTAATATTACTAATAGGCGTGATAACTGGGAGGTAGTTCTCATCTACTGTAATACCAAATGACAGAGCAGTAGAACCTCCAAAGTTATCTTCTGCTAAAAGATCTACAGTGTAGGTGCCTAGTTCGGTAGGGCTTAATGATAACACCAGTAGTCCTGGGCTGTTTTGCACCGTTGACACAAAGTTGGGTTGTTGTACAATACTCAGGCTAACTTCGTCTAAGTCAGCATCGCTGGCCGTGATACTGACCTGCAAATTGCTGTTAACACGCACAATAACATCGGTCATTGGATCAAAAACCGGATTGGTATTCAAGCTACTTCCCTCAACAATTTGGGAAAGGCTTACTTGATCCTGTATTCCCTTAGCAGCTACCTGATAGCGGTACTGAGTGTGAGCCGTAAGGTCGCTATCCAGGTAACTTTCAGTATTTGCCTCAACACTTCCCACCAGATCGAAATCGTTACTGCCACCCATTGCCCTAAATATGTCAAATCCCGTTTCGTTGTTGCTGGCATCAGTCCAAGTTATTTCAATCTCAGAGGTAGATATACCAGATACAGCAACGTTGGTTGGGGCACTGGGCAAAGGAGGTAGCTCTAAGGTAGTAGCGTTAATATACTCAACCGCTTTGAAAGCTGAGTTAGGTATTTGCTGACGAGAAATTCCTGGGCCTTCGTATTCTACAGTAAGACTTTGACCTGCGCTTCGTTCAAAAAACTCAATTTTTATGGCATAAAAGCCCGCATCATCAAACTGCTGAACTCCACTGCGAGTCTGAGCTCCATGTATTCCGTCGTTGTTTACAACCACCTCGTCGTTTATATACAACTTGCTTCCATCATCCGATCTCGTATAAAAGGTATATTCACCAGGTGTTGGTATGTCAATAAAGCCTTCAAACTGGAAAGCAAAATTGTCATCCTGTTGCCTTACACTCAAATCTACGTTATCAACATTACCCGTAGCTTTGGCGGTGTAAGAGTCAAAATCAGGAAGCCTCGATAAATTATTTATCTCATAATAACTGTAGTCGAGGCCGTTTCCAGTTATAGACCCAACATTAGGATCAGACTCTCCCGTTGGCCCAATAGCTCGTATTTGGTAGTAGTAGGTTGTTCCGCTTTCTAGCGCACTATCAATAAAGGTTGTAGTATTTGCTTCTACTGAAGCTATCATAGTCAAAGAACCTTGTGGACTTAGGGCACGATATATTTCAAATGCACTTTCGTCAGAAGATTGATCATCCCACTCTAACTCAATTTGATTATGAGCAATGGCAGTAGCTGTTACATTTTCTGGGGCATTGGGCGGGCTTGGCAACGTAAAATCAGTATTCATTGCCTCATCTGGAATAAGTTGTTTGGAAATTCCGGGACCTTCCCAGCGAACTTCTAATACATCACCCCAATAACCATTGTTAAAGTATTCTAGATGAATGGGGTAGGTTCCTTCTGCTAGTACAATTTGACCGGATCGCTCGCGGGCGAACTGTCTACCATCGTTATCTACTACTTGAAAATCACCAATTGATAACACACTTCCATCGGCAGATCTAGTGTAAAATGTATATAACCCACCATTCTCAATTGTGATATACCCATCGTACACTATAGCATAATCCCTGTTTTGCTTGGGTGAAAGATCAAAGTTTTGTAAAGTACCAAAACCATTCGGAGAATTGAAGCGCAGATCGCTTAGTTGGTTAATCCTAGTGCTATAGTACTGGTACTTCAGCCCCTGATTTACCGCTGGTGCGGTTATTTGACCAGTAGACACTGAGCTATTGCCCGATTTGTCTCTTGCCTGCAAAGAAAATGCATACAAATCACCTGTGGTCAACCCCTTCACTTCCGTAATAATGGTAGGTTGGTCATACCCTTTAAGATTAGAACCGTAAACCTCCAGCTCTTCCATGCGAACACGACGGTTGTCGCCACGCCGTTGATCAACGAATACTCGTAAGTATCTCCCGATACCACTTAGATTTCTATGCGTTTTATAGCGCCCAGAATTGCTTTCTACGCTAAGAATATCTTCCCAATTTATTGCATCATGAGAAACCTGAAGTCGATAATCTACCGCATAGTCGCCTTCCCAAGTTATTGTTACGGCTGATACCAGAAAAGAATCGGCTAAATCAACTTGTATCCATTCTGGCTCTTCTCTTCCTCCTCTGCCAGAAGACCAATAGGTATTTAAACTCCCGTCGTTTGCTTTAGCGGCATTCCTGGAAGAATTTTCGTCACTAGAAGCAGTTGATGGACGATTAAGAGCTGCATTTAACGGAAACACAATGGAGTTTTCACTATTGATCTCATAGGTATTCCCTCCGTACGTTAAATCATAAACAAGAGAACCTAACCCGTCAACATTATCGATCGAGGATGTCCAAGACAATTGAATACTATTGTCGGAAGTAGCTGCCACTTCAAACTTGGTAGGTTGAGAGGGTGCTTCAGTATCTTGAAAAGTAGTTACCTCTAACAATTCGTACTCAGAAGCACCTTGGGTATTGGTAGCCCTAATCTGATAATAATAACTGGTATTAGGTGATAGCTCACTATCTACGTACGCATCATCACCCTCGCCTAGTAGCGCTAATAGTTCGTAAGGCCCACTCTCTTCCAATGCCCGATACAGTTCGTAACCTTTTTGATTAGCATTATTGGAGCCCCAGAATAAATTAATCTGAGTTTCAGAGTCGGCAATTCCGTAAAAATCACTAGGGCTTGATGGCCCCTGCGTGCTATTGTTAGTTAATACCACTGGCTCAGAAAACCCGCCAGGGCATCCGTTAAAAGCAGTTACAGCCACACTGTATGAACCAGGATTGCTTACCTGTATAGTTTGGGTAGTACTTCCATTTGACCATTCGTAGAACTCATAGCCATCAGGAGCACTTAAAGTAACACTAGTGGTACCATCCAAGGTTGGAAAATGCACGCTTCCTGAAGCAGTGATAGAAACCGGTGGGGTGGGGCCAATGTATTGAATAACAACCGGGTCAGACCATTCTGTCCACTCACTCCCTCTCCTAAAACGCATGGTGAATGTTCCTTCTTCTTGAACATTAATACGATTGGTATTGGTAGCGACAACTACGTCATCTTTCTTCCACTCGTAGCCTGAAAAACCCGCGGTTACTCCTAAATCTACGTTTATTGGTTGTCCTTCACAGAAATTAGTTCGTCCGCCGTATACATGAATTTGATTTTTCTTGTTGCGAAGCATGTAAGGAAAGAAATCAGGATCAGCGTACATGGTGTTCCATATACCGTGTCCTAAATTCGGATAAAAGCTATACTTTACGTTTCCACCCAAGTTTTCTAGTGCATTAAGCAATTGCGTAGTAGCTTCTGGGGATGGGCGACGATCCAAGCCTCCCTGACCAATCCACACCGGAATCTCCGCTACTCTTGGCATTCTGGGGATAAAGGCAACCGGACCAACCGCAGACATGGGAATGCCAGCAGCAAACAACTTAGGGTATTGTGTCAGCATTTCCAACGTGCCTGTGCCTCCGGCAGACAGACCATGTACATAAATTTGGTTTGGATCAACATTGTTGTTTTCTATCAGCAGCTCAATGATCTCTTTGCTAAAAAGCGCGTTTCCTCCGGTCCAAAAGCCATTTTCTGTCTGAGGATATAACAAATAACCTGGAAACTGATCCCTTAAAACAGCATCCCGATGTTGTCGCCCTCCATTTCTAAGTTGATCTCGGTTATCACCCCCCGTCTCACCTAAACCGTGTAAAAACAAAATGAGAGGATACTTCTTATTTGGATCAGAAAAATTCCAATCTCCATAATAATCGCTTCCTCCAGCACCTTTCGTATAAGTCACTCCGTTGGGGGGCATTAAACGAAAAGGAAGGTTATTATAAATGAACGGAAGATAATTTAACTCCCAACTACTCCCTCTATTATGCCCCCAATCACCTACCTCACCCCAAGGGGGCTGCTGATCTGGAAACGGGGTTGATTGAGCGAATAATTTAAATCCTGTACTAAGCGACAACAGGAGCGCGACTAATAATGTAGATTGTTTCACCATTGCTTATTTTTATGAACCAGAATAGAAAAACCTTACTTGTGTATGAAATTGTCTTCAAAGATATAAAAAAACATTATTTTTGAAAAAAATTGTGATAAAATATTGCGATAACCACTTTTTGAATACATTAAATCTCTTTTTACTTGAATAAAGTTAGTTCCTATTACAAAGTTGTGTGTTACAAGATGTTCTTTTTTTGTCTCCTTGGCTCTGGCCAACTTGCTTTTTCTCAGCAGATTTATTTCGAATCTGCTGAAGCTGTTATAGATCAGAAAGAAGTTTCTGCTGATGCATATTTCTCGTATCCGATATTGAGCCCCAACAGTGAGTTCTTATACTTCACTTACTCCGACTCACTTGAGCGCTCTTTTTCTTTAAAGAGGAGTGCTAATATCAATGGGGCATATTGGCACCTTCCCGAAAAAATTACAATTTCGGGGCAAGAAAGCTGGTCGGTAGTTGGAATGACTCAAAACGGAGACACACTCTACCTGATAGATCAAAATGAAAAGATAAAGAAATACGTATACAGTATACCCAGTAATCTTATGTTTGAAGACTTCCTTCAAAAAAAGTCGCTGGGTCATTTTTTCAAGCTGTCTTCTATCCGCGACCGGTTACATAGTATTCACGTTCATCCATCTGGTAAAATTATTACTTTTTCAAGTAGCAAGAATGGCAATAATAAGTCGCAGGATTTACACATTATTACTCAAGATTCTTTAGGCAACTGGCTATCCCCCATCAATCTGGGCAACACTATCAACACTCCTAAAGATGAAATTACCCCATTTCTCACTCACGACACCAATCGCTTGTTTTTCTCTAGTAACGGACACAGTGGCTCGGGCGATATGGATATTTTTTATGCCGATCGGCTCTACAATACCTGGAATATTTGGTCATTGCCCAAAAACCTCAGCGACTCTATCAATTCTGAATTTTTTGATGCATACTTCTCCATGAACGAGCAGGGCGCAGCTTCCTTTGTTAGCTCGCGCAAATCTGATAATCAACAGCTATTTCTCACCGATCTGGTCTCAGGTGACGATTCTTCATCAGCTGAGCTTTCTACTTTTCATATAACCAGCAAAAGCGACCACACACCTTTGGATGAAGATATGATTACTAGCCTGTTGGGTTCACCAGAGATTCCTATCGTGTTATTTGAAGAGGGCTCTTCCGAAGTTAAACCAAGCTTTCAGAATGTTATTCGGTTTATTGCGGATAAAATCCGCGACCGCGAAGAAATTATCATTAAACTGATCGGGCATACTGACCAAACTGGGGGAGACAAAGTAAACTTAAGTTTATCTAAAACTAGGGCTGAAGAGGTAAAGAATTTACTGATATTTTATGAAATCTTACCTGAGAGAATTATCTCTTTAGGCGCGGGCGAACAGTACCCTCTTTCGGTAGGCATATCAGGTGAAGATCAAAGTATTAATCGGCGGGTTGAAATTATATTAGCAAAAAATATCATTTCGGATAATGAAGAATAGTTTGCTTAAATATCTTTTTTATACAGATATTATCTAATTTTTTGTTATATTTACACAATAATAAAAATTAATAACGCCCAAAAAATTACAAGATTTAACTTAAACGTACAAATCTACTTATGGATGTACTTTATTTAATTAAGTTACTATGGCAAAAGCGGTGGATTATACTATCGGTTCCACTAGTATCGGTAGTGGTAGCACTATTTCTTACCCAAGAAGCCCAAGATCGTTACCTATCTAAAGCTCAGATAGCTACTGGATTTACGGTTAAAGATCGGCAAGTAAAAATAGTAGACGACGGTTTTAATTTGCGGGAAGCTGATATAATGTTCAATAACGCTATTGAAACAATTAATTCTCCTCTCATTACCAGCTTACTCTCTTATAACCTTATCATCCATGACCTAGAGCAGCCTACCCCTTTCCGAAGACCTGTGAACCGCGAGGGGCAACTAATTACTTACGATAAGTCTACTATTCAAGAAGCACGGGAAACCTTTGAGAGCAAGCTTGATTCTATACAATCATTAACCACATTCAATACTAAAGAGCGGCAGCTTATAGAACTTCTGAGAAGCTATCGTTACGACTATGAGTCACTAAAGGAAAATCTAAGAATTTCCCGAGTAAATTATACTGACTACATAGCTATAGAATTCACCTCAGAAAACCCTCAGCTTTCCGCTTTTGTGGTTAATACTCTTGTACAAGAATTTTTCAGGTTTAACACTTCGCAGCAAATAGAACAGAAGAGCCAATCAGTGAAGTTTTTTGAAAATCTAGTACTAAAGAAAAAGAGAGATTTAGACGAAAAAGCCGAGGAGCTTAGGCTATATAAAACAACGAATAATGTAATTAACTATCAAGTTGAGAGTGAGGCAAAAGTCACGCAGATAGCCAACCTAGAAGATCAAAAGGTAGAGGCTGAGAACCGAGTCCAGGAGCTATTGGTATCGCTGAAAAACGTAGAGCTCCAAATTCAGAACCCTAATGCTACTTACGGTAGCAACTACGGTGGCTCCAACAATCGTATTGTATCGCTTCGGAAAAAGTTGAATGACTTAAATGTGCGATACATTAATACGGGAGCAAATAACAAAGTTCTCCTAGATTCAATTGAGCAAACCAGGGATGAGCTAAACGTAGAAATAGCCCAGTCGCAACGAAGCCCCACATCACGCTCCAGTTTGATAAACAAAAAAGAAGAGCTGGAGGTAGATCTTGAGATTGCAAAAAATCAGTTAGTGATAATTAATAAACGCTTGCGTAGCCTTCAGTCTAACGTTTCTAGCTACGCATCGCAAGAAGCTATTATTTCTCGCCTGGAGCAAGAGGTAGAAGTTGCCTCTACTGAGTACTTAGATGCCCAGGAAAAACTAAATGCTTCTAAAAACTTTGCTCTAGCCTCGGATAACTCAATGAAACTAGTACTGGCCGGACAGCCCGCCGTAGAGCCAGAGCCTTCTAAATCTATGATTACAGCCGGGCTAACCGGTATGTCTAGCTTAGTATTGTGCATCCTGATTATTCTATTCCTTCAGTACATCGACGTAAGAATTAAAACTCCGGCACTGTTCCGTAAGTCTTCGGGCCTTTCTTTAGCTGGTACACTGAATTACGTTAATGTAAGACAATTCAATATCAATAAGATCTTTGATAGCAGTACTAAGTCTAAAGAACTCAGCACTTTTGAGCATTTAATTAGAAAGCTACGACATGAGATAGAATCTGCCAATGCCAAGGTTTACCTGATAACCAGCACTAAGCCTGGTGAAGGTAAGTCGTTCATTATCCTGTGCGTAGCTTATGCGCTAAGCTTAGTCGGCAAAAAGGTGCTTGTCATCGACACCAACTTCAAGCACAATACACTGACCAGAACATTGCTGCTTCCCCCTCCTTCTTCTCGTAAAGCTACTTCTAAAGATAAAAATGGAGCAGTGAATAGTCTTCAGTTGCAAACTCATGTGATGAATCCAGATAGTGATGTTCGTCAAGACTATTCCTCTGGAATCATTACTGCGTCTAATTATAGAAACATTGATATTATTGGTAGTAAGCCTGATAACAACTCTCCCTCAGAAATCTTTTCAGGTAGGAATTTTCAAGGCCTGCTAGATGAGGTCAAAAAGCATTACGACTATATTTTAATGGAAGGCGCTAACCTTAATGCTTATTCTGATACTCGTGAGCTTGTGCAGTACACCGACAGAGTGCTACCTATTTTCTCCGGACGTTCCATTATTAAGCAAATGGATAGAGAGTCTATAAGCTTTTTAAATAGCTTAAACGGTAAGCTAATGGGAGCAATACTAAACAAAGTAGATGAGAAGAATCTACACCTTCAGTAAGGTACCACCGTTCATCTAAATTATTAAGAGATATGACTAACACTGTTACTCATTATGAAGCCGATTACCACGGCACTCGCCATAAAAGTCACTTTAACGAAGATTATTATACTGCTAGGGCGAAAGTTGCACTTTCTAAATTCTTTAGCAATATCCCCAAAGACGCTAAGATTTTAGATTATGGCTGTGGGCTAGGTCAAAATATATACCTACTTCCTAATGCTAAAGGATACGATATATCAACTTTCGGGCTTGATTTCTGTCGAGCGAAAGGCTTAGATGTAACTGATGACATAGAGAAAATAGAAAACGATAGCTTCGATTATGTTTTCTCCTCTCATGTTTTGGAGCACCATCCGCACCCCAAGCAAATGATTGAGGAGATGCGAAGCAAGTTAAAAAAGAACCACGATTTGATCTTGGTCATTCCGTTTGAAAAGCACGGTAAGTCTAGCTTTGACTTAGACCTAAATCAGCATCTTCACATGTGGAATTTCAGAACTATCAATAACCTGCTTATCACCAACGGTTTCAAAATAAAATCTAATCAGTACTTAAGAGGAGCTGGCTACGAAAAACTACTCCCCTTGTTTAGAATAAATTTCAACGCTTACCGGTTTGCCACCAATGCCGTTTCACGTCTGTTTGGCATTAAAGAAATTATGGTGGTTGCCACTAAAGTTTAACTCACAACACACTAAAGCGTCTCAAATTAATCAGTTCCGACCATCATGACATCGACTGAACTACGTACGAGCAATCGAATGGTATGGGTTGATATCGCCAAAGGCTTTGCCATCATCTTGGTTGTTTACCGCCACATTCTAATTGGTATTGAACGCTCGGGAATAGATGTAGGCGATTATATCATTCTAGCGGATATTACTCATAGCTTCAGAATGCCATTGTTCTTTATCTTATCAGGAGTATTTGTGCGGTTTAGCCTGTTGAAGCGTACCAACCAAGCTTTTATTAGCAGCAAGTTGAAGAGCCTGATTTATCCCTATCTGATATGGACTACACTTCAGATAAGTGTTCAGTGGGTGTTTCGTGACTACATCAATGCCCACCGCACCTACTTAGACTATCTGTACATCTTTATCAACCCTCGAGCTATTGATCAATTTTGGTTTATTTACGCACTGTTTAACGTAGCCGTTGTTTACCTTCTTTTCTTTCGCTTGTTCAAAGGAAATAAGCTCGCGCTTTTGCTGCTTGGTTGTATTTTCCTTTTCGCTTCCCAGTTTATTCATACTCCGGTAATAGAAGATGTATTGATGTTCTTCATCTATGTTGCCATCGGCGATATTGTATCATCTTTTCTGTTAGACGAGAGAAATTATCAGCTATTTGCCTCTCCTAAAATTATGCTGCTAGCCACCGCGCTTTTTGCGATCACCCAGTGGCTTTACTTTCGTCACGAAGTTTATGATCCATTCTTACTTGCTCTAATTGCAATAACCGGATGCTTATTTACCTTTTGTATTGCCTTCGCTTTACGAAATAGCAAGTACATTATTCCGATACAGATAGCTGGCTATCACTCTATGTATATTTATCTCATGCACGTATTGGTAAGTGCCCCAATTAGAATAGTGTTAGTCAGATTTATGCAAGTGGATGATCCGGGAGTACTTGTACTAATCAGCACTATAGCCGCCACGATCATCCCTGTAGTATTTTACAAGATTACTTACGGAAATGGTTGGTGGTTTCTATTTACGCCTAAGCGTCCTAAAGCTACCACCGTTTCTTCTCCTACACTCACGAAGGTCTGATTACGAGAATCAATTATAAAAAAGTTAAAGGTCTGAAATTACTTATTATACATGTCGACAACTTATTCAGGTAAAATAGGAAAATTCACTTTCGGGAAAACCCAGTTACTCACTAGCTACCGGATGCAGAAGTATCCCTCGCTAGCAAAATTAGCTTATCGATTATTGGGCTACACGAATGTAGGAAATTACGCAAGGTCTAAAGTAGTCATTAGGTTACTTCGAAAACTTCCCCTTAGGTCATTCCACCAGATAGTAGATATGGGCTGTGGCTATGGCGAATATTCATTTATGATAGCCGATGCTCTGCCTCAATCCAAAATTACTGCCCTAGAAATCGACCCCGAGCGAGTAGATCGTGTCCGTCATACCAAGCAAACACTAAACATTCCGAATGTAAGCATTCATGACGGTAAAATAGAGACACTACCCAACGATCAGCAAGCTGATTTTATCTTCTCGATAGATGTATTTGAGCATATTTACGAGGCAGAAATGCCGTTCAAAGCTTGTTACGATCAACTAAAAGAAGGAGGATACCTATTGGTAAAAATGCCCAACATCAGTCAAAAGACTATTTTCCCCGACAGCCTCTTCCAAGAACATCAACAGTGGCTTGATGACGAGCACGTAGGTCAGATATACAACCTCGAAGGATTGAAAAAACGCTTCACCGATGAGGGTTTTTCTATTGTACACGCTAGCTACTCCGATGGTTTTTGGGCTAGATTGGCCTGGGAACTAAGCTACTTTGCTAAAAAAGGCGGCGCAATTGCCCAATTACTCTTTCTCCCCATAGCGAAGTTATTAATCCATGTAGACTTATTGTTTGACAACTCGAAATCTGGAAATGCTATTCAGGTCATTGGTCAAAAATAAATTGTCCTTTTACTTGTGTAACAGGCAGCATCATCTAATAATCGATAATTAGTGCCTCTCTCTGCGCCTCCATCCACTAAGCCCTTGCATTATATGCCTCAGCTAGACGCTCTTCGGGCGTTTGCTGTCGGGCTGGTAATACTCGAGCATTGGTTACCTCATAATCAGGTTTTAGAGGCAATTAATCCGGGATATATTGGCGTAGTATTTTTCTTTGTACTAAGTGGCTTTTTGATTACTAAAATATTACTAAAGAACCGAACAGACTCGGATAATTATGCGATACCTAAAGCTCAGGTCTTAAAAAAATTTATTATACGCCGCGCACTCCGCATTTTTCCTATCTACTATATTACCATCTTCGCTTGTTTCGCTGTAGGGCTAGCCAGCATTCGCGAAAAGTTTATTTGGTACGTACTTTACCTTTCTAATTATTTTGTTTTCTACACACAAAATTGGGGTGGGCCACTTACCCACCTTTGGACCTTAGCGGTAGAGGAACAGTTTTACTTGTTTTGGCCTCTAATTATTCTGTTTGTGCCTACCCGCTGGCTGCTCTTGGTGATTAGTAGTTTCGTAGTAATAGGCCCCCTCTCTCGCTTCCTTATATTTACACTATTTGATAGTCATCTAACCAACGACTTGTTCGCGCTTATTCTAACTCCATCTTGCTTAGATGCTTTCGGTATCGGGGCAGTACTTGCCTATTTTAAGCAAGAAAATTCTGACAAGCAGACTGTCCAGAAGACATTTTCTATACTACTCGTTACTTTGTTGAGTTTATTCGCAGTAACTTGGCTTATAATTGTTGACTCATACCAATTAATACTGGTTATCAAAGGCTCAATTATTGCTTTAGCCTCAGTCTGGGTTATCCACCGAGCAGGTAAAGGGTTTGAGCATCCACTAATGAAGTCTATTTTAGAGAATGGTATTGTAGTCTATCTTGGAAAGATAAGCTACGGAATTTACCTCTTCCATAACTTTATTCCTTATCTCTACACGCTGGCCGTAATTTATTCTCAGCGGTACAATATCAGAAACCCACTTACCAACGATTATCTTTTCACGGAAATTCAAAATCCAATCGTCCGCTTTATCATCTTCTTATCCTTATTAATACTATTTTCCGCAATTTCATGGCACCTTGTTGAAAAACCCATAAATAATCTGAAAAAGCAATTTCAATACGTTAATAGTCGCAAAGTGACTAGTGCATCTACCTAATCTGATGGAATTAGTACCTACCGAGCGTATGCAATCAGCAACAATACTCCACAAGAAGGCCAAAGTTTATTTTCCAGGACTAAACTCCCTTCGTTTCTTTGCCGCACTTTTAGTTTTTGTTAGCCATGTTGAACAATTCAAGCAGCTTTTCGGCTATGAACATGCTTACGACAACCAGGCGGTTCATCAGGTAGGCAACCTGGCGGTAACTTTCTTTTTTGTGCTGAGTGGCTTCTTAATCACTTACTTACTGTTTGTTGAACGAGAGAATAGTCAAGATATATCGATTAAAAATTTTTATATCCGCAGGTTCCTCCGAATATGGCCACTGTATTATCTGATTGTAGTGTTGGGTATGTTTATCCTACCCCAAATACAGTCCTTGTACACTCCCTCACTACTATCAGCTCTCTATCAAGATTTTAGCTCAAAACTATTCTTCTATATCATATTTCTACCGCAAGTGGTTCTCATATCGTTCTCCCGAACGCTGTACATTGAGCCTACCTGGTCTATTGGTATAGAAGAGCAATTCTATTTGATATGGCCACTGCTCGTTAAATTTTTTCCCAACTTTAAAAAGCTAATTATCAGCCTACTAGCTACTGTAGTACTTATTAAGCTAACCCTTTTTGCCGTTCCTAAAATAACCGATAACGAGGTACTAGAGACAGTTACTACTTTCGGAAAGAGTTACCTGCATTTTGCGAGATTTCAATGTATGATCATTGGCGGTATTGGTGCGTATGTATTGTACTACCGTCTTCAAAGAGTGCTAGATTTTGTATACAACAAGTATTTCCAGGTCGCTATTTTTTGTTTATTAGGCTTCGGGCTGGTTAGCGGGATATATGCCGGACCTATTCATCATGAGCTTTACTCCGTATTGTTTCTCATCATTATCCTGAATATTGCTACAAATCCGAAATCAATCATAAAAATTGAGTATGCGTTTTTAAACTATTTAGGTACCATTTCATACGGAATTTATATGTTCCACGAAATAGCAATCGGCTTAGTTCTCCAGATATTAAGTACCTCTTTTCAGCTTACATTCACTGAATTTAGTGATTCAGTTTTACTTTACATTCTTAGCTTAATTACAACGATCGTGATTGCAGCGTGTTCGTATGAACTTTTTGAGGCTAAATTCCTATCGCTCAAGAAGCGTTTTTCCTTAGTGGTGAGTGGTAACCCAGCTAATAAGGATTAGCGCGACCAATAACAATTACCCGGTTTAACTAGAGAAAAAAATCATCGGAGAATAAAAGAATAAGAACTGCATTGGTTTTCTTGAAAAAGAAGTAAACTTTCGCATACTTACTAGCTTAAGCTAATTGCTCATGCTCAACTTTGTTGCTTTTGATTTTGAAACGGCCAACTACCAACGCGAGAGCGTATGCGAACTAGGTATTGCTGTGGTAGAAGATGGTCAAATCTCCGAGACCCGCTCGTGGCGAATACGCCCCACTCCCAACTGGTTTCATCCCGGAAATATCCGAGTGCACGGTATTACCGCGCAGGATGTGGCTCACGCGCCTAACTTCGCCGCCATTTGGCATGAAGCAAAACCATACTTTGAGCACTCCAACGTGGTGGCTCATAATGCTAGCTTTGATATGAGTTGCCTCAGGCACGTGTTATCACAGTACGAATTAGCCTTTCCCCGTTTATCTTACGCCTGTAGTTTGCAGGTGGCACGTCAGGCTTGGTCGGGCTTCCGCTCCTACGGGCTGGGACCGCTCTCGCAACGCTTTAGTATTGATCTACACCACCACGCTGCCGAATCAGATGCAGTAGCCTGTGCCCAAATTCTGGTTCGGGCTTGTCAGGAACATATTGTAAGCGATTTTTCCGAGATTGGTTCTGCATTCGGACTGAGAATGGGAAAGCTATACTACGGAGGCTACGAAGCTGCCGGAAAACTTAAAAGAAATAAGAGATACGAGATGTGAAAAAGGGAGACCGGAGACCGGAATTTAAAATTGATCGTTGATGGAACCAACCAGCTTATGAATAATGATTGATGAATCATGATGAATTGGCGTGGGACACTGTACAGTAGACAATGAGCAATGGGTAAAGCTAAACCCCGTACATCAAACTACGCTAACACTTTAGCACCTAAACACTTCAACTTTCTAACCCGCACGACGGTCGCCTGTAATCTAATGACCAGGGGCAAAGAACTAATAATAGTTGACTGTGGACTATCGTCGGTGGACTGTTGACCGTAGACTAAAAATAATCACCAAAAACCACTAAGTTTGTGCTGCCATCGTATCTCTTTCTATGAAATTAGATAAAAATACCCGCAGTAAGTATCAGTTAGTTATTGGACTGGAAGTTCACGTACAGTTGCAGAGCAAAAGTAAAATTTTTGCTGCTGATCTGAACCAATACGGTGGCGAACCCAATACCCACATTAGCCCAATCAGTCTGGCTCACCCGGGTACGCTACCGCTACTCAATAGAAAAGTAGTAGAGTACGCCATAAAAATGGGACTGGCCTGCCACTGTCAGATTACCCAGCAGACGTATTTTGATCGTAAGAACTATTTTTACCCCGATCTTCCCAAGGGATACCAAATCACCCAAGACAAAACTCCAATTTGCCGGGGAGGAAAGGTGCCGATTCGCCCTAACCAACCCGCTTTGCAACCGGAAGACCGTAGTACTGAAGTACTGATTCATCATATCCACCTGGAGGAAGATGCCGGAAAACTGGTGCACTTAGCGGGCGAATCGGAGTCGCAGGTAGACTTTAACCGGGCAGGTACTCCCTTAATTGAGATCGTTACTGAGCCTTGTATGCACTATCCGGAAGAGGCGTACGCCGTGCTGACCGAAATTCGTAAGCTGATTCGCTACCTGGATATTTGTGATGGTAACATGGAAGAGGGATCGATGCGCTGTGATGCTAATGTATCGGTAAAACTCCACGATGCTCCTGAACTAGGCCGTAAAGTGGAGGTAAAGAATATGAACTCCATCCGTAATGTGCAACGGGCTATTGAGCACGAATGGGATCGGCAAATCTGGCTGATTGAGCAAGGAGAAAGCATTGTGTCCGAAACTCGCACCTTCGATGCTGCTACGGGCACTACCGCAGCTATGCGCTACAAAGAAGAACTTAACGATTATCGGTATTTCCCTGAACCAGATTTAAGCCCGATGGACATATCGGATAAGTGGCTAGAGCAAATTCAGGCAAGTATGCCATCTTTGCCCTACGAGCTAGAGAATAAGTTCTCAGAGCAATATGGCTTGCCCGAGCACGATTTGGATGTGCTAACTGATAGCAAAGAGGTGGCTTTGTTTTACGATACCTTTTGCCAGCACACCACTTATTACAAAGCCGCTGCCAACTGGGTGATGGGGCCCATCAAATCATTCCTGAACGATAGTGGTAAATCCATTACTGAATTTCCACTGACCTACCAACAACTGAGTGAGTTAACCGAGCTAGTAGCTTCCGACCGGGTTAGTTTTGCTGCTGCTTCCCAAAAAATATTTCCAGCCCTGCTGGATAACCCCGAAGTCTCGCCGACTACCCTGGCCGAAAAGTTAAATTTGTTTCAGGAAAGTAATACAGATAGTTTACAAACGTTGGTAAATGAAGTAGTTGCTGATTTTCCTGATAAGGTAACTGCTTACCGAAAAGGGAAGAAAGGACTCTTGGGTATGTTTATGGGAGAGGTCATGAAGCGAAGCCAAGGAAAAGCTAACCCTAAAATAGCAAATGAATTGCTACGTAAAGCATTAAGTTGAGCTGGTAACCCTATATTTGCGAACCAATCTACTAAAGATATGAAGACTTTGTATTTATATTTACTGTACAGTGCTGCTCTACTTAGTACCTACAGTTGTACCGAAGGACAATCTAACGGTAGCCAAACAGCCAATACCACCGCTCATCAGCTATGGATTGAAGGGAAGATTCTTAACCCCCAAGCCAATGAACACTTAGTGCTAGAACGTATTGGCGAGAACGATATTGAAGTGGTGGATACGCTCATCGTTACCAGCGACAGCACTTTTCGCTACAGCCTCAAAGAAAACGAACCTGGATTTTATCGCCTCAACCTGTTTAACCGTCAGTATGTAAACTTGATTCTGGATGACGAAAATATAAAAATAGTAGCCGATGGTAGTCGTCCCGACGGGGAAGTGGAAGTAACTGGCTCTACTGATACGGATTATCTGTACGCTGTTAATGACATTATGCGGAATATGCAGGAGCAAATCAATGGTCTCAATGCCGACTACATGAAAGCTCGCTCCGAAAGTGATACTGAAGTAATGCAGCAAATTGAGCAGCAGTACCTCCAAATTGAGCAAAAGAACAATGAAAAAGTAAAGGGTAAAATTAGAGAGATGGGTGGCTCCATCGCGGCTCTCTACGCCGTCAATTTTCTGGATGCCGAAAAAGAGTTTCCCTTTTTAGACGAGCTAGCTGCCAAATTTCAGGAAGAGCTGCCGGATTCACCCTACACTCAGCAGTTTGTAAACCAGGTGGAGAGCCTCCGGTCGCTGGCCATTGGGATGCCCGCCCCCGATATTCAACTACCCAACCCCGAAGGAGATACGGTGAGTCTCTCTTCTTTACAGGGCAAATACGTGATGATTGACTTTTGGGCAGCATGGTGTAAACCCTGCCGAATGGAAAACCCTAATGTGGTACGGATGTACAACAAGTACAAAGATGAAGGTTTTGAGATTTACGGGGTGTCTTTAGATCGCTCTAAAGAAGATTGGGTAGAAGCTATTCAGAAAGATCAGCTAACCTGGGAGCAAGTTTCTGACTTGCAGTACTTCGATTCGCAAGCTGCCCGCTTGTACAATATTAACGCTATTCCGGCCACAGTGCTAGTTGATCCCGATGGAAAGATTATTGCCAAAAATCTTCGCGGGCCAGCGTTAGAAGAAAAGCTTAGTGAGATTTTTGGTGGTACTTAACCTAATTAATAATTTCTCTAACTCTACTGGAGCTAGTCACAGACTCTAGGAGAGCTGGGGGCTCTGCCATTCGACCTTGCCTGGAATACGAATTAATCTGGGTAGAGGTTTTATTTGGGTTGCATGGAATTCCAGCGTTCTGCTCGCTCAATGCCACCTTTCAACGCCCGTTGTACTGTTTCTAAAGATGCCTCAAAGTTTTCGCTTTGAGTAGTATCGGTATCGAGATCAACGCTGTCAAACTGAGCGGGATACTGCGTGCGTAACACAATCCAAGCGGTTTCCGCATCGGTTAGGGCGAAATAGATGCTTTCTAAAGTATCAGTCTGATTCTGGACTATAGTATCGAGCGCATAGAGGCTATCTAGATCCTTGCGAAACTGCTCCTGCAATTGCCGCACTTGCTCAATCTGCTGAGCCAGCAGAGTTATCTGCGAGAGGGAGGTATCTTCTAGCGAATCTGTATTAGTTGATTGCCCCGCTTTCAACTCATCCACCGTACGCTCGGAAGTAGCGGACGGTTGACAAGCGGTGATGAACAACAAAAAAATTGACAGTTGACAATTGATAATGGATAAGTAAAAGCGAACCATTTGATACACACTATCAATTATCAATTGTCAACTATCAACAGATTACATGTCTTCTAGCACCTTCATCACTTCGCGTACGTGCTGCTCGGAGGTTTTCAGTAGCTCCATCTCATCGTCATTCAACTGCAATTCAATCACCTTCTCTACTCCGTTTTTACCCAGAATAACCGGAACTCCCAAGTAGCAGTCGCTGATACCGTACTCTCCATCCAACTGAATACATACCGGAAACACTCGTCGCTGATCTTTTACAATAGCCTCTACCATCTGCGCCGCAGCTGAACCAGGAGCATACCAGGCCGAGGTGCCCATTAGTTTTACCAGCTCTCCGCCACCCGTTTTGGTGCGTTGCACAATAGCAGCTAGTTTATCGTCATCAATCAGTTCGGTTACCGGAATTCCACCTACGGTCGTGTAGCGAGGCAGCGGAACCATCGTATCGCCGTGGCCACCCATCAGCACAGCCTGAATGTCTTTAGGTGAAACATCCAGAGCTTCAGCTAAGAACGCTCGGTAGCGAGCCGTATCCAAAATACCCGCCATACCCATTACTTTGGTGCGCGGTGCCTTAGAAGTAAGATGCGCCTGATAGGTCATTACATCCAGTGGGTTAGAAACTACGATGATAATGGCATCGGGCGAATGCTCGATTACGTTTTCGGTCACTGATTTTACAATCTTGGCGTTGGTGCCGATCAAATCATCACGCGACATGCCGGGTTTGCGAGGCAAGCCGGAAGTGATTACCACCACTTCTGATCCAGCAGTTTTGCTGTAATCATTCGTAGCCCCTACGGTTCGAGTGTCATATAAGTTGATGGGAGCTTTCTCCCATATATCAAGGGCTTTTCCTTCGGCTAGCCCCTCTTTAATATCGACAACAATTACCTCATTAGCAATTTCGCGGTAAGCCAGCACGTCGGCGCAAGTAGCCCCTACGTTACCCGCTCCTACTACAGTAACTTTCATAAACTAGGTTGATTTTGAGTGAAAAAATATTCGCACTTGCAATCTAAATCAGGAAGGAGACAAACCCAAACCGGATTGCCTAAATATTGGCACTCACTTGGTTGAGATTAAAAAAGCCTTTAGCCGAACGATATACGTGAAACAAATCCTGGAGATAAGCATCGTGTATTTCGCCTAAGGAAGCCAACATCTTGGCCTTAATCCGGGGATTACTGGCAAATACGTCCTGAATATTTACATGAGGAATTACGTAAAGCTCAGCTTCCGTTGAACGCACTACCGAGCTGTAGGGACGTTGAGTCTTCACCAGTAAGGTGTTGTTTCCAAAAGATTGTCCGGCACTAACAACACTTAACGTTTCAAAATCTTGCCCCTCGTCGATTAGTAAAGCCACTCGACCACTTTTTACTAAGTACAACGCATGACTAGGATCTTTTCGGAAAAACACTACTTCATCTTCTTTGTATTTTCGGAGGTACAGATACGAAAAGAAAGCTGACTTTTCCTTAGCGGTAAGCTGCTCAAATAACTGAAAGGTGGACAGAAAATCAATGAGCCCTAGCTCCTCATCTGTAAACGACCGTTGAAAGGGATTTCGCATTATGTGATTGCAAATTACAAATTGAAAATTCTGCTTGCCTAGCTATCTGATAATTAGATACTGAAGATTACTAATGGCACGAAGAAAGTATCGCTACCAAAAATACACAGTTTTCGCCAAACTAGTGAGCTTGCCAAGTGATTTCGTAAATGGGTGCATCCGGTTCAGTAAGCCGAAAGCGATGGTCAATCCGGTGACCAATGAGCCACACTATTTCATCGCCGGAAAGCAAAACTAGCACTTTTTCTTTCTGGTAACGAGGCACTTTACTGTCAATGAGAAAATCACTCACCTTTTTATGATGCTTCATTCCCAACGGCTGAAATGTATCGCCCGGCTTCCAGCGACGAACTTGAAGGGGAAACTGAAGTTTGGAATACGCTAGCGTGGCAACGTTTGCATCCGGTTTTATCGGGTAATCTGGCACTTCTACTTTTTTACCTTGTAGTTGACCAAACGGAGTTGACGTAGTTTCTTCCGCGGGGTGCTGAACAAAAAACTCTATCGCAGAATCTCTCACCGTTATAATTAATTGTTCCCGATCCATCCAGAGACAATAACCGTCTGAAAGAAACTGCTTACCGGATTGACTACCTCGCCTTACGGCATCTGAAATCTGCTTCGCTTCATTCCAGGTAAATCCGTAGGGTGAAACCCATTCTAGCAGCAAAGAAGTTGCTTGAGGGTGCTCTTTTAAAATATCCTTACGAATAAATATTGCCCCATCTTCTCTAGTAATTACCTCATTTTCAATCTTTTCCACATCGCGCTGGAAAATAGCTTCTACCTCCCTTAAGCGTTGAAAAGTAGTTTGCGTGGTTTCTAGCAAAGCCGGATTTATCTTTTGCAAAGCCGGAATAATATGGTGGCGGACCTGATTACGCTGGTAATAATCTTCCGCATTGCTGCGATCTTCTCGCCACTTCAGTTGATTTTGTTCAGCGTAAGCTAGAATTTCTTCTTTCGTTGCCCACAGCAACGGCCGAATCCAGATGTCTACTTTGGGTAACATTCCTCGCAACCCAGCAATACCACCACCTTTGGCTAGGTTCAGTAGCATGGTTTCCAGTTGGTCGTTATGGTGATGAGCCAAAGCTACGTAACTAAAACCTTCGTCGGCAGCTAAGTACTTAAACCACTCCCGACGAAGCTGACGAGCTGCCATTTGGGTAGATATTTTTTGGCTATCGGCAAAGACCTGGGTATTGAACGAGCTACTAAAAAAAGGAACCGCGTACTCTTCCGCTAGCTCCCGAACAAACACTTCATCCTGCACTGACTCTTCGCCTCGTAATTGAAAATTATTGTGGGCAATAGCCCAGTGGCAACGTTCTTGTGAGAAAAGATAACTGAGCACCGACGAGTCCACTCCCCCACTTACGGAAAGAAGGATTCGGTCGTTGGGTTCGAACAACCGCTGTTCGTTATTATATTTGCGAAAATTTTCTTGAAATGAATTCAATGCTTTTGCCGTTAGCAATGGTAAGGTACAAAATAGAATGAATAACATAGTACGCATAGCCATCGTCATCAGTTTACTTGCTTTTATCGGCGTGGCACCGGCTTTCGGTCAGAGTAAAATAAAGATTGATAAGGCCGAGCGGTTAACCGGCGGTAAGGATGCTGCCGGAAATAGTTATCGCAAGCTTATTGGCGATGTTCAGCTAGTACAGGGCAATACCCGCATTTTTGGTGATTCGGTGATCTACTACCAAGACCGAAATTTCACCGAGGTCTTCGGCGACATTGTGCGAATTGAGGAGGGGGATACGATTGTAGTAACCGGAGGGCAACTGCGCTACGATGGCGATAATAAAATAGCGGAAATGCGGGATAACGTAATCTACCGCGACCCTAGCATGACACTGTATACCGATTTTTTAGACTACAATCTGGCCGACAATATTGCGTATTACTACAACGGTGGCAAACTGGTGGATACCACCAACGTGCTAACTAGTCGCTTAGGCAATTACCGAACAGCCACTAATTTGGCTGCTTTTAAGGACAGTGTGGTACTGGTTAATCCTGAGTACACATTGGAAGCCGATACGCTGGAATACAACACCGCTACCCAGGTTGCCTACACGCGAGGCCCCACAGTTATTACATCCGAAGATAGTACGCAACTCAATGCGGAGGCCGGTAGTGAAATCAGTACCACCGATAAGCAGTCTATTTTCGGATTGGGTACGATTGAGACCGATGCGTATCTGATTAGTGCCGACCGACTGTTTGCTGATGAGCTGAATAAACGATACAATGCGACTAGTAATGTTGAAATGGTTTCTAAGGAGCAAGATGTGATTATTATCGGCGATTCGGCTTTCTATCAGCTCGAAGAAGGGGTGACGAAGATTTATGGTAATCCGGTGATGAAGAAGGTTATGGAAGGCGACACTTTGTATCTGGCGGCGGATACGCTGGTTAGTGTGGAAGATTCTATTCCGGCCAATGAGCGCATTCTGGCTTATCCCAACGTTCGCATTTATCGTTCGGATCTTCAGGGTATTGCCGATTCACTAGCGTATAATCTTCTCGACTCCATGCTTTTTTTCTATCAAGACCCAGTACTGTGGGCGCAGGGTAGCCAGATTGAAGCCGACTCAATTAACATAGAGCTGGTGAACGGGCAAATTCACAAAATGAACGCTACAGACAATTCCTTCGTCGTCTCTACCGATACGCTCAGTAATTTCAATCAGATTAAGGGACGAGATATGGAAGCATTTTTTAATGAGGGAAATATATCCAACATTAATGTTCACGGCAACGGCGAAAGTATCTATTTTCCCTTACAGGGCGATTCGGTGATTGTGGCGATGAACCGTATTCTGTGCAGCGATATTTACATCTATTTCGATGAAAACGAGCTGAGCAGCATCAAGTTTGATGTAAAACCAGAAGGAAAGTTTATCCCTCCCCACGAAATTACTCCCGAAGAAACTAAACTAGATGGATTTGCTTGGCGAATTGAAGAACGCCCTACACTGGAAACTATCTTCAACTATATTCCCCCCGATGTCCCCGGCCCTCCCCCCATCAACATTGAGGTGAAACCCGTTCCCATTCCCACGTTTCCTTAAAGACATAGATGGTGATAAGATAAGTCAGAAATAAACAATAGCCACTCTTGCCGGATTTATTCCGGCATCTCCCACTTAGCATGGGAGAGACCCCGGAATTCGCTCTGCTCATCCGGGGATACGGGTAGTTTCTCCCTGGGTTTAATTTTTTTTGCCAGTTATTTTAAGACTCCTTATCATAAGGAAAAGGACTGGTGGCCGTCCAGCCACCGTCCACGATTAAGGTTTGGCCGGTAACCTGAGAAGCTTCCGCAGAAAGAAAGAACAACGCCGCTTGAGCAATATCGGATGTTTCCGCCGGACGCTGCGTGGGAGTTACCTGTCGCCAGCTTTCTACGTAGTTTTCATCTTCCTGCAAAGTCCGATCGGTTACCGTGGCTCCGGGTGCCACCGCATTGATCGTAATCTGATATGGTGAAAGCTCCGCCACCAGATTTTTTGCCATCATACTTAGCGCAGCTTTAGTCATGGCGTAAACAGTCAACTTAGCGGCCGCTTGCACCCCGATAACCGATGACATTAGTAGAACACGCCCGCCTTGCCCTTGCTCCCGCATTTGCTGAGCAGCCGCTTGAGTCAGAAAAAAACCACCTCGCAAATTCAAGTCCACTACTTTCTGAAAGTCTTCCGGCTTGAAGCTAAAAAAATCCCCAAACATGGTAATTCCCGCGTTGGGAACTACCATATCTACCCTGCCGAACTGGATTACGGCTTCTTTTACAATTTGCTGAGCAAATTCTACCTGACTAGCATCCCCCGGGAAGGCTACGCACTTCCCTTCCCCTTCCGATTGAATTGCATCTGCCGCTTGATGGGCTAGTGAAGTATCCAGATCATTGAGTACTATGGATGCTCCTTCTTGTACTAAATGTCGGGCAATCTCGTAACCGATGCCGGTTCCGGCTCCAGTAATTACTGCTACTCTATTTTTGAAGCGCATACTATTCTGGGTTCAAAAGTACTTTTACCGCTTGTTTTTCTTCCATCAGATCGAAACCCTTACGCCAATCAGACAGTGAAAAGCGGTGCGTGATGACATCGCTCAAATCTAGGGTTTGCTGACCCAAAATTTGCATCGTCCGCCGCCAGGTTTCTTTGGTGTACCCTACCGAACCGTAAATCTTTAATTGCCGGAATGCCACCAAATCCCACGGCAAAGTGAGATCTCGACCAAAATGACCTACCTGCACGTAGCACCCTAACGGGCGCAACGACTGCATACAGTTTTGTACCGAAGCTTCGGCTCCCGCAGTTTCAATTGCCAAAGCTACTCCCTGTCCGCCAGTTTCTTCGGCAATCGCTTCAGCCAGATTTTCTTGGTTAACGACTACCGTGCGAGCGGCACCGTACTTACGAGCCATTTCCAGTCGCATATCATCGTCGCTGGCACCAGCTACAATCACCTTTAGACCATGAGCTAGCAGCATTTTTAGGCACAGCAGTCCGATTGGCCCCGGCCCGGATAGCAACACCACATCGCCCAGCCGAAAGGAAGCCACTTCTTCTACTACGTGTACGGCCACTGCCAATGGTTCTACCAGTGCCCCATATTCCATCGATACGCCTTCGGGAATTTTGAACAGTTGATCCGACCGAACGGCGGCGTACTTGGTGAAAGCTCCGTTTACGCCGTGCCCCATTCCCCGACGATTGGCGCAAAACATAAACTCTCCCCGCTCACAGTACTCACAACTACCACACTGTATCGCTGTCGCGCCCAGCACACTAAACGTATCGCCTAGTTGCACGTCTTTCACTTCTGATCCAACATCAACCACTCGCCCAGAAAACTCATGCCCAAGAATTACTGGCGGATAATTTCGAAACGTATCGTGATACACGTGTAGATCAGTACCACAAATACCACAGTGAGCAATCTCGAGCATCACCTGATTCGCTGCCCGAATTGGCTCTTCAGTCTCGCGTAGCTCTACGTTACCGGAACCTTTGTCGTATTTTATTAGAGCCTTCATAGTTAGGTGGTGTTACGGTGTTTTCAATCCTTCAAGCTCGAACCACCAATAAGATTTTTTCCTTAGGCAGTTTTGATCAGCATTTAGAAGCTTTGCCACTAGTTTATTTGATTCTATTTCTGTTAGCT
This sequence comes from Tunicatimonas pelagia, assembly GCF_030506325.1. NCBI lineage: Bacteria > Pseudomonadati > Bacteroidota > Cytophagia > Cytophagales > Catalimonadaceae > Tunicatimonas > Tunicatimonas pelagia. The sequence goes on along the minus strand of NZ_CP120683.1, from coordinate 5,827,124 downwards.
GAATTTCAATAGCTGGTTGATTGTTTCTAACTAATCTTATATCCTCTACGAAGTTATGATACTCTAATAGACAGTGAGCTAAATGTTCTATGTAAGTATTCATAAACATAACAGGTATATAATCCTCGTGGTAATCTGTATCTTCTTTTGAATCTACATTATAAACATGGTGAATATCAATTTGAAATATCTGGTCGTCCCTTTCTGTGTCGATGCAAACTGAGACATTATCGCCACTTCCGATTGCGTAGTAGCTCACGAAGTCATTATTTTCCAATTCATATTCTTCTTTAATACTTTTTAGACCTTCATAATATACCTTTTGATTGAAGCTAAGAAATGGCGCACAACTATCAGGTAATCCCGATCTTATTAAAAATTCTCTGGTAACTTCACTAATGGGAACATCCTGAATTGTCTCTTTACTGTACGAAATTAGAGGTGACCATTCTTCATTCCATAACCGTTTAAAATCTTCCGCTGAAATCATAGTACCTCATTCATATCACCTAACACTGTAGCGCTCTAACACTTCAACACTTACAATATTCTTCTCGCTGCTTCTACAATATTCTTCGCCCGTAGTCCATACAAATCCAGCAGTTCATCAGCTTGTCCAGACTCTCCGAAAACATCCTGTACTCCTACCCGAATGATGGGGCAAGGGTGATGCTCGCCTACCACTCCGGCCACAGCTTCGCCTAATCCACCGATAATAGAATGCTCTTCGGCAGTGATAATTCCTTTGGTTTCTTTGGCCGCTGCAATGACTGCTTCGACATCCAATGGTTTTATAGTAGGTAAATGCAGTACTCGTACTGAATAACCTGCTTGGGAAAGTGTGTCTGCTGCTTGCAACCCTTCGCTTACCATAATTCCGGTGGTGATGATGGTAATATCAGTTCCTTCTCGTAGTAACTTAGCTTTGCCAATGGTAAAATCTGTGTGAACCTCTTCCACTACCGGATAAGCATCTCGTCCGAAACGGAGGTATACTGGGCCATTGTGTTTAGCAGCGGCAATGGTTGCCTGCTTGGCTTCTTCATAGTCGCCAGGTACTAGGACGGTCATATTTGGGAAGACGCGGGCAATGGCAATGTCTTCGTTGGCTTGGTGGGATGCGCCATCTCCCCCGGTACTGATACCACAGTGGGTTGCCCCAATCTTTACGTTCAGTTTGGGGTAGGCAATTGAGTTCCGCATCTGGTCACCCGCCCGGCAAGTAGCAAATACCCCGAATGTGGAAGCAAAGGGAATATACCCTTCCAACGCTAAGCCCGCCGCTACCGATAGCATATTCTGCTCCTGCACTCCGCAGTTAAAGAAGCGGTCGGGGTACTCATCTTCAAACTCATAAGTTTTGGTGGCTTTGGCTACATCCGCGTCCAGCACCACCAGATTATCATGATCTTTGGCTAGTTCTTTCAGACCATCCACGTAGCCCTGGCGGGTTTGCTTAAATTCCATCGGTTAGTTCCTTTAGTGCGTTTTCGTAGGCTTCTTTGTCGGGGGGAGTGCCGTGCCAGCTTACTTCGTTTTCCATAAACGAAACTCCTTTTCCTTTGGTGGTATTGGCAATAATCATAACCGGCTGAGTTTCCTGCTTGGCATCTTCTACCGTTTGAATGATTTGCTGATAATCGTGTCCATCAATAGTAAATACTTTCCATCCAAAGCTTTCCCACTTGGGGGCCAGCGGATCGAGCGGCATAATATCTTCGGAGTTGCCGTCGGTCTGCAAATAATTACGATCTACGAACCCGATTACATTGTCTAGTTTATACTTATTGGCAAACATCGCGGCTTCCCAAGCCTGCCCTTCCTGAATCTCCCCATCGCCACACATAATATAGTAGTAGTGAGATTGACCGCGAAGCTTAGCTCCCAACGCCATACCCAGTCCAGTAGAAATTCCTAGCCCCAGTGTGCCCGTATTGGCTTCAATGCCTGGGGTTTTCGGTTGGTGGGGATGCCCCTGAAGGTGAGAACCCGGTCTACGGAACATCTTTAAATCTTCCTTAGGAAAATAGCCACAGTCAGCCAATACGGCGTAAATCACCGGAGTACAGTGTCCTTTGGACAGCACAAACCGATCTCTATTTTCCCAATCTGGCTGATCCGGGCGATGGTTCATTACGTGATAGTACAGAGCCACTAGAATATCTGTCGCGCCCAAACTGCCGCCTACGTGCCCTGAATTCGCCCGGTGCACCATCGTGACGATCTCTCGGCGAATCTCAACCGCTTTTTTCTTTAATTCTATGATCTTTTCTTCGTCAATCATTGAGTTAGGTTATGAATTTATTCTAATCCGAGAATTTCCCGGTTCATCGTTCGGTCAGTTTCACTTTTGGCAAAGTCATCGAATGCTTGGGCGGTAGCATCAATCAAATGGCGTTGAATAAAGGATGCTCCTTCCTTGGCTCCTTGCTCCGGGCTTTTCACGCAGCACTCCCACTCTAAAATAGCCCAGCCGTCGTAACCATGCTCCGTCAGCAAGGAAAAAACCCGACTGAAATCAACCTGACCATCTCCCAAAGAGCGAAATCGTCCGGCTCGTTCTTTCCACGATTGGTACCCGCCGTACACTCCCTGCAAACCAGTCGGATTAAACTCCGCATCTTTCACATGAAAAGCTTTTATCCGGTCGGCAAAGATGTTAATAAACTCTAGATAATCCAGTTGCTGAAGCAGCAAATGACTAGGGTCGTAGGTGATGCCAACCGCCGGATGCTGATTGGTATGTTCTAGAAACTGCTGGAAGGTAGCTCCATCGTACAGATCAGAACCCGGATGCAGTTCGTAGCCAAACGTTACGCCATTTTCGTAAGCGTAATCCAGTAACGGTAGCCAACGTTTAGATAATTCCTGAAAAGCTTCCTCAATCAGTCCACCTGAGCGCTGGGGCCAAGGGTATAAATACGGCCAGGCCAACCCACCCGATAGTACCGAAATATTCGTCGTGCCCATATTTACTGAAGCTTGAACAGTTTTCCGAAGCTCCTCACTCGCCCACTCCACCCGTTGTTGATCGCTCAGCCCTGCTGGATAAAATGGTTGAAACAACCGCTCGTACGCCGGATGCATGGCCATTACCTGCCCTTGTAGATAGGAAGCCAGCTCAACCACTTCTATCCCTTGCTCACCTAATTTTCCTTTCAAATCATCGCAGTAGTCTTTTGAATCAGCTGCTTGACTCAAATCAATCACCCTGGTGTCCCAAGTAGGAATTTGAATACCACAGTAGCCCAGATTGGCTGCCCAAGCACTAATCGTATCCAATTGATTGAACGGTGGACTTTCGTTTAGAAATTGCGCTAAAAAAATACCAGGACCTTTAATCACAGACATCTATTGGTAGTGTAGTAAAATGGTATGGGCAGGGAAGATAATACAAACTGATTGAGTATGCTAACCAACCCACTTTGCCCTCAAATTTTGAAGATACAAACCGGTAAGGAATCTGTAAATGTACCTTTTAGAATATATTCTTCAAAAATGTACTCGTTGCTAACCCAACAAAAGGCTGTTAACAAAATTATGGAGGATAATAAACGCCAAGCAATACTATGGTTATGTCAGGAATGCATCTTAGTCTGATTGAGAGAAGTGTAACAAATCTTGGGTATTTAATTGTTTATGAGAAAAAAAATCGGTTACTTTTATAAAATATTGAAAGAACAATAACGTTTAGTGCGACTATTTTTACTCATATCACTTTTAACAGCAGTTTCTGCGTTGACTTTTGGTCAGAGTATTACGCTATTAGATCCTATTTTAGAGGAGTCAATAGCTACCGGAAACACGGTTGAAACTGAGCTACAGGTGAAAAATAGCAGCGATCACATTATCCGGCTCGGGCTTAAGTTAAATGACTCCTATCATAAGGATGATCAGCTTTCATCTATCTGCATTGGAGACGAGTGCTTTTCTCAATTTAGTGCCTTAGAAGTTACCACCCTGAATCCGGGTGAAATACTACGCGATGTACGTATCCACTTTAATGCCGGGTATGATGAGCTAACGCGGGAACTCACCGTGACCCTTTACGATATAGCAAATCCATCGGAAACCCTAACCGAGCGGTTTCGCTATCATATCAAAAATGACTTTCCGAACGGCATTTTGTTTGCCAATGAGGCTTTGCAGATTAGCAAAGTGTACCCCAACCCCGTTGCTAGCACGGCTTCTATTGATTATGACCTTCAGGATGGATCGCAACTGGCTACCATTAGCGTTCATAATATTTTAGGCGATCAGGTACTGAAACTACAACTCGACCAAGCGGAGACCAATCTCAAAATCTCTACTGACGAGTTTCCTAACGGTATCTACTTCTACACGCTACAGCTCAATGGTCAGAGCGTGACCACTAAAAAGTTTGTAGTCAGGAAATAAGCCACTTCTCTTCTTCGTTTTTAAAACATCTGGAACTTGTTGATGCACTGGGTGGTTGCAATTGGTGCGACAAGGCTCTATCTTTGCACTTTAGAAAAAACGCCGATTTGAAACAATATATTACTGTTTTTTTATTCCTTAGTACCATTTCCTTTGGCTGTAGCGATTATCGCGCTTTACTAAAGAAAGGGAGTTGGGAAGAGCAATACGAGGCTGCTTTAAAGTACTACGAAGAAAAAGATTACTACCGAGCTACCGTACTACTGGAAAATGTTCTGCCGATCATTCGGGGTACCCAAAAGTCGGAAGACGCTCAGTTTTATTATGCTTACGCCCATTACTACGAGCGCAAGTATATTCTGAGTGCTCACTACTTTAAAGAGTTTTATGAAACTTACTCCCGAAGCGAAAAAGCGCAAGAAGCTATGTTTATGCACGCTTACTCGCTCTACCTAGAATCTCCGAACCCTAGCTTAGAACAAAGCAGCACCAAAGAAGCCATTGATGCTATGCAGCGGTTCATTAATCGGCATCCGTACAGTGATTATAAAGAACGGGCGGAAGCAATCCTGGATGATCTTCAGGAAAAGCTGGAAATCAAAGCTTTTGCGAATGCCAAGCAGTATTTTGATCTTAGGCGACACGAAGCAGCCATTATCGCATTAGACAACTTTCAAAAAGATTATCCGGACTCTGATCTGAACGAAGCAGCGAGTTATTATAAGCTAGCGGCTCAGTACCAGTTGGCTGAGCAGAGTGTTATTACTAAGCAAAGAGATCGCTACTACACAACCATTGAGTTCTACCAAAACTTTATCGATAAGTACCCACAAAGTAGGTTTATTGGGCAGGCTGAGTCCATTTATGAATCTTGCTTGGGTAAAGTTCAAAAGGAAAATAATAACAGTTAATTTTTATTCTGATGATTAAGAAACCCAACGTAAACGCTTCTATTATTACCCACGATACTGATAAGTTAGCCGCTCCCACCGGAAATCTCTACGAATCAATTGTTGTTATTTCTAAGCGTGCTCGTCAGATTTCGGTGAACTTAAAAGAAGAACTGAACGGCAAGCTGGCTGAGTTTGCTACTACCGTTGATAATCTGGAAGAAGTGTTTGAAAATCGCGAACAGATCGAGATTTCTAAGTTCTACGAAAGAATGCCTAAGCCCACTATTCTGGCCACCGACGAGTTTATTAACGAAGAAGTTATGCATCGTCGGGTAGAAAACACCGAAGAATAAAATTGTTTTGTCTCTTCCAGGAAAGAAGATAATCCTCGGAGTTTGTGGAAGCATAGCCGCCTATAAAGCGGCTTTTTTAGTTCGATTACTGGTGAAAGAGGGCGCCGAGGTGCAGGTGGTTATGACGGAAGCGGCTCAAGAGTTTATTACTCCTCTCACCTTAGCTACACTTTCCAAACGCCCGGTACTTTCTCAGTTTTCTTCCGATCGCTCTACTGGGCAGTGGAATAACCACGTAGACTTAGGAATATGGGCCGATCTTCTTTTAGTTGCCCCAGCTAGTGCTCACACCTTAGCCAAATTTGCTTCCGGTCACTGCGATGATCTATTGACAGCCGTGTACCTTTCGGCCCGCTGTCCGGTTTGGGTAGCTCCTGCTATGGATTTAGATATGTATCAGCACCCTTCGGTGCAGACCAATTTGAAGAAGCTAGCATCCTACGGTAATACCATTATTGATGCGGAAGAGGGCGAACTAGCCAGTGGCCTATCCGGAGTAGGACGATTGGCCGAACCGGAGAATATTGCTCACAAGCTATCCGCATTCTTCGAGCACTCCCAGTCATTACACAATAAGAAAGTACTCATTACGGCGGGGCCAACCCAAGAACCGATCGATCCGGTTCGTTATCTTACCAATGCTTCCTCGGGCAAAATGGGCTACGCTTTGGCTCAGGAAGCAGCGCGACGAGGAGCGAAAGTAGCACTCGTCAGCGGCCTAGTCGCTTTAGAATTCAACCATCCGGCAGTGACGATAACTTCGGTTACCACTGCTGAGGAGATGCTGGAGGCTAGCCAGAAGCGGTTTGGCGAAGTAGACATCGTTATTTTCGCAGCAGCGGTATCAGATTACGCCCCAGCGCAGAAATATTCTCAAAAGATCAAAAAGAAAGACGATACGTTGACGTTAACGTTAAAAAAGAACCCCGATATAGCTCAAACGCTAGGTCGGCAAAAAAAGGATGGGCAGACTTTGGTAGGGTTTGCGCTAGAAACCAACAATGAAATTGCTCACGCCCGTCAGAAGCTAGAAAAGAAAAATTTGGATATTGTCGTTCTCAACTCGCTAAACGACCCCGGAGCAGGATTTGAGCACGATACCAATCAGGTTTCTTTGCTAAACCGAAAAAACAGTGATATTCTTCAGTTTAACTTAAAAGATAAAGCGGACGTAGCCCGTGATATTTGGAATTTCATTGAACAGTATGAAGTATAGCTTATTTATTGTCTTTGTTATCTTAAGCAGTCAGGCTAGTTGGGCTCAAGAATTAAATGCCACTGTACGGGTGAGTGGGCAAAACCTGCCTGCTTCGGCCAATCGGGTGGTAGATGACATGGAGACTGCTTTTGCCCAGTTCTTGAACAATCGCAAGTGGACGCAAGATAACTACGCCCCGGAAGAGCGCATTAATTGTAACTTTATCATCACCATTGAGGATATGCCTTCGGTGACTGATTTCACCGCAACGGTGCAGGTTCAGTCTTCCCGCCCGGTGTTCGGCTCTAATTACGAAACATTGATTCTCAATTTTGCTGACCGGGACTGGAACTTCCGCTATGCCGAAGACCAACCCCTTATTTTTAACCCCAACGCCTTTACCGATAATATTACCAGCCTACTTTCCTTTTATGCCTATATCGTTCTAGGAATGGACTACGATTCATTCGGTAATCTTGGTGGGCAACCCTACTTTGAGCTAGCCCAGCAAATTGTGGTAAATGCCCAACAACAAGGTGGCGGTTGGGATCAGTTCGGAGGAAACCGCCGAAATCGCTACTGGTTAGTAGAAAATATGATTAACCCTCAGATGATCCCGATTCGGGAAGGACTCTACCAATACCATCGCCAGGGTTTGGATATTTTTGCCGAAGAGGAAGATGAAGGGCGGTCGAATATCCTGGAAGCCCTACAGGGTATGGAGGAGATCAGCAAGCTTTTTCCTCAAGCAATTGCTATCATCTCGTTTTTTGACGCTAAAAACGATGAACTAATTAGTGTTTTCACCAAAGGCGACCCATCTGACCGAAAGCAGGCTTACAATACGCTCGTAGCCATCAACCCTTCCGAAACTGATAAGTATCAGGTAATTATTGAGTAAGGTTACAGAACTTGAGAAGTTGGATGGCTAATTGCATAGTCCATAGTCCATAGTCCATAGTCCATAGTCCATAGTCCATAGTCCATAGTCCATAGTCCATAGTCCGTTACAGGGTTAGAAAGTTGAAGGTTGCAAAGTTTTGAGTTTTGGCTCCGGAACCTGTCCGGGATTAAAAGTTTGGGGAATTATTTATCTGCACGGCAACCGTAATTATTTTGGTTTCATCAGCGATCAATTTTAAATTCCGGTCTCCGGTCTCCGGTCTCCGGTCTCCGGTCTCCGGTCTCCGGTCTCCGGTCTCCGGTCTCCGATACTTGCTATTCTAAATCTTCACATAAAATTTACCTACTTTATTCTTATCGTAAGAATTTTATTCTTTAATTTTGCATACTAGTGTTTACTCGAGAGTAGAGTATTAACAGCAGAATATCTGTAGGCTTCCCAAACCATGCTTCACCATTTGCTGTTGTAACTTTACCCATTTTAAAAAACCACCAGTCAGATAGCGATAGCCAAGTAGAAACGTATGCTGCAGAGTCTTACCATAAAAAATTATGCACTTCTTCAGGAGCTCGAGATGCGGCCTTCTGATAAGCTTAATATGATTACAGGCGAGACCGGAGCAGGAAAATCTATTATGCTTGGCGCAATTGGTTTACTATTGGGTAACCGAGCCGATACTCGCTCGCTGTACTCCGAAGATCGCAAGTGTATCATTGAAGGAGTTTTCACCATTAATAAATTTAGCCTAGAATCTATCTTTGATCAGGAAGAACTGGACTACGATCCGGTTTGTATTCTCCGACGAGAGATTAGCCCCAGCGGCAAATCACGGGCGTTTGTAAACGACACCCCGGTGAGACTGGAGACCATGCGAGGTATTGGTCATCTGCTAGTCGATATTCATAGTCAGCACGACACGCTTCTGCTAGGAGATAATTCTTATCAGCGAGAGGTCATTGATGCTTACGCCGCCAACGAGAAGCACCGAAAGACATACTATAAAAAATATCAGCAGTATCGCCGAGCCAAACAAGAATTTGAGCGAGTAAGTACTGAGGCCTCTCGTCTTCGTCAAGAAGATGACTACAATCGTTTTTTGCTGGAAGAATTACACCGAGCTACGCTACAAGACGGAGAACAGGAGCAATTGGAGGAAACCGTAAAGGTAATGGAGAATGCCGGGCATATTCAGGAGCAACTACAAACCATTCAGTTGTTATGCGGTGGCGAAGATGTGTCGGTAGATCAGCTGCTGGCTCAAATGAAGCAAGCCGTTACCAAAATTGCTAGTTTTTCTCCGGCTTACGAGACGATCTATCAGCGGATTGAAAGCTGCTTGATTGAATTGCGAGATGTAAGCAGTGAAGTAGAAAGTGAAGCACTAAAAATAGACTTTGACCAAGAAAAGGTAGAAGCCACTCAAGAGCGCCTTGACCTTCTGTACAAACTCCAGCAGAAACATCAGCGCAGCTCAGTACCTGAACTTCTGGAGTTACAACAGGAACTAGAAGAAAAGGTAGATCAAGTAAATAACCTCGACGAAGAAATCAACCGTCTCAAACAAGTCCAGGAAGTTTCTCATCGGGAAATGCAAGAAGCAGCCGAAAAGCTCACAAAATCGCGCCAAGCAACCTTCGCCCCTTTGGCGAAAGAGCTAACTAAGTTGCTCAGAAATTTGGGTATCCCAGATGCAGTGGTAGAAATTGAACGGCAGGAAGTTGAGCCTACTGACTCTGGCACCGATGAAATTGTAATCTTGTTTAGTGCCAACAAAGGAATTGCTCCTCAGGAACTACGCGGTGTAGCTTCCGGGGGCGAATTTTCCCGACTGATGTTTTGTATCAAGTACATTTTAGCCAGTAAAACATCGCTACCCACCATTATTTTTGATGAGATTGATACCGGGGTCTCCGGCGAGATAGCCATCAAAATGGTAAATATGATGAAAGAAATGGCCAATAAGCATCAAGTAATTTCTATTAGCCATTTGCCCCAGGTGGCTGCTAAGGGAGATGCCCACTACTTTGTGTATAAAGATAATAGCTCCGAAAAAGCGGTCTCCAACATTCGCCGACTATCAGAAGAAGAACGAGTGGAAGAAATTGCTAAAATGCTCGGTGGCAATAATCCATCCAGCATTGCCTACGAAAACGCGAAAGAGCTTCTATCCTGTTGAGGTGTCTGAGCCGTTGAGGAACGGTGTTCAGGCCGTCGTGGAACGATATTCAAGTGTTCAAAATTACAGAAAGTACACAAACACGCTGATACACGAGCGCATTTAGTATTTTTGTAAACGGCGGGTTCCGGTATTCACCGCATTTAAAAATCCTACCAACCCTCCTAACAGATGAGACTCCCAAGAAACGTAGCTCTGCGTTGGTAGCACCCCGTAGAAAATACTACCGTAGGAAATTAGTATAATGATTGATATCAGCAATGATTTAAAATCTCGCTGAAACAAGCCAAAGAAAATCAGGAAAAATGCCAGACCGTAGATAAGTCCGCTGGCACCAATGTGAATAGATGTGCGGGCAAATAGCCATACCAAGACACCCGTAAAAAAATAACACTGCAAAAATACCTGATTTGCTACCCGACGGTAAAACATAAACAGCACGGTCCCTAAAATTAGTACCGGCATGGTATTAGAAACCAAATGCGTTACCGATCCATGCAACATTGGGGCGGTTATAATCCCTATTAACCCTCGGATGGTGCGGGGTAAAATACCAAACATGGCCAAATCTATCGGATAGAGCTGATCCAGAAAAAATACGCCCCACATTAGAAACACCAAGCGGGCGGGAACCAACATACTACTACTGATAGACTCCATTTTGGAAAATATACTTTAACAGTTATTGTTCTAAACTACTTATTGAAGATGGCGAAATAAGCCGAATAAATACGGGTAAATGATCGCTAAAGCCGCCCTGATACCGAAAACCTACGTAGGTTCGGTTGGGCTTAAACCCTAAGTGAGCTTCATCTGATTCCAGTAGCCATTCGGGGTGATAGACCTGCCCTCGATTGCTTTCAATATACCAGCTCGCTCCACGGTCAAGCCAGTTTTCTGAGGCTAGCCATTGATCTAAAACTCCCCACTCACCCTGATGCTTGTGCGTGCCTTCAAATTGGTAATCACTAATATTTTTGATAGGTAGCTGTTCTACCAAATATTTCATGCTCACATCTTCGGGTGAATCGTTGAAGTCTCCGGTTACCAAAATCCGAGCATCCGATTCGTGGGAAAGTACGCTCCCAATATGAGCAGTCAATATGGTTGCCGCCTGTAGTCGCGATTCTTCTGATACTTTAGTCCCGCTATATCGGGAAGGCCAATGGTTTACGTAAAGATGAACCTCTTCCTGATTGGGCAATGCCACTTGTACATACAAAATGTCTCGCGTCTTTCGCCCATTGGGTAATACGACTGAGATAAAATCCTGTGCCTGAATATCAACCAATTCTGATCGGAACAATAACGCCACATCAATCCCACGAGCATCGGGCGACTCTTGGTGAATAACCTGGTAACCAAAACGATGCAACGGAGTCTCACGCAGTAAAGCTTCTAATACGTAACGATTTTCTACTTCGGCTAACCCAATAATTGCTGGGGGGTTCCACTCTCCTACCCCCACAATAACTTTATAGGTATAATTTAACTTTTTAAGAAATCTTCCGTACGTCCAGTGCCGATCTCCAGCGGGTAAAAATGCCTCATCGCGAGTGAGGGAGTCGTCCTGCACATCAAACAGGTTTTCTACGTTGTAGAACATCCACGTCATTTCCTGGCTGGTAGAAGATTGCGCGAATACTCCTACCGGAATCATGAGCAACCAAAAAATATGTCGGACAAGCACAGGCATAGAGACGCAAGGTACAAGGATAATTATTTTATCACATGCTTATTTACCCAGATACCTTACGAGCGCATCCTAGCTCAACATTGTATTACGAACCTAGTAGCTTTTCTCTAATGCCCAAGTAAACTTATGACTTATTAAACTCGCTAGTTATTGGTTATAGATACTATTTCCGATTCAATGTCTACCCGATATATTTCGTCCATTAACTGCCTGTAGGGATCGTACATTGCAAAATCACTATCATAAGTTTCAAGAGCTAGGTTCAACAAATCAAGTGCTTCCTTGGTGTTCCCAAGTTGTCGATTGGCTCTGGCTGAGTAAAAATATCCCTCGCTAATTTTGTTGTATAGATTTTGTTTCTCAAACGCCGCCAATGCTTTTGCCGGTTGGCGAAGCTCGAGATAAAGAACCCCCAAATGAAGGTAGTCGTATGCACCTTGGTTGTATTCTTCGTCTTTCACACTTGCCTCTATAATTTGAATGGCTCTTTCAACCTTACCTAATCCCTTATAGCAAAGCCCTTTAAGAATATTAAGGTGATATAGCCCGTCGCCAGTAGTTCCTAAATCGTTATCTGTTAAAGCATCTAAACTATCTATATCTGCAATTGCTTTTTCGTAATTGTTCATAAAAAACCAGTGATACCAACCTCTCCAACCAAGATGATCTACGGGTGAAATCTCTACTGCTTTATCAATTAGCTTTACCCATTCATGCATTAAGCCTCTTTTTGCATAATTCACCGATAACTCAAAGTAAGCATGATGAAATTCGGGGCAGAGTGCTATAGCGTTCAAAAGATGATTTTGAAAAGATTCATCTCCACTGTAGTGCATAACGGCTTTCTCAACCTCTAAACAAGCACTATAACAACTAGAATCTTCTTTATATAGATTACAGTTGGGCTGCGAATAAGCCCATAATGTCCATAATAGCAGACTTAGCGTTACTATTTCTTTTAGAATCACGGCATTATATCTTTTATCTCACCATTATGGATTTTGAAGGTTATGTAACGCACATAATCATAGGATTGGTTATCACTTTCCAAAACATCCCACCCCTCCAACGATCTAGTAATTTCGTATAGCTGTGTGACAAGTTCATTACTAAAGCTTTTCAGTGTATAATTCTCGTCCATCTCTATCACACGAAACCGACCGGCTTCACCGGTACAGTTCACAATAAACCTGATGGTGATGTACCCGTTCTCTGGTTTTGCTGAAGGTTTGAAAAGTGTTTTATACTTGTCGACCATTGCAGGCTTTTCACCTGCATAACTGACATCAAGATGGTGGAAATAGGGATAAAGCAAATCTTCGTGACAAACTTCAAAGTTTAGTGTATCAGATTTTGGATCATATTCTATCAATCCAATATGCTTCGGCAATTTATCTTTTTGTTGCGTTGTTGAATCACAACTCCAAAGAGAATTCATGGTTAGCAACAAAAACAGTAAGTTTCTCATCAATCAAACGATACTAAGCAATGTCGGTAGCCAATAGTGTTTCTCTACAACGGAATGTTTCCGTGTTTCTTCTTCGGCAATTTATCCACCTTATTTTCTAGCATCTCAAACGCTAGCAGCAGCTTGGTTCGGGTATCTTCGGGGTAAATTACCTCGTCAACGTAGCCTCGACTGGCGGCTCGGTACGGGTTAGCAAAAGTTTCGGTATACTCGTCAACTTTCTTCTGTAGTTGTTCTTCCGGGTTTTCCGCTTGCTTAATTTCTCTCTTAAAAATAATTTCCGCCGCTCCTTTGGCTCCCATCACCGCAATTTCAGCCGATGGCCAAGCGTAGTTCATATCCGCTCCAATGTGCTTCGAATTCATCACATCGTAGGCTCCGCCGTAAGCTTTGCGGGTAATCACCGTTACGCGGGGCACCGTGGCTTCGCTAAAAGCGTAGAGCAATTTCGCTCCGTTAGTAATAATAGCGTTCCATTCCTGATCAGTGCCAGGCAGAAAGCCGGGTACATCTTCCAACACCAGCAACGGAATATTAAATGAATCACAGAAGCGGACAAATCGGGCTCCTTTTTTACTAGCGTTAATATCCAACACTCCGGCTAAGCTCGCCGGCTGGTTTCCCACAATTCCGATACTTCTTCCGCCCAACCGGGCAAATCCGACAATAATATTTTCGGCGTAATCTTGGTGAACTTCCAAAAAGCTATCTGTATCAACAATCCCTGCTACTACCTCTCGCATATCGTAGGGTTGGTTGGGATTGTCTGGCACAATGTTATTGAGAGCCGGTCGTTGCTCACTTTCCTTAGCCGAATACGGTAATTGAGGCGGATCTTCTTCGCAATTTTGGGGCATATAAGAAAGCAACTGCTGAATACGCCGGATGCACTGCAACTCATTAGCATCGCGGAAGTGTGTAACTCCGCTCTTGGTACTGTGGGTCATTGCTCCTCCCAATTCTTCTGAGCTTACTTCTTCGTGGGTTACGGTTTTCACTACATTTGGCCCGGTGACAAACATGTAGGAGGTATTTTCCACCATCAGAATAAAATCGGTAATAGCGGGCGAATACACGGCTCCCCCGGCACAAGGCCCCATCACCGCTGAGATTTGGGGGATTAAACCGGAGGCTAACGTATTCCGGTAAAAAATATCTGCATAACCGCCCAGCGAAACTACGCCTTCCTGAATACGCGCCCCACCCGAATCGTTCAGACCAATCACCGGGGCTCCGTTTTTCATCGCCAGCTCCATAATTCGGACGATCTTCTCCGCGTGCGCTTCGGACAGCGACCCTCCGAACACCGTAAAGTCTTGGGAAAATACGTATACCAGTCGCCTACTGATTCGTCCATATCCTGTCACTACTCCGTCGCCTAAGAAGCGCTGTTTCTCCAACCCAAACTCGTGGGATCGGTGTTCTACGAATTTTCCTATCTCCTGAAAACTTCCTTTGTCCAGCAGTAACTCCAGCCGTTCGCGAGCGGTGAGTTTACCTTTATTGTGCTGAGCATCGATGCGTTTTTGACCTCCACCCAATTCAGCATCTTGGCTTTTTTGGGCTAGAATACTGTTTTTTTCGGCTCTTGTATCGCCGTTATTGGTAGATGAACCTCTGGGCTGTTTTTCCATGTTGTAGTTTTCATTCAGGCATTTCAAAGATAGCGTAAAACCTTAATTTTGCACCCTTTGCATGACATAAGCGTTTATTTATTCCGTTAATAATTACATGAATAATTTCGTCGCAACTATTGATCTGGGTACCAATACCTTTCACTTATTAATAGCCGAAATACAACCCAGTAAAAATTTTAGTATTATTTATCGGGAGCGTATTCCGGTGATGATTGGGCAAGGAAGTATTAATCAAGGATTTATTACCCCTGAAGCCGAAGAACGAGCTTTAGCCGCCTTGACAAAATTCAGGCTTAAACTGGAAGATCATCAAGTTCCGATTGATCGCGTTCATTGCACGGCGACCAGTGCTTTCCGCAATGCTAAAAATGGGCAAACATTAGTGGCTAAGATTAAGCAAAAAACGGGCATTGTGGTAAATGTCATTTCGGGCGATCAGGAAGCAAAGTATATTTACTACGGGGTGCGTCAGGCAATTGCTTTATCCAGTGAGAATTCACTGATTATGGACATTGGAGGTGGAAGCGTAGAGTTTATTCTTTGCAATCAAGAGCAAATTCTGTGGAAGCAAAGCTTCGAGATTGGTGCTCAACGGCTGCTTGATCGTTTCGATATTCAAGACCCTATCACTGAAGATAATATTCAGGCACTGAAAGGTTATTTCTCAGAAAAGCTAGTCCCGCTTTCAGCTATCGTTGAACGGCATCGCCCTAAAATACTGGTTGGCGCATCCGGTACCTTCGATACCTTAAGTGAGATTTATCAGCATCGGGATACTATACAAGTGGAAGCAGGTGCTACTGAGCTCCCATTAACTCAAGCAGCATTCCAACGGATGTTGCAAGACTTTTCCCGATTGAACCGAGCGCAACGACTAGCCATTCCGGGAATGATTGAAATGCGGGTGGATATGATTGTACCGGCGGCTTGGCTGATTCAATACGCACTGGAGACCTACCAGATTCATACTATTCAAATCTCATCCTACGCTTTGAAAGAAGGTTTAGTTACCCAGTTAGCCCAACGGTTTAGCTAATTCAGATTATTCTATATTTTTGTCGTACCTACTGTGCCCACTGCACTGCCTAATCACTATGGAACATTTCTCCGCTGACTCGCTTTCCGATTTTTCTACGGCTATCTTTAAGAAAATAGGCTGCTCTACCGAACAGGCCGAATTAGCCGCCCGTGTGCTTGCTTCTGCCGACCTACGAGGTATTGACTCCCACGGCATTGCCCGACTGATTGGCTATGTCAGGCTATGGGAGAAAGGTAGAATCAATGCTCGGCCTAACATCACCACCGTACACCAAACCCCCAGCACCGCGGTAGTAGACGGAGACCAGGGACTCGGATTGGTAGTTGCTCCCGAAGCCATGAAAATTGCGATGGAAAAAGCGGCAAAAGTGGGCACTGGCTGGGTAGCCATTCGAAATTCTAATCATTTTGGTATAGCGGGGTATCACGCTATGCTTCCGTTGCAGCAAGATATGATTGGTGTGGCGATGACCAACGCCAGCCCGCTGGTGGCTCCTACTTTTTCTAAAGACCGATTACTGGGTACAAACCCCATTGCCGTAGCAATCCCCGCAGGCACCGAACCCCCTTTCGTGGCTGACTTTGCTACTACCACGGTAGCCAATGGTAAACTGGAAATCCTCCAGCGGAAAAGTCAGTCGGCACCGTTGGGTTGGATCCAAACTAGCGACGGAGCACCCTCTCAAAACCCGAAAGAAGTAGCTAACGGTGGGGCACTGCTACCATTGGGAGGTGATAAAGAACACGGCAGCCACAAAGGATACTGCTTAGGTGCTTGGGTTGATATTTTTTCGGCGGTACTGTCCGGGGCAAATTACGGTCCTTGGGTGCCTCCTTTTGTGGCTTTTCTAGAACCTTCGGCTAATCCGGTAGGTAAAGGAATGGGACACTTTGTAGGAGCAATGCGGACCGATGCTTTTCGTCCGGTTGAAGAGTTTAAGCAGCACATGGACCAGTGGATTGGTGCTTTCCGCAGTGCCCAGCCAGCAGATGGTCAGGAGAAAGTACTGATTCCGGGCGACCCGGAGCGAGAGCAAGAGGTGCTAAGAAAGAAGCAGGGTATTCCGCTACTACCGCCAGTAAGCGATAGTCTTCGTCAGCTATCCGAAAAATTTGGGATAGCGTTTCCGGCTAAAGTGTAAGACCTACGTTAAAAACCCAAGGACTATTGTAAGGCGACCGAATATTATCGTGACTAAGGTTGTAAAATGCTCCAACCATAATACCAGCCCGTTGACCAATTGGTTGAAACAAGCCTCCGCCAACAAACAATCCAGGAACCCACTCTCGGGTAACAGGCGTCCGGGGATCACCGGTAGGGAACTCTACACTGAGATTTTCGTACTCAGATTGCAAAAAGAACTGCCGACTGATTACGTAGCGAGCAAAAAACCGAGGGCCATAGATGCTCGAAGCCTCAAACCCCCGTACTTTAAAATAGCGATACGTAAAGCCTGGCCCGGCCGTAAAATTATTCGTAAAGCGGTAACCCACCATCGGTGATACCTCAATGTAGGTTATCGTACCAAATTGTAGACTAAAATTTCCTCCCGGTGCTAGTTTATCGAGAATAGACGGTCTCTGATAATAACTCTCATCTTCCTCTTGCACTTGATCTTCGCCTTCTTCCTGAGCGACAGAAAATTGACTGATACCAATCACTCCCCAGAGTAGCAGTATCAGTTTTAGTCGGTTCGTAGTTTTACTGTTTTTCCAGTACATATACATCCTCGCTGGGCTTCTTCATTAAGTATTTCTCCCGGGCAAACTTCTCTAGCATGGCATCGTCGGTCAGCAATTTCTTGCGGTCACCTTTCACTTTCTCTATTTCCTGTTCATAAAAGGCCTTTTCCTGTTCTAGAGAACGTATCTCTTGGCTTCTTTGGAACTGAGAGGGCAGATCATTGATGTCGAGAAAAAACATCCAAAGCAGAAAACCCAAGGTAAAGAGGAAGAAAAAATTTCTCAGCCACGACGGTATTTTCGGTATTTCCATGTTCGTTTAGTTATAACAATATACCTAATTTTACCGGAAAAATATTCTTCCTCTTGCGTCCTACTGTTTTACAGCAGTTGATTGGGGTAAAATGCGGTCAATCCTAGCGCTTCTTCAATACGGATGAGTTGGTTATATTTCGCCATCCGATCAGAACGGGAAGCTGACCCAGTTTTTATTTGCCCGGTATTAAGAGCAACGGCTAAATCAGCAATTGTATTGTCTTCGGTCTCACCCGAACGATGTGACATCACGCTCTTATAACCATTTCTTTTCGCCAAATTTACCGCGTTAATGGTCTCGGTTAGAGTACCAATTTGGTTCACTTTAATAAGAATAGCATTGCCAATATGTTCGTCAATACCTCGCTGTAGTCGGTTTACATTGGTTACAAAGAGGTCATCACCTACTAGCTGCACTTTATCGCCAATACTTTCGGTGTGGGCTTTCCAACCGTCCCAATCATCTTCGTGCATTCCGTCTTCAATAGAAATAATGGGGTACTTATCCACCCAATCTTTCCAGTAATCAGCCATTTCTTGCGAAGATAGCTTATCACCGGTAGAAGAGAAGTGATAGATTTTGTTCTCCTCGTCGTAGAACTCGGATGAAGCAGCATCCATCGCAATAAACATCTCTTCGCCGGGTTTGTATCCAGCATTCTCGATAGCTTGCAGCACCACCTCAATTGCTTCTACATTGGATTCGATATTCGGGGCGAAACCGCCCTCATCGCCTACGTTGGTAGAGAGATTCTTATCTTTTAGTACTTTTTTCAGGTGGTGAAACACTTCCGTTCCCATGCGTAACGCTTCAGAAAAAGTTTCCGCCTTCACGGGCATCACCATAAACTCCTGAAAGTCAATCGCATTGTCAGCGTGGCTGCCACCGTTCAGAATATTCATCATAGGTACCGGTAGCGTGTTGGCGTTCACTCCGCCAATGTAGCGAAAGAGTGGTTGATGCACTGATTGAGCGGCTGCTTTGGCTACCGCCAGCGAAACTCCCAACATAGCATTGGCTCCCAAAACAGACTTATTATCTGAGCCATCTAGCTCAATCATTATCTGGTCAATCAGGTTTTGCTCAAACACCGAAACTCCTAAAAGTTTTTCTGCAATTTTAGTGTTGACATTTTCAACCGCCTTGGTCACTCCTTTCCCCATAAAGCGAGATTTATCGTCATCTCGCAACTCTACAGCTTCGTGCTTTCCGGTAGAAGCTCCCGATGGAACCGCCGCCCGCCCTAGTACGTCTTGAGCGGTAATAACATCTACTTCAACCGTTGGATTACCGCGAGAATCTAATATCTGTCGGGCGTGTATTTTCTTTATAATGCTCATTGTTTCGTTAATTTTTAATTTTAAAAAAGTTTTATTTCTCCATCAGTGCCACAAATTGATCAAATAGATAGCGGGAATCATGAGGCCCCGGTGAAGATTCAGGATGATACTGCACCGAAAAGGCTTTTTTGTTTTTCACCTGCAATCCAGCTACCGTATTATCATTAAGATTCAGGTGAGTTACTTCTACCTCGTCGGCACCTTCTGCCTTATCCAAGTCTACGGAAAAGCCATGATTTTGAGAGGTCATTTCACTCAAACCGGTTTTCAGATTTTTTACCGGATGGTTTAGACCGCGGTGCCCGTGGTGCATTTTGTAAGTAGCAATACCATTAGCCAATCCCAACAACTGATGGCCTAAACATATGCCAAACAAGGGATGGTCATTCTTAACAATTTCCTTCACCGTTTCCACGGCGTAGTCCATCGCACTGGGGTCACCCGGGCCGTTAGAAATAAAGAAACCATCGGGGTTCCACTCTAGCATCTCGGCGTAGGTAGTACGGGCCGGAAACACTTTGCATTGGCAGCCTCGCTTCAGTAGGTTATTCAGAATTGATGTTTTTATTCCTATATCCAACACTGCTACTTTAAGGGGCGCATCACTATCGCCGAGCAGAAAAGCTTCTTTGGTAGAAACTTCGCTGGATAGTTCTAACCCTTCCATCGATGGAACCTCGGCTAACTTATTTTTTAGCGATTCTACCGAAAGATCTTCGGAGGAAATAATGGCGTTCATCGCTCCTTTGGAACGAATATGCCGAACCAACTTCCGCGTATCAATATTGGTAATGCCCACTATTTGATGTTCTTCCAGATACTTTTGCAGATCGCTATCAGCCTGCTTACGGCTGTAGCCGTTAGAAAAGGAATTAACCACAATGGCGCGTATCTGCGGATGTTCTGACTCTTCTTCGGTATCCAGTACTCCGTAATTGCCAATATGAGCCGTGGTATTAACGATAATCTGACCGTAGTACGATGGGTCGGTATAAATTTCTTGGTAACCCGTCATGCCTGTATTGAAACAGATCTCTCCTCCACTCATCCCAATTTTACCAATGGCTTCACCCTCAAAGTGAGTGCCATCTTCTAAAAGTAGTACGGCGGGGCGTTGGGGTATTTCCGAATGCTGCATAGTGTTTAAGTTGGTGGCAAGTTTGTAAAATATGAAGTAAAAAAAAAGGGAATCATTCGTTTACCGAACAATTCCCTTTCTATGCTTACAAGGCTATTAAATTACCCTTTAGATTCTTTTTCATCATCTTCTTCAGAAGGTGCATCTTCTGCCTGGGGCTGATCATCTGATTCTACTTGCTCTTCAGTCGCTGTACTAGCTTCTACTTCCTGGGCTGTTTCAGTTTCAGCCTCAGTAGTAGTATCTTCAACCACCACTTCACCACTCAACTCTACAGTTTCCTCTTCTACTGCACTTTCCTCGGCAGTCTGAGGTTCTTCAGTTTCAGTTACAGCCTCAGAAGTGGCTGCCGCTTGAGTAGAAGTATCGATCTTCTTTTTACCCCCTCGTCGGCTTCGGCGAGTTTTGGTTTTGGCTTGCTTTTCTTCTTGGTTGTATATTTCGTTGAAATCAACCAGTTCAATCATGCACATTTCAGCGTTGTCACCCAAACGATTGCCTAGCTTGATAATCCGAGTGTACCCTCCTGGCCGTTCCGCTACTTTTTCAGCTACTTCGTCAAACAAAACCCGAGAAGAGTCTTTGTCCTTTAAGTAAGAAAAAACAACTCTTCGGGAATGAGTGCTATCTACCTTTGATCTAGTAATCAATGGTTCTACGTACTGACGAAGGGCTTTTGCTTTAGCCACAGTAGTCGTCAATCGCTTGTGAATAATGAGCGAAGATGCCATGTTCGCCAACGTAGATTTCCGATGCGAAGAGGTTCTTCCTAAATGATTAAATCGCTTGCCGTGTCTCATGGCTCTATTTCTTTACCACACCCAGTTGGGTGATTAATCTTCTTCTAACTTGTATTTTGTTAAATCCATTCCGAACGAAAGATTCTTGTCTTGAATGAGCTGCTCTAGCTCCGCCAGGGACTTCTTTCCAAAGTTTCGAAACTTCATCATATCTGATATTTCTAACTGAGCCAAATCGCCTAGCGTTTTCACATCAGCAGCTTTCAAGCAATTGTAAGCCCGCACTGAAAGATCTAGATCATTCAGTGGGGTTTTAAGAAGCTTACGCATGTGAAGCATCTCTTCATCTACTGCATCAGGTTCACCTTGCTGAGGCGACTCCAGCACCATACTTTGGTCAGAGAATAGCATGAAGTGCTTGATAAGAATATTGGCAGCACCTTTCAACGCATCTTCCGGGTGGATTGAACCATCGGTTTGAATGTCAATCAGTAACTGTTCAAAGTCAGTCTTCTGCTCAACCCGAGTATTCTCCACTTCAAACGTAACATTTTTAATAGGCGAGAATACGGCATCTAGCGGAATATATCCAGCATTCTGATCGTTTTGGCTATTCTCTTCGCTAGGAATATATCCTCTTCCTTTGTCCACGTACAGTTCTACCTCCAAATCTACGGAATCATCTAAGTGGGCGATTACGTGTTCTGGATTAAGAATCTCGAAAGAAGTGGTGTGATTTTGAATATCAGCACCAGTAAAAGTGCTTTGTCCCCGCAAAGGGATTACGACTTTATTTTCAACAAAATCTTCAGTTACTTTCTTAAAGCGAACCATCTTAAGGTTCAAGATAATTTCCGAAAGATCTTCTACTACACCGTCAATAGAAGAAAACTCGTGTAACACGCCCGGAATTTTAATACCCGTGATGGCGTATCCTTCCAAAGAGGAAAGAAGAATCCTTCGTAATGCATTACCTATCGTAACTGCGTACCCTCGCTCCAGTGGCTTAAAAGTAAAAAGGCCGTGAAAATTATCAGCCTTTTCCATCACCACTTTTTCGGGCATTTGAAATGCAAGTATGGACATAATTTGTGGGTAGTGATTATTATTTGTACTGTAAAATTATTTAGAGTAAAGCTCAACGATCAGTTGCTCCTGGATGTTTTCAGGAATATCTTCTCGACTAGGTTGTGAGCTGAAGCGACCAGTAAGCTCCTTGCCATCCCACTCCAACCAAGAATATTGCTTTACTTTTGGACTATGCGATGCTACACTCTCGGTCACTGCTAACAATGACTTTGACTTTTCTCGCACTCCTATCAAATCACCCGGCTTCAAGTGATAAGAAGGAATATTTACTACTTCGCCGTTTACGACAATATGTTTGTGCGAAACGAGCTGACGAGCACCGCGCCGGGTGGGTGCAATGCCTAAGCGATACACTACATTATCTAAGCGAGCCTCCAGCAATTGTAATAAAACCTCACCGGTAATACCTTTGCTACGACTTGCTTTATCAAATAAGTTAGCAAACTGACGCTCTAATACACCGTAGGTATACTTAGCCTTTTGCTTAGCCATCAGCTGCATAGCATATTCTGATTGCTTACGGCGTCTGCCCCGCCCATGCTGACCAGGAGGATAGCTCTTTTTTTGTAAAGCTTTGCTCGGCCCAAAGATGGGATCACCGAACTTACGGGCAATTTTTGTTTTAGGACCTGTATAACGAGCCATATAAACGAATGATCTTTATAATGAATTAAACTCTACGTCGCTTAGGAGGACGACAGCCATTGTGGGGAAGAGGAGTAACATCCTGAATCATAGTCACTTCTAAACCAGTATTCTGAAGAGTACGAATGGCAGACTCTCTTCCTGAGCCAGGCCCTTTTACGTACACTTCTACCTTTCTCATGCCCTGATCGTACGCAACCTGAGCACAGTTAGATGCTGCCATCTGGGCGGCGTAAGGAGTGTTTTTCTTAGAACCCCGGAACCCCATTTTTCCAGCAGATGACCAGGAAACAACCTGACCTGCCATGTTAGTAATGGAGATAATAATGTTGTTGAAAGAAGCTTTAATGTGAGCCTGCCCAACGGTATCAACCGCGACAACTCTCTTCTTACCTTTATCTTTTCTCTTTTGTGCCATAATATGATTGTGGCGACGCATTGCTCCGCGCGGCGGTCGCCACAACGGGTACTCTGCGTCGTTGCATAAATTACTTAGTAGCCTTTTTCTTATTAGCAACGGTCTTCCGCTTACCCTTACGAGTACGGGAGTTGTTCTTAGTATGCTGCCCTCGCAGAGGTAATCCTTTACGATGACGAAGCCCTCGGTAGCAACCAATATCCATCAATCGCTTAATGTTCAGTTGAACTTCAGATTTCAGAACCCCTTCTACCTTATGATTTTCAGAAATAATCTGGCGAATCTGATTCGATTCTTCATCATTCCACTCTCCCACTTTCTTATCAGGATCTACTCCTGCTTTTGCTAATATGCTAAGGGAAGCACTTCGGCCAATACCAAAAATGTACGTCAGCCCAACTTCGCCTCGCTTGTGGTCAGGAATATCAACTCCAGCAATTCTAGCCATAATTAACCTTGTCTTTGTTTGAACCGGGGGTTCTTTTTGTTAATAATATAAAGCTTTCCTTTTCGGCGAACGATCTTGCAATCGACACTTCGCTTTTTGATGGACGCTTTTACTTTCATGATTTCTTCTATTTATAGCGATAAACAATTCTTCCTTTGGTAAGATCGTAGGGAGACATTTCTAACTTCACTCGATCACCAGGTAAAATTTTAATATAATTCATTCTCATCTTACCCGAAATGTGGGCAATTACCTCGTGCCCGTTCTCTAACTCTACCCGAAACATTGCATTAGACAGTGCTTCTACAATGGTTCCGTCTTGTTCAATTGATGCTTGTTTTGCCATAGGTTCATTACTAAGCCACTGCTGCATTTTGCGATCGCCCTTTTACCCTTCCTGATTTCATCAACCCTTCGTAGTGGCGCATGAGTAAGTAGCTTTCTATTTGTTGTAGAGTATCCAGTATAACCCCTACCATAATTAAGAGCGAAGTTCCCCCGTAAAAGTAAGAGAAATCGGTAGTGACTCCCGCCACCATAGCAATAGCCGGCATAATAGCGATGATGGATAGAAAAACCGAACCAGGCAGCGTAATTCGAGATAATATGGTATCTAGAAAATCTGCTGTAGGTTTACCAGGCTTCACCCCCGGTACAAATCCACCGTTCCGCTTCAGATCATCTGCAATTTGGGTAGAGTTGATCGTAATTGCTGTGTAGAAGAAGGTAAATAAGATAATTAGTATACCAAAAACCACGTTGTATTGCCAGGAGGAAATATCCGCAAATGTCCGTCCAATAGAAGCTGCAATATCACTCTGATCAGCCCATATTCCAGCCAGCAGGCCAGGTAAGAACATTAATGATTGAGCAAAGATAATAGGCATTACTCCCGAAGCATTTACCCGTAGGGGAATATACTGTCGCTGTCCACCGTATACTTTATTACCAACTACTTGCTTAGCGTATTGAACCGGAACTCGCCGAATAGCTTGTGTCAGAATTACCGAAGCCATTACTACAAAGAATAAAGCTACAATTTCTAATACAAACAATAGAGCACCACTCATGCCTTTTGCTAATGCTTCCGCAACGATTGAACCCGGAAAGCGGGAGATGATTCCAATCATAATCAGCATGGAGATACCATTACCAATTCCTTTATCGGTAATTTTCTCACCTAACCACATACAGAAAATCGTGCCCGCCGATAATAAGATCATAGCCGTTATGGTGAACAGAGTCTGGTCGATCATAACTGCCTCATCTGGTACGGCATACGCTAAATATCCTACTGATTGACCCAGTGTAATCAGAATAGTAAGAACCCGAGTAATCTGGTTCATCTTCTTCCGACCAGAATCACCCTCCTTCTGCATTTTCTGGAAGTAGGGAACCGCAACGGTTAGTAGCTGGATAACAATAGATGCCGAAATGTACGGCATAATACCCAACCCAAAAATAGAGGCACGACTGAATGCACCACCTAAGAATGTGTTCAGAAGCCCGAAAATACCACTATCAGCTCCTTGCTCCAGTAGGTTAGGATCTACCCCAGGTAGAACCACAAAAGAGCCAAGACGGAATATAATAAGAAAGCCAATCGTATTTAAGATACGATTACGCAGTTCCTCAATAGAAAATATGTTCTTAATAGTGGTAATGAACTTCTTCATACACGCTTACAGTTTAACTGTTTCTCCTCCTGCTTTCTCAATCGCCTCTTTAGCCGACTTAGAAAAAGCGTGAGCTTCTACTTTCACTGATGCTGAAATTTCTCCGTCTCCTAGTATCTTAACTAAGTCTTTTTTTCCTGCCAACCCTACTGATACAAAGTCTTGGAAGGAGAGTTCGGACTTGCCTAACTTATCAACTACTCCTTGCAACTGCCCTACATTCACTACGTGATAAACCACTCTATTAGGTGATTTAAAACCGAACTTAGGAACCCGACGCTGTAGTGGCATTTGACCACCTTCAAAGCCTGCTTTTACTTTGTACCCTGATCGGGACTGAGCTCCTTTGTGACCTCGACCAGCAGTGCCACCCCAACCGGAGCCAGCTCCTCGGCCGATTCGCTTTTTATTTTTAACTGATCCTTCAGCAGGTTTTAAGTTACTAAGGTTCATACTAAACTTCTTTTACAGTTACGAGATGATTTACTTTTCGAACCATCCCCTGAATCTGAGGATTTGCTTCAACTTCTACTGTTCGGTGCAGCTTGCCTAACCCAAGTGCCTGTAATGTCAATTTCTGACGCTTAGGTTTATTAATTGCACTACGGACTTGGGTAATCTGGATCTTAGCCATTATTCTAGCCGTTAAATACTTTTTCTAACTCAATTCCTCGTTGTTCCGCTACCGAGTAAGCATCTCGCATAGTAGCTAATGCGTCAAAGGTAGCCTTAACTACATTATGAGGATTGGACGAACCCTTGGATTTGGCCAATACGTCGTTTACTCCAGCACTCTCTAACACAGCACGCATCGCACCACCGGCAATTACTCCGGTTCCAGGTGAAGCAGGCTTTAGCAGAACGAACCCACCGCCATATTTACCAATATTCTCGTGAGGAATGGTTCCCTTTAGAACCGGAACTTTCAGCAGGTTTTTCTTAGCATCATCTACTCCTTTAGTGATAGCATCGGTAACTTCATTAGCTTTTCCTAAACCATACCCAACAATCCCATCACCATTACCTACTACCACAATAGCTGAAAAGCTGAATCGCCGTCCACCTTTCACCACTTTGGCTACGCGCTTGATAGCAACAACTTTTTCTTTTAAATCTAATTCGCTGGCCTTAACTGACCGTACATTCTGTGCCATTCGTTAAAATTTTAGGCCACCCTCGCGGGCACCTTCTGCTAATGCTTTAACTTTTCCGTGGTAAATATATCCGTTTCTATCAAACACTACTGACTCCAATCCGCTTGCCACTGCCTTCTCGGCTAATTTCTTTCCAACGTTATTAGATACCTCAACAGTAGGGTTATTAAAACTTCCTAGCTCAGTTGAAGAGGCACTGGTTATCGTTTTACCCTGACTATCGTCAATAATTTGAGCGTAAATATTCTTATTGCTTTTATAGACTGACAGACGAGGACGTTCAGTGGTTCCTTGTATCTTGCGACGGATGCTCTTCTTAATTCGGCTCCGACGATTATTATTCTTACGAACTGGCATAATCTTCTATTATTTAGCCGCAGTTTTACCTGCTTTTCTTCTAACAATTTCGCCCACGAACCGAATGCCTTTCCCTTTGTAAGGCTCAACCGGACGCAAAGACTTAATCTTAGCAGCAACCTGCCCTACCAACTGCTTATCGTAACCTTCCAAAGTCACTATCGGGTTCTTCCCTTTGGCAGTTTCGGCTGTCACTTTAATTCCTTCGGGTATTTGCAAAAATATATTGTGAGAGTAGCCCAGGTTAAGTTCCAAGATATTGCCTTGAACATTGGCTCGATAACCAACCCCAACAAGTTCAAGTTCCTTTTTAAAACCTTCGCTTACTCCCTCTACCATATTAGCCACCAGCGACCGGTATAACCCGTGCAGCGACTTATGCCTCTTCTGTTCGGTAGGCCGAGACAAAGTAAGCTCACCCTCCTCAATCTTTACATCAAAATCAGCGTCTACGTGCTGAAATAGCTCTCCTTTGGGACCTTTCACTTTTACCAGGCTACTCTCCCGGCTCACAGAAACTCCTTCAGGAATACTTACTGGTTGATTTCCTATACGAGACATACTATACTATTATTAATATACGTAGCAAATAACCTCTCCGCCTACGTTCTGCTGCCGAGCTTCTTTATCAGAAATTACTCCTTTAGAAGTAGAAAGAATTGCTATACCCAACCCATTCAATACTCGAGGTAATTCATCAGCTTTAGCGTACTTTCTCAAGCCAGGCTTACTTACTCGCTCTAAGTGAGTGATAGCCGGAGTTTTCTTCAGAGGGTTGTATTTAAGGGCAATCTTGATTACCCCCTGATAGTTCACCCCTTCCTCAAATTTATAGTTTTGAATGTACCCTTTACTGTGTAAAACCTGAGTAATTTCTTTCTTCAAGTTAGAAGCAGGTATTTCAACAACTCTGTGATTTGCCTTAATGGCATTTCTCAATCGAGTTAGGTAATCAGCTATTGGATCTGTTATCATACTATTTTTCTTTGCCGCCTTAAAAAACGGATTGCAAAGGTAAGATTTTCTTCCCTTCGCAAAAAATATATTGCTATTTTTTACCAGCTTGCTTTGGTAACTCCCGGAATTTTCCCGTTTGAAGCTAGTTCACGAAAAGTAACTCGCGAAATTCCAAACTTCCGCATGTATCCTTTAGGCCGTCCGGTTAGCTTACAACGATTGTGCAACCGAACCGGTGAAGCATTTCTAGGTAGCTTATCTAAAGCTTCGTAGTCACCTTGCGCTTTTAATTCCGCTCGCTTTTCAGCATACTTTTCTACCAAGCGTTGGCGTTTTCTTTCTCGGGCGATAACTGATTTTCTTGCCATAATTTAAGATGCGTTTCGGTTTGCAAATGGCATTCCGAATGCTTTTAAAAGCTCGTAAGCTTCTTCGTCGGTATTTGCCGTAGTAACAAACGTAATGTCCATTCCTGAAATCCGGTTCACTTTATCAATACTGATCTCTGGAAATATAATTTGTTCTTTTACTCCTAATGTATAGTTGCCTCGTCCGTCGAACCCTTTATCGTTAATACCTCGAAAGTCGCGCACCCGTGGTAGAGCAACTGACATGAGACGATCCAAAAACTCGTACATGCGGCTGCCTCGTAGCGTTACTTTCGCCCCGATTGGCATAAATTCACGAAGCTTAAAGTTAGAGACTGATTTCTTAGCAATGGTAGGAACTGCTTTCTGCCCTGTAATTAAGGTCAGCTCCTCAACCCCAACATCTACCAGCTTCTTATCGGCCACAGCATCGCCGATTCCTTTGTTCACGGCAATTTTAACCAAGCGAGGCACCTGCATTACTGAAGAATACTCAAATTTTTCTTTCAGCTGAGAGGTGATTTCGTCCTGAAATTTCTGCTTTAAACGCGGCGTATATGTTTCAGTAGTTGCCATAATTAAATAAACTCTCCGGTTGCTTTGCTGTATCGTTGAATTTTCCCGCCATCATTCTTCTTTCTACCTACTTTAGTAGGCTCTCCGCTGGCCGGATCAATCAACATTACGTTACTAATATGTATGGGAGCTTCCTGTTGGTTGCGCCCTCCTTCTGGGTTCTGAGCGGAAGGTTTCACGTGTTTGGTAACAACGTTAACATCTTCTACTAATAGCTTATTGTCAGCTATTAGTACCGATACTACTTTTCCAGTCTTTCCTTTATCATTACCAGAAACCACTTTTACGGTGTCTCCAGATTTGATCTTTAGTTTCTTCTTTCTAAGCTTAGCCATAATTAAAGTACTTCAGGAGCTAGTGAAACAATTTTCATAAACTGCTTCTCGCGCAGTTCGCGAGCTACTGGTCCAAAAATCCGAGTTCCCCGAGGTTCATCGTTAGGGTTTAGCAGCACGGCAGCGTTCTCCTCAAACCGAATGTAAGAACCATCTTTACGACGAACTTCCTTTTTGGTACGAACAATTACTGCCTTAGAAACCGTCCCTTTCTTCAAATTGCTAGAAGAGATAGCCGATTTTACAGTTACTACAATTTTATCACCCACCGAAGCATAACGACGCTTCGTACCGCCTAGAACGCGAATACAAAGCACCTCTTTTGCTCCGCTATTGTCAGCTACATTTAGCCTAGACTCTTGCTGTATCATAATTTACTTAGCTCTTTCAATGATTTCTACTAAACGCCATCGCTTATTTTTACTTAGCGGACGGGTTTCCATAATACGAACCGTATCACCAATGCCACAATCGTTGTTCTCATCGTGGGCTAAAAACTTAGTAGTTTTCCGTACAAACTTACCGTAGATTGGGTGCTTCACCTTTCGCTCAACGGAAATAGTAATTGACTTTTCCATCTTGTTACTAAGAACTTGCCCAATACGTTCTTTGCGTAGATTACGTTCTTTCTGCTCCATGATCTATTCGTTGTTGGCTAGTTCTTGCGCCCGTAATGCAGTTTTAATGCGGGCAATAGTTTTACGAGAAGTTTTAATCTTCATTGGATTCTCAATTGGCGAAATAGCGTGAGCAAAGCGCAATCTAGTCAGATTATCCTGCTCAGATTTTAACGTTTCTGTTAGCTCATCCGCCGACATGGATTTAATTTCTTCGTTTTTCATATTACTTTCCTACGTAATCTTTACGAACAACAAACCTAGTACTTACCGGAAGTTTTTGGGCAGCTAACCGCAATGCTTCCTTAGCTATTTCCGTAGATACTCCCGATACTTCAAACATAATTCGCCCGGGTTTTACCGTAGCTACCCAATATTCAGGTGCTCCTTTTCCTTTACCCATTCGCACTTCGGCTGGCTTCTTAGTCACGGGTTTATCTGGAAAAATCCGAATCCACACCTGACCTTCTCGTTTCATATAACGAGTCATGGCAATACGAGCGGACTCAATCTGCCGACTGGTAATCCAGGCTGGCTCTAGTGTCTTTAATCCAAAGCTACCAAAAGCCACGGTATGTCCTCGTTGGGCTAACCCTTTAACTCGACCTTTCTGCTTTTTTCTAAATTTTGTTCTTTTCGGCTGTAACATAGCTGATTATCTTATCGATTTCTTCTTCGGCTTCGTCCACCTTCTCTGCGACGGTCGCCACGGCCACCGCCACCACTATTATTTCCACTCTGGTTGCCTACGTTGGGAGATAGATCGCGCTTACCAAATACTTCACCTCGGAAAACCCATACCTTAATACCAATTTTTCCGTAGATGGTATTTGCTTCGGAGATAGCGTAATCAATATCAGCCCGTAGTGTATGAAGCGGAATACGCCCTTCTTTGTATTGCTCGGTTCGCGCCATCTCCGCACCACCTAGTCGGCCAGAAACTTTAATTTTAATTCCTTCGGCACCTACTCGCAAAGCAGAAGCAATAGCTTGCTTCATGGCCCGACGGTACGATATTCTCGCCTGAAGCTGCTGGGCAATCGAGTCCCCAATAAGTTGGGCATCTAGCTCAGGACGCTTTATCTCGTAAATGTTAATCTGAATATCTTTCCCAGTAAGCTTCTTAAGCTCTTCTTTCAACTTATCTACTTCCTGACCGCCCTTACCAATTACAACTCCGGGACGAGCCGTATGAATTGTTAGCGTAATTCGCTTCAGAGTGCGCTCAATAATCACCTTAGAAACTCCACCTCGAGACAAACGAGCATCTATATATTTACGTATCTCATGGTCTTCTACCAGCTTGTCGGAAAAATCTTTCCCGCCGTACCAGTTAGAATCCCAGCCTTTAATAATTCCTAGTCGCAGTGCGATTGGGTTAACCTTTTGTCCCATAGTAAATTCTAGTCTTCAGATTGAATTTCTTGTTCAACAGCATTGCTGTCAATTATTAGCGTAACGTGGTTTGAACGCTTGCGAATACGGTGCGCTCTTCCCTGAGGAGCTGGGCGCAAACGCTTCAATATGCGGGCACCATCTACCCGAATCTCCTTAACATATAGATCGGCTTCGTCTGATCTTTCGTCCTCATTCAACTCTTGCCAATTAGCAATGGCCGAAACTAATAGCTTCTCCAGCTTAGCTGCTCCACTCTTTGGTTCAAACTTGAGAATATTTAATGCTTCGTATACATTTCTGCCCCGAATCATGTCAGCCACTAGGCGCATTTTGCGAGCCGAGGTAGGTTCATTACGTAATTTTGCTACCGCTTCCATAGTTATCGTCTGCCTTTATCTTTTTTGGAAATATGCCCCCGGAAATTACGGGTTGGAGCAAACTCGCCTAATTTATGACCTACCATATTCTCAGTGATGTACACTGGAATAAATTTATTCCCGTTATGAACAGCAAAAGTCTGCCCTACAAAATCAGGCGAAATCATAGAGCGCCGAGACCAGGTCTTGATTACTGACTTTTTATTGGACTGACTCATTGCTTCCACCTTTTTTTCCAGGCGGAAGTCTATATAGGGTCCTTTTTTTAGTGAACGTGCCATTTATTTCTTTTTCTTCCTGCTAATTATTAGACGATTCGAGTACTTCTTAGGTCGGCGGGTTTTGTACCCTTTGGCTATTACTCCATTTCGCGAACGAGGATGTCCACCTGAAGCTCTTCCTTCACCACCACCCATCGGGTGATCAACCGGATTCATAGCAACCCCACGGGTTCTAGGTCTACGGCCTAACCATCGCTTACGACCTGCCTTACCGTAAGAAACATTCATATGGTCGGTGTTAGATACCGAACCAATCGTAGCCACGCAGGTGGAAAGAATCATTCTCATCTCACCAGAGGGCAGTTTTACGGTTACGTATTTCCCTTCTCGAGCTAGTAGCTGAGCATAAGCACCCGCACCGCGCGCCATTTGACCGCCTTTGCCGGGAGTTAACTCAATGTTATGCACAATTGTACCCAGCGGAATAGCCGATAGGGGAAGGCAATTGCCTACTTCAGGGGCTACCGAAGCTCCCGATATTACCTGCTGACCAACTTTTAGTCCTGATGGGGAAATTATATATGCTTTCTCACCATCTTGGTACTCGACTAGCGAAATGAACGCCGAACGATTGGGATCGTACTCAATTGTTTTCACCGTAGCGGGTATATCTACTTTCTGCCGCTTAAAATCAATTAGGCGCAACTTGCGCTTATGCCCACCGCCTTTGTAGCGGGTAGTCATCCGCCCTTGATTATTTCGTCCGCCTGATTTTTTCAATGTAACTACCAATGAGCGTTCGGGCTTATTGGTAGTGATATCAGAAAAGTCAGGAGCTATTCTGTGTCGCTGTCCTGGGGTTATCGGCCTAAGTTTCTTAACTGCCATACTACCTCACAATTAAACGTTACTATAAAAATCAATAATATCCCCATCAGCCACTTGCACGACTGCTTTTTTGAAATTAGGGGACTTTCCGGAAATGACCCCGGACTTAGTATATCGGCTCTTGGATTTTCCCTGGTAGTTCATTGTCCACACTTTATCTACCGTTACACCGTACATCTTTTCTACCGCATCACGAATCTGTAATTTATTGGCGCGCCGGTCTACAACAAAACCGTACTTACCTTGTTCGTTTTGCTCCGATATCTTTTCGGTTACTAAAGGCTTTCTAAGAATGTTCATATCTAATTATCGTTAGCCTTTTTGTCATACATTTCTTTAAGCGTCTTCACCGCCTCTTCGCTCATAATTAGGTGGCGGGCATCTAGAATTTCGTAAGTATTCAATTTATTGGCCGTTACCACCTTAGCATTGGGAAGGTTACGAGCTGATAAAGCAATATTTCTATCTGGGCTGTCTAATACTAACAGTGATTTTCCGTTCTGAAGCGAGAGCGTAGAGAGCAACCCTAAGTAATTCTTGGTTTTGGGTGCATCAAAATTGAATGCTTCTAACACCGTGATTTGGTTATCCTTCGCTTTATATGATAAAGCTGACTTACGGGCTAGCTGCTTTACTTTCTTGTTTAGCTTAAATCCGTAGTTACGCGGACGAGGACCAAAAATACGACCACCTCCCCGAAAGATCGGCGACTTTATGCTACCCGCTCGAGCAGTACCCGTTCCTTTCTGACGTTTTATTTTGCGGGTAGACCCAGCAATCTCTGCCCGTTCTTTGGCTTTGTGTGTACCCTGACGCTGGTTAGCCATGTACTGTTTTACATCCAGGTAGATAGCATGGTCGTTAGGTTCTACCCCAAAGATGCTATCTTCTAGTGTGACTGAGCGCCCGGTTTCTTCTCCTTGAATATTTTTTACGGCAATTTCCATGTTGGAATTACTTCTTTATGATTATTTCTCTAAGACAACAGTTGAGTTCTTTGCCCCTGGCACTGAACCACTGATTAGCACTAAATTCTTTTCCGGGATGATCTTCAGCACCCGCAGATTAAGTAGCTTCACGCGGTCTCCACCGGTTCGGCCAGCCATTTTCATTCCTTTGAATACACGGGAAGGAAAAGAGCACGCACCAATTGATCCAGGAGCCCGTTGTCGGTTATGCTGACCGTGGGTAGCATCACCTACTCCACCAAAACCATGACGCTTTACCACGCCTTGAAAACCTTTTCCTTTAGATTTTCCAATAGCATCTACGAAGTCCCCTTCAGTAAATACATCGCCTACGGTAATTGAATTGCCAAGAGCAACCTGATCTTCCCCTTCAAATTCAACTCTAAAATCTCTAAACTCAACCAGCTTGGCCTTAGGAGTAGTTTTAGATCGCTTGAAATGTCCTTTCATTGCTGAAGAGACGTTTTTCTCCTTACGGTCGCCAAAACCCAACTGTACAGCATTGTACCCATCGGACTCCTCATTCTTTACGTGGGTTACTACACAAGGACCAGCTTCAATCACTGTGCAAGCAACGTTGCGACCTTGCTCATCGAAGATGCTGGTCATCCCAATCTTTTTTCCAATAATGCCTGACATTATACTATGGATGTAATTTTATTCTTAAAGATTCCTCTTTTCCGTAAAAGGACTGCAAATTTAGCGATTTACCTTAGCTTAACAAATTATTTTGTTGGTAAATAACTGACTCGTTGCAACGATTTACAAATACGACTAGTTCACTGATTTTTTACTAATTGGCATGAGATAAAAAATAACCAATCCCGGCTTTCGGAATTGGTTATCACTCAACAAATATTATGTGCTTTATACCTTAATTTCTACGTCTACTCCGCTAGGAAGCTCTAGCTTCATTAGGGCATCTACAGTTTTGCTGCTGCTAGAATAAATATCTACCAACCGCTTAAAGGTATTAAGTTGAAATTGCTCCCGCGCTTTCTTATTTACGTGCGGTGAACGTAGTACAGTAAAAATCTCCCGGCGGGTAGGCAATGGAATAGGACCACTCACTACTGCTCCGGTTGTTTTTACGGCTCGAACAATCTTTTCAGCGGATTTATCCACTAAATTATGGTCGTATGATTTTAGCTTAATTCTTATCTTCTGATTCATAGCTATTATTTTGACTCGCCTTTGGCGTTGGCAATAACCGTTTCGGCAATATTGGTAGGCACTGGATCGTAGTGCGAGAATGTAAGTGTGGCGGTAGCTCTACCGGATGAAATTGTCCGTAGATCAGTCACGTAACCAAATAGCTCGCTTAAGGGCACATCTGATTTAATAACCTGAGCAACTCCTTTACTATCCATTCCCTTCATAATTCCACGCCGGCGGTTCAGGTCGCCCGTTACTGATCCTGTGTATTCATCAGGGGTTACTACCTCTACCGACATAATTGGCTCGAGCAAAACCGGTTTTGCTTTTTTAGTCGCCTCTTTAAATCCTAGACGAGCAGCTAGTTCAAACGAAAGCGCATCGGAATCCACGTCATGGAATGACCCGTGGTACAGCCGAACCTTCATATGCTCAATAGGATAACCAGCCAACGGACCGTTGCTCATGGCTTGTGAAAACCCTTTTTGAATAGCGGGAATGAATTCTTTGGGGATAACCCCACCAACAATATTATTTACGAACTGAAGTCCGTCTTTAACTTCCTTCGGATCAGGCTCTTCATCAATCGGCCCTAGTTCAAACACAATGTCAGCAAACTTACCACGACCACCCGTTTGCTTTTTGTAGACCTCCTTGTGATCTACCACCGAGGTAATAGTCTCTTTGTAAGCTACCTGAGGTGCCCCTTGGTTGATTTCTACTTTAAACTCGCGACGCAGACGGTCAATGATAATGTCTAGGTGAAGCTCACCCATGCCCCGCAGAATAGTTTGCCCGGTTTCTTCGTCGGTATTTACCTGAAGTGTTGGGTCTTCTTCTACAAGTTTGGCTATGGCCATTCCTAGCTTATCTACATCGGCTTGCTTTTTAGGTTCAATAGCGTATCCAATCACCGGATCGGGAAAGTCCATTGATTCCAGCACAATCTTGTTATTCTGATCACACAGTGTATCGCCTGTTTTGATGTCCTTAAAACCTACTACCGCACCAATATCCCCCGCTCCCAAACTATCAATTTGATTTTGGTTCTTAGCGTGCATTTGGAAGATACGGCTAATTCGCTCTTTATTGTCAGAGCGAGTATTATAAACGTAGGAGCCAGACTCTAATACGCCTGAGTACGCTCGGATAAAACACAGACGCCCAACGTAAGGATCAGTCGCAATCTTGAAAGCCAAAGCCGAAAAAGGCTCATCAAAGTCAGGCTTACGAAACACCTCCTCTTCAGTATCAGGATTTGTTCCTTTGATTTTTTCACGATCGAGCGGTGAAGGACATAGAGCCATCACGTAGTCAAGCATGGTCTGCACCCCTTTATTCTTGAACGATGAACCGCAAAGCATAGGCACAATTGCCATATCGATAGTGGCTGCCCGTAAAGCGGTCAGTATTTCTTCTTCTGTAATAGAGTCAGGGTCATCGAAGAACTTCTCCATCAGGCTTTCATCGTACTCCGCTACTGCTTCCAGTAGTTTCTCCCGATACTCAGCCACTTCTTCTACCATATCATCCGGAATAGGCACTTCGGTAAATGTCATACCTAAATCTTCCTCGTTCCAAATAATACCGCGGTTATTCACTAGATCAACTACCCCTCTAAAGTTCTCTTCAGCACCAATGGGCAATTGAAGCGGAACTGCGTTGCTACCTAGCATTTCCTTTACCTGCTTGCACACGCCAAGGAAATCAGCCCCCTGGCGGTCCATTTTATTCACAAAGCCAATGCGAGCAACATTATAGTTGTTAGCCAAACGCCAGTTAGTTTCTGACTGCGGCTCTACTCCATCTACGGCACTGAATAAGAATACTAATCCATCTAGCACACGCAAAGATCGGTTCACTTCCACAGTGAAATCTACGTGTCCAGGAGTATCAATAATATTGATATGGTAATCTTTTTCTCGATAAGGCCATTTTACGGTAGTTGCTGCCGAAGTAATAGTGATTCCTCGCTCCTGCTCTTGCTCCATCCAATCCATAGTGGCAGCACCATCATGCACCTCACCAATTTTATGGCTTACCCCAGCGTAGTACAGAATACGTTCTGTAGTGGTGGTTTTGCCCGCGTCAATATGGGCAGCAATACCAATATTTCTAGTATATCGTAAATCGCGCTTCATTTCTTAAATTCTAAAATGTGAGAAAGCTCTGTTAGCATCGGCCATACGATGCGTATCATCTTTTTTCTTCACGGCAGCCCCTTCTCCTTTAGAAGCAGCAATAATTTCTCCTGCTAACCGCTCCTTCATCGTTTTTTCTCCCCGAGCGCGAGCGTAGCGAATCATCCACTTAATACCTAGCGATGTTTTTCGTCCCGGCCGCACTTCTAATGGCACCTGAAAAGTAGCACCACCCACTCGACGACTCTTCACTTCTACCGATGGCATAATGTTACCTAGTGCTTTCTTCCAAAGCTCCAGACCATTTTCACTGGTGCGCTCTTCTACTAGCGAAATGGCATCATAGAAAATAGAATAGGCGGTACTTTTCTTACCATCTACCATCATGTAATTCACAAATCGGGTTACCAGCGTATCCTTGTACTTAGGATCGGGTAAAACGTATCTTTTCTTGGGTTTAGCTTTCCTCATGGAGTATTATTGCTATGGTTCTATTTTTTAGGGCGTTTTGCGCCGTATTTTGATCTTCTTTGCAGACGTCCACTTACACCAGCGGTATCCAGCGCACCGCGAATAATGTGGTAACGCACCCCTGGCAAGTCCTTCACCCGTCCCCCGCGAATCAATACAATTGAGTGCTCCTGCAGGTTATGTCCTTCTCCGGGAATGTAAGCGTTTACCTCCCGACCGTTGGTTAACCGCACCCGCGCCACCTTACGCATGGCCGAGTTGGGCTTCTTAGGAGTGGTAGTGTAAACCCGGGTACAAACTCCCCGGCGTTGTGGACAAGAATCCAGTGCGGGCGACTTCGATTTTGAAGTCAATTCCTTTCTTCCTTTTCTTACTAACTGCTGTATGGTAGGCATTAAAATTTACTATTTTCTTACACCTCGCGAAATTTTGAGGTGCAAAGTTAGCCAAATAGACGGTTTATAACAAAATATAATTTCAAAATAGTTCTTAAGCCTCTCCAATTGCCCCACCAAAGTTAATTGGAAACTTCGGAGTCTCGTCTGACTGCTTGATTGGACCGAATGCTCCCTCGAATTTTTCGATATTATCTTGCAAGGCGAATAGCAGCCGCTTAGCATGATCGGGGGTGATAATAATTCGGGATTTCACTTTCGCTTTGGGTGCCCCTGGCATCAGGCGAATGAAATCGATGACAAACTCACTATTGGAGTGGGCAATCGTGGCCAGATTAGCATACTGCCCTTCGGCCATTTCTTCCGAAAGCTCAATGCTAATCTGGTTCCGACGCTGTTGATCTTCTTGCTCTTCTTTAGCCATTACTAGTTGGTTTCAACCGTACTATTTTCTTCCACGCGACTTTCGCGGGAAGCGCGCAATGCTTCGTACTCTTCCTTAGAACCAACAATAATGTTCTTGTATTCTCGCATACCTGTTCCGGCTGGAATCAGATGGCCGACAATCACATTTTCTTTCAGGCCGTTCAGATGATCAGCTTTTCCTCGAATGGAAGCTTCACTAAGTACTTTGGTGGTTTCTTGGAAAGAAGCCGCCGAGATAAAGCTCTCGGTACCTAATGATGCCTGAGTGATTCCCTGCAAGGTAGGTTTGGCTACCGCCGGTTGAGCATCGCGTACCTGCACGATATTTTTGTCCTGACGCTTCAGAGAAGAGTTTTCATCGCGAAGCTGACGAGAAGAGATAATCATGCCTTGCTTGAAGTTGGTAGAGTCTCCTACTTCCACCACAAGCTTTTTATCTAGAATAGCATCATTTTCTTCCCGGAACGAGAATTTATCTACTACCTGTCGCTTCAAGAAGTTTGTATCCCCTTCATTCTCAATCTCCACTTTTTGCATCATTTGGCTTACAATCACCTCAATGTGCTTATCGTTGATTTTTACTCCTTGCAAACGGTATACTTCCTGAATCTCATTCACTAAATATTCTTGTACTGCCGTTGGGCCTTTAATCGCCAGAATATCCGCTGGGGTAATGGCTCCATCAGACAACGGCATTCCCGCCCGAACGAAGTCATTATCCTGAACTAGAATGTGCTTAGAAAGCGGTACTAAGTATCGTTTCTTGATTCCATCTTTCGACTCAATAAATATTTCCCGATTACCTCGTTTGATGCCTCCGTAGGTTACGGCTCCGTTGATCTCACTTACTACCGCCGGATTGGAAGGGTTACGTGCCTCAAAAAGTTCAGTTACCCGAGGCAGACCACCTGTAATATCCCGAGACTTACTCATCATCCGAGGAATCTTGGCAATTACTTGTCCGGCTCGAACTTTATCGTCAATATCTACGGCTAAGTGCGCTCCTACTGGAATGTTGTAAGCTTTACGCTCAAAGTCACTGCCCGAAGGTTCAATAACGATAGCCGGATTCTTCGTTTTATCCCTCGTTTCGGTAATTACCTTCTCACGGTGCCCCGTCTGCTCATCGTATTCTTCTTTGTAGGTAATTCCCTGTTCAATGTACTCGAAGTCTACTTTTCCTTCAAACTCCGAAAGGATCACTGCGTTGTACGGATCCCAGTAGCAAAGCTCGTCTCCTTTCTCTACCGTATCGCCTTCCTTCACTCGCAGGAAGGAACCGTAGGGTGCATTGTAGGTTGAGAATACTTTGCCTGTTTTCTCATCTACAATTTTTATTTCACCCGAGCGGCCCATTACTACCGTTTTAGGTTCGCCTTCGTCGTCGGTAGTTTTTAGCGAGCGTAGCTCCTCAAATTCTACTTTACCGGAGAACTTCGCTTTGATAGTAGCTTCTACCGCAATGTTGGAAGCTGTACCCCCCACGTGGAACGTACGAAGCGTTAACTGCGTACCGGGTTCACCAATAGACTGAGCTGCAATAACGCCAACCGATTCACCGTCTTGTACCATGTAGCCCGTTGAAAGGTTTCTTCCGTAGCATTTCGAGCAAATTCCACTCTTGGTTTCACACGTCAGTGGTGAGCGAATTTCCATCTCTTCAATGCCTCGTTCATCCACCAAGGCTGCTAATTCTTCGGTAATTTCCGTTCCCGACTCAATGATAAGCTCGTCCGAAATCGGATCAAAAATATCGTGTACAGACACCCGCCCCAGAATACGCTCTGATAGCGGTTCTACTACTTCTTCGTTATCTTTAAGAGAAGCTACCAATAATCCGCGAACAGTACCACAGTCCTCTTCCCGAATCACTACATCCTGAGCTACATCTACCAGACGACGAGTTAGGTAACCAGCATCGGCTGTTTTCAAAGCCGTATCAGCCAGACCTTTCCGCGCTCCGTGTGTAGAGATAAAGTACTCAATTACGTCGAGCCCTTCCTTGAAGTTGGAAAGAATTGGGTTCTCAATAATCTCACCGACTGAACCTTGCAGGTTTTTCTGCGGCTTAGCCATTAGCCCTCGCATACCGCCAAGCTGACGAATCTGCTCCCGAGAACCGCGAGCTCCCGAGTGCATCATCATATAAATGGAGTTGAACCCTAGCTGGTCGTCTTCCATTTTCTTCATCAGGGCGTTGGTCAAACGAGAGTTCACCCGAGTCCATACGTCAATTACCTGATTGTAACGCTCGTTATCGGTGATAAGCCCCATAAAG
Source organism: Tunicatimonas pelagia (assembly GCF_030506325.1). NCBI lineage: Bacteria > Pseudomonadati > Bacteroidota > Cytophagia > Cytophagales > Catalimonadaceae > Tunicatimonas > Tunicatimonas pelagia. The sequence goes on along the minus strand of NZ_CP120683.1, from coordinate 5,786,788 downwards.
TAGTTGTTCCGAACTGAATCAACTTCCTCTTTTGCTTCCTGGATAAGCCCTAGTTTATCGTTCGGAACGATAATATCGTCTAACCCAATGGATAACCCACCCTTGTAGGCCATCTGGAAACCTAACTCTTTGATGTCATCTAAGAATTTGGCCGTACGGGCTACGCCAGCAATTTTATAGACCATCGCGATGATTTGCTGTAGCTTCTTCTTCGTGAGGAGTTCATCTACGTACCCCACTTCTTCCGGCACCAGCTCATTGAATACCACTCGCCCAGCAACCGTCTCGATGATTTTATCTTCTAGCTCGTTCTGCTCATTACGAACTTTTGTTCGTACTTTAATATACGCGTGCTTAGAAATCTGACCTTCATTGAGAGCTACAATCACCTCCTCGGCACTGTAGAAAGACAGGCCTTCTCCTGCAATTGGCACCTCCGGAGTGTGCTTACGCCCTTTGGTTACGTAGTACAACCCAAGCACCATGTCTTGCGAAGGAACCGTTATAGGTGCGCCATTGGCTGGGTTCAAAATGTTATGGCTGGACAGCATCAGCATAGAAGCCTCCAGTACCGCTTCGTGTCCTAATGGCACGTGTACCGCCATCTGGTCACCATCAAAGTCAGCATTGAAGGCAGTACATACTAACGGATGAAGCTGAATAGCTTTTCCCTCAATTAGCTTGGGCTGAAATGCTTGTATACCCAAACGGTGAAGCGTTGGAGCCCGGTTCAATAGCACCGGATGTCCCTTCAACACATTTTCCAGAATATCCCAAACTACCGGATCTTTACGATCCACAATTTTCTTGGCTGACTTTACCGTTTTGACAATTCCCCGCTCGATGAGCTTACGAATGATGAACGGCTTGAAAAGCTCAGCTGCCATATCTTTAGGCAAACCGCATTCGTGCATTTTCAATTCGGGACCTACCACGATCACCGAACGACCCGAGTAGTCAACTCGCTTACCCAGTAGGTTCTGGCGGAAACGTCCTTGCTTACCTTTCAGCATATCGCTGAGTGATTTCAGTGCCCGATTTCCGTCGGAGCGCACTGCGTTTACCTTCCGAGAGTTGTCGAAGAGTGAGTCAACCGCTTCTTGCAGCATTCGCTTCTCGTTTCGAAGAATTACTTCGGGTGCTTTAATATCGATCAGTCGCTTCAGACGATTGTTTCGGATAATTACCCGACGGTAAAGATCGTTCAAATCGGAAGTGGCAAAGCGACCACCATCGAGCGGTACTAATGGACGTAGTTCAGGCGGAATAACCGGCACCATCTTAATAACCATCCACTCCGGACGGTTCTCAATACGATTGCGGGCATCAAGGAAAGCTGTTACTACTTTCAACCGCTTTAGTGCCTCTGCTTTTCTTTGCTGGGAAGTATCCGTGTTGGCCTGATGGCGAAGACTATACTCTAGCTCCTGCAGTTTTAGCTGGGCTAGTAGCATCTCCAGGGCTTCCGCTCCCATTTTAGCGATAAACTTATTCGGATCGTTATCGTCCAATCGCTGATTATCGGCCGGAAGCTTATCGATGATATCTAGGTATTCATCCTCAGTCAGATAATCCAGATAGCTAATTCCGTCTTCAGCTTTCACTCCAGCTTGGATTACCACGTAGCGCTCGTAGTAGATAATCTGATCGAGTTTCTTAGTAGAAAGACCAAGCAGGTAGCCAATTTTGTTCGGCAACGAGCGGAAGTACCAAATATGCGCTACGGGCACCACCAACTCAATATGCCCCATTCGCTCTCGTCGCACCTTCTTCTCAGTCACTTCTACTCCACAACGGTCGCAAATAATACCTTTGTAGCGAATGCGCTTATATTTTCCGCAATGACATTCCCAATCTTTTACCGGGCCGAAAATACGCTCACAAAACAACCCACCCATTTCCGGCTTGTACGTCCGGTAATTGATGGTCTCGGGCTGCGTAACTTCCCCGTGCGAGCTTTCTAAAATAGACTCAGGAGAAGCAAGGCTAATGGTTACCTTCGAGAAATCATTGGAGAACTTCTTATTTTTCTTGAATGCCATACTTTATATCAATTGAAAATTGAAAATTGATAATGTAAAATTAGGTATCCGCAGTAGCGGATACTCATAGTTTTTAGTCTAATGTAATTTCCAAGGCCAAACCTCGCAGCTCGTGAACGAGTACGTTGAATGACTCCGGAATATTCGGACGAGGCAGGTTTTCCCCCTTCACAATGGCTTCGTAGGCTTTAGCCCGTCCTACCACATCGTCAGATTTCACTGTTAGGATCTCCTGTAACACGTTAGCTGCTCCGAAGGCTTCCAGTGCCCATACCTCCATCTCACCAAAACGCTGTCCCCCGAATTGAGCTTTACCACCCAATGGCTGCTGCGTGATGAGCGAGTACGGCCCAATAGAGCGAGCGTGCATCTTATCGTCTACCAAGTGTCCCAGTTTAAGCATATAGATTACTCCTACGGTTACTTTCTGGTCGAACCGCACTCCCGACAATCCGTCGTATAAATAGGTTCGTCCGTAGTCGGGTAGCTTGGCGTCTTTTAACTCCTTAGTAACGTCCTCCATCGTAGCTCCGTCAAAAATCGGCGTAGCGTAACGTTTGTGAAGTTTCAGTCCGGCCCACCCCAATACGGTCTCATAGATTTGACCGATATTCATCCGGGAGGGCACCCCTAGTGGGTTCAACACAATATCTACCGGAGTGCCATCGGCTTGGAATGGCATGTCTTCTTCCCGCACAATTTTGGCAACCACTCCTTTATTTCCGTGGCGTCCCGCCATCTTATCTCCCACTTTAAGCTTTCGCTTTTTGGCTACGTACACTTTAGCTAACTGCACAATACCTGCTGGCAGTTCATCGCCTACCTCCAGGGTAAATCGCTCTCGCTTGAACCGTGCTGTTACCTCATTACGACGATTGTTATAGTTTTTCACCAGCTCACCCACCATACGGTCAATGCGTTCGTCGCCAGTCCAGTCGTCAACAATAATATCCGCAATCAGATTAGCTTCTTCAGGAATGCTGTACGAACTTTCGTCTCGGTAGATATTTTTATCTGGAAACAGATTATTCTCAATATTCTGGCGGTTAAACTTCACACCCTTCGACATAATCTCATCGCCGAACTTATGCTTAATCCCTTGAGAGTTTTTACCATCTAGCAGAGAAACCATCTTATCGATCATCTCCCCTCGCACAGCCAGAATATCATTCTTAAAGCGAGATTTCAGCGTTTCTACCTCTTTTCGGGCTTTGGCTCGCAGGTCTTTATCCTTTTTAGGACGCGAGAAAAGTTTGGTGTCAATTACAGTTCCTCGAAGCGAAGGAGAAGCCCGTAATGAGGCATCTTTCACATCCCCAGCTTTATCGCCAAAAATAGCACGAAGCAGCTTTTCCTCCGGCGTTGGATCAGTCTCTCCTTTCGGGGTGATCTTACCAATCAGAATATCGCCTTCTTTTACTGCTGCACCGGTACGGATGATACCATTTTCATCCAGATTCCTAACCGCATCTTCACTCACGTTAGGAATCTCCGAAGTTAGTTCTTCCTCTCCGCGCTTGGTGTCCCGCACTTCTAATTCAAACTCCTCAATATGTACTGATGTAAACACATCGTCGCGCACTACTCTTTCTGAGATTACAATCGCATCTTCAAAATTATATCCCTGCCAAGGCATGAAAGCCACCAGCAGGTTTCGGCCTAATGCTAACTCTCCGTTTTCAGTAGCGAATCCTTCGCAGAGAACTTGACCTTGCGTTACTCGCTCCCCTTTTAGCACAATAGGCTTGAGGTTCACGCAAGTATCCTGGTTAGTACGACGGAACTTAATCAACTCGTAGGTTTTCAAGTCGTCGCCAAAGTTCACCAATCGCTCATCGTCGGTCAAGTCATACCTTACAGTAATCTTCTTAGAATCAACGTAGTGGATTTCACCATCGCCTTCGGCTACAATCAGTGAGCGAGAGTCTTGTGCCACCCGTCCTTCTAACCCAGTTCCCACAATTGGAGCCTGAGGTTTTAGCAAAGGCACAGCTTGTCGCTGCATGTTTGATCCCATCAAAGCCCGGTTAGCATCATCATGTTCCAAAAACGGAATAAGCGAAGCGGCTACCGATACAATTTGGTTGGGCGCAATATCCATGTAGGTAAGATCATCGGGACCCACCACCGGGAAGTCACCTTCGTAACGGGCTTTCACCGTTTCGTTTACAAATTTCCCACTGTCTTCAATCGGGGCGTTTGCTTGGGCGATATTATGTGTGTCTTCTTCTTCGGCCGTCAGGTATACTACATCTTTGGTAACAATCCCCTCATTTACTTTACGGTACGGGGTTTCAATGAAGCCCATCGTATTCACTTTGGCGTGAACGCATAGTGATGAGATTAGCCCAATGTTCGGACCTTCTGGAGTCTCAATTGTACACAAACGACCGTAGTGGGTGTAGTGAACATCACGTACCTCAAAACCGGCTCGCTCTCGGGACAGACCACCCGGCCCTAAGGCTGACATTCTTCGCTTGTGGGTCACTTCCGCTAGTGGGTTGGTCTGATCCATAAACTGCGAAAGCTGGTTGGTTCCGAAGAAGGAATTGATTACCGAAGAAAGCGTTCGGGCGTTGATAAGATCAACGGGTTTGAAATCCTCGTTGTCCCGTACGTTCATCCGCTCTTTGATGGTTCGAGCCATCCGCGCCAAACCTACTCCAAACTGGCTATACAGCTGCTCACCCACGGTTCGTACCCGTCGGTTACTCAAGTGGTCAATATCATCTACCACCGCCTTAGAGTTAATCAACCCAATTAGGTACTTAACAATTTTGATGATATCTTCTTTGGTTAGTACCCGAATATCAGATTCTATCTCTAAGTCTAATTTTTTGTTAATTCGGTAACGTCCTACCTCGCCCAAATCATAACGCTTGTCGCTAAAGAACAGACTCTGAATAATGTCCCGAGCGGTTTGCTCATCAGGTGCCTCAGTATTACGAAGCTGACGATAGATTTGCTCAACCGCTTCTTTCTCCGAGTTAGACGGGTCTTTCTGAAGCGTATTATAGATTATTGAGTAGTCTGTCACATTCACATCCTCGCGATGCAGAATGATAGAATCTGTTCCAGACTCAAGAATGGTGTTAATATCTTCTTCCTGAAGTACTGAGTCTCGTTCCAGTAATACTTCGTTTCGGTCAATAGAAACTACCTCTCCAGTATCTTCATCTACGAAATCTTCTGTCCAGGTACGTAGCACTCTTGCGGCTAACTTTCGCCCTTCGTACTGCTTCAGGTTTTTTTCATTGGCCTCGACCTCTTCAGAAAGCTCAAAAAGGTTGAGAATGTCTTTATCTAATCCATAGCCAATGGCGCGCAACAGCGTAGTTACCGGAAACTTCTTTTTTCGGTCAATATACGCATACATCACATTGTTCACATCTGTAGCAAACTCAATCCACGAACCCTTAAACGGAATAATTCGTGCTGAATACAGCTTGGTACCGTTGGTATGCTTGCTTTGAGCGAAGAACACTCCCGGAGATCGGTGCAGCTGTGATACGATAACACGCTCAGCCCCGTTGATAATAAAAGAACCTTTGGTAGTCATGTACGGGATGTTACCCAAAAACACCTCTTGTTCTATGGTCTCAAAGTCTTCGTTATCTTCATCGTTGCACGATAAACGTAGCTTTGCTTTGAGCGGGACGGAATATGTTAACCCGCGATCTATGGATTCATCTACCGAATATTTCGGTGGATCAATTACGTAATCTATGAACTCAAGAACAAAGTTCTCCCGAGAGTCGGTGATCGGAAAATTTTCCGAAAATACTTTATATAGCCCTTCGTTTCTTCGCTGCTCAGCGGGGGTATCAATCTGCAGGAAATCCTGAAAAGATTGCAGTTGAACATTAAGAAAATCGGGGTAATCTAGTACCTTTCCAATAGAAGCAAAGCTAATACGGTTAGGAAGGCCAGCGGTAAGGCTGGCTTGGTTTTTAGAATTTTTTACGTTAGCCAAAACACTTCAGTTTTTTGGGTGATGGGAATATTCAGAATTCTATTCTGGTAATGGTCAAGAAGCAAAAGCTGGTAAAAAGCCCACAAACGGGAAAAGACCTGACTAGCGAGCCAGGCCTGTGATGCTAAAAATGAAATATGGTCGTGGTATATTGCTAATTACTTAATTTCTACTTCAGCACCGGCTTCTTCTAACTGCTTTTTCAAGCCTTCGGCTTCATCTTTAGGAAGTCCTTGCTTTACTTCGGTAGGCGCACCGTCTACTAATGCTTTAGCTTCTTTCAAACCTAAACCAGTAAGTTCCTTCACAAGTTTCACTACCGCCAATTTAGATCCGCCCGGAGCTTTAAGAATTACATCAAACTCAGTTTGTTCTTCAGCGCCACCGCCTTCACCACCGCCACCAGCGGGAGCTGCGGCAACAGCTGCGGCAGCAGCCGGCTCTATACCATATTCTTCTTTCAGAATGTTCGCCAACTCGTTTACTTCTTTCACTGATAAGTTAACCAGTTGTTCTGCGAAGTCTTTCAGATCTGCCATTTTAATTCGGAATTAATTAGTAAGTATTGTTTAATTGATTTTATTTTTCTAAGACTCTTCGCGCTCAGACAGGGTTTTAACGATACCCGCCAGCTTGTTTTTACCACTCTGAAGAGCAGAAATAACGTTTTTGGCAGGAGATTGAAGTAACGTAATTACTTCGCCTAAAAGTTCGTCCTTAGACTTCAATGAGCTTAGCATATCCAAATGCTCCTCACCGATGAATAAATCCGAATCAATTGAAGCCGCTTTCAGCGCTGGCTTTTCGGCATCGCCTCCTTTCTTACGGTACTCCTTAATAACTTTAGCCGGCGCGTTACTCGTTTCGGCTGAGAACATTATGCCTGACGTACCTTTCAAAGCATCGTGAAAGGGTTCGTAATCAGTATCGAGCTGTTCTAGGGCTTTACGAATCAGGGTGTTTTTGAAAATTTTGTACTCAATACCTCGCTGAAAGCACATTGCCCGAAATTCATTAATTTCCTTTACTGATAGCCCTCCGGTATCGGCTACGTAGAAGTAACTGGTGTTACGAAGCTTCTCGGCAAGATCATCGATCAGGACTCCTTTTTCTTCTCTAGTCATAACTATTATATACCTGGAACGGTGTTTTTGTCTACGGGCACTCCTTTGCTCATAGTGCTCGATAATGAAATGCTCTTGAAATAAGTTCCTTTTGCTGAAGAAGGCTTCAACCGATTAATGGTCTGAATCATCTCGGTAGCGTTAGCTACTAATTTCTCTTGGTCAAAAGAAGCTTTTCCGATGCTAGCGTGGATAATACCAAACTTATCAACTTTAAAGTCAATCTTACCAGCTTTCACATCCTGCACGGCTTTTCCAATGTCCATCGTTACCGTACCCGCCTTCGGGTTAGGCATTAACCCACGTGGGCCTAATACTCTACCCAAGCGTCCCACTTTTGCCATTACAGTAGGCATGGTAACAATAACATCCACATCAGTCCAACCTCCTTCAATCTTCTGAATGTATTCGTCTAACCCGACGTAATCAGCACCAGCTTCTTTCGCTTCAGCCTCTTTTTCAGGAGTACAAAGCACTAATACTTTTACCTCCTTGCCGGTACCATGCGGTAGTGCCACCACACCCCGAACCATTTGGTCGGCTTTGCGGGGGTCTACACCCAAATTCACGTCTATATCTACCGAAGCATCAAACTTAGTAGTAGTAATATCTTTAACAATTTCAGTAGCTTCTTGAAGAGAATAAGACTGGGTAAGGTCGTATTTCTTCAGTACATCTTGTTGTTTTTTTCCTAGCTTCGCCATGTGTTCAACTAATTTATTACGCCCAAGGAGCTTTTCCAGTTACTCTTAACCCCATACTCCGAGCAGTGCCAGCTACCATTTTCATCGCCGACTCTACTTTAAATGCATTTAAATCGGGCATCTTGGTTTCAGCAATTTCTTTCACTTGATCCCAAGTAACGCTGCCTACTTTAGCCCGGTTAGGCTCAGCCGATCCCTTCTTCAGCTTGGCAGCTTGCATTAGCAGAGCCGCAGCAGGAGGAGTCTTGATTACAAAGTCAAAAGACTTGTCGGTATAAATTGTTACTAGTACCGGAAGTAATTGCCCGGGCTTATCTTGGGTTCGTGCATTAAATTGCTTACAGAACTCCATGATATTCAATCCCTTACTACCTAGGGCTGGACCTACGGGAGGGGATGGATTTGCTTGCCCACCGCGAATCTGTAGTTTTAAGTATCCGCTTATTTCTTTAGCCATTGTTACCGCTATTATCTACTTTTTCAACTTGCATATAATTAAGCTCTACCGGAGTGTTACGGCCAAATATCTTCACCATCACTTTCAACTTCCGGCGCTCTTCAAAAATCTCTTCAATGTTACCGATGAACCCGCTAAATGGCCCATCCATTACCTTCACCTCTTCACCCACTATGTACGGGGTATCCATTTTAATATCCTCTTCCTCCGCCTCGTCAACTCGACCTAAAATGCGATTAATCTCTGATTCACGCAAAGGCACAGGTGGCTCTTGTGAACGGGCTGTACTTGTTCCCTTGGCACTCAAAAACCCAATTACATTGGGCACATTATTAATCATGTGCAGCACTTCTCCATTCTTCAAATCAGCCGACACCAGAATATATCCCGGAAAAAACTGACGCTCCCGCACCCGCTTTTTACCGTTTCGCATTTCCATCACCTTCTCCGACGGAATAATCACCTGAGGTACAAACTCTTCTAACTTGTTCACTTTGATCTCGTGCTCGAGGTACTCCCGAACCTTACGCTCTTTTCCGCTTACTGCACGGATCACATACCATTTTGGATCGACCATAATCGTTCAGCGTTTTTTAGAATGCGTTATAAAACCACTTCATCGCATTTTCAAAGCCGAGATCAATGACTCCAATCAGTAATGCAAAGATTAATGAAGCTACCAGTACTAGAAACGAACTCCTTTGCAATGATGAATAAGAAGGCCAAGTAACCTTTTCGCTCATCTCTTGGTAAGAGGCTCGGATAAATTCAACAACATTATTCATAGTGAACGCTTCATTTTAGCACGGGCGGTAAGATTCGAACTCACGACCTACGGTTTTGGAGACCGTTGCTCTACCAGCTGAGCTACACCCGTTTGGGAAATGAGAAATGTGAAATATGAAACTTTCATATCTCACATCTCATATTTCTAATTTAATCAGTAATTTCAGTTACCTGACCCGCACCTACCGTACGTCCACCTTCACGAATCGCAAAGCGTAGTCCTTTTTCCATCGCTACCGGCGAAATCAATTCTACCGTGATAGAAACGTTATCACCAGGCATTACCATCTCAACATTGTCAGGTAATGTAATCTCACCAGTTACGTCAGTAGTACGGAAGTAAAATTGAGGACGATATTTCTTAAAGAAAGGAGTGTGGCGACCACCTTCTTCCTTAGAAAGAACGTATACCTCAGCTTTGAATTTCGCGTGAGGAGTAACTGAACCCGGCTTGGCAATTACCATTCCGCGACGGATTTGTGTTTTCTCAATACCACGCAGTAGCAAACCAACGTTATCACCGGCTTCACCACGATCAAGAATCTTACGGAACATCTCAACCCCAGTTACAGTAGACTTCAAGTTTTCAGCTCCCATACCTAAGATATCAACTGCATCACCCGAGTTGATTACTCCTCGCTCGATACGGCCAGTAGCTACTGTTCCTCGCCCAGTAATTGAGAATACATCTTCAACGGGCATTAGAAAGTCAAGATCAACCAAACGCTCAGGCATTGGAATATACTCATCTACCGCGCTCATTAGCTCATCAACTTTCTCAACCCACTGAGATTCGCCGTTCAATGCGCCCAGTGCCGAGCCCTGAATTACCGGAATATCATCGCCAGGGAATTCGTAGAAAGAAAGCAATTCGCGGATTTCCATTTCTACCAGCTCCAGTAGCTCAGCATCATCTACCAAGTCTACCTTGTTCATAAATACTACGATAGCCGGTACACCAACCTGACGAGCTAATAGGATATGCTCGCGGGTTTGAGGCATTGGTCCATCAGTAGCTGCTACTACTAAAATAGCACCATCCATTTGAGCCGCTCCAGTAACCATGTTCTTTACGTAGTCAGCGTGACCGGGGCAGTCAACGTGAGCGTAGTGACGGTTCTCAGTTTGGTACTCAACGTGAGAAGTGTTGATGGTAATACCCCGTTCTTTTTCTTCCGGAGCATTATCGATAGACGCAAAGTCTTTTAGTTCTGCTAGACCTTTCCCGGCCAGTACGGTGGTGATAGCAGCAGTTAACGTTGTTTTACCGTGGTCAACGTGACCGATAGTACCGATATTTAAGTGCGGTTTGGAACGGTCAAAGGTTTCTTTAGCCATGTTAAAAAACAGTTTCAGTGATCAAAATGTAACGAAATCTAAGAGGTAAAACCTCTGTAAACGTTTGAGCCAACGACGAGATTTGAACTCGTGACCTCTTCCTTACCAAGGAAGCGCTCTACCCCTGAGCTACGTCGGCAGCTCTAAATAATGATTGATGATTAATGAGTAGTGAATAATGAAGTCTAATTTAATTAGTCGTTAATCACTGTCACATTAATCATTAAAGTGAGCGGGAGAAGGGTCTCGAACCCTCAACCTACAGCTTGGAAGGCTGTCGCTCTACCAATTGAGCTACTCCCGCTTAGTGATGATTAATGGCTGTATTCATTACTCATCAGTCATTAATCATTATACAAGTATCTGAGCTAACACCAACCTCGCTAGAAAAATTCGCCTCTCATTCAGATTTTATCAGTGGGGAGAGAAGGATTCGAACCTTCGAAGCCGAAGCAACGGATTTACAGTCCGTCCCATTTGACCGCTCTGGAATCTCCCCCGAAAATTCCATGTATATAAATAGCAGTAAAATCAGATTTTTGCCCACTATTTTTAATGGAAGGGCAAAAGTAAGGTCTTTTTCTATATATTCAAATGATAGCTGAAAAGAAATTGGAAAAAATCCACTTAAATTTTTAGTAACCGCTTGATTGGTACAAAGCCTTGAGCCGCTCGTCTTGCTCCGCGTCTCGAATAGTCTGTAACATTTCATTAACTTCGGGCTGATCGCTAAAAAATAGCAGTCCGCGGTAAGCCGTAAGCCGAATGTAATATTGCGGATGATTACGCGCCCGATCAGCCAACAGTTGAATGCCCTGTTGAGTGGATGACGGATCGTTGGTTGCGACTAAATACTGCGCTAAATAGTTTAGAAAATAGTATAATGTCTCATCCGAAACCTGAGCCGTCTTTTCTTCAAACCAAGGGTACTGACCGGCCACCCCTTCAGACACAAAGTAGTCGGCTAAAGCCATTACCGTATTGAAATTAGTAAACGCTTGGAAAGGTGCAAAGCGAGCAGATTTATCAGGTGCCGAAGTTTTAGCGTAAGCAGCAATGGCCGTACCTATTACGGCGTAACTAGAATCTTGTAGTGCCTGCTGAAATAAGTTTTGATAATGTTCAGCATTGATAGTAGCCAACGCATTAATAGCATCGGCCCTCAGCAATGATTTCTCATCGTTACGGGCTAGCCTCTCAATTTTCAGTAGCAGCGTACTGTCACTACCGCTCAGCTGGTCTTCCAAAGCATTGATGGCAAGTCGCCGGATCATCCAGAAATCATCGTCTAAAGCTTCGGTTAAGATTACCGGAGTAACTGTAGCAGTAGAATCGTTGACCAACGTCTGCAAGCTGGTCAATTGGTGCATAAAATGATTAGTATTACGAAATTGATACGCCCATTCTTCCTCCGACTTATTGTGGTAGACCTCAGCTAATAGTGCTCCTTCGGCATCAAAGAGTACTAGCTGTGGGGTTGTGTCAGCAGCAATCGTAAATTCTTGATACGGCTCATTAATCCATAGTTCGTAGCTACTTCGTTTATCATTTACCCATACATCTACCGTAATCGGAATCTGGTAGATTGGCGCCGTTTCAGTATCCTGAAGTTGCGTAATAGTAAGTGTCAATTGCCCATCTCCAAAGCCTTGCTGTATATCAAATACCGGATGGCCAGAATTCAGAAACCACTGATTGAAAAACCAGTTCAAATCCTGCCCGGTCACTTCCTCAAATGCTATTCGTAAGTCGTGGATTTCTACTGAAGTATAGGCGTGGCGGGTCAAGTACAGCTCAAGGGCAGCGAAGAAGGCTTCGTCGCCCACGTAGTTGCGTAGCATATGCAGTATTAGGCTACCTTTATCGTAGGAGTGCCGATCGAACATATCCTCCTTATCTGCGTAGCGATAGCGAATCAGGTCAACTTTTTTACCTTCGGCTTCCGACAGATAGTTTTGTAGTTTTTCCCAGCGGTCGTACTCCGCTTCATCCTTTCCGTAGTAATGCTCACTCCAGAGGTACTCGCTGTAAGTAGCGAACGACTCGTTCAGCGGAAGGTTGGCCCAAGACTCGCAGGTGACCAGATCGCCAAACCAGTGATGAAATAGCTCATGGGCGATAATATCATCCCAATGATTGTCTAGCAATTCGCGGTCATCTACCAGCAAGGCATCATAAAAAACCGAAGCGGTAGTATTCTCCATCGCTCCCGAAACAAAGTCCTGTACAATTACCTGAGCGTACTTAGACCAGGGATATTTTACTCCTAGTTTTTCGGAAAAGAACGAAAGCATCTCGGGAGTTCGACCAAAAATATCGTCGGCGTAAGCCGCGTAAGCCGAATCAATATAATAGTTAACCGACATTTCATTCCACTGGTCTTCTACTACCGCAAACTCTCCCACAGCCATCATAAATAAGTAAGGCGCGTGCGGTTGATCCATTTTCCAATAGTCCGTTCGTAAAGGTACCGGCTCACTCTCTTCATCAACCTGCGAATACACTAATGTTCCATTCGATAGCGTCACGTAGCGGTTATCTACCGTAATAAACATTTCTTGCGTGCAACGTTCATTGGGGGTATCAATGGTGGGGAACCAACGCGAACTAGCTTCGGTTTCGCCCTGCGTCCAGATTTGAGGCGAGGGTTCATCGATAAAATACAACCCTTTATCCGATTTAATGGCCTCGCTTCCGCCAGCTTCAAACTCGTCGGGCTTAGCCGTATAATCAATGACCAGTAGATAAGACTCATCACGCGAATAGGTTTTGTCTAAAGCGATCTGAAGAATCAAGCTATCGTATTCGTACGACAGTGGTTGTGGCTGGCTTGGGTCGCCTTTCAGTAAATGAACGGCGTGAATATCGAAGCCTTTAGCATCTAAATTTACGGTGGACTGAGGATAGAAATACGGTTTTAATTGAAGCGTGGCTTTACCGTGAAGGTAGTGCTTATCCCAATCAAAACGCACCTCTAGTTTAGTATGTAGCAAATCGTGTTCGCGAGCCTCGGCGGCTTGGTAGGGAAGAGCAACGACTTCTTCCATCTCTAGCAATAGTTCGGTCGCCACTGAGTCTGATTCTACGTTAGGATTATCTATATTGGTCGGCTGGGTAGCCGCAATTTGCTCAACTTTACAAGCTGAAAAACCGACGGTTGAGATACAAAGCCCGATCACAACTATTTGCCTGATTGATACGGATGAAGTTGGTTTCAATATTTTTTATTCAATGTGGTCTGACTGTGCGAAATGCAAATATCGAATTAAGTAACGACTTAACCAGCAAAACTATTCCACCCAACTAAAATTTTATCGGGTAAGCTTAGCCGCTTTACCAGATTTGGCAGAAGTAGTCGCTAAATAACCATCATTTTCAATATACTTGCATTATGAGTGAACGATGGATTATTGGATCGGCTAGCTTATGTTTACTAGCAGCTTGGGTAGGGTGCCGTTCTCCGAGTTCCCCAATTGAGTACCATTCTACTTTGCCTAATCCTTTACGAGCGGACAACAGAACTATCTCAGCATCTGAGTGGGAAGCGCACCGTCCGCACCTTAAACAAATACTCACTCGCTACCAGTACGGCGCAATGCCCGACCACCGTAGTTTAGATAAGGTAGAAGTAGAAGTTACTGATGAAAAGTATCTTCCCGATAGTGCTGCCATTCAGCAAACCCTACAATTTATCCTGCATAAAAATGGCAAGCAGGTTTCCGTTCGGGTAGGTGCGGTTATTCCCCGGCGAGAAGGCTCATTTCCGGTGATTATTAAGAACGACCGCTTCTTATTTGATCTGAGCGATATGCAGAATCCGCGAAAAGAAGCGCAGTACCAAAAGAAAGGAAGAGATAAAATTCAGCAATTTGCTACCAAAGAGGCTATTGAGCGCGGTTATGTTTTTGTGAAGTTTATTCGGGAAGACGTAGCTGCCGATAAGCCCGATAACCGAGATACTGGTGTACTAGCTTTGTACCCCAACCATACCTGGGAAAACACGGCTGCCTGGGCCTGGATGTACAGCATTATTATTGACTGGCTCGAAAAGCAACCTTACGTTCATGCAGATAAGGTTGCAGTAACTGGTCATTCAAGAGGAGGAAAGACAGCCCTTTGTGCTGGCATCTACGACGAGCGCATTGCCGTAACGGCTCCCAACTCATCGGGTAGCGGTGGCACCGGAAGCTGGCGGTACTTTGATCCTGATCAGAAGCCTCAAACCCTGTCGGTAGCTGAAGAACGCCACCATTATTGGTTTACCGACTCACTATTTCAGTTTGTGGATAGTGTGGCTTACCTGCCCTTTGACGCCCACTTTGCTAAGATGCTGATTGCCCCTCGGGCTTTGGTGAACCTACACGCCCGCCAAGATTACTGGGCTAACCCCTACGGCACGCAGCTCACTCATTTGGCAGCCCAACCGATTTTTGATGCCTACGGAAAACCGGATAATCTGGCCTTACACTGGCGCAATGGTGGCCATAACCAAAACCAGGAGGACTGGCTCGCCCTCTACGATTTTTGTGATTGGCACTTTTACGGAAAAGAGCGCACCAAAACGTATAATCAAAATCCGCACACGCACTATCAGTACGATTCTATTTTAAATCCCTACCTTGAGTATTTTGAAGAATTTGGGACAATTACTACCAAGCAATGAAGCAGTTATTTTACATTTACTTCACCAGCCTTTTAGCAGTAGCTAGTTTTCAATTGAGTTACGCTCAAGAAGTCTATTTCACTAACGGTTTCCGAATTTCAGAACTCACGTCTACTGATGCCATTGTCTGGACACGCTTGTGCGGTCAGAAAAAACCAAATCCGGTAGTTCACCAGCGGAAACCCAAGGTATTTCGCCATCCAATTAATTTTGATGAGAATATGCCTGTAGATGAAATGGATGGTGCAGTGCGAGGTGCTGACGGCTACGTTCGCGTGATAGTAGAAAGCGATCAGTCTAGCGAGACTTCAGAGTGGTTGGTAGCTGAAGCAAAGGAAGACCACACGGTACATATTCCTCTGGAAGGATTAACTCCAGATACCCAGTACACCATTAAACTAGAAGGAAAAGCGCAGCAGTCCGATGAAAACATAGCCACAATAAGCGGAATTTTTCGCACTCCCCCGGCCGATACGGTGGCGGCTCCAGTATCATTTACCTCCTCTACCTGTCAATACTTTTGGAGCTACGATGATTCGGTAGCCGGATTTAAAACCTACCTGAGCATGGCAGAGTTAGCTCCCGATTTCTTTGTGCAAACCGGTGATTATGTGTACTACGATAAACCTGGGCCGTCGGCTACCAATCCTGAGAAAGCCCGACACAAGTGGCACGCCATCAACGGTTGGCCCTCGCTAGTCAATTTCTTCCGAGAAACACCTACCTACTTTATCAAAGACGATCATGACTTGCTTTCCGATGACTCTCACGCGCAAACATCCGATTACGGGGAGTTGTCCTACGCCGAGGGCTTGGTGATTTGGGAAGAGAATGTTCCGATGAAGGAGCTTCCCTACCGAACCGTTCGCTGGGGAAAGGATTTGCAAGTGTGGCTGCTAGAGGGGCGGGAGTACCGCAGTGCCAACCAAGCTCCCGATGGCGAAGGCAAAACGATTCTCGGTCAGCAACAGAAACACTGGCTTACGCAAACGCTGTCAGAATCGGATGCTACGTTTAAGGTTGTAATTTCCGCTACCCCGGTGGTGGGGCCCGACCGGAAAAATAAAACCGACAACCACTCCAACGCATCCTTTCAAACCGAAGGTGAGTGGCTAAGAAACTTACTCTCTCAGCACGAAAATACCTACGTGATTAACGGAGATCGGCACTGGCAGTACGTATCGCAGGATAGTGTTACTCAGCTTATGGAGTTTGGTTCAGGCCCGGTGAGCGACTCCCACGTGCAGGGCTGGAAAAGTGGGAAACAACCCCAGCACCGCTATCTTAATCTAATTGGCGGTTTTTTGGGAGTTGAGGTTAAACGAGAAGAAGGTCAACCTCAGCTCACATTTACTCATTACGATGTGAATGGCGAAGCCCGAAATACTGAACTGTTCAAAATTGACAATTAACTATCCTTCAAATAGTGCCTTCGTGTCATAAAAACATGTCTTCGTCACATTATTTTTCAGATTAGGTAGGTGAATGGTAGCATTGTGTCGTTAACTAAATTATTTGAGATGAACACACAATTTATCAAGCTGGACAAACGAGAAGCATGGTTTCATATCGCCTTTTGGTTGCTGGTAATGGTTTCGGCCATTTCTGCCTGGTCAAATAACATGGACTCGACGCATATTACTTTCCGAGGCATTTCGCTGGTACTGACCTTTATTTTACCTATGTATATCAATATTTTCGTACTTATTCCCCGATTCTTTAAGCGGGATAAATGGCTTACATACGCTTTATGCTTAGTAGTACTACTCATTGTTGCAAAAGTTCTCCACACTGTACTTTTACTAGCTCCCTGGATGATTAACGACTGGGCGAGCCTTAACTTTTCTAGTGAGTTTAGTCACTGGATGTTCCGAGAATTTAACAGCTTTGATAAATTTGTTTTTAGTCAACTACCCTGGATTATTTACATATCGTTCGCCTATCGTTTTGTTAAAGATTGGTTTGTGAATGAGCAAGTCAAAAGTCGGTTGATTTCTGAGAAACTATCGGTAGAACTGGCACTGCTAAAAGCGCAGGTTAGCCCTCATTTTCTGTTCAACACCTTAAATAATATTTATGCGGTGGCACTGGATGAACGGGCGGTGAGCACAGCAGATAATATTTCAAAATTGGGTACTTTAATGCGCTACAGCCTGCACGATACCCAAGCCGATTTTATTGCACTAAATAAGGAACTGGATTATCTGGAACGGTATATTGAGCTACAGCGAATGCGGCTCACCGAAGACCAGCAGTTAAACGTTGATCTTGACTTAAAAAACGGCAAAATAGGAAGCCTTAGCATTGCGCCTATGATTCTGCTACCCTTCATTGAAAATGCCTTCAAATACGGAGTCAGTACCACTCACGCTTCCCAGATTAACATAAGTATCCAACTAATAGAAAAGCGATTAGTCATGGAAGTAGAAAATGCCGTACAACGAACCGGACAATCCAAGGTTGGTGGATTAGGATTAGAGAACGTAAAAAATCGCTTGACACTTATCTACCCTAATCGGCATAAGCTAACCTGTGGCTTGAATGACGGAAAATACCTCGTCCACTTAGAACTTAATCTAACCTGATGATTAGGGCAATTGCTATTGACGATGAACCCAATGCGCTGCGGGTTATTGAAAATCATGCCGCACAAGTTCCCTTCTTACAATTAGTAGAGACTTTCACTGACCCATTCAAAGCACTGAAGTTTTTGGAAGAGAACAGCGCTCACCTGATCTTTTTAGACATCAATATGCCCGATATTTCAGGGCTGGAACTATCTAGCATACTCAACGAGAAAAACGTATTAGTCATCTTCACCACCGCGTTTAGCGAATATGCTTTAGAGAGTTATGACCTTGATGCGGTAGACTATCTGCTAAAACCCTTCGAGTTTACCCGCTTTCATTCGGCACTTTTAAAGGTCAGGAAAAGACTAAACTCAAGTAATCATGCCACTAATTTTTTCTTTGTAAATACAGGCAGTGAACAGCGCAAAATGCGATATGAAGACATCCAGTATATTGAAGGGAGTGGAAACTACGTTACTTACCACCTCAGTAGCGAAAAAGTATTGGTACGATCTACGATTAAGCAAGTACGAGCTTACCTGCCTTCTGCTGAATTTATTCAAGTGCAACGCTCCTACATCGTGGCTTTAAGCCATATTGACGTGATTCGGGACAATCACATTCATATTGGTCAGGCTAGAATTTCTATCGGCCCCAAGTACAAAGAGCAAGTTAAATCCGTAGTGAATGATTTTAGCTAAGAAGCGTAATTGTTAGTAACTTCGCTGTCAACTTTACGCTGCAAGCTATGTACCAGGCCTCAGTTGACGATAATACTTCACTGTCTGTAGAAGTAAAAGACGACCAAATTCATATCGACCAGAAAAAGGTTGATCTGGATATTCACCAGATTTCGCCCAATCAATTTCACGTGCTTTATCAGCACCGGTCTTACCAAATTGAGGTGCTGCAAGCTGACTATGCGACCAAGCAATTCATTATTTCGGTAAACGGAAAAAGGGTGCCAGTGCAACTGCAATCTGAACTTGACCAACTACTAGAAACCTTGGGAATGGATGCCACCTCAGAAGCCGTAGTGGAAGAAGTTCGCAGCCCGATGCCGGGTCTCATCCGAGCAGTAGAAGTAAATGCTGGCGATTCAGTACAAACGGGCGATAAGCTACTTACCCTGGAAGCCATGAAAATGGAAAATGTCATAAAATCCCCGGCCTCAGGAATGATTGATTCCGTTTTGGTGAAGACTGGAGAGAGTGTAGAGAAAAATCAAGTACTGGTTAGTTTTGAGGTTGAAGGGTTGAAGGGTTGAAGGGTTGAAGGGTTGAAGGGTTAAAATTTGCGAAGCTCCGAACTCATAAACGCATGATTTTGAACTCTAATTTCGCAATATGAACACCATTCCACGGCGAACTGAATACAATAACACTTTAACACTATCGAGCCATACCACTATTCTAGATTTTTCCTTACACATTTCGCTTCGGTTGGATAATTTTGCGTTACTTGCACTTAATTTAGAATGACACGTATGAAGTACCAACGTATTCTTTTGAAACTTAGTGGTGAAGCCCTCATGGGCAATCAGCCCTACGGCATTGATCCGGAGCGAATTCAACAGTACGCCCAGGAAATTAAGCGAGTGAAAGATACTGGGGTTGAGGTGGCTATTGTCATTGGCGGGGGTAATATTTTCCGGGGAGTACAGGCTCAGAATTCAGGAATGGATCGGGTGCAGGGTGATTATATGGGAATGTTGGCCACCGTTATTAACGGTATGGCTTTGCAGAGCGCACTAGAGCAAACCGGAGTTTATACCCGGTTGATGTCTGGCATTAAGATGGAACAAGTATGTGAACCCTTTATCCGTCGTCGAGCCATTCGCCACCTTGAGAAAGGACGCATTGTTATTTTCGGGGCGGGTATCGGAAATCCGTATTTTACCACCGACTCTACGGCCAGCCTACGCGCTATTGAAATTGAAGCTGATGTAGTACTAAAGGGAACCCGAGTTGATGGAGTGTATACCGCCGATCCCGAAAAAGACCCCACTGCTAAACGTTTCTCAACCATTACTTTTTCCGAAGTATATCAGAAGAAGCTCAACGTAATGGATATGACCGCATTTACGCTCTGTCAGGAAAATAACTTGCCCATTATTGTTTTTGATATGAATAAACCCGGCAACTTATTCAATCTAATCAGCGGACAAGAGGTGGGAACGCTGATCAACTAATTTCTAATTAAAAGAAACGTTTCTCAGTTAGTTATCAGGTTAAACGCACTAACCAGAGCAGTATTGACGTATAATCTGTTTGAGATAGTCATCATCCCACCCTGCTTTCTTACTTTGATGCTGTGCTTATCGCCATCTGCTTGAGCGGCCGCCGCCTTTAGGTTTGTGTGGTAGCTGTAAAGCCAGCTTTCTAAGCGTGTTTTAGTTTTGAGCCTTGTCTTAGTGTTGGTGCGACGACGATCTTCATCCAGGTACCACAGGTCGCCCAGTGATGAAATGGGTTCTCTACGCCCCAGTGTTCCCTGACTTTTTTATTGAAATAGGCTGGGCTTTTAACCACATCGCTCAGATAAAAGCGACACTCTTCTTGCTGTTTGGTACCAGTTTCTCGCAGGGCGTATACCACGATGATGGACTGGATGTTCTTCCAAGCCAGCGTTTCTCCCAGCAGCTCGGTACGTTTACAAACATAGCAGGTACAGGTTTCTATACGTCCTTAACCAAATTCTACCTGTTTATCACTAACTAATCTTTAACGATAGGGCATCATGTAATCTTTTACTGCGCGTCGACCGCTTAAGCAAAGATGTCCTTCTGATTGTTTTGAGCGAAAGTAGATAGTGCCCCTCCTGCTCTATGATCTGTCCGGCAATGGCTGGGCTGTTGACCGCTGTATCAATACTGACCAAATCTCTCTAGTTGAGAGCACCCTACCTACAGGAATACAGGATGCCTAAAAACATAAATACCAAAACTAGCTTACCGCTACATTCAGATAGCTAAGGAAGGGCTGCATACTTTGGAAGACCGCCACGGCTTGGGCGGGGAATTGCTTGTTGGCCACCTGTTTATCGGTGAGTTTGTGCATTACCAGATAGCTTTTAAGCTTGAGCATCTCAATATTGGGGTGGTCGGGTTCGTAGCCTTTAGGAGCTCGCTTAAGGGCATCGCCCTGAATTTCGCCAAAGTACTGCTTAAATGCCGGGGCATTGGTAATAGTTTTTAGCTCACTAGCGTTGTAGTCAATCTCCTGCCGTACCTTCGCCAGTATGGGTGGGGGTGGCTGATAGATACCTCCTGCCAAAAAAGATTCGTCGTTAGGCTGAAGATGCAAATAGTACAATGCCTGATCGGTATGACGACCGCCTTCGGCCATCGCTGCCCCAAAGTTGTTCTTGTAGGGCGACTTGTCTTTAGAGAAACGAATATCGCGATTGATGCGGAAGATACAGTCTTTAGGATTTAATCCGCGTAGGCTTTCGTCGTCAATACTAAGTTCGCCCAGAATGTGCCCTACCAGATCGATAAAGTGCTGGCGAGCGGTTTGGTAACGGTCGCGGTGGGCATCCATCCAGGCTTTTTCATTGTTCGCTTGAAGGTCACTAAGAAATGACAAGATATAGGGAGTTGCTCCGGCGGTAGTGTTCATAGAGTGAAATAATGCTAAATGTTGTGCTCTTTGGCAGTCTGCTTAATCCGCTTTTCGGAGATACCTGTAAACTCGGAAATCTGAGTGTGATTTAGCTTTCCCAATTTTAGAATTTTCACGATTACCGCTTTTTCACCCTCTTTCATTCCTTCAGTAGTCCCTTCTTCAATGCCAGCTTCTTTCCCCTTCATAAAGAGATAATCAGTCTGGATGTCATATTCTATTGGCATATCGTCTAATTTTTGAAATGTTAGTGGTTGCAAATTTCGTAGCTTAGAAAGCACTCCAAGCTGACATAAATACCGTTGTAATTTAATCTTATTGGGTACAATCTTCACAATCTTTTCTAGTATTAAATGAATTATTTCCTCCGGAGGTTGATCTCGAAAGTCACTCAGAACGGCTAAAATGACTTCCTCGGGAATATCAGAGGTCAGCAGGTTTTGATAGTTGTACTCCTGCAAACTCCTAGGAGTATACTGAAAATCAATGTTAACGGCTGACCAGGAAGTGTCCATCGTTGGTGGGTCTTGTCCTAAATAGACTACGAACTGGATAATTGGCAATTGGTACTTACGCAATAGCAGAGCATGATACTGACTAGCCGTCCGCCCAACATCCGGTACACCATATCGCTGTCGTTGGCTGATTGAAATTCAATATGTAGTATAAAATTCCGATCATCTTTCGTGGTGATGTGCTTCAAAAAATCAGGCTTACGTTCTAGCGTTACTTGTAATTCATCCGGCACCTCTTCCATCAGTTTAATCTCTAGCTGAAATAAACGATGGGTTAGAGGGAGAATTACTGCTTCAATATTCTCCTTGATAATTTTATTGTAGTCGTTGGCCATGTTCAAAATAGATCCACCAATGTCTCTAGTGCAATACCCCGCGAAGCTTTTAACAATACTATGCTTTCTTGAATAGGATTTTCTTTCAAAAATGCCTCTAAGTCTTCTTTTTGGGGAAAGTAATGAGCTTGAGGGTAAGCATCAGCAGTATCTTTCATTAGTTCACCACAGAGAAATACTTGAGTAAATCTGGCTGAGGCTAATTGTTCGCCAATTGCTCGGTGTTCCTGCGGACTGTCTTCGCCCAACTCGTACATATCACCCAGAATGGCTACTTTCTGAGGAGCTTGCATGGCTTTCAGGTTTTCAATTGCCGCTTGCATAGAATCAGGGTTGGCATTGTAGGCATCCAGAATGATGGTGTTGCTATCCTTTTTTACAATCTGCGAACGCTTGTTAGACGGTTGATAATATGCTACCGCTTTATTGGCTTGTTCGGTCGGAACCCCAAAGAACTTACCAATGCATAATGCTGCCGAAATATTCTCAAAATTATAACCACCTAGCAACTGGGTTTCTACTTCCTGCCCACTCTCGTGCCGATAGCAAACAAAAGGGTCAGCTGAAATAAATTCACAGTGGAAGTAATCACCTTCCGCTGGATAAAAATACGGCTTGCCGAACCGCTTGGCCATATTACTTAAGATCGGGTTTTGGGAGTTGATGAACACGGTACCCTTGGTTTTCCGCATATAGTCGTACTGCTCACTCTCGCCCCGAATCGCTCCCTCCAATCCACCAAAACCTTCCATGTGAGCTTTGCCGATATTAGTGGTTAGCCCGTAGGTGGGGTGGGCAATCTGACAGAGAGTAGCAATCTCGCCCACCGCGTTGGCTCCCAGTTCGATAATTGCAATCTCAATATCTTTGGTAATCTCTAGCAAAGTTAGTGGTACGCCAATGTGGTTATTGAGATTTCCTTTAGTAGCTAGAGTTTGGTATTTCTGACTTAGTACGGCGTGAAGCAGTTCTTTAGTAGTGGTTTTTCCATTGGTTCCGTTGATGCCAATTACGGGAATATCTAACTGCATCCGATGGTGGTGGGCTAGTTCTTGTAGAGCGGTAAGCACATCTTCTACCAACAGAAAACGCTCATCTTGCTGAAATTCTGTTTCATCGATTACAGCGTAGCTCGCTCCTTTTTCCAAAGCTTCATCCGCAAACTGGTTTCCGTTAAAGTTCGCCCCCTTTAGGGCAAAAAACATACTATCAGATTCAATCTTCCGGGTATCGGTAGATACTTTCCCGCAACGCAGAAATACTTTGTATAGCTCTTCAGTGGTTTTCATGTAATGACGAATGATTGATGATATAATGACTGATAATTAGTGAATTAAAATTGTTTAGGATTTTGTTGATTACCAAATTGCTCAATTGTTGATTGTTATTTGTATTTATCTTCCGACTTCTCACATTTCGTATTTTAATGATTATTCTCAGTATAGAAACAGCGACTAAAACCTGCTCGGTAGCCTTACATCAGAATAGAACGTTGCTTGGTTTGCAGGAAGTACACTTAGATAAGTCGCACTCGTCGCTGTTGCACGTGATGATCGATAATCTGCTTCAACACTGCGAGGTAGAACGTAGCCAGCTTAATGCGGTAGCCGTGTCCATCGGTCCGGGTTCCTACACCGGCTTACGCATCGGAGTATCAGCAGTGAAAGGTATTGGCTACGCGCTGGATATTCCGGTTATTGCCGTCAACACACTGGAAGCAATGACTCGGGGAATGCAAGATTCTAACTTAGCTAAGAATTGGTTATGTCCGATGTTGGATGCCCGCCGGATGGAAGTGTACTGCCTATTGCAGGATGATACGGGTAAGCTAATGAAAAAAACACAACCACTCGTTATAGATGAAGAATCATTCCGACCGGAATTAGATCAACACTCAATTACCTTCTTCGGCAATGGAAGTGATAAGTGTCAACCATTGTTGCAGCACCCTAACGCGCACTTCGTACCCAATGCGCTTCCCTCTGCCCGTTGGGTAGGCGAACTAGCATTACGAAAGTACGAAGAAGAAGATTTTGAAGACCTAGCCTATTTTGTCCCTTTTTATCTAAAGGAATACCGCACCACTCAACCCAAGAAGAAGCTATTACGTTGACAAAAGATAAGAAATGTAAAATCAGAAATGTGAAAAGTTAAAGGACAAGAATCAAGCGTAAGAAAAGCCACTCCCCACCCCTTGTCATCAAACTATAGTAATTATGAGCAACGAGACCGAAATTATTAATAGAGTAGCGAATAGCCCGCTAGTTACGTTTGACCTGGAAGAGTACTACCTACCGGGCGAGCGAATGGTATACGACATTAAAGATAATCTATTTCAGGAAATGGTTTTGCGGGAGAAAGATTTTCGAGCGTTTGTGAAAGAACACGATTGGTCGCAATACCAAGACAAGTACGTCGCCTTAACCTGCTCAGTAGATGCTATCGTGCCTACTTGGGCGTACATGCTACTGGCTACTAAGCTAGAACCCTACACCCAACGGGTAATCTTCGGCTCACTCAGCACACTAGAGTTAGTTTTGTTCCAAGAAGCGCTATCTCAAGTAGACCCTGCCGACTTTCAAGATGCTAAGGTGGTAGTAAAAGGTTGCGGTAACCTTCCAGTGCCCGATTTTGCCTACGTAGAAATCACCCGTTTACTTCGCCCCTACGTCAGCACTATTATGTACGGTGAACCATGTAGTACAGTTCCTCTGTACAAACGTCCAAAAAATCTTTCTTGAAGTAGATTATCGAACATTTCCTGTAAATGGTTGATAATCTTTATCTTCCAAAAATTACCCCTTATTCCACAATATTTTTTTTCAAACCTCTAGGTTAAAATACTCACTTTTTATTTTTTCTTGGCTTATATTCGGCGTTCAGTGCCTAGATAACTAACCTATTGTCGCTTGAATACTGATACCAATGACCACTAAGTCAGCTACGCTAGAACATCTATTATGGACATCTTCAACTATTGGAATCGGGATTGTAAATAGCCAGCGAAAACTGATAGAAGCTAATCCAACTTTTTGTAACATCTACGGGTATTCACTTGACGAATTGCTTCACCAGTCGGTAGACAAATTAGCCCCTCAGCACTTTCGCGACCAAGCTCAGTTACATTATCAAAATTACGTGAATGGTGATGCTTATAAAGGTTACCAGTTTATTCAGCGGCAAGATGGAAGTCGGCAGTACGTTCAGCTATCAACCGATGCTATCACCCTGGACTCTGAAGAACCTGGCCAGCTCATAACAATGACGGCACTGCCATTTCCTGAAGCTCGAACCAAGGTTTTACCGGAAATCGCTGACTCTTTATCTAACGTGTTCTTATTTGAATGCAATGCTTTAGGTCAGTGTTTGCGGAGCAATAAGGCAGCTCAACAGCGGTTAGATATTCATCCGCAGGAATTTCTGCGCCAGTCGGTAGCAATCTACAGCGGTCATATCCAAAGAACGGTTCCTATAGCGGAATTATTAAGTGAAAGGGCACACTGGGAGAACTCCGAATGGCAGCTATATCCTGAAAGTACCCGGTCTCAGTGGATGCTGGTCAATGCTCGGGTATCGGAAAGAAACACTACAGTAGTTTGCTTGGTATCCATTCAAGAGCAAAAGCGACTAGAAGATACGCTGACCAAAATACTGAAAACCGAACGGGCTTCTAATGAGCATCTTCAGCATTTCTTATGTGGTGCCACCCACGATTTGAAAGCCCCCACAGCCTCTCTACTTGGGTTGCTCAACATCTTTCAAAATGAAGAAGATGAGGAAGGAAAAGAATTATACCTACGGTTAATGGAGAAGAGCCTCCATCGCCTCAATGAATTTATTTACGAGATTGTAGACTACTCTAAAAATAAAGACCGGAGGTTACGCCAAGAGTCCATAGACTTTGAAAAGTTAGTAAATGATGTATTCGATAATCTAGGCTACAGTGCTCAAGCGGTTCAGATAGAAAGGGTTATAAATGTTCATCAATCCGGCACATTTTACTCTGACCCTCACAATGTTAACGTAATTTTGAGCAACCTAATCAGCAATGCTTATAAATATAGTAGTACTCACCGCCGCTCGAGTGAAGTACGGGTATCAATATTTGCTTCAGAACGAGAGGCCACCATTCAAGTGGCTGATAACGGACTAGGTATTGCTAAGGAACACTTGAATAAAATATTTGATATGTTCTATCGAGCTAGTGTTCAGGAAAGCGGCTCAGGATTAGGGCTGTATCTGGTGAAAGAGGTGATTGACAAAATGAAGGGAAGTATTCACGTAGACTCTACTTTAGGCGAAGGAACTACGTTTACGGTGCGCTTACCAGCCGTGCTTCTTGCACCTTCACAAGAGCAGATGTCGCTAAATTTATAGAGATACTCCGCGCTTCCAGGGAATAAAATCATCCTGCCCCAGTTGGACGGCCTTAGGAACATAATGACCTCCGGCAGTACGGATAATAGTGTTCAAGATTTCTTCGCCTTTACGCTCAATAGTATCTTCACCTGAGATTACTGTGCCCGCGTTAACGTCAATAATATCGCTCATCCGTTTAGCCAAAGTGGCGTTACTCGCTATCTTCAAGGTGGGAGCCACCGCGTTTCCGGTAGGAGTTCCTAAGCCTGTAGTGAACAGAATAATAGTAGCCCCCGCCCCTGCTAAGCCGGTAGTTGATTCTACATCATTGCCGGGAGTACAAAGCAGGTTGAGACCAGCTTTAGTGACGGGTTCAGGATAATCCAATACATCTACTATCGGAGAGGTGCCACCTTTTTTGGCCGCTCCCGCCGATTTAATAGCATCTGTAATGAGTCCGTCTTTAATATTTCCGGGAGAGGGGTTCATATCGAAGCCACTACCTGCTTCCTCAGCCCGACGGCTGTACGCTCGCATCAGACTGATGAACCGTTCGGCTGTAGCTCGGTCAGCACAACGATCGGTTAGCTCCTGCTCTACCCCACACAGCTCCGGGAACTCTGATAGTACTACCGAGCCTCCTAAAGCCACTAATAGATCAGCGGTATGTCCTACCGCCGGGTTGGCCGAAATACCAGAAAACCCATCGGAACCGCCGCACTCCAGTCCAACAACTAGTTTACTAAGCGGGGCCGGTTTTCGCTCTAGCTGGTTGGCCTGGGTTAATCCTACGAAGGTTTTTTTGATCGCTTCGGCCAGAAACTCTTCTTCCGAGGCACTTTGCTGTTGCTCCAGAATATGCAGTGGTTTGCTAAAGTTAGCATCCCGCTTTTTAATCTCCTCCATTAACAACTTATCTTCCGCATTCTGACAACCCAGGCTGAGCACCGTAGCTCCCGCTACGTTGGCGTGAGTGATATAACCCGCAAATAATGCACACAGCGTTTGGGCATCCTGGCGGGTGCCCCCACAGCCTCCCTCGTGGGTGAGAAACTGTATTCCGTCTACGTTCGGAAAGGTGCGGTGCTGACCGGAAGAGTGGTTTGATAGCGTGATAGGTGCCGTAAGCAAATCATCCGAAGTAGCTCCTGCCTGATATTGATCCACCAGAGAACGCACATTAAACCGATGGCCTTGAGAACGATTGTAGCCTAGCTCTTTTACTAGTGCTTCACGCATAACCCGGAGATTACGATTCTCGCAGAAAACCAATGGAATAACCAACCAGTAATTTGCTACGCCTACCTTTCCATCGGCTCGGTAGTACCCTTCAAACGTAGTTTCTTGCCACTGGCTTACCGATGGTGGTTGCCATTGGTACTGCTGCTCCCGCAGATTATAGCTCTCAGCATCATGATGAACATTTTCGGTAGTGATGGCTTCCCCCTGACGAATAGCCTGCACCGCCTTACCCACTCGTACTCCGTACATTACAATAGTATCACCCGGCTGAAAGTCTTCCTGGGCAAACTTATGTTTAGGCGGTATATCCTGCCGGATTTCATAAATATCTGATTCAAGCTGAACGCTCTCACCGATCGTTAACTGATCGAGGGCTACAATAACATTATCGTTTGGGTGAATACGCAGAACTCGTTGGCGCATGGTATTAATAGTAAAAAAGGGCTTGGTTGCTAAATAAAGAAGTGTCTAAATTACCGGATTTGTGAGTATTCCCGCAAATAAAATCACACCGGAGTGCTGCTCCCGAATAAAAAACAGAAAAGACCGATCTATCCGAACAGAAGGTGCAGTACTTTCTACTGGCAAAGTAGATGTGAGCGATGCCGCTTTAGCTCCAATCTCACTAATTTCAATGGAGGCTTGGTGCAACATATCATTTAAGTGAGGCTGTTGGTTAGCCTCGGAGAAGAATAAAGAAAAGTTGGCACTATCTTGAAACGCAATGCCCATTCCCAATTGAGAAAGCATATTTTTTAAAGATACCTGATAGTTGATCGCAAATTTCGGTAAGTACAGCCCTTGCTCTAAGGTATCGGCTGCATCTAGAATAGAAGATAGTTTCTCCGCGTTTAAAGAACCAGCCAAATGATGTAAACTATCTTCTGTTTTCGGCATTACCAACGTCATGCTGTACTGTTGGTTTCCGTAAGGAATATCGATATATGAGGCTAGCTCAGTCTCATGGTATCGGTACGCTGCTTGGTCAGCGTACATCATATCCGTAGTAATACTATTGCCATTAGGCAAGTAGAATTTAGCCGGACGGGTAAACTCTTCTCGGAAAGGCACCGCCCACTTTCCGCTGAACTGTACCGCATTGGTCATGTACAGTTTAGCTCGAGAACTCGGCAGGGTAAGTGGCTGGGATAATTTGTACGGCATCTGATTTTCTACCCACTTCTGGATAACAGTACCGGCTCGCTTACTTTTGAAATTTAGATCAATAGCATGAGCATTGTAGTACGCCAGAAGCATGTCTTGGTAAAATGTACTGATCGACAAACGCTGATCGTACCAGATGGCATTAGCTAATGAAAAATCAACCTCAGGATCTAATTCTTGCAGAAAGGGAATAAGCTCACTATATGCTTTATTGATCTCCAGTGGCGAGAGCACGTCAAAATCTAAGAATTGATAAAGCTGCTCTCGGGTAGATTCGGCCGAGCCATTGAGCATCAGGCTCATGGCTAAGTTTACACTAAGCGGCGATAAAAACACGTTTTGGGCTGATGATTGATGGGTAGCCTGACGGACAAGATCAAAGGCAAAATCGTTTACTGATTTCACCAACTCCCGCTCTTCGCCGGAAAGCTCCCGAACCGCAGGAAGCTTAGCCTCCGGCTGCACCCCATCTTTCTGGCAACCCCAGCCTAGCACCACAATCGTTAAGAGCATCCCAATTTTTACCCAGTACCGACTACTATCTAGCTTCATATCCCGATAAAACCTTAATCATCAACTCCCTAAGTTACAAAAACTTTACCTTTTTATCGGTATTTTCTCGAAAGGTAAACCTGCTTAGTGAAATTTTATTTGATAGTCTGCCGTAAATTGTTCTTCCGGCGACAGTTTCATAACACCTTCTTTCTCAGAAAAGTCCACTTGCCCTTCTTTCTTATCTGCCAAACCATACCATGGTTCAATACAGTAGAAGTCGGATCCTACCTTCTGCCATACTCCTAAGTAGGGGAATCCAGCAAAAGTCACCGTTACCAGTGGTTGCCCATCCGATTGCCGAACAATACGCACCCAGCTGGAAGCTATGCCTTTGAAGATAATGGCATCAGATTCGAATAGTTGGCGATGTAGAGGAAGTACGTCTTCATTGTTTAGTAGCGGTTCAGTTTTACCATTTCTAAGCCCACCTTGCAGTAAGTGGCGATTTAGGGTTTCCGGTTTCTCAAATTGTAAATGGTACTCCTCCAACTTTTGATCCCGCTGGGTGGGGCAGTAAAAAGCCGGATGAGCTCCAATAGAAAATAGCATCTCATCTTGCCCCTGGTTTGCCACCCGATAAGCAACCGTGAGTTCATTCTCCTGAAGCGTATACCGAATATCGAACACAAAGTTGAACGGGTACATTTTCTGGGTTTCGGGAGAGGCTGTCAGCCCGAAGGTAATTTCCGCATTAGATTGATCGATGACTGAAAAATTATGATCGCGGGCAAAACCATGCTGGCTCATGGAGTAAGTATCGTTATTCCACTGATACTGATCGTCTTTTAGCCGCCCCACAATAGGAAACAGTACCGGAGCGTGACGCGCCCACACGGCCGGATCAGCCTGCCAAATGTATTCCTGCTTACTTGCTTTACTTTGAACGCTGGTCAGCTCCGCTCCTTCGGTGGTAAAGGTTGCGATTAAGTGATCGTTTTCCAGAACATAGTTTGCCATTACAGTAGTTTTTAGTCAATAGTCCATAGTCGACGGTCAACAGTCATTAGTCTACAGTAACTATTCATCGGTTATAATTATCAATAAAATAGTCCCATCATATCCGGTTCTTCTCCGGTTTCTAGCCAGATAAGCGAGGCAGCCAGAAAGCCGAACATATCAGCTACATCGTAGCGATCTTCACCCGTATGGGTTCGGAACATTCCTTGAGCGTACAACCGTTCAACGGCTTCATCCGCCACATCTTGCGCCAAGATACGAAACTGCTCATCCGAAAAAGTCTCGGCTCCGCCCAACAGGAAGTGAATTACCCGTCCGTACAGATCAGCGTAACCTCCCTTCCCATCCCAAGCTGGTAAGCCTTTCTGAACGGCAGCCATCCAACGGTAACAAGCCGACTTATAGTAGTCTTTTCCGGTTAATTCGTACAGTTTCAGGCAACTCTCCGCGAATGGCATGGGGTAATCGTGGCGAGGAAAGAGCGGCTCCCAGAAAGAAGTGTAGTTATCAGGGCTATATGTTGTTTTACTTCCAAAATCAGCTGCAAAGTCCTCCTCAAAAACCGGTTCTCCATTGGCAACCCGTAGAATACCGTAGTACTCACATTGCTCCGGATCAAATCCGTACTCTAACCAAGCGGTCATTGCCTCATCAGCCATATTGATCCACTCCTGTCGGGTAGTTTCATCTACGTAGTTGGCTGCCTCAATTATACCGCGAGCCCATAACCCTACTTCGGTGGTCGAGTATATTTTATCCCAACGGTTTTGGTTCGGGCTATTCTCCAGCAATCCGGTTTCTGGCCCTTGATTGGAGAAACTGTAGCTAGCCATTTTCTTAGCATTGTCTAGTAGTGTGGCATCTTGTGTTTTGTTGTAGAGCCAAGCGGCAGCATGTACTAGCACTCCGCCTGCTTCTAGAAAAGCATGACCTCGGTTATTTGAGGCATGACGGTTAAACTCTCCGGTGGATGGATCGGTAAGATGACCTTCGATGGCAGATCGAATAGCAGCTTCCGTAACTTCCGGGTCAATATCCCAGAGAGCTTGCCAGGAAGGAACAATAGGACGCATTTCGTGCAACCCACCCGTTTCGGTAGAAAAGTCTACTTTTTCGGCAATGCCATCGGAGCCAAATTCAAGCGTAGCGTCCTGGAAGGCATCGTAGTAATAATGATTTCCCCAAAGGAAACGTCCGTTATTTGCCACACAGTTATCAAAAAACGCTTGAATGTAGGCATCAGCCGATGTGGAAAAGGTAGTGTTACCCGTTTTTTCCGCTAAGTAATACGCCATTGCTACTTGCGGCATGTCCCAGTACATACTCGAGCCTTTGGGAGCTTCTACCGGACGACCTTGGTACAAGCGCTGCGGACGGTCGTCAGGGCGAGTATCATCTTCAGGGTATTCACCCGTGGCGGTATTCAGACTAGCCATCCAGAAAGGAGTAGTTTCCGTTCCGTATTTATCTTTTCCGTTGGCCAATCGCTTAGTGAAGTGATTGACTACCAAGTTGTAGTATGATTGGGA
Source organism: Tunicatimonas pelagia (assembly GCF_030506325.1). Lineage (NCBI taxonomy): Bacteria > Pseudomonadati > Bacteroidota > Cytophagia > Cytophagales > Catalimonadaceae > Tunicatimonas > Tunicatimonas pelagia. The sequence continues at coordinate 5,754,852 of NZ_CP120683.1, read as the reverse complement.
AGTAGTAGTGTTTTGCGAATTGCTGGCATTTGGAATAAAACTAAAAATAAGGCCTAGCAAAAAGATGATGGTGAAACGCATAAAAAAGATTTGTTTCGTTTAACTATTCATTTGTATAGTACAAATGTAGCAATTTATTAGACGACTACCATTACTCTCTTTCAATAGAATTGACTGTCAATTCTTAAACGAAAACTGCTGCGTGTTATTCTATATAACGCAAAAAGGCATTCTCGGAGGAAAACGCCTAGCTAATTACTACAAGTATTGAGAACGCCAATGGTGTCGTTTATTTCTCAAAAACAACGGTGCCGATACTTTTCCATTGCCGAGGAATTCCACTCAAGGTAAAACTTCTATTGCTGATAAGCTCCAGGGTGATTTTTGTATCAGTAACCCCCAAAATATTGAGGCCATCAATAGAAAACTCCTCATCAGAAAAGGAAAGTACATGCGTCCAAGGATTGAACGAAATTTGATGGTCAAGAAAACCATCGCCGCTAAAATAGAATTTATCCCCCCTCTGTTTTCTACTTACCGGCAATCCGATAATTAGACTTGGAAGCCATCACACCTTCTACTTCCGCTCCAGACGGTTCCGGGTCGTCATCGGAGGGGCAGGCAGAAAGTGAAACTGCTAAAATAAGGATGAGCAAAGATTGGACAGGTTTTATAAGTACAGAGCTATTTTTTTCCCTCAATACCTTATCGTAGTGGTTGGTAAACATCATCTGCTAATATTTCTACCAGTTCGGCTTATCTTTTCCTATATTCACCGCTCTCGATAACACTACATAACCATGAAAAAAATTTTACTGACCGCTCTGGCGTCTGCCCTACTTCTCCCATTGTTCAGTTTTACCCCCCGTTCTCCTTCCGCTCCTCAGGACTACCAGAATTTGGTTGACCTATTCGCCCGATGGCGGGATTTTGAGCAACCACCACTAAGAGAGGGCGCACCCGATTACACGGCCGAAACTTTTGAACAACGACATCCCGAATTTGAGAAACTGCAAGCTGAGCTACTAGCTTTCGATACCAGCAATTGGCCCATTGAACAGCAAGTTGACTGGTACATTGTGTGGGCCGAAATGAATGGCTATGATTTCAACCATCGGGTACTACAGCCCTGGGTACGCGACCCCGCTTTCTATAAATCACTGTGGATGGCCCGTAGTGATGTTCCGGCTCACGAAGGCCCCACTCACCACATGACCACCGAAATTTGGACCTACGAATTTCCGCTGAGCGGTGAAGAGAAAAAGCGATTGTTGGCCGACCTGAGCGTAATCCCGCCACTGAATGAACAGGCTAAGCTCAACCTAACCGGAAATGCCCGCGACCTGTGGGTGGCGGGTATCCGCGATATTCGCACCCAATCTGAGAACTTAAAAACCATCCTCAATCGACTCGGAGTTAAAGACGAAGCTGATCTAGTACTGGCGATTGAGAAAGCTATTGCCTCTACTAACGACTTAGTTACTTGGCTAGAGAAAGAAGCCGATTCTAAAACCGGCCCCTCAGGTATCGGCAAAGAAAATTATACTTGGTATCTGCAAAATGTTCACTTAGTGCCGCTTACTTGGGAGGATGAAGTGCTGCTATTAAAGCGAGAACTAGCCCGAGCCTGGTCGTCGCTGAAGCTGGAAGAGCATCGCAACCGCAACCTACCTGAACTGCCCGATGCTGATTCGCCGGAGGCTTACCGAAGAATGGCTGAACAAGCGACAGAGAGCTTACTAACTTTTTTAGATCAGGAAGAAATAGTCACCGTGAAAGACTATTTTGAGCCAGCCTTATACGCTCATGTAGGTAAGTTCGTACCGAAGAAAACCCGTAATTTTTTTTGGATTACGGCTCACTATGATCCTCGACCGCTGTTCTGTCACTTCTACCACTGGTTTGAACTGGCGCGGATGGATACAGAACCTAATGCGAGTGAAATTCGGCGGGAGCCACTGCTTTATAATATTTTTGATTCCCGTAATGAGGGGATGGCTACTGCTGTGGAAGAAATGTTTATGCAAGCCGGTTTGTACGATGATAGCCCCCGGTCCCGAGAAATTGTCTATATTCTGATTGCCCAACGAGCCGCCCGAGGACTAGGTTCGCTCTACGCGCACGCCAATGAAATGACAATGGAAGAAGCCGGAGGTATTCACTCGGAATGGACACCTCGAGGGTGGATGAAAACCGAGAAGGAGTTACTCATTTTTGAGCAGCATCTGTACTTGCGCCAGCCAGGCTACGGCACTAGCTACATCACCGGAAAATACCTGATGGAAAGTGCGCTGGCCGACTACGGGCGCACTCAGGAGTCTAGTACAGAACCGTTTCAGCTAAAGAACTATTTTGACCAACTCAACTCCATCGGCAATATTCCCATCTCCTTAGGCCACTGGCAACTAACCGGAAGTAAAAGTCATCTAGAACCGATAATAGAGCACGAAAAATTAAACCCTTAATTGGTCACTATTGTATTCGGTCAAACAAAAAGTCAACTTTGGTTCAAACGAAAAGTCAATAAAAAAAATATAGTAAGGGGGTTGGCTTCTAATAAAGTACAATTTTTAAACATTTAGAAAAATATGTATTGAAATTGCACTTTTCTAATTTACTCGTAAAATTACGAAATAACTATCTTTCAACCTAGAAGGGTGACAAGGTGTTTCGGGAATATAGGTAGTGTCTCAGTTTGAATCTTTTTCAATCAATTTAACTATATCTACGATTTCCATCGGTCGCTTGGTTAGTCCTGCTTCCATCGCTGGATTTACTCTCCATGTTTTGTGAATCTTCACCCAACTGTTGTAGAGAAATTGCAGGGCAGTTGGATAGCAATGATTCTCCAGCTTCTTGCTAAATCCATTAGTCAAACGGGTAAACCTCCTCATATGTATTCGCACCGTTAGATTTTGCCACTCTACGTAACTCGTAGATACATGTTTTTCATCTGGATTGCCAAAGATTCCTTTTTTTGATACCAATACACTTAACAGGTGCCTACTTCTTTTCAGAATATTTCAGTAAGTTGAGCATAGTCAATGATGCCTTCAAAAGCATCATAAACAGCGTTCAAATAGGTTTTGTGTCCATCGATAGTTAATTGCACTCTATTAGATAAACAGCCTGCCACATCCTTCATAAATAAATAGATTAGCCGAATCAGTATCGCGACTACCCACGTGCCGGTACAGTTAGCTTAGTGTTAGCATTAATAGCCGTCCACGTCCACACACCTCCCGATCCGCTACCTTTCATTTCCTCTAGTACGTTCTTTTGCTTTGCATAGCAGAACGACAGATTTCATAACACCGAATGCCTTTAGACTTCACGTTTACCACATGATTATTATGAAACTCTATGCAGGTTCTACCAAAGTTAACCAGAAGTTTAGTAACGGTATTGATGGAAATATCCGCAATACGTGAATTTACCCATAGCGAAGTGTCCTCAACTTGAAGGTAAATGATTATATTTGTAAAACTACAAATATTGCACTAAAAGCATTGCTTATTAGCTTTAAATAGCTATTTTTGATTTGTAAAACTACAAATCTTATGGCAGACGATTTGGACGGTATTGATCTTAGCAATCTTTTGCAATCCTATAATGATGACGATAAAAGAGGATTGAAAGAGAGGTGGGAAATGCAGTTAGGAAAATTACAAATTAATCAGACTCGAGCCCTTGAAATTATGCAAATGGAGAGTCGAGCGTTACACGGACTCCTCAAAGGAACAGGTAGCAGAGTAGATATAATATCATTAAAGAAGTTGTCACGATTTTTAGAAATTCCAGTAGGTGAGGCTGTTAATCTTTACCTAGAATCATTAAAAAAACCACATGAGGAGCAAATCCACACTCTCGAGAGAAGAAAATTTATAGCAGAAAATTTTAACCTTAAAGAGTTGAAAAATGAAGGTGTCATTGATGATGCAACTGATCTAGATCACGTGGAGAGGGAGTTAGTTAGGATATTTAATTACGATTCTATTTTTGACTATAGAAAGGATGTAGTGAATCCAGCTTACAGTTCAGCAAAGCTTGCTAGTGATGTTCAGGTGCTTAACTACTGGATAGAGTATGCCCGAAAAGTTTTTCGAAAAATACAGAACCCTATCCCGTATGATAGGCAAGCTTTGATCGAATATTTTCCAACAATTCGATGGCATTCAATGAGTGTCGAGAAAGGAATCTGGGAAGTTATTAAAGTCTTATACAGAATGGGTATCACCGTTATATATCTTCCAAAATTTAAAAAACTACACATCAGAGGTGCTACATTTTCAGTCAACAAAAAACCGTCCATTGTTTTGTCCGATTATAAGGGTAATTACGCTACAATATGGTTTGCTCTTTTACATGAATTACATCATGTCCTTTTCGATTGGGATGATATTTTGATTAACTCATACCACATTTCTGATAAAACTGATTTTTATACAGAAGTGGAGGTTGAAGATGTCGCTAATCAATTCGCAAAAGATTACTTGTTCTCCGACGAGAAGGTTCAAGAGGTTTTACCTCACTATAATAACCGAATATTTATTGAGGAATATGCTAGGCTTAATCATGTTCATCCAAGCATAGTATATACAATGATAGCTCTAGAAAGAGATAGTTGGGGATGGTTACAAGAATTCTTGCCAGATATTAATAGGTATTTGTGGGCGGTTAAGGAGATAAATCATAAAATGTCAGCATCAGAGGTTGCAAAATTTTATAACGATAAAATATACAATCTAAACTATGAAAAAGATTAAAAATTCAAGTAAGAAAACCGTAGAGCAGTTAAGAAAAGAACAGGAAGATAATGCCTTACGGAAGCAATTGGCAATTAGCCCTGACTTACTAATTCAACGTAAAGGTTCTGATAAAGCCCTTGAACAAAGGGCTGAGAAGATTAAACTAATCAGTGGAGAAACTATAGACCTTAAAGAGCTAGCTGAATACATTGATGACAAGATCAACACTTATAAATCTAGATTTACACAAGGTTGGTATAAAGAGGTATTTCGTCTAAATGGTTGGGAGATACCCAAAAACGGAAAAATATCTAAAAAACCACAGGTCGTGGCTAAATATACCATTGACATCATATATGGTCGTTTTCCAAAAGAAGTATTACCAGTACTAGAGCATCAAAATAAGTATGACAAAATAGGCATCAGATTATTTAAGCATTTCCAATTTCTGACTCCTGAAAAAGTAACAAAGTTGGAAGATTATATTAAAGAATCAGAAGTGATAATGAAGCGTTGTAAAACTTGGAGTCAGTTTGAAAAGGAACATGCAAAAGTATATGGATTGCCATTTCAACTAAGCATCTTTGACTAGCTCTTCCCCCCAATGTTTCAAAGCAACCTCTTTAGCGATTTCCTTTCGCCTTTCGGGTGAAAGCTTCTTAGCTCTTGCCTTACCTCCTAGCCTACCTAATTCAACAGCAGAGGGGTTTTTACTTTCATCTATATCTGGAGTATCTTCAGCTTCACCCGTAGCAATATCGATAGTGAGCTTCGCTTGTTAGTTGACATCTTTTGGTCTTTTTTTTCCCACTCATACAAACAATCATTGGTAATAGAGCGTGGGGCTAACCTATTATGAAAGGGCTGCCACCAGCTTCTTCGCTATCCCTAGTAACTGCTTTTGCTCTTTGGTTAGATCACTAGGGCAGGTTTTCTTAGCCAATGAAAACACTTTATCACTCAATTCTTTCAACTCCCCCTGTTTGGTCTGGATGGATAGCTTTTCACTGGATAGTTGAAGATGCTTATCATCTACGGTAGCCGTGATCTTCTGACTATTGCTAGTGAAAGAGCAACCTGGAGTGGGCACGAACCGAAGCTCCTTCACTTCCGTGTACAGACCGATACAGGATTCTTCTGGTGTATCGGAAAGCCAAACTACTCCTACAAACGAGCCAACTTCAGGAAGTAAGAATAGCCCTTGCCCGGCTGGTTCACTAGCAGGTCGGAGCCGTACTTGGCGCGGTGAGGAACCTGCTTCATTAACAGGTGCTACCGAACAATGTACTTGGTCAGGGGCGACCGTCAGGACTTTGGCCCAGAAAAACGAGGATGATTCTTTTAGCAAATGGTGATACGGTTGGGAAGGTGATACTATACTCATATTGTTGACGGTTTATTGTCCTCCATTTCGGTTAAAGTCATTCAGCATTTTATAGAAGTACTCCTCAAATTTCTCACTCACTTCTTCGACTCCCCCGGTGGCATCTTGTACGTGCATTTCAATCGTTTCGGCCATCTTGGGTTGTTGGATATAGATGTTCGTAACTTTCTTGCCTCCCCCTGTAATGGCTTCCAACCCTCGCCGCTCTTCTTCCGCTTCTTTCTCCGCATTCTGGCTATTAACCGCATCGGCATAGTACCCACTGAGTTGCCCCAGGGTAGATTCTACCCGCCCCCGATTGATACCTTCCAGGCTTTTGAATTTTTGCCCCGTGCGCTCCGCTACGCGAAACTTAGCGAGCATTCCCTCCAGTTGCTCGTACCCACTAATGATCGAGCTTTGCAAGCCCTTGCGCTGGTTAGCCCCCAGTGAACCCTGGTTACTAGCCAGTGACAATAATTCCTCGTAGCGTTGGAACGGATTGTTTTTTACCTTTTGCTGTTTTTTCGGTACGGAAGTGAAAGTAGATGTATCAAATTCATTACCTAGTCCGGCTAACAGCTCGTTGAGCTTATCACGGTATTTATCGGTAGAAGGAAGGTTGCCGAGTAGCATATCCAGGCTCAGGGGTTCTTTTTGTGTGCCTTCGTGGTACCCCTTTCTGTACTTAGAAGCAACTTGGTTGCCAAATACGCTAGAAGCGTGTTTCGCTTGGGCAATACCCTTCATCATACGTTTGGCATCAAAGGACAGAGCTCCCGCTATCATTTCTTTCAATCCCCCAAAAGTTTCTGTCGCCAGTGTACCAATATTAGCAAACACTTCTTTGAAGGCTTCCCATAGCCCCCACACTCCCCCTCGGAATGTTTCAAATTTATTGTATGCCCAGACAGCCGCCCCGGCTACTGCCATAATTCCAATGGTGACCATGCCAATTGGGTTCGCTGCGGCTACCAGGTTCAGCAAGGTCATTTGCCCCCGCAATAAAGCCGTTGCAGTAGTCGCCAATTTAAGGGCACTAGCAACCCCTATAAAGGTAACTTTATAGGCGGCAAAAATACCGATTGCCCCGGCCAGATAGGAGCTGTATCGTTTGATGGTATCCCAGTTCTCTTTAACATACAGCAGCATCGTTCCCAGTGCTTTGGCGACTTTCACAATGGTAGGGGCTAACATACCCCCAAAGAATACTTGTAACCGAGTCCACTCATTTCTAGCCCGATTAAGATTCGCCTGAAGTGAGTTGGTAGCATCGTCTAGCCCTCCGACAAACTCACGGCGTAGTTGTTGGGCAAAACGGGGTAGAAAATCTTCTGCTAGCAGCTTGCCATCACTCATAAATTTGTCTAACTCCCCACTGGTCATTCCCATTGCCCGCGCGGCAATATTGAAGGCCCCTGGAATCCGCTCACCCAATTGTCCTCGCAACTCCTCTGCCTCCACTTTCCCTTTGCCCATCATATCAGAGAGTGCTTTGAACGTTCCCTTTGTCTGGTCAGCCGTCAGGTTCATGGAGGCACTGGCAATACCAACGGATTCAAAAATTTCACGGGTCGCCTCCCCCGCCAGTTTACTGCCGCGCATCGCTCCCGCAAAAAGCCGAAAACCATCTTTGGTGGCCATCAAATCCAAACCAAGCGCATCTACGGTGTTATCCAGAAACTCTAAATTCTTACGCGCTTCCTGGGTGCTTCCTGAAGCAAAGGCGATGGCATTATTGAGGCTTTCCATTCGGGCAGTAGCGTTTACGACTCCTGCAAACAATTGCGCCCCGGCAGTCACCGATAGAAATCCGATAACAGTATTCCGAAGCCCGTTTACTTGCTTATTGAATACCCGGGTTTTCTTGGCTGCTTCAGAGAGTCGGTTCACGTACTCCCGCATACCTTTCGCCCCTTTTCGTCCCGCATCATATAAGGCGTTTCCGGCTCGGCCCGCCATACGCTTCAACTTGCCAAAAGTAGTATTGGACTTCCCTACTAGTTTGTTGAGCTTCTGTAGCGTAGGGCTAACGTTATCGCGAAGCTTGAGCGTATATTCATAGACTTTTGGCATGGGTACTAGCGTAAATAAGTATCGTAAGGGTAATCGTTACTTTTCTTCTTTTTCAGCATGTTGGCTATCTTTAGAAAAAGCGATCATTTCCTCCGTACACCACTCTATCCGTTTGCAGGAATTCAGGATTTTTTGCCGCTGCTGGCGCAACTCCTTGAGTTTCTTTTTATCCGCTTTACTGGTTTGCTTTTGCCTTTCTAATACAGCAATATTCTTACACACCTCCAGGTAAGCAGTCCCGGCCTGAGAGACACGATGGCGAAAGAAATCTATCAAATCAAAGTTAGGGCCGATCTTTTCAGCGAACTCACGCAGCATGAGTTCTAGATCGGAAGGGTCTTGTGACATTTTCAGTGAAGGCATGAGTGCTAGGGTTGAAGGGATTACTTTTTGATAATAAAGCGATGGTTAGGCCGAATCGTCTCAGCAGGATTATGATAGCCCAAGCTACTTGATTGAGGTAGTAGAGCTTCTTTAATAAAGGTGGCGCGCGCCTCGTTACCCATCACCCCCATATCCGCTAATTTGTTCATGGCCTCCGAAATTATTTTCAACTGGGCGTGAACCTTTTCTTGCCGCTCGCTAGTGATGTAAAAGGTAAAGAATTCAGCTAACCGATCTTTAGCAGATTGTTTTACCTGTACCCGGCTATTTTGAAGTTCGTAACTGTCAATAGACCGTAGCACTTGGTGCAAGTTATTGCTTTCCTGGAATACCTGTTTTGCTTTTTGAATACACAATACGCATTCTTCACAGCCTTCGGGTAGGTCTAGCAGGTCGATCATTTTTTCCTTCTTCAGGGGTAAGGCGGCAATACCGGCCCCTTGCTTTTCCAAGAAAGCATCAACTATGAAGGTTTTCGGGTTCTTGAGTAGCTGGAGTAAATCTTCCGATGTAAGCGACTCTTTGAGTTGAAGGCGGTTAATCTCATCCACTGATTCCTGGAGAGTTTCTAATAGGGACTTCGCTCCACGAAGCGCGTGTTCGTAGGCTGGTTTATCGAAATAAAGCTGTTTTTTCATGATGATAGTATTTATAAGAACTATTTATGATTGAACTTGAATGGTGCCGCCATCGCGTACAAAACGATTGAGGTAACTATTGATCCTATCGGGATCGCCCGTTAGTTGCACTTGATAATGGCTGCAAGGAATACGGTTTGAAGGCGGCCTTTCACCCCAGTCGTCTTCTTGGTGAGAAGCGTAAAGCGACTGGTAAGCGCGCTTCATTTGCACGTTGATCTGAGCTACTGCTTTAGTAAGCATATTGTTGCTTACTGGTTCTACAGAGTAGTGCCCACTAAACTCGGTAGATTGCAACAGGCCTGATTGTGCTAAGTGGGTCAGCAACGCTTGTAACAGTTGAACAGGCCCACTAAGCCTAAATCTTCGGGAAATGTCCGTTCGCTTAAAGTATTTAATCGATGAGGGCATGGGTACACTTTTGCATTAAATAACGGAGTTTTTTGTGGTCAGGTAGCTCCTCCTCGGATAAGGGGAAGAACCGGATTTTATGATGCCGGGCAGCCTGAAGAAGCCGCCTGAGTATCTCTTCCTCCTGCGGGCTGCGGGCAGTCTTCAATATCAGAAAGTAGGAGGTATAGCCAATCTTTTCTAATTTCTTCAGGGCATCGGTCTGCGAAACAGCCCGCATCCAAATGGAATCTACGGCTAGGTTTTCCATGCTAAACCCCGCAGCGAAGGCTAGCACCCACTTTTCCGGGCCGATCATCTCCATCCAACCTGTGTGTTTTGCTGGTTTGAAGTATGTTTTTTCTGCCATAACACGCTCTTTAAAGGCTAACTAGCGGTTGCGTTAATAGCTGGTGTGGTCAACGGCTACACCATCATATTCGCTAGTATACCGCCGCACACTGGCTTTTTCTAAAACATCATACGCTCTGCCGTAGACTGCTTCCATATCCCCGTGTAGGGATACTTTTACCTCCACATTTTCTTCTGTGAGCGCATTAGCCAGCAAATCTGCGGGCACAGAGAGTTTCTTCACGGTGACCCCATCCTGTTTCCAAGTATCAAAAGCTGCTATAATCGAGTCAGCATCCCCCGTTAGGGTCACTACTGTAGAGATTTTTTTTGAGTTTCTTGCCATTGTATAATTGAGTTTGGTGATATATAAAGCGGAAAGAAGCTAACTACCTCTATTCCGCGACAATTCAGAAAAAAAGGAATAGGGCAAGACCCCATTCTTTTTTAGATAATATGACCGAAAATATCATATCGTATTAACGTAAAGCATCATTGATGCGCGCTGCCGGACTTTTCTTCATCGCTGGCTTGCTCTTGAGTATCTTGACAGCAGTAGCGTAGTCATTGGTAGCTAGCTGTATCCATGCCGTTTGGTTTCTGGCGGTAATTACCCCGCGCTCTTTACCTAAGGCGATGAAAGCTGCTACTGTGTCAGTATTCGCTGTGATCGGTGCAACCGACCGGGTTTGTGGCGCAAACACTGGGTCATAACAGGCTGCCAAATCTGCCCAGTGGGCTGCCTGAGCAGCTTTCTGCGGGGCGGATAGCTGTTTAGTAGAAGCGATCACTCCATTAACCAGCTTTGCCTTTAGGGCCTCTTGGGCATTAAACCACGTATCTACCCCTTCTTTCAACCAGTGGGCTAGTATCCACGCTTTCTCTTTCCCGGTCACCTCGGCGTACATCATCGCCAAATCTTCATTGAGGGCGTTCAGGAGTCGGCCTCGTCGGATCAGTTCGTTTCCCGTACCACTGGCAGCCCCCCGGCCTTGATGGAGCATGATGCGGCCGATGGTAGCGATCTTGCGTGTATCCGCCCCCATAATGACGGCGGACATCATACTGGCGGCAAGTCCCTCAATGACTACGGTGACGGTCAGCGAGGTGGTTTGTAGTACGTGGTACATCGCAATCCCTTCAAAGATAGAACCGCCTGGGGAATGAACCCGTAGCACAGCAGCATCAAAATTCTTTTCCAGTTCTTGGATATGCTGACCGAACCACTTGGCGTTCACCGCACTCCACTGGGCGATATTTCCGTACATCAGTACTTCCGCAGCCTCTCCTTTGGCCGCTTGAAAATCCCACAAACCTTTCACGCTCATTTTTCTAAAATTTAAGGGTATCGCCCTCGTTGTCAAACATTGATTACCGCCCAACCGCTACCCACTTTCGTAGGAGCGTTTAAAAGGTGTTTAAAATCCCACAGAATCGACGATCGCATTTTTTAGGCAGTGTTCCTTTCATTTGACCAAGCCCTCCGTAGGGAGCTTTAAAATTGCCTGTTTTGTTTTGACCTGAATTGATAAGCCAACGCAGTGCAAACGGTCTGGTAGCTAATCCCAAATTCGCTCATCAGTTTTTGCTTAACTTGATGACTGGTTAGCGACAACCCCTCGATGGTTTGGGAAGCAAGTTCCCGCTCGCGCTGCTGTATCTTTCGGTAGCGCACTTCCATGTTTTTACGCCGGGACTGTCGGTACTTCTCTTCTGAACTCCCTGGGTCGGTTGGGGTAGCTAGGTTCATCCGTATTTTTTTTGGTCTTAAAGCAAAGAGAAAGAAGTAGTGAGAGAATAGCAAGGAAAAAATCACCGGATTACGTAGATAGTGTATTTTCTGGTAAAGGCGAGCGGGATTTAGGACAATTCGGCAATTAGAGAAGAGAGGGCGTAACGAATGAGAAAGGAATGGCTTATCGCTGGGCCTGTTTTTTAGCAATGATTTTACGAACAGTAACTGGGCGTACAAAAAATTCATTAGCCAGTTTTTGAATAACGTCGCGTTTGTTACGGCGTACTTGGTGTTCGCTGTCCCAGATAAGTTTCTCATATTGCTCCCAAATATATTGGTGCTTCTTGCGCACAAGGGCGGTAGCTTCCGACCGATTTGGTATTGTGGGGTGCTCGGCTGGTATCCCATCACCCCGCCAATTGTATTTACTTATCCAATTACGAACCGTTTTTTCGTCACAACCTATCCGTGAAGCAATAACCGCGATTGGTTTACCTTGCTCAAAAAGCTGCTTGGCGTGTTGTTTTGTTTCTTTGGAATAGGCCATGTTTTCATTGGGGTTAGTAGGGAATAAAAAAGGGTTTAAGCATCCTTTATGAACACGTAAACCCTACTTTAAAAATAGCTTAGGCAACCTTGGCAGCCACCGAAATATTAAGCTCCTGTAGCATAGAGGCCACTTTTTTGTTATGCTGACTAGCCTCATTGTGCTTGCTAATTTGCTCAAACTGATTCAGTAGCTTCGGAAGCTCTTCATAAGTGTACTCATGAAGTCTCTTTTTCCGATAACCCCGCTTTAATAGGAAGTTATCGATTACCGTTCGGTTAAAGGCGTGATCCTGGGGGCTACGGGCCGGACTGATCCAGCCCAACGCATAGCAATACACAAAGACTTTACGGCGCATGATTTCAGCCGAGCGAACAGTCTTAGAAGCAAATTGGTCAAGGTGGTCAATCAGTAACCGACATTCCTGCTGGCTTAGTTGGGAGGTTCGCTCAGTTCGCCCCCTAGAAAATTCTAAGGCGAGGGAGGGCTTTTCGTCCATCAATCCCAAATCCTGGAGTAACAGGTGAAGTTTACGGTTTTGTTCTGAAGTTCTTCTTCTTTCTGACATGATTGCGGTGATTAAGTAAAAAAAATTAATAGTGATATGTTGAATCAATGACCTTACTTTAAGGGTGCATCACATGTACTAGCTGGCTGCGCCATATCTGCTGTAGGATTGTATACCCCCTTTTTCTGTAGCAGTTGTTTTAAGGTTGCTAACTCCTCTTCTAGCTTGGTAATATTCGGAGGGGTATCAAAATGAGTTGTTCGTTCCAGCACCCCCGTTTTCTCTATCGCACTCATTTGCCATATGTCTAGGCTGAATACGTGCATCAGGTTAATCAGTTGGTAAGCATAGTGCGGGTTGATAAATACATCACTGTCGTGATACTTGCAGACCTCTACAACCGCCTGGATAGCCTCTTGATAGGTAGCTACCTCCTGTACTCCGTTTATAAGTGGAATGACTACTTCGTACTGGTTTTCTTCTTGATTAAATCGAATCATCATAAATTAGTTTTGGTGAATAAATGGATTGAATTTTAAAGGTAAATGCGCTTTTTTCTTGGCTTTCAGTCGGGTTCGCTCGGCTTCCAGTTCAGCAATTTGTTTTCGTTGTAGTTGAATAATTTCTGACATAGTTTCTGAGGAGCAGCTATGTTGGTAAATGCCGGATTCAAGCATACGGACTTTTTCTTTCTCCTTCTTGATCGCTTTCTCTAATCGACGATTGGTCTTTTCTCGCTGCTGAATCGCTCGCTTATGCTGTAGCATCTTTTCATGGCAAAGCTTCGCCAAACGGAGTGCATCCTGAATATCGGGATTGGGTACTTCCTTCAACCGCTCGGTGAGTTCGGCTAAGGCTTGCGCTTTTTGGGCGTAGGTTTCTAGCTTTCGTGGTTTCATGAGTAGTTCGTTAAAGGGTGGCGATCTCTTTTTCTTTGAGTGGAGCGTTTAATAGCTGATGAAACAATATGCCATTGTACAGACTTCCGAAGTCGCGGTACTTATTCATTTCGCCAATGACAGATTCATCATGAATACCGTAGGCCATACACATATTCCGCTTTTCCTTCTTAGTGGGCACCTTGAGGTATTGCCACAGATTAATTCTACGAAAGAACTCCGATGCCCCCTGCTTTTGCTGCCGGACTAGCTTCTTGAGATACTCTTCAAAGTAAGGCATCCCAGAGAGCACCATTCCGGCATTGAACATAGTTTTGTTTCGTAGCGTATGTAGATACTGAAACATTGCTTGGCTCATTTGACCTACCTCATCAATGATTAACAGGGTATTTCTCACCGCATTAAGTTCCTCAGCAATCCGGTTCAGCATTTCATGCTTTGACCCGATGAAAGCTACACCCATTGCTTTTAGGAGCTCCTCAAAAAAGTTCTTGGGAGTCATAGTTGGACAGTACTCAATATAGTAGACCTGCTTACGTCGGGAGAATTCTTTTAGGGCTAGGGTTTTACCTAGTCCTGTATCCCCAATCAGCCCAATCATAAATTGATGAGATTTTGCCTGTTGACAGGTCTTAAAAATATCATTGAAATTGTTGGTAGTCAGGACATGAAAACTCTCCTTTTGAGAGGTAACTACCTGATTGACCTTTTGCAACATAGCAGGGCTGATGTTATCAAACTTCCCGTTGGCGACGTTGCTAATAATGGCTGTACTACATCCTACTTGTTGAGCAATGTGCCCATAACTTAGCCCAGTTTCTTGCTGATATACAACAAGTTTCTTTTGAATGTCATGTTTTTCAACTAAATTCGTCATTATTATTATTGTTTGGTTTTACAAGCATTAACAGGAGCCGCTATCCCGTCCCAGCGGCTTTTTTTATTCTTCATCCTCTTCATCAGGAATGTAAATAGACAGGTTTCTATCACCTTTGAAGGCGTTTTTGATAGCTCGCCCCTCCTTCTCCTGACGGGCTAGGATGGGTCTAGTCGCCGGACTCAGTTCCAGATCACTTTTCTCATTGATAGGTTTAATGTTGTCAGGATCAATTCCTTGAATTTCCATAAGCTCATTTCTCATGTAAATGTCCTCAGCTTGTCGGGCAACCTCTTTTCCATGAGTCATATAGTGAGAAGCATCAGGGGTAATTCTAGACACAATGCTACTTCCCAAACTTTCAATTTGCTGCTTTAGATGGTTATTATAGGCTTTGTCTTTCGCCGCTATCTTAGCCATGTAGTCCAAATCTTCTTTGGTCTGATTGGCTTTATCCCCGTGTAGATTAGGCATTTCTTTTAAGCTTGTAATCAGTCGTCTGTTAGATGGATCGAGAATAAATATTTCCGAGTAATCTTTCTCGTCGTAGCACACGATTACTTTCTGATTATTCCACTGCTGGCGGATTTCGTGAGAAGCAAAAGCCAATGGGTATTCATGCGTTATCTTTTGTCGTGTAAATACTACTTTTGAATCTCTAATTGTTTCTTCCGCCTTGAGCCAAAACAGGTTAATTAGTGTTTCATCATCTACCGGAACTACATTAGGCTTTTTTGACTCTTTAAATAGCTCATTGGGCGTTTTTCCCTTGCGCTTGGGTAAAGGGGTATTATTGTACCGCTCAATTCCCTCCATTGCCAAAAGGATAAGACCATTTCGGTCACGGACATTGCTTCGTTTGGTGTATAGCTTAAGAAGGCGTTCAGCAGGTCTACTACCCTGTCGTTTGTCTTTTGGCGACCCTCCTTTAAAGCCAAAATAATGTTTCATGCTATTCTGAAAAGTGTCGTGCCATCGCTCCAGAACTGCTTTCCTGCGTGGGTTGCTATCTACTGTCCATGTAACCTCTAGCTTATCCAGTGCATCTTTAAAATCCTTAACCTCAAAGGTTTGGTTTGCTGAATGATTATCTGAGACAATTTCGTGAGGTAAAAAACCATAGAGTTTTACTGCCATTTTAAGTGTACTGAGAAATAGCCAACGGTCACTTACCTCGTTAAAGTTGTAAGCCACAATTTTCCGGCTGTAAACATCCATTACCGTAAATAGGTACATGGTATTCCACTGACTACCATTGGTTCTTTCATCATCATAATAGAATTCTAACTTATATTCATCTACCTGATACTGGTCACCTGCATGAAGCGGTAATGCAAGTTTCAGTGTGGTGCGCGTGCTCTGATCTCTATCAAACACCTCAATAAGCTCATGATTGTTCGGAATATTCCGCACTCGCTTTACACTGGAAAGGCTTATTTCGTTAAGCTCGTAAATGCCACACAAACAATTCACTCGCTCTAGAATCTGAGAGGGTGAATACGCCTTTCCTATGGTAGAATAAAATATTATCCATTCTTCGTGTTCTTTAGTTGTTTTTCGAGAATTAGAGTTTCCTCTACCTTGATGGAGTATTGCGCCTACTACGTCCTGTTCGGCTATAGTTAACTTTCTAGATAAACTTGAATCGTTTTTGAACTTCTTATAATTAGTAATTGAAACCTGTTGGTATGCTTCAAATCTTCCTCGCACCCCCTCTTTTTTCATTACTAGTAGCTCTCGGTACAAAGCTACTTTTCTACATACCTGCTTTATTTCGTGAGAGGTCAAATCCTTACAGCGTATATCATTCATTACCTGATTCCGGTGTTTTTGCCATTTTGACACTGCCTCGTTTAAACGAAACACTTGCTCTCTAAGCTTTTGATTTTGGCCAGCTAATTTGCTCTTAGTTGCTTCAAGCTCAATTTCGGCAACAATGCTTTCCCGGTCAGGAAGTGATTCTTTTGTAGGACCAGGTATGTCTTTATATTGGATGTAGTTCTGGCTCCAACGGTTGGTACCTTTCTCACGATCCCGCCGTTGATCTTGCCTTATTGCACCATCCTCGATACCATGCCGTCGCATGTATTCTCGAGAAATATGAGGTATATCTCCTATCAAAAAGTTTTTCCCGTCCCGCATGTGCTACAAATTTTCTACCGATTGCAATTCTTTCTTCAGCTTATTGCGCTCTTTTTTATGCTGTACATAGATTTTGACAGCTGCCTTTTCGATTCGTTCGCTGTTGATCTTTCCGGCAAACCAGATACTGACCGAAGGTTTTGAGACCCCAGCCTCTTTAGCTATTTCCGATAGCTTGCCGTGTGGCAATGCGTGCTTTATCTCTTTTCGGTTAATCATAACTTTTAAGTTTTATTTATTACCTTTAACACAAAGTTAGTTAATTTTGTACTTTAAGTCAATTATTATCGATCAATAAAAAGATAATGGATAATCATTTTTCCAATAATATCAAACTGTTGAGAAAAGCCCGCAAAGCTACTCAAACCGATCTAGCAAATCTGTTAGATAAGAAGAAAAGTGCCATTAGTAGCTATGAGCACGGAAAATCTATGCCTGATATAAACGATCTTGTTAAAATTGCCGATTTTTTTGAAATCGATCTAAATACTCTAATTGCAAAAAAGTTAGATGAAAAAATACTTAACGAAATTATAGAGTATGAAAATAATGACATATTTGAAACTGCCAATGTCACGGATCGTGTCACAAATCTGTCCGGGACAAAAAAAAGTCAAAAAGTAGGCAAAGAGCAGCCTGCCTCATCGAGTAGCATGTTATTTAATAATCTATCTGACGATGAGGAGGAGAATTCTAAGATAAGGAAAGTGATGCATTTGGAAATTGAATACTGGAAAGGCAGACCCAATAAACTAGAAATACTAAAGGCTTTCTTTTATCCTGATTATAGAGATTTCAATAGAGTTCTGGAGCATATCTATGATACATATAGAATAGAGATGGCTGCGATTTTTATGGGGGTTGTTAATGGTAAAAGAACTGAAAATGAGGCTTTTACAGCAGTTGATCAAATTCTTGGAGAAGCCAAATCGATGGATGAATTACTCAAGACAATAAGTAAAGATATAAACACGCTACTTAAAAATATAATTGTTCCCTTATACCCTCATGCATATCAAGTGGTGATACAAGGAAGTACACTCGATAGCCAACAGATTGAAAAAGAATATGACTGTGCAACAATGGACGAAAAGAAGTTTTATGAGAAGTGGAGTGTATCCAAAGAAGAATGTCGGTCGAAAAATACTCCTTCCGAATAATGGAAGTCAAATAGCGTAAATGGAATTTATCCCCTCATTTTTTGCATTAAAAGTTGTCAAAAACAGCAGAAACCGGAAGAAGTTGACTTTTCGTTTGAACTCCAGCTTTTCGTCAAAAACTTTCTTATCCCCTCATAACGCTTTATCAATCAGTCACTTACACCTATAAAATAAAGAAATCAATTTTACCCCCTTATTGACCTTTCGTTTGCCCCTTAATACTATTCCATCTTAGAATCGTAGAATATAGTAGGATGTGTTGGATTTGCTGTGGTTGAAATTCTCAACTCAATAACCTTGCAATCCTATGAAACCGCGTATTAAAGTAATTGCCTACGTTATTGGGGTAATTTTATTCTTCTGGACGGGTATGACCTTCTGGGTTCAATACACGGGAGAGCAACAAATAGTAGCGGTTGGCGATGAGTCTTCTCCTAAGAAAGCTCTAATTATTTACAACCCTGACCCAATCTATAATCTAGATGAACAAGTATGCCGAAGCTTTGCGGAAGGGTTGAGCCACCACGGATTCTCGGCAAAAATTGCTACAATTGAGTTGGCCCATAAGAAAGAAGCCTATGATCTTTACGTTTTCTTTGCCAACACCTACAACTGGGCACCCGACTGGCTCATTCAGCAATTTATTCGTGATCACCCGGCACTAGAAGGCAAAATGGTAGTGGCTATTACGATGGGCGCGGGCGAAACCACTCGCTCTCAACGGAAACTGGAATCAGCGATTCTTGCCACAGACGCTCTCTTGATCGGCTCTCGAACGTACTGGCTGTTACACCCTAATAATGAAAGCCGAATGGATGAGAAAAACACCGACGTTGCCAAGGATTTAGCTCGGGCCTGGGGCGAGTCTATCGGAGAAAAACTACTATCTTAGTCGGGTTAAACCACTACCCTCATGCCTACTCTGAAACTACTATGGTTGCTCTCGCTCATCTTCAGTATCAATCTGGTAGGCTGGGCGCAAGTTACTCCGCTCCCCAATGCTCACGCCCACAACGACTATCAGCACGAACGCCCCCTACTGGATGCACTAGCCCACGGGTTTACCAGTGTAGAAGCTGACATACTACTTATTGACGGAAAGCTCTACGTAGGCCACGATAGGCCCGAAGGTTCTCACTCGCTACCTACTTTAGAAGAAGCTTATCTTGAGCCACTTCAACAACGGGTTACCCAGCAAAACGGAAAGGTTTACGCTGGATACAACGGCGATTTCTACCTAATGCTTGACTTCAAAACGGAGGCTAAATCTACTTACAATCGTCTGAAAGAAGTACTGCACCCCTACCAAGATATGCTAAGTTACACTGAAAACGATACATACCACCCAGGGGCGGTGACTATATTCTTATCCGGTAATCGTCCAATTGAGCAAGTACGGCAGGAACCTCTGCGCTGGGTAAGTATTGACGGTCGCCCCGCTGATTTAGCCCAAGGCTATTCGGCTGAATTTATGCCGGTGATCAGTCAGCATTACCGAGCTGTTATTGATTGGGATGGTAAAGAACCTCTTTCGCGTAAGCAGCTTAAAAAGCTTCGGAAAATTACCCGAACTGCTCATCAGGAAGGCAAAAAAGTGCGGTTGTGGGCTACTCCTGAGAATGCTTTAGTGTGGAAAACACTGCTGGAAGCCGAAGTAGATTTGATTAACACCGACAAACTCGCTGAGTTACAACAATTTCTGAATCAGCAGAACAGGTAACATCTTATTGATGAATCCTTAACATTCAGGTAACATCTTTTCCCAATCTCGATCCTACCTTTGTGTCAGTAGATTTGATTTTCATAATGGACGTTTGCAAAGAGCTGGGAGATATCCTTTCAGCTTTTTGTTGTTTTTAGCGACATCACTTCTCCCACCGCTAAGGCTTTTAGCTCACCCGTTAAGCGGTTCATCTCGTCAAACTCCCGCAACAGTTGCAGTGGCTCGCCCAGAGGCTCATCCGATAAATCGTATGTACCGTAGTGCATGGGTATTATCGTTTTTCCGCCCAAATCCTGAAAGGCTTGCACTGCTTCAGCCGGATTCATATGCGCCGTTTTCATTACTGAAGAAGGGCGGTACGCTCCAATGGGCAACAGGCAAATATCCGGTTTGCCCATCACCTCCCGAATTTCTTGGTAGTGAGAATCGTAGGCAGAATCGCCACCAAAGTAAATAGAAATGCCTTGATACTGAATCCAGAAGCTACCCCACAGTTGGCGGTTCAAGTCGTGCAGATAGCGGCGGTTCCAGTGCTTAGCCGGAAGAAACGTAATTTTCAAGTCACCCTTTACCACGAACTGTTGCCACCAAGCTGCCTCTTGAAACAGCACTGAACTTCGTTTTTTTCCCAGCAATTTGCTAATCTCGAGCGGAAGCAAAAAAGTCATAGCGGGGTTTTGCTCAATAAGTTGCCTAATAACCTTTTCGTCGAAATGATCGCGATGCCCGTGCGACATCAGCAGGTAGTCGATATTGCTAAGAGCCGAAATAGGGCAAGGTGGCGGTACCAGCCGTTTAATCAGTGGCAAATCGGTAAGGCAGGGATCGGTTAATAAGGTTACGCCACCAATCCGGATGAAAAAGGAAGCGTGTCCCAGCCATACAATCATGTCTTCTGAACTGTTCAGGAAGGCGGAGTTGTAAATACACTTTACCCGAAACCCGTCCTCCTTTTTTTCTTTTTTCTGCGGATTAGGCTGTAGCTGCCAACGCAGAATATCGCTAAACGCAGCAGTATCGCTAGCGTACTTGGCGTGAATAAACTGACCATTCTCGTACCACACCCCGCGCGCGTCTTTCTTAACGAAAGGTAAATTTTTATTATATCGGAAGTCTGCCATATTACATTGTAATTATCCATTCTTGGGCTCTCTTGATAACTGAATTACCAGGCAGTCCGATCTCATCGTATGAGAATGGAATCACTTCGTCTGGCTCTATTTTTTTGCCAAAGACAATGCCCTTCCGGTCAGCATAAACGGCGACTGTTAGAAAAATCATTGAACCATCACTTAATGAAAAGTTGTCATTTGCCGTTGATAGGCCACTTGTACTTTGCCCGAAACTCCTAATGTTATCTTTATTGTGAAAAGCAGTTACTACAACTTCTCCTGAACTAGCGGTTCGAGCACCAGTTAGTACAGCGATAGGATTCGAATCATGAATAAGTCTATAGGGTTGAATACTTACCTGCGTAACCGGAATGGAATCGATTCCTGATTTACCATTTATGTCAAACGCTTCATTCAAGTAATCTTTGGTCGTTACTGTATTGTTCTGTGAGCAGGAAGTAGTCACAGTGAAAATGAACAGACAAGTGATGTAGAGGTATTGCATGTGTTTTGACTTAACATTCTATACGACGCAAATTAGACGTAAACACTTCTAGAATTACCATCTTAACTAAGCATTCTGCTGTAAATCTTTCGCCTGCCCTACCCAGTTATCGCGGGAGATTCGACCGGGAAAAAATTCGATGGCTTGGTTTACCTGCTCCTTATCATCATCGGTAAAATTAGCAATTTGGGCAAAGGTATAGATACCCAGTGCGTTGAGCTTCTTCTCCAGAAACGGGCCTACCCCCTTAATTTTTTTCAAATCATCTTTCTCGGCTTTCGATGCCCGACCAATACGATCGAAATCAATCTGCTGAGCATTAGCTTTTACTCGCTCTAGGGCTTCTTCTTGCTTGGTTTTAGCCGAAACTTTAGGTGGTTTGGCTTTCGTTTCTTTTTGCTTAGGAGGAGATAGATTGGGAGCTTTGGATTTAGGAGCGTCCTGCTTTTTTGGTTTCGTCACCGGGGGCTTTTTAGTAGCTTTTAGCTGATTTTCAGCCGATTTACCCTTTTTAACTTGGGCTAACTCTCGCTCTAAACCAGCTCGCTTAGATGTGCATCGGTCCAACCTTCCTTTTATTTCTACGAATGCTCGCCGTTGTTCATCGGCCTGATGCTCACGAATAGCCACGTCAGAATTGCGAGAACGGCGCCCCAAGATAAAGCCCAAAGCTGCGGAGCCAGTTAGAAAAATCAAGATTTTGAGTAGATCAGCCATGAATTATTGGTTAGTTTAAATAAGGTGTTAAAGATATTTGATTTTATCTAATAACCATAACACTTAGAACCGTAACACTTTAGCACTAACTTATTGATTAACAACAATTTCTACCCGACGGTTTTTGCTTCGTCCTTTGGGAGTATCATTCGTGGCAACAGGCTGCCCCTCCCCCTCTGATTCGGTTTGAATTTGAGTGGGGGTAATTCCGGAGCGAGCGAGAATTTCCTTCAGGAAATCAGCTCGCTCCTGCCCGTACTGTACATTGAGCTTAGCTTCTCCTTTGTTATCCGTGTGACCTACCAAGGTAATATTTCGTTCGGGATACTGCCCTAAATATAATTTCAAATCCTGAAAGTACTGACGCAACGAATCAGATACTTGTAGTGTGGTAGAGCCAGTCTCGAAGTACAGTGCCTGAGACTGAGCCGTTAACCGCGTTTGTATTGCCTGAAGGCTATCTTCATCTAATGAATAATCGGTTCGTTTTCCCAGCACCCGAAAAGTAACACCATCTACCAACGTGTCTTGCACAAAGGTAAGGTTGATTGAAGGCACCGCCACTATTTCCATCTGCTGAGGGTTTACCCCTTGCTGCTTCAGCCAGTAGCCTACTGCTTCGCTGCGTGCTAATCCCAAATTCTTTAGTAAAGTAGTATTCTTCTCCGAGTCGTCGTACCAACCAATAATTCGGAGTACTTCATCAGAGTGTTGGTCTAAGTAGATCACTAAATCCTCTAGTGCTTGCTCAGCCTGAGGTGGTACCCGAAGGCTAGCTCCGCCCCGAGGAAAGCGCACATTCTCTACTGCCCGAATATTGGCATCGCGCCCTTGCACCACCAGTTGCCCCCGCGGGCGAGAAGCGAGACTGCTCTCATAAACCTCAGGACGGTTTGCATCGGCATCACAGTTCTCCCATATCTCACACTGCCAATAATACGCCGAGAAAGAAATCCAGCCGATCAGAAGAAAAATAAGTAGTACGTTTAGTTTCATAGCAGTTAGTCCACAGCCGATAGTCTACAGTCATTAATCATTATCCACTACTCACTAATTATTGTCAATTGTTTCACCGAACACTGTCCATCTTGTACGCATCTGAACAAAAATACAATGATCTTCGGATGAGCCTTGTTTTTTCACGAATTTTTGGGGATAATTTGCCAACGATTTTGTTGAAAATTAGTAATTTAAAAGTAACAACATATCCAAATACATTAAATGCTTTTTTTATGGGATCCATTGCTATACCCCTTCCGTCAGTTGGCGGCCACCAAGACATTGAAGTAGACATTCGTGTGAATGGACAACTTCGTCAGCAAAATTATCGAGTAGAAGTATTCTACTGGAAAGATTGTTATCACCGCCATAATCGAGCGGAATGTATCCGCGAGATTCTCAATGGGTACGATAAAGAATGGCAACTATACTACATCGGTATGCCCACTGATGACTATGTGCCCATCACCTTCATGAAGCGGAGTGCCTGAGTTATATTAGCTTTTTCTGTTTTAGCACGTCGCGCAACTCACCCATACCGGGGTTCTTCAGCCATACGTCGTCAATCTCTAGTACCGGAAACTTTAGTTGTCCGTCGTAGTGGTCGCGTACTCGCTGAGCGGCTTCTTCATTCTTCTCTACATCGTGGTAGGTAAAGTCTACCCACTCGCGTTGCAGAAAATTTCTGAAGCCACTGGTTTTCAGACACCAGTCTGCTCCGTACAAAACAGGTTGTGAATTACTCATTGAACTACACTTTTAGGAGATGACACCATTCCGGCTAACCGCTCGGCATTGGCGATAATAAACGGTGCTACGGCCATTGTTAAGATTGATACCGCTAAAAATATTTGGTAGCTATTTTCGGTAATCAGTTCGTTTTCCATACCACTTTTAGCCAAAATAAAGGAAAACTCACCAATTTGCGCTAAACCAAAACCTACCATTAGCGATGTACGAATAGAAATCTTCAGAGCACGGGCAGCCAGAAAACCACCCATAATCTTCACTAGCACAATGAACGTAAACCAGAATGCAATGGCCGCTGGCTCGTTCAGAAAAACCCGGTAGTCTAATAGCATACCCATTGAGATAAAGAAGAAACTAATGAACACGTAGCGAAACGGAAGAATGCAGGAAATGGCTAGGTGATTATAATCTGTTTCGGCAATAATGAGTCCGGCAATAAATGCTCCTAGTGCCAGCGAAAGTCCCATCTGCTGCGTGAGCAGTGTAATACCCAGCACCACCAAGATGGTAGCAATTAGAAAAACCTCCTGGTTTCGGGCTCGCATTACTTCTTTAAAAAATCGGGGAATAATAAATTTGGCCAGCACCCAAGCAACTAACGCAATACCCACTAGTTTACCAAGCATCAGCAAAATTGTCATAATTCCTCCTTCGCTCTTTCCGGCAATAATGGGGGTAAACAGCATCAGCGGCACAATAGCAATATCCTGAAACAGCAGCATTGCCAAAATAGCCTTTCCGTGCGGAGTGTTAATCTCCAATCGGTCTTGTAGTAGTTTGATTACAATAGCCGTGCTGCTGAGGGCTGTAACAAACCCCCAAAATACTGCTTCGGGTGCCTCCCGATCCATACCCAACATTAAAACGGCGGTGATGCCGATGGTAAATAGCACTTGCAATAACCCTCCCAACAGTACGTAACGCTTAATCTTCATTAAGTTACTGAAGGAAAACTCAAGACCTACGGTAAACAGCAGAAGAATAACCCCAATCTCCGCAAAGATTTCGACATCATGAGTATTCTTGAGCAAATCTAATGTGCTAGGCCCTACCAGAATACCGGTTACCAAGTAACCAATAATGTAGGGTATCTTAAGTAGGTTACACAGCATTACAACCACTACGGCTACTGCGAACAGTATAGCAATATCGGCGAGTACAGGAATTTCGGTAACAGCAGCAAGAATCATAGGTAATAAGAAGTAAGGTCGGTTATCTATTTCTCTACGAAGAATAGTTACTTAAGTGTCAAAAATTTAGCGTAAGCATGTTAATCAGACAAGGGAATAGCAACTGCAATCCGTCAGAAAGTAAACATAAGCATTACTCGGGTAATGCTCAAAAGTAAAGTAACTCATATTGGCACTGCGTACAGACCTTTGCTGATAAGTAAGAGCAAAATTACAGAGAGAGAAAATTGAAGCGTCTGGCATATCAACTATCAACAGGATCGGAGCATCCAATATACCAATCGGAAGTTTAGTCGAATAGGCTGATTTTTTTGCTTAACTTTTTCGAACAAAGAATTACACAAAATGTAGTACTACTATTATGTAGCATATAATTTTTTTGACTTCACTTATTTAACTTTTTTAACTATGAAGATTGGCATTATATCTCACTTAAAGTATCCCATTAAAGAACCCTTTGCCGGAGGATTAGAGATGCATACCTACGCCTTAGCCGATGGCTTAATCCAACGCGGATATCAGGTGCGGGTGTTTGCTACTACCGACTCTGACGATTGTTTGAATATTGACCCCATGCGTTTAAGCGCACTGGACTTTGAGTCTTACCGAGACTGTGAACCAAACGTAGAGTACTTTAGCGAACAGTTTGTGCAGGAACACCACGCATATCTCGATCTGATGGGACGCCTAGCTAATGAAGACTTTGATATTATTCAGAATAATTCGCTGAACTACATTCCGGTATCGATGGCGCACACTATTGATGCCCCGATGGTTACTACATTGCACACGCCACCCATTTCTTGGTTACAAAGCGCCGTACTGTGTGAGCGGCGTCACGGTAAAATGCATTACGTAACCGTTTCAAAGCAAAATGCTACAGCCTGGCAAGACTTCGTTCCGGTAGATCAAATTATTCATAACGGGATAAACCTTGACAAATGGAGATTTAGTGCTCGGGCTGATACGGGATTAGCAGTTTGGTTTGGCCGTATCACTCCCGAAAAAGGCACCCACTTAGCCGTGCAAGCGGCACACGAAGCAGGCTTACGGCTATGGTTAGCTGGTCCCATCTGCGATCAAAACTACTTTGACGAACACGTCATGCCCTTGCTTAATCCGCAAGATAAATATTTGGGTCACCTATCACACCGCGAGCTAATTGATGTAATTGGAATGGGAAGCGTATTTCTGTGTACGCCTTGCTGGGAAGAACCCTACGGTTTGGTAGTGGCTGAGGCTTTAGCCTGTGGCACTCCGGTGGCTGCTTTCCGAAGGGGAGCCATGTCTGAAATACTTACCGAAGATACCGGTCGGTTAGCAACCCCGAACGATATTGCTTCTTTAGCTCAAGCTGCTACCGAAGCCAAACAGCTTGATCGCAAAGCTTGCCGAAAACGCGCTGAAAACTTCTGTTCTATGCAGCATATGGTAGACCAGTACGTAGATTTATATACCAGTGTAACCCACCCAATTGAAATGATATGTCAGGCTGCCGTGTAGGTTTTTACGTGCATCATCACGGTCGGGGCCACGCCAACCGTACCCGAGAGATTGTAGCTCATTTGCGAGGGAAAGCTTTTTTGTTCGGCTCCAACCTTTCGGTCTTGGAAGATATAGCCGACCAACAGGTTGTTTGCCAGTTACTTCCGCCCGATACTAGCCCAACTGCTTCGTATGCTGAAGACTGGCCCAAAGCGTTGCACTACGCTCCGTTGGGCGTTCCTAATATTCGTAAACGAGTACACACACTGGTTGGCTTCTTTGAACAGTACCGCCTTGATTTGTTGGTAGTAGATGTATCGGTAGAAGTGGCTCTGCTGGCTCGATTGTGCAGTATTCCTACCATCTATTCCCGGCAGCATGGCTACCGTTGGGATGCAGCTCACACCGCCGCCTTTCAAAGTGCTGATTCTCTGTTAGCTCCGTATCCCCAAAGTTGGGAGGAGCCAGAAACCCCCCGGTGGATTCAAGATAAAACGTTTTATGCCGGAGGATTTAGCCGATTTGAGAATCAGAATATACCGAAAGACGATGCTAGAAAGACTGCTAACATGCCTGCTCACCAGCGGCATGTAGTGGTAATGACAGGGTTTGGTGGGGAAGATAAACCGTACCACCTTTTAGAGGAAACAGCTCGGCAGAATACACACTGGCAATGGTGGGTACTGGGACCAATACCGCCGCCAAACTCCCCACCCGATAATCTACACTATTTGGGTGTTCAATCCAACCCCTACCCTTACCTGAAAGGTGCCGATGTGGTAATTGCTTCGGCTGGAAACAATACAGTAATGGAGTTGGCTGAACTCAAAGCCCATTACATTTGCATTCCCGAAGCACGCCCCTTCGATGAGCAACTAAGCAAAGCCCGACTACTCGCCCGGAAAAATGCCGCTTTGGTACTTCCCAAGTGGTCGGATCCTAGCGTGTGGGAAGATCAGCTCAGACAAGCCCAACAAACTGATACGGAAGCTCTGTATTCTATTATTGCTGAGGGGGCAGCCCAGCGAGCAGCACAACATATAGAAGAGATAGCCCTCACCAAAGGCAGAAAGGGAAATCTGTCAGCGTTGACTAACTAAAAGCCCGCAGGGGCTTCGTGATAAGCCGCTTGAATTTCATCGGAATTAGGTTCGCGAAGTATTTCTATCGTACTTCCCCTTGCCTCCCACTGAATTAATTTCCGTTCGGTGAACTTTTGTAACCAGCCCTCCATTGGCCACGTTTGCCATTTTTCGTAGAACCGGCGGGCGTTGACCACTATATCCTGAAAATGTTGAAGCGGAGGCTGATAAACCGGATGATGCTGATGATAGCAGGTAGCTGAGCCAAGCGCAAACGGAATATTTCTCTGGCGAGCAGTAAAAGCCAAATCGGTATCTTCGGCTCCATATCCCTGGTATTGCGTATCGAACCCACCAATTTTTTCAAAATTCTGGCGGGTAATGGCAAAGTTGAGCGACCAGAATAGTTCGTATCGCTCAGTAGGTTCTACTGCGCTAGAAATGCTAGGGCGGTTGGGGTGAGGCACTCCCCACTGAGCCAGTTCGCTCGTCTGCCATCTTGCCGGAAGAGCACCTTTTGGTAAATAGCGAATTTCGCCCATTATCAGACCATCAAACTGCTGTTTTGCTTTCAGGTAATTGCCAATTAACGTAGGAGAAGGAATACAGTCTACATCTAAAAACACTAAAAAATTGTGCTGAGCTTGGTTAACACCTTCGTTGCGGGCAGCCGCCAGGGGAATTTTAGTATCAGTTGAATTTACTTGGTAGCGATATTGGGGAAAAGAAGTAGCCGGAAGTGGGTACGTGCTCTCTTCATTCATATGAATAATTACCAGTTCTTGCGGAAGAATATCAGATTGGTGAAGACCAATAATGAGATTTCCAAGATGCTGCTTCCGTCCATGCACCAAAGTGATTACACTCACTGAATTCATAAAGTAATTTTGCGCTTAATAGTGCCCTATGTAATTAGATCAATCGCCACCATGAAATGTTTGCTTCAAACTCAAAAAACGGAGAACGGAGAAAGGAATTTAAAACTGATCGCTGGTGGAACCAAAGAACGAATGAATAATGATTGATGAATCATGATTATTTGGCGTGAGACACTGTGCAGTGGACAATGAGCAATGGGTAAAGCTAAACCCCGTACATCAAACTACGCTAACACCCGAACACTTCAACTTTCTAACCCGTGCGACGATCGCCTGTAACTCAATGACTAATGACCATCGACTGTGGACTGTGGACTAAAAACGGCACAATCCAAACTACGAAAGGTCCGTTCTGAAGTAACCTTGGTACAAATCTTACATAAGTAAGAGAAGCTTCCGCATTGAATAGCAAACCACCCATTTTGGCGATCTATTCGCAGCGATTGACCAAAGAGCGTGTATGAATTCTCAAACCAACTCACTCGGCAGTACCCAAGTACAGCGCGGCTTAAACTTAGTGCTACGCGAAGGATTAGCCACTCAAAGTATGATTATTCTAACGAGTGGGGCTTTTCTAATTGCTTTTGCCTTAGAGCTTGGGGCTACTCCACTACAAATTGGGATTATTAGCTCCATTCCACTGTATTCTAATGTACTACAAATACTCTCTATTGAACTGGTGCGTCGCTGGCGTAGTCGTAAGCGGGTGGTGGTAATTGGTACGCTGGTTGGCCGAAGTGCTTACGCAGGTATTGCCCTATTACCGTTACTGCCCAACGGAGATACCCGCTTGTACCTGATGATGGTCGCCCTCGCCGTTCAGCACGGCATGGGAGCGGTTTCTAATGGGAGCTGGAGTTCTTGGATGCGCGACCTGATTCCTGATAAACAACGAGGACGGTTTCTTTCGCATCGGTTGGTGTATACTCAGATTATTTCAATAGCACTGAGTTTGGGAGTAGCATTTCTACTAGATCGCCTAAATGTTTACTACCCCGGACAAGACCTGACTATTTATGCTGCTCTGTTTATGATAGGGTCGCTAGCGGGCATCGTAGGATCATTTTTACTGGCTAAAACTCCCGAACCTATTCAGAAAGATACTCCCCAGCCACTGCTGTCACTGCTACTGCTTCCCTTTCAGCATACTAACTTTCGCCAATTAATGGCTTACATGGCTTCCTGGAATTTTGCCGTCAATATAGCTTCACCGTTTCTTACAGTTTACCTGCTGCAAACTGTAGGCTTATCTATGACCTACGTTATTGGCCTTACCACACTAAGTCAGTTGGGCAATATTGCCTTTTTCCGATTTTGGGGATACTACGCCGATCGGTTTAGCAATAAAACCATTTTGCGGGTAAGCGCCCCTTTGTATTTGTTCGCTTTATTAGGAACAGTGTACGCCACACTGCCCGAAGTTCACACGTTTACGTTGGTATGGTTAGTAATATTATTTCTACTGGCAGGCGTTGGTACGGCAGGTACCGGATTGGCATCCAGCAGCATTGGGCTGGCTCTGGCACCCCGAGAAAATTCAGTAGCTTATCTATCAGTACTTAGTCTCATCAATGCACTAGCTTCGGGCACCGCTCCTATTCTGGCGGGACTTCTAGCTAGTTATACCCAAAATTGGAATTGGACACTTTCTATTCCAATGAGTGATAGTATTATAACCCTGATTAGCTTACGACACTGGGATTTCTTGTTCGTTTTATCATTTTTATTAGGTCTGTACGCACTGTACCGCCTTCGCCTGGTTCGCGAACCCGGTGGAGTGCAGGGTCGCTTTCTGGTAAAAGTAGTGATAGCCAATATGCGACAAGAACAAAAATTACGACAGCACAAACCTTGGATATTAACCGTGCCAATTTCGGTATATGCAGTAGTAGCTAAGCCTCAAAAAAACAAAAAGGCAAAAGCTGTCTCATAATCCATGAGTTGTTAAACTACTGGCTGGTTATCAATTTTTCCTCAGCAATCAACCTTTCAACTGCACCCTGAGCCCAGGCTCTCTCATTTGGGCTAAAACACTCCAAAATGGCATCTACTCCAAGCACACTACCTTTAGATAGTCTTCCAAGAACGGCCAGTGGAATTTCATTTTTGCCTTCTGACCATTCTATGCACGCATTTCTTTTAGTATGAATACCCAACTCCGAGTGAACAGGCTCAACTAAAGAATTACTTAACAAATTCAGAATAATTGGCGAGGTGACATCTAATAATCGAGGGGGATCCAGGACGCTATTAATCATCGTATCAACGGTAATCTCATTTCCGTTTGATGACAGCTCCCAGCCGTTATTTTTCATATTTATTTCTGGATCTTGTATAAAATCCAACGTCAGAATATCTGCTTTTAACAAGGCGAGCAGTTGCTGCGTACTTTCTAAAGGCGGGCCGTACGAGTATCGCTTTATTCTTTCATCTAAACTTACAACTGAAGCAATAACTTCACCAGATAGATTTGCATGAGCAAACTTCTCGTAGAGAGTAGGTTGACAGTGACGCCATACTTGACCAATACAGTAGTCTAACGATACAGCTTCCTTACCCAGTGCCATTTGGGTAAATGCCTGCATATTCTCGTATGCCGAATTATTAACAGACTGAATTAGCGGGTGATCGATAGATTCGTCAGTAAGCCAATTGACAACAGCTTGAAAGACTTCGGCCGAAGCAATAGCTGTATTACTATTATCATCCAGGTTGCAATAAACCCGAGTAGCGATGGTACCAATTGCTTCCTTCAGAAACATATCTGAGGTAGTACCTTCTCGGTCACTGGCTGCTTTCTCAATTTTTTGAGCAAACTCCCTAATCTCATTGGCAGTAGGGGTGTATCGCTCATCAATTTGAGCATTAAGGGGCTTTGGTGCCATTGGATTTCCATCTAGCGAAAAAGCAACTATTTTTTTCGGAACATTTTCACCAGAAACAAAAGCTGACTCTAACGTTTTATCGTTTTCAATCGTAAATTTTCCTCCTCGTCCGATCGTCAAAGCTCGAACGGTATCTATCATAGCTAACCCAAACCCTCTGATACCTACTACACTGTTTTGATCAACGTGCTTTGTATTGCTTATATCTTCAGCGGGATAAGATTTTTCAAACAACAGTACGTTGGGGTTGTTTTCTTCATACTCTTTCCATTTCCGGATTTGATCCGATAGTTCAGTAGGTTGGTGACCGATTGTGAGCAGTACTTCATCAAACACGTAGCTTTCACTGTTGTAATCTTCCAAAATAATCTGCTGCTCCCGAACATTAATGTCTTTGACTGAAGTAGTTACTAAAGTAACCAAGTTATTCGCGATGAGTATATTTGCTATCGAGGAATAACGTTTTTGCAAGTAGTTACCCATTTTAGATCTGGGCGGAAACCTATCAGGTGCCTTTTCTGGCGGGCTTTGTTCCGACTCAGGTAACCACTCAGTATAGGAGGGAAAAGAGGGAATTTGAATAGAACCCATGGTCAGACTTGGCCTTCCTGGCAAATTCTTAAGAGCCCTCTCTGAAATATTAAGCCAATTTGTAGTAGGCTGTTCAGTATCCCAAATACTTCCAGAGCCAGGCAAACGGGCATTCTCAAATAATGTAAAATGTACTTTGCTTAAACTCGGGTTTTCGGAAAATAATGTAAAGAAATTTTCAAGTGCTGATAGTCCCCTTGGTCCTACACCTACAATCGCAATATGTTTCATAATTTAACTTATCAACTTGACGTGTGACTTTTTTTTGAGTGATCGCTGAGTCTAATTAAGCAGTAGGTAATGTTGAAATTTCTTGTAGTTGAGCTTTTTACACATAAAAAGGCCACTTTTATCTTGAAAAGTAGCCTTTTATTCAAATCAAACTTATTAATTAAATCGTGCGCTTAGCATTAGAGTCATGCTTCGCATCAGTACGCTTTGCTGACGTTTCGTCAACATCTACTTCTGTTTCGCGTACTTCCTCACGAATTGTTTCCTTTCGCTGATCAACATCTTTGCTAACATTGATCTCTTCAGTTACCCGCGCTTCTTTGTTTACTACTGCTTCTTCCCGATGCTCGGTCATCTCAATTTCGCCTTCCGCAAAATTGTCTAACTCAGCTGCAGTCGCTTTTCGGTCTACTGGATTCCGTTCTACATGCACATGTTCAGTACGTAACCGGAGGCTTTCTTCTACCGGACGCTCAATAATTCGGCTTCGTACACTTACTCCACCAGTTTCTACTTTACGCTTTCCTACTTGAAACTCTTCTTCAATTACCGGAATGCTTTTACTACCATCGGTATTAGTGTTCTCAGTAGAACGATACCCGGCATCACCTTCCATATCAATTGCCCCGTATTCATCTAGGATATTACGTGCTTTCTCAGCTCTATCCATTGATTGGGTGTGCACTGATACAGTTGACCCATTGCGAGCATTGGTTTTGTAATTATCTACTTTATCATCGCTACCAAATAGCGAGTCGAAGAAACCACTGATGCCGTCATCGTGGCTTTTCCTATCTGTATCGTTGTATGTGCTGTAATTACTTCCGTAATCTTCTGAGATATCTACTTGATTGCGCGCAAACCCGTTGTCGAGCAAATTATCAGATGCCTTCTGAGCTTCCTTTAAATTGTTAAAAATTCCTACTACTGTCTGTGACATAGTTTTTATCGTTTAAGGTTAAAAAAAATTAAAAAATCACGTCAGTTTGTTTTCACCAACGTTAGTGTAGTCTAAGCTTTCTCTCGTTATATCAATATCTTCCTCCTTGAGGGTAACATCTACTTTACGAGTTGTTTCGCCCTTTTTCTTGGTTACCCTAATCTCTTCTACCAAAATTATTTTCTTCTCGATAACTACTTCTTCCCGAAGTACCGGAATAGTTAGAGTATCACCCTCATGCCGGGCAGTTGGCTCTATTTCTACCATTCGCCCAACGGGAACTCGCTCTACCATAACAGTGTCCTGTTCTTCGGTAATATCCAGTTGAACATTTCGCTCATTTACGCTTTTGGCAATACGTACTTTAGCAGTATCTGCCGAGCGTTTGTCAATGACTACCTGCTCCTTTATAACTGGAATAGTATCTGTGTTAAGTTCTTCTTTAGACAACATAGTATGATAGAATATTAAAGGGTTAAAACTGAAAACAGATAACTTTTTAGCTATCAATTTCTACTTCTTCAGTTACTGTTTCTGTTTCTACTTCTTCATCAACAACCTTGTAATCACCTTGGGTGTATTCCGTATCCTTTGCTTTAGTATACTCTTCGGTCATTGTGTCGATCTTAACCGTTCTTTCTACTACTTCTTTCTCAACTTCATACTCCGTGGTTGCTCCTACGGTATCCACTTTTTCTACTACCTTCCGATTTACATCGTAAGTAGTTTCAGCTTCTACTGTATCAGTGTCAACTACAGTAGTTTCCGTACGAGTAGCAGTACTGCTTGAGCTATCGCAGGCAGCTAGGAAAAAAATGCTTGCCGCTACACAGCTCATTGATTTTAGATAATTCATCTTAAAAAATTTTCGTGGTTAAATTAATTTATTACACCACTACCATCAGAAAAACCGTGCCAACACCCTCTAATGAATTCTCAAGAATTCTCCGCAATTTTAGTGGGTAAGCAAATCAACAATCGTGACTTTATGCAACAGTACAACTTATTGATTATCAGAACATAACTAGTTATTTATAACCATTCGCATGGGATAAGTCTACTAATTTTTTTGAACGTTGCAACAAAGAAAAAAACTAGGTTAGTTACTGGCGTATTTGCTACTCGTGAAAGTGCTGAGCAGGCTTACAATTTACTATTTGAAAGTAGGAAAAGCAGGGTAAATATGATAATACCGTAATTAATATTACCTCTCACAATGGACAGAATGCGGCTGCCATTCAGGAGAGCTAAAATAGTAGAATACAGAACTATCAGTCTTGGAGTCTGCCGGAAAAATTATGACAGACTTTTTTATCACTGCTCCACTTTTTTTACTACTCCGTCTAACATACCAAGATCGAACGAAGCAGTTGCTTCCAAGTCTTGAATAACCGAAATATCACCGGAAGATTCAAGCACTGCCGACTTCACCTGGGCATAACTGCGAATGCCCTCTTGTCGCAACTTCGCCTTAAGTTCATCTTCGGTAATTCTAACCTTATTTATATTGTCGGAAATAATCTTGCCATTAAACATTATCAGTACGGGTGGATTATCCACCCACCTTTTTACAAAATTCCACTTTTGGCGAGCCTTAGCAACCAGAATTTGAAAAAGATACAGTGCAGCTAATGCTACTGTGCCTTCCACAATAGACACTTCGGCACTAGTAATAGTAGTAGCTAGAAGGGCTCCCATTGCCAAGGTAATTAGAAAGTCGAAGCTGGAGAAGTCGGAAAAGCTACGTAATCCAGCCAGCTTGCTGCCTACTACCACCACAATGTAAAACATCAAGCAGGAAAGCCCCACTCGTGCAATATTCTCGACATCATCGTAAAACCACTCGTTCATGACTGTACTTCTATCATTTCGGAACGTACTTCTAGCGAGGAAATAAATTTTTCACCGCGCATGTCTTCCCACTCCCATCCATCAGCGTAGAGATGGCCTAAGGTTAGCATCCGACGAGGTTCCAGCGACTCATACAGGGCATCTCGGGCACTTCCCTCAGTATTGAGAAGCTGAATGCCGGTGTATTCCTCAATGATATGAAACTTAGCATAAGGCGGAGGATAATCAGATTCATTAACGTGCTTCACCGTTTTCAGATAGGTGGTGAGTGCTCTTCGTATTAGCTGAAGCCCTAATTTATCGGGTCGTAAGTGCTCAGGAACATGAAATTGAAATATCGTTAGTGCCTCGTCTAAGGCAGCCAGCTTTAGCACAATATTTTCTGATGGGTTAGCATTGTGCATATGGTGTAGAATTGGGTAAGCCAAGTGATTTTGAGCGTAGGTAAAAATCATCGACGCCAAATCAGGCAATTGGTTATCAATTCCTTTAAAATTTTCGCCATTAAAGCTATTGATAACAATTTGCTCGGGCGACTCGCCTAAGCCCGCAATGTATAAACTGAGCGATCGCTTCTGGATGGCGTTAGAGACAACGGGGACTAAGTATGTAATAGACATTGTGATAGTGACTAACCCTAAGAAAGATACCAGTGCGGTAGCTACTCGCCAAAAGTTATTGCCTGGCACATAGTCGCCAATACCCAATGTTGACAAAGTGTACCCTACATGGTAGATTTTCTCAAAGAGATCGGTAGGGGTTTTGTTTTGGCCCTGTAGTACTGATTCGGGAAAGGCATGAAAAATACAAACAAAACCAGTCCAGATCATTGCAATCCAAGTGAAACTCAAGGTAAAAATAATGGCTAACCCCACGTACTGCAAACGAGCGTCTCGCCCATCTCGCCCAGCCAGCCAAAAGAAAATGCTAAAAACTGCCTGATTTATTCTTCCCGAAACCGGACCTTCCCCGGAAGGAATGTACGCCGTTACGGCAAAATCATAAATAGCAAAGCCGACCAGGGCAACTCCAATAGTAATAAGAATGATGGTAGTAAGCATAGTGAATTGTATAAAAAAATAGCAAACTCACAACGAGCTTGCTATTTTATAGATAGTAAGTAATGTACCTTAGATGGCTACTATGCCCCCAACAGCGGCAGCAGCACCCGAGGCTATAGCCGTAGCAAATAGCCACCATGCCGCCGCCGCGGCTGTTTTACGAGTATTCTCGGCTTGATGTAAAGCTGCTTGCTTTGCCTCTTCGGTTCGGCGCGTAGCTTCCCGCTCTAAAGTATCTACTTTCGTAAGTACTTGCTGACGAGTTTCATCCACTCTGTTGCTGATATTTTCGACATCACGACGAGAAATCTTGTCATTAGAAGTTAACAACGCCATAAACGTTTCTTTATCAAACTGGCTCAAACGGTGCTTCAGTATTTGGGGAGTAGACTTAGGATTATTCATCATTTTCTCCACATCCCACTTCAAGCTGTCGTACTGAAGCTCAGGACGATTCAATCCGTTCAGGTACTGGCGAATTTTGTCTTCAAACCCTCCGTTATCCGTTGAAGCACCGTAGTTTTCTAAGCTACCATTGGCTTCCGCCTGAATAGTATTGGCTTGATAGTTGGCCTGCGCCTTTTTCTGTTCAGCCTTGTTTTGCGCCTGAGAAGATTTACTAGCTACCCAATCGATGGCATCTTCAACGTAAGAGACTACTTTCTCTGCTTTCTCATGATCCATCTTCTGATGATTCTCTAATAAAGCAACCAGCGTACCTCGATCCATTTTACCCACTCGCTCGCTCAAAATAGCCTGAGCGTTGTTAGGATTATTAACAATCTGCTGAATATCGTTTCGGATTGCTTGCGGATCTAACTCGCTTCGCTCGGTTTCTTTTAAGTAACTTTCTATTTGTGTGATGTACTCATCTATATCTTCTTCGCTAGCCGAAGAAAATTGAGCAGCTACTTTTTTAGCTTTTTCTTCCTGAGTGTCGCCTGCTTCTACTGCCTGCTTTGCCTGCTGAAAGGTGCTTTTCAATTTTTTCACATCCTGCTTGCTTAGGCTAGGCTGCTCTGAAGCTAGCTTAACAAAAATTTCGGTATCCAATACTCCCTCACCTTCGGTATCCGTTTTTTCTTCCACTCGAATATCTTTCAGTAGGCCAATAAAGTCTTGCTTTACCTGCTCGTAATCAGGACCACTGTTGGCTGTCTGCTCCATTCGGTCTACGTACTCATCTACCTTCTGCTTTAGCTGATTGAGGTCAAGTGCATCTTCCATCTCCATTCGTACTTTCTCGATGGCATGATCCGCTATATTTTCAATTTGGCCCTTTTGCGAAGATGAAAATACGCTCTGCACCGCAGAAGCCGCACTACGCAAGCCCGACGTTACTGTGCTTATCAAAGAACCCAACAGCGTACTCACCGCCTTGCTCTCTAGGTAAGCTAACACTGTAAAGAATGTTGCCCAAATTACGAGACCTAGCGTAACTCCAGTTATTTCATTACCGATCAAACTTAGTTTTACCGCTAGCAGGCTAGCAAAAAACAACGCAATACTGGAAGTTAGCAACGTCCAAATACCTACTCCTGAACTAATTTTCACACCCAACGGAGTACTACTTGACGAATCGGACGAGCTAGAAGAACTACTTGATTGGTTCGCCTGCTTTTCTACATTACCAATAGCCGAAAAGCCAATGGCTACCGACAGGGAAGTAAGCAATACCTGAAAACCAATGGCTAATAGTACACCCGCTAAAATGCTAATAAAAAACTGGGGAGTAGCCACTACATCAGTTAGTGGTAATTGCCCATCTTGTGCCATGCTTGAACTGCTGGCCAACAGCAATACGCCCAAAGTAAAGAGCATCAATCGTGTTAATTTCATAGTCAAAAAAAATTTAGTTTAAAAAAATTGTGGCTAAAAATCTTGCAGTATTAACTGCATCATTATCAAAATGTTAATTAGTTGTCAGTCTCTACTTCTTCGCTTCTCTGTTCGGTTTTCACTTCTTCTTCTATCACCTTATAATTACCCTGAGCGAACTCTTGCTTTTGCTCCCGCTCAATCTCTTTGGTAATAGTATCTACCTCAACCGTACGTTTCACAATAGTTTTCTCTATTTCGTACTCTGTAGTTGCTCCTACGGTATCTACACTTTCTACTACCTTCCGATTTACATCATAGGTAACTTCAGCTTCTACCGTATCTATACTAATTACTGTTGTCTCACTCTCAGTAACAGTTGCTTGGTTAGCATCGCAAGCTATTGCTATTAGTGCTACTGCTGGAAGAGTAAGAAGGGTTGTTTTCTTCTTTAAAAAATTCATAATACAATCGCTTCTGTGGTTAAAAAATTATACTTCAATTGGTGTAAGGAAAATATTATACCACTTGTTTATAGCCCTACTATTGCAGTCTATTCCGCTATTTTGGGTACTAATTTCCTCAGTGGTTCGGGAAAGTATTCCCACAACTGCCGAAAATCCGGGTTGGATAAGCTTTTGCTAGGCAAAGAGTGATAATATTAGATAGTGACCACTAACATTTTTAAACTATGACTTTTCCCATTTTTTTTAACTACATGAAGGAAACATATCAGGAATGGTCTGACGATGATGCTTTTCAGAAAAGTGCTTCGTTGGCCTACTATTCTATCTTTTCTATTCCGGCCCTAATGATTATTGTTATCAACATTGCATCACTCATCTGGACTCAAGATTATGTGCAACAGCAGCTTACCGATCAAGTTGCGGGTATGATGGGTACCGAGGCTGCCAATCAGGTAGAAACGATGATCTCTAAATCTCGAGAGAACTCTAACTCTACCTTAGCCATCATAATAGGGATAGCTACGCTGATTTTTGGTGCCACCGGAGTTTTTTACCAACTACAAAAAGCCCTGAACGATGCTTGGGAGGTAGAGCCTAACCCCGACTCGGGTATTAAACAGATGGCTAAAAGCCGGATCAACGCACTAGGAATAGTGGTAGCCATTGGTTTTCTGTTAATGGTATCGCTGCTAGTTACTACGGCTCTTTCAGCATTGAGTGGCTGGATTCAGCAACAGTTGCCCGGCTTCCCCCAGTTTATCTTCTACCTATTACAAATTATGGTATCTATCGGAGTAATTACGGTGCTGTTTGCCGCTATGTTTAAGGTATTGCCCGATGCTAAAGTAGAGTGGCGTTCGGTTTGGGCCGGAGCATTGCTTACCGCTATTCTGTTTACCATTGGCAAATTTCTGATTGGTTTTTACATCGGTAAAACCGATCCGGCTTCCACCTTCGGAGCTGCTGGTTCTATTGTACTGATTATGTTGTGGGTATATTACACTGGTTTGATTCTGCTATTTGGAGCCGAATTTACGCAAGTGTACGCCCGTAATGAGGGTCATCAGCTTGAGCCAGACGAACACGCCCAGCGTACTGCCGAATACCGACTACAGGAGCGAGAAAAGCAAGAAGCTTAATGCGTAATGATTGACGATTAGTGAATGATGATTAATGATAGTAGTGCGCTTACTATGCAGTACTTATTAATTATCTGGTATTAGTTCTGCCAATTACGCGAAGAGATGATGTAGTATGTAACCGAACTAGAAGATAGCGTTAACTTAAGTCCGCGCAGAGTTGAGCCAATACATAGCTAAGATAGGAAGAGGCAATTTGGTGCTCTATTCAACGGATAAGATTATCATCAAACGGATTCTTAACAGTTAGGTGTAAGCCACTATCATTTAATCTCTTCTTTCTTCATGGCTGCTGCAATGGCTGCTTTTTGAACTATGCTTTTCTGGTTAGGCTGGCAGCCATATCCGGCTAAATCGCAAAATAAAGCCGGCATGTCGCGCAAAGGCAGTACGTACTGTGGATGATCTCCGAGTAAGGCATTTAGAGGTAGAATCGGATTATACGCGTCTTCTGGCGACTGAGCTATGGTAACTCCTTCTTGATATGTTGTTTCTACCAAGCCCTTCACTCCATCTTCCAAGCCACCAGTGAGCAGTACTGATACTGCTCGCTTTTTGTATTCCTTAGCCCCACTTTTAAACAGCATATCTATACTGGGTCGCCAGTGCTCTTCTGAGGGTTCTTCAGCATGTATAATGTGGTTGTCCTTTATCATAAGATGGTGCCCATAAGTAGGAAGATAAATAGTACTAATTGCTACTACCTCCCCCGTTATTGGAATCTTTATCGCCAAATTACTAACAGGTTTCAGTAACTCAAGAAGACGATGTTTAGTAATTGGGCTGCGCTTCAAGCGATGTAACAAAAAGAAGAAAGAAGCCGGAAAACCTGCCGGAATATTTTCAGTTAAAAAGCGTAATGCCTCTACCCCTCCCTTACCCGAGGTTCCGATCATAAACACCGGTGGCGAATCAGGGTATTTTAGCTTTATTGCAAGTTTATTAAGTTCACTATTCATATTGCTGAAGTACTAGCCGATAATTTTATAGACACTAGTAAGGTAAACATCTTTTCGGTGGAAAGGTTAACTATTTTAAATTACCCCCTTCTTCTAGCTCTTATCATTCGTTTCGGAGTGAGTCAGCAGGATTGGCTAGAGCGGCGCGGGCCGATTGGTAACTTACAGTTAGCAGTGCAATAAGCAAAGCAGCAGCCCCGGCCACTACAAATACTGTGGGGCGAAGGGTAACTCGGTAGGCGAAATCGGCCAGCCACTGATGCATAGCGTAATACGCAATGGGCGAGGCAATTACCAAGGCAATAATTACCAGTACTGCAAAGTCTTTGGTAAGTAAGTGAATAAGTTGCAGAACCGACGCGCCTAACACCTTACGAACGCCCACTTCTTTAGTGCGCTGTTCGGCAACAAACGTTACCAGGCCAAATAATCCGAGGCAGGCAATAAATATGGCGATTCCGGCGAACACCGTAAATATCTGACCTTGTTTTTGCTCGTTCTGGTATAATTGGTCGTAGCTCTCGTCTAAGAAAGTAAAAGCAAACGGATGCTGGCTGACAATGCCTGCCCAGGCTTCTTCTACTAAGCCAACTACCGGCTTCACCGAACCGGAAGTCATTTTAATAGCAATTATTCGGTTATCATCTCCTATCATAATTGCCAACGGATCAATCTCATTGTGCAATGAAGCAAAGTGATAATCTTCTACTACGCCCACCACTCGGCGGGGAATTGTGTCAGAAAAAGGATTAGTAATTTCTTTTCCTAAGGCTTCTTCAGGAGTCCATTCTAGTGTACGCGCAGCGGTTTCGTTAATGATGATGGCTTCCTGAGCATCGGTTTGTCGGTCTTCGGAGAAGTTTCGTCCGGCAAGTAGAGTCAGCCCCATCGTTTCCAGATAGTTCTCATCGGTGAAGAGCGTATTCATAATCACCTGTTCCTCCTTCCCTTGCACATCGAAGGTATACATATCGTGAAAGCCACCCGGCTCGCCCGAGGCAGCAGACACTTGAGCGATGCGGGCATGTTGGCGAAGCTGGTCTTTAAACGTCTCTCGTTGCTCGTAGATTTCTTCGTTGTCTACTTCCAAGAGCATCACTCGCTCTTTATTAAATCCTAGTTGTTTATCCTGAACATAATTCATCTGCTGAACCACTACCAGTACGGCCACCATCAATACAATAGAGATTACAAACTGAAATACCACCAGGCCCTTGCGGAGATACTGCCCCTTCGCCCCTACCCGATTACCACCCTTGAGAGCTTTAGCGGGTACAAAAGCGGATAAGAACATTGCCGGATAGCTTCCAGCCAACAGCCCAACTACTAGTGCAATACCGAGTAAAAGTATCGGAAAGGCAATGCCATCGGTCAGAGAGAGTGTCAAGTTAATTTCAGCAAACTGATTGAAAATGGGCAACGTAGTAGTCATCAGCACAATGGTAAACAGCACGGCTACAAAAGTTGTCAGGAACGACTCACCAAAAAACTGATAGATTAGATCAGAACGATTGGCTCCCAATGATTTTCGCACTCCCACTTCGGTAGCCCTTCGGGCAGCGCGAGCCGTGGCCAAGTTCATAAAGTTGATGCAGGCAATCAGTAGAATAAATACGGCTACCACCAGAAAGATATACGTCATAGTTCGGTTTCCGTGCTTCGTCCACATATCAAACTGTACGTTGTTGGCGAAGTAGATTTCAGTGAGGGGCGATAAGGTAAGCCCGAGCCGCAAACCCAATCGCTCAAAGTCTTCCCCCATATACTTCTCCATAAAGGCCGGAAACTGCTCTTCCAAAGCAGCTTCGCTTACTCCTTCGCTCGCGAGCAAGTAGGTCATCATGTTGTTATTCCACCATCCTGTGAACCACTCTTCTTGCTCAAAGAGATGCACCGATGCCAGAAAGTCAAATTCAATATGAGAGTTTTCGGGTACGGGCGCGAGCACTCCGGTTACCAGTAAGGGATACTCATTTTCGTACTCCAGTTCTTTACCGATAGGATCTTTATTGCCGAAATATTTTTGCGCCATCGCCTTAGTAAGCACTACACTACCCGGTTCGCTCAGTGCTGTTGCGGGATCACCCTGAAGAAGAGGAAACGTAAATACCTGAAGAAAGTCTCGGCCTACGAAGCTAATATCGTCGCCCGTAAATGCTTTTTCTCCCGCAGTGATCAGACCGGAGCGGGGCATTACCCGCACCGTAGCCGCTATTTCTTCAGGAAAGTCATTAAGCAGGGCTTCCGCGTAGGGTGGCGAGGTAGGCCCGATCTCTTGGTAGCTACCCTGGTTAGTAGTGCGGTATACTTTGTAAATACGATCTTTTTTCTCATGGAACTGATCGTAGCTTTGTTCGTACTGAACGTACAGTGCGATAAACAAGCAGCAGGTAATCCCGATAGCAAGTCCTAGTACATTGATGCCCGCGTATAATTTATTTTTCAGCGAGTTCCGATAAGCAGTAATAAGGTAGTTTTTAAGCATAATTTCAATAGTGTGTAATATCGCCGTGCAATGTGCAATGTCGCCGTGGAACGGTGCAATGTGGAAAAACGCATTCCCGAATCACAGGTTTACATTTTATTGTTCACTGTTAACTGCTCATTGCTCATTGACAATACTGTGCCAACACGATTTTCGCCTTAAAAACCTAATTTATTACCCACAACATGATCGATACCGAGCGATAGGT
This sequence comes from Tunicatimonas pelagia, assembly GCF_030506325.1. NCBI lineage: Bacteria > Pseudomonadati > Bacteroidota > Cytophagia > Cytophagales > Catalimonadaceae > Tunicatimonas > Tunicatimonas pelagia. The sequence continues at coordinate 5,711,958 of NZ_CP120683.1, read as the reverse complement.
GTACAATAACGGACACTTTCAACCTACATTCCTGGAAAAGGAAGCCAATAATGAAAGTAATTGATCCTCACCATACTAATCACTCGTACCGGATTGCTTTAGTGGGGTTTATGGTTGATGCTTTAATACTCTCGTAGGCTACAGTAGCCAAGGCAATTACGGCAATAATCAGAATGGATAAACCGAAAACTGTCCAACCAATTTCTGCTTGATACACAAAGTTCTGAAGCCACTCCTGCATTAAAAAGTACCCCAGTGGTAGAGCAACTACGCAGGCCGTGAGTACCATCAGCATAAATTTACTGATTAGCATCAGCAAGATTTGTGACACAGTAGCACCCAGTACTTTACGCACCCCAATCTCCTTCGTTTTTTGTTCAGCAGTGTAGGAAGCCAAACCGTACAGTCCCAAACAAGCAATCAGTATGGCCAATACTGAGAAAACTCGGATCAAACCAGCTATTCTAATTTCGGAAGCATACATGTTTTCTAGCTTATCGCTCATAAAGCGGTACTGAAACGCCGCCCCTGGCATTACCTCTTTCCAGGTTTTTTCTATTGTCGCCAGCTTCTCGGGTATTTTATCCGAAGGAATTTTCACGTGTACGGCTAAGCTCTGCTGGGGTTTCCCCTGAATAACCGTCGGTTTTATACTAGTGTGAATAGACTCAAAGTGAAAATCTTCTACTACGCCAATCACCCGGCCACTTTCTTTACTAATGGTATCCAACACCGTGTAACCAAGCGCCTCATCCGGGGTAATATTGAGCATCTGAACCGCAGTTTCGTTTATCAGATAGTTGTTTGAGTCGGAGACATTCTGTTCATCAAAACTTCTTCCGGCCAAGATTTTCAGATTGAACACTGTGGGAAAATTATAGTCGCCCCCCAACCGTTTCCAGTTGTACACCTGATCGTTCAGTTCGGGCAATGTGAGTGATGCACTTAACGGATGAATATGAGGCAAGCGGGGTAAACCCACCGCTAGCGTTATATCCTCAATATCGCTATTATTTAGCAGTTCGTTCTTCAGCACCTCATATTGCTCAGCGGGGGCGATTCCCGGCCCAATGGCGATAGACATGATAGACTCCGCATCGTCGTACAGCTTGGTGTTTTGCACCAAATTCATTTGCTGAAGAATTATTCCGGTACTTACAATGAGCAGCACCGAAACCGCAAACTGAGCAATTACTAATGCTTTTCGCAGCGAGCTAGAGCCTTTTCTCAAGACCAATTTACCTTTCAGCACTTCCACAGTTTTAAATCCCGACAGGAAAATTGCCGGATAAGCACTAGAAACAACTGATACGATTAACCATATACCGAACAGCGCCCCAACCACATCGACCCGCAGCAGGGAAAGCAGCGAAAAATCCTTATCGGCCAGCTGATTGTACGTTGGCAAAGCGAGCATAACTAGCAACAACGCTACCAGCAGCGCAATAAAGGCAGTAAGCAACGATTCTTGAAAGAACTGAAATACCAGGCTCCATCGGCTGCTTCCCAAAGCCTTCCGGACCCCAATTTCCCGAGCTCTTCGAGCCGACTTAGCTGTAGCCAGATTCATATAATTGATACAGGCGATCAGCAGAATCATAAGGCCAATAGAACCAAAAATGATGATGTAGCTGTAGTCAGACTGGCTATTCCACCACGACCAATCCACCTGATCGTCAAAATGAAAATCGGTAATGTTTCTTAGAAAGGGATTAATTTTGTAATTCGCCTCCTGGAAATGCTCATCGGTAATACGCTTTACGGCAACCTCTACCTGCTCAAGGTCAGCACCATCTTCCACCTGAATGTAAGTCGCCATGAATAATTTATCCATTGAGGAGAGAACATCGGCGACTGATGCCTCCATTCTCCGTTGGAGAAAGGGATTGAGTGTCCCCATCGATATCAGATAATCGGGCTGCATATGGACATTGCCGGGATAATCCTGCATAACTCCGGTTACCTCGAGGCTAATGTACCCTTCGGTAATCGCCCGGTGCTGCATCTCCAACTGTCGCCCTAGCACATCCACCTCACCAAACAGTCGCAGTGCTGCTGTCTCGGATAATACTACGCTATTCGGTTGAGTCAAGGCTTCATCCCGATTGCCCTGTATCAGCGGAAAGTGCATCACTTGGGAGTAGGTATCCTCTACGAAGAATAGCTCACCGTCTTCCGAGAGAATAACTTCGTCCTTTTCTGGATTTCGCATACTATATGACCATACCATCTGGTAGTAGCGTAGTATATGCGCTACCTGATCGGGCATTTGCTCCTTTAGCAGATGGGCTAACCCGGCGGGTGCGGTAGTATGAAATCGTTTTTCGCCCTGCTCATTAGTGATTTCTACTCCTATCCCGAAGGTTTGACCCGGAGCAGGGTGAGCCGTATCGTAGGTAAGTTCATCTTGAATATAGATGAAGATAAGTATCACCGAGGCTAAACCGATGGACAGCCCCATAATGTTGATAAAAGAGTACCCTTTGCTTCGGCCTAATGCCCGCCATGCTACTTTCAAGTAATTGTAAATCATGAGAAGAAGGTAAGGTTGAACACAAGTTATTCTGATGCTTACCGAAGGTAACTTGCTATTCACTGAAATCATACTAATCAATAAAGTATTGAGTGGTGTCTTCGCTCAATCAATTATGTTATTTATCAGCGATGATAATTAGAAAAGAGAAGAAGTCAACGAATTAGACCTTCTTGACAAAGCAAGGATGAGTAACCGGATGAATTATTACTGACCCAATCCCAAGAATGGTATCTGCATGTTCCTACCTATCAAAAGGGACACGACGAGGATGTAGCAGGCATTGAGCCCGTAGACGATGAAGGTAGTAATGAGAGGAAGGGTAACATTAATATCAAAGCCTCCGTCATCTAATCTTGGACTAAAAAGAACATAACATAGGCAAGAAAAATCAGCCCAGTCCACCCTACTTGAATAAGCACTTGTCTTTTGCCAAACTGGTTAGCACCTCGCACTTTATCTTTGTTGATAATCCAGAGAATCAATGGTAAGATAATATTTCCTAAAGGAAAAGCCCAGTAGGCTAAAGCTGACAAATTGATTGCCTGAAGGATGTTACTATTTTCCGCCTTCGTAAAATCCATCAAATCTTCTACCGCAATATCTAGTGCTTGAGCTAAGGCAATAAGCGTATGGCCGCGCGGTTCGGTTTGTCCAGCTTCTACTCTTTGCAAAGTACGAGTACTAATATTAGCACTTTCGGCCAGAAATTCCTGAGAGTACCCTCGCTGAACTCTTCGCCCACGAATTCGCTGGGCTAATGTATCGCTCGCTTTCATGTTATTTACTTTTTCCCAAAAGAAGGAAATTGAGCATTATCTCCTTACGTCAACCACCCGTCATTTCTACGACATTGGTGTCGGTCTGCTCTCTAACGCTGTTTTACCACGTAAGTCGGGCAATTTTTCCATCCGCCCCACACGCCCAAGCCACCGAACTACTCGATGCTGTCTGCACACTGTGGTAACCTACGGTATCCATAAAAGTCCAGGTAGCACCAAAATCAGTAGAATAATCAGAACCAGTGGTGCCTACCGTTACGTAGGTTCCGGCATTAGGTAAATAGGCTACACCAGAGCGATACCCCTGAGGCGGGGTAATGGCTGAGTACCAAGTACGCCCTCCGTTAGCCGTGTACGCTGAGTTTTCGGTATTCACATTCGGGTTTCGGTAATCCCCACCCACCGCTACTCCGCGCAAAGTATCTACGAATGCCAATGAGAATATTCCTTTAGACGAAGTACCCTGAGCCAAAGGGCTACGGTTAACCTCCCAGGTTTCTCCGCCATCTAGCGAGCGGAAAATTCGGGCATTGGTTCCACCGGTACCGAACCAAACACAGCCACTACCCTGCACCGTAATATTAGTGCCACTGGCAGCAAAACCTGCTTCACCAGTGCTAGGTCGCATTGACCGTTCGGTAGGCACTATCGGTGACCAATTTTGCCCACCGCTTGTAGTGCTCAACAGAGTAAATTTCTCGTTTATAGGATCGCCTATGACCATGCCGCGCTGCTCATTCCAGAAAGCCATGCCATCAAGAAAAATATTCGGTAATGTATCTTCCAATTGCTTCACCCAATTGCTCCCTCCGTTTTCGGTTTTAAAAATGTAGGCCGGACTACCAGCCGAAAGCACGTAAGCCAGTTGGTCGCTGAACGCTTCAATATCCCGAAAGTCTACCGAATCCGTACCCGGTATTTGTTTTTTTTCCCACGTCTGCCCTCCGTCTACGGTACGAAGTATGGTTCCAAACTGACCACTAGCCCAGGCCACTTCATCACTTACGGCACTTAGTCCTCGTAAGCTTACCGTAGTACCCGAATTCAGGGTTTCCCAAGTTGGCGAAAAAATGCGACGTTCGTTCGAGTTACATCCTAGTAGAATGAGTCCCCCGAAAATGACTACCCAAGTCTTAATGCTCATGGCTGCGAAGATACACGAAAAACTTTGCGAAGTGCTAAAGTGATACTGTGTTTAAGTTTATTAGTTCAAGGTTCAGAGTTCAGAAGAAAGACTAAACACAGAGCCTTAAACTCTAAACCTTGAATTTCAAAACACCATCTACTGTATCAAAACCGAACACCGCACTGTTATGAAAATGATACACTTCATTCAATGAATAATTAGCAATGGGCAATTAACAATTTATAAATCAAGTACTTACATTTTTCTCCAAGATTGGAGGTAAAGTTGCCAGTATAATGAGTAATGATTAATGACGAATGAATAATGGGTGTCATCAATCATTACTCATTATTCATCAATTATTAGATTATGTTGCGTAACTACTGGAAAACCGCTGTTCGTACTCTCTGGAAGCATAAGAGCTATACCACTATTAATGTATTAGGCTTATCGTTGGGCATTACTTGTAGTCTGGTGCTTTTTCTGCTGATTCGTCACTGGCTGAGTTTTGATAGCTACCATACGAATCGCGATCGTATCTACCGGATTGTAAAAGAGTCAACTGATCTAGCCTCTGGAGATGGTATGCCGGGCGTTCCGTTACCATTGCCCGAAGCTTTTCGTACTGATTTTCCCGCAGTAGAAGCTGTAGCTTTAGTGGGTGAGATCGCTTGGGAAGGAACGCTACTTACCATTATCGATGAGAATGGCGAGGCAAAAAGTTTTCAGGAAGATGAGTACATTGCCTACGTAGAGCCGCAGTTCTTTCAGATCTTTGACCGCTCCTTTATTAAAGGTGATGCTGCTACGGCACTGGATGAACCGAATGAAATTGTACTATCCGAACGTCAGGCTCAAAAGTACTTCGGGGAACGCGACCCGATTGGACAAACAATTACCTTAAATCGGGAGAAAGAGCTGATCGTCACCGGAGTGATAGAGAATTATCCTGACAATACTGATCTCCCGTTCGATATATTCATTTCCGATCTTACTCGCGATTGGGAAGGGCATTGGGGCAGCACTAGCAGTGGCGATCAAGCCTATGTGCTATTAGCTGAGAGGCAATCGCCCGAAAGTATTGACGCACAGTTTCCGGTGTTTATAGAAAAACACTACGGTGACCCGCTCGACGAACAAGAATTCAAGCACTATCTGCAACCCTTGCGGGAGATGCACTTTGACCCGCGCTTTTCTACCTACACCTACCAAGGTGTGAGTTGGCAAACAATACGAATCCTGACGGCGGTAGCTGTATTTCTCATTCTAATTGCCTGCATCAACTTCGTTAACCTAGCTACCGCCACCGCTACCCAACGAGCCAAAGAAGTAGGAGTCCGTAAAGTGCTGGGTAGCACCCGCTCTCAACTGCTTCGTCAGTTCCTAAGTGAAACTACAATTATAACCATACTATCTGCCCTGATTGCCTTGGGTGGAGTAGAATTATTATTACTCAAGGTTAACCCTTTGCTTAGCAGCTCCTTAGAGTTACAATTGCTGGAGAACCCCAGACTACTCGCCCTGCTTATTGGTTTAGTGGTGATTATCAGTTTGCTTTCGGGCTGGTATCCGGCCTCGGTACTGTCAGGATTTAAGCCCGTCCATACCTTTCGAAACGTATTGCAGGGACAGCGTACCCGAGGCATTACGCTTCGCAAAGGGCTAGTGGTGCTTCAGTTTATAATTGCCCAGGTTTTTATTATCGGTACGCTGGTACTATTTCGGCAGATGCAGTATGTACAGCAAACCAACTTAGGATTTCGCTCAGAAGCTATATTGACCATGCGTTTACCCGAAAGCACGCTCGATCAGAAGCGGACTTTTCGCCAACAACTCACCCAGATCGCAGCCGTGGAGAAAGCCAGTTTAGGCTACGCAAACCCTGCCTCAGGATGGGTGTCGGCCACGGGCTATAAACTGGAAGGGGAAACTGAAAAGCGAACCACCCACCTAAAAGCCGCTGACATCCATTATTTGGACATTTTTCAAATCCCAGTAATAGCCGGGTCGCCCCTAACGACGGATACCGACACGCTCACCCAGGTGCTAGTGAACGAAACCTTAGCTGCTAGTCACGGACTAACTCCGGAAGAGATTGTGGGTAGAACCATCAATTTGTGGGACGCGGATATTCCCATTGTGGGTGTGGTAAAGGACTTTCATACCCGCTCACTCCGGGAAGCGATTGTTCCCACCGTGGTTCTCAACGATGCCCGGGGCTACGAGGCAGTCATCGCTCAGGTCAGCTTACCGAACCTGTCCGAGACCCTAGAATCCATTGAACAACAATGGAAAACTGTCTATCCTGAGTACACCTTCGCCTATATATTTGCCGACGATGAAATTGCTGAGTTTTATACGAGTGAACGACGGTTATCGCGCCTGCTGGGCGGGGCTTCGCTAGTAGTGGTCTTTATCGGCTGCCTGGGCCTGTATGGGCTCATTACCTTTATGGCGGAACGCAAGACCAAAGAAATTGGAGTTCGCAAAGTACTCGGTGCTTCGGTAACCAACATTATTGGCTTGTTCTCAATAGAGTTTATCAAGCTCATTGGCAGCGCCTTCGTTGTGGCTGCCCCACTGGTTTACTTAGTGATGAGTGGCTGGTTACAAAACTTTACTTATAAAATTGATTTGGGGATCGGCTTATTTCTGATCGGTATCGGAGCCACGCTAATTATCGCTTTACTCACCGTAAGCTATCAATCGATCAAAGCCGCTCTGGCGAATCCTGTAGATAGTTTGCGGAATGAGTAATGATTAGTGAATAATGATAAATGAACCGCCAAAGATATTAATCATTAGTCATTACTCATCAATCATCAAAATGTTATGATAAGAAATCACTTCACTATCGCCTTCCGTAGCTTACGCAAGCGACCGTTCTACACCATTATTAACATTTTAGGGTTAGCGATCGGTATGGCTTGTACCTTGCTAATCTCAGTATATGTTTTACAGGAACTGAGCTACGACCGCTTTCATCAGAAGGCTGACCAAATCTATCGCTTGGCTACTCGTTTAGAAATGGGGGAGAGTGGATTTGTAGGAGCAGCCGTTAGCCCTGCGGTGGCTGGCACGCTAAAGGATGAAGTCCCTCAGGTAGAAATGGTTGTCAGAATCAATCAGGCCGATAAAATCTTCCAGAAAGACGACATAATTATCAAGGAACAGAAGGTGCTGGCGGCTGATCCCGATTTCTTCCGTCTGTTCAGCTTTCCTCTGAAAGAAGGTAACCCGAACCAAGTGCTACAAGAGCCCAACGCCGTAGTAATGACGGAGGCAATGGCTCGCAAGTACTTCCAGGAGGAAAACCCACTGGGGCAAAGTATTCTGATTGATGATAAACCTTTTCAGGTAACTGGTATAATGGAGCCAGTACCCGAAACCTCGCACATTCATTTTGATATTGTGTATTCTTATTTGTCTGATCCCAGAAGTAAGACCGAAAACTGGGGTAATCTTATTACGGCTACCTACTTTTCGCTGTACGAAGATGCGCGCATAGAAGAAGTAGATGCTCGTTTAGACCCTTTACTGAAAAAGTATGTGGTAGAGTACGAAATGTTTCAGGCAAGAGGTTACGTGATAGAAATGTTTACCCAGCCGCTTACTGACATACATCTGTACTCCCACATTCTGGGCGAGTTTGAACCCAACGGCAACGTTAAGTATTTGTATATTTTCGGGGCAATCGCGCTCTTCATTTTACTGATTGCCAGCACCAACTTTATGAACCTCTCTACTGCTCGCTCCGCCGACCGAGCCAAGGAGATAGGCATCCGCAAAACAATGGGATCGATGCGTACTACCCTGGTTCATCAGTTTTTGGGAGAATCTGTTCTGCTCAGTTTACTTTCGGTGCTTCTGGCGTTAGGGTTAGCCGAATTGCTCAGAATTCCTTTTAGCCATATTGCGGGTAAAGATATTCACGTACCGCTATTCACCGCTTGGTTTCTTCCGGCAGCCTTGCTGTTAGGCATTGTTGTAGGAATACTGGCCGGTAGTTACCCGGCTTTTTACCTAACTAGTTTCAAGCCAGCTGAAGTAATGAGAGGGCATCGATTGGGAAGCAGCAAAAACACTTGGTTGCGTAATTCCTTGGTAGTCTTTCAATTTGTTATTTCCATTGGGCTGATTATCTGCACACTAGTGGTTTACGAGCAATTGCAGTTTATTCGTAACAAAGACCTGGGCTTTAACAAAGAGAACATTATTGTACTGAACGCTGGCGATGCCTTAGGAACTAATACCGATGCCTTTCACAATGCTTTGCTAAATCAAAGTGAGGTATTAAGTATGAGCTTTTCGGATGTATCGCCTCTGACGGGCTATCCGGAGTATATCTTCACTCCACAAACTGAGAACGATAGCATTTACCGGGAAGAGGATGCATTAGTACTCAGCAGCCTTCCGGCCAGCCATGATTATCTATCTACGATGGGCATTCGCCTGAAAGATGGGCGCAACTTCTCGCGCGAAGTAGCCTCAGACTCGGCGTACGGTGTAGTGATTCTGAACGAACAGGCGGTGAAAGCCTTAGGGTTGAGCACCCCGTTAGGTAGTAGGTTAAAGATTGGCGATATGTATGAAGCTCAAGTGGTTGGGGTAGCAGAGGATTTTCACTATAAATCTCTGCACTCAGCCGTAGAACCTCTGGTAATCATTCTTTCCGATGAACAGAGTTTTGTAGAGGTAAAGGTAGCCTCTGACAACTTACCCCAAACCCTAGCTATGCTAGAACAGCAATGGAAACAGCACGCGGACGGCACTCCGTTTGATTATTCGTTTCTGGACGATGATTTTGACCAACTGTTCCAGGCTGACCAACGAGTAGGAATCATCTTCGGTGGCTTCACTTTATTAGCCATTATTATTGCCTGTCTGGGTCTACTAGCTTTAGCGGCTTTTATGGCGGAACAGCGCACAAAGGAGATTGGTATTCGGAAAGTGTTGGGTGCTTCGGTAAAAAACATTGTACTATTGCTTTCTCAAGATTTCACTCGGCTGGTTGCCATTGCTTTTATTGTAGCTATTCCTCTGGCCTACTGGGCGATGCAGCAGTGGCTAGCTGATTTTGCCTACCGCACCGAGATTAAATTAGGAATATTTGTACTAGCCGGAGTGGTTGCCCTATTGATTGCAGGAATGACCGTAAGCTTTCAGTCAATAAAAGCCGCCCTAGCCAACCCGGTAGATAGTCTTCGTAATGAATAATGATTAGTGACTAATGATGAATGAACCGCCAGAAATATTACTCATTAGTCGTCAATCATTACCCATCCATCATTAATGATCATTCACTATGTTCAGGAATTATCTAAAAACCGCCCTACGGCATTTACTCAAAAACCGGGTTACTACCAGTGTGAACGTTCTGGGGTTAGCTCTCGGAATTAGTTGTGTACTAATTATTCTGACAATTGTGCGCTACGAGCGAAGCTACGACCAGTTTCACTCAGATGCCGACCGAATTTATCGGGTGGTACGAGTGAGCGGAGGAGATGGCCCCACCGAATATCGGGCGGGTATTTCTTATCCGGTTCCTGATGCCTTGAAAGAAGACATGACCATAGCTAAGGGGGTTACTGCTACATTTCATATAGGGGATATGCAAGTATCTATTATTGATGGTACCACTGATGAAGTTCAACGGCAGTTTCAGGAAGATGATGGGATTACCTTTGCCGATGCAAATTTCTTTCGCGTCTTTGATTTCAAAGATGTTGGTTTTCGCTGGATCGCTGGCAATCCTGAAACTGCACTGAAAGAACCATTTACCGCGGTATTAAATCAGACACTGGCCAATAAATATTTTCCGGAAGGAAATGCGCTCGGCAACACTCTTAAATTAGATAATCTAATTGATGTTAAGGTGACTGGCGTAGTCACTGACCTTCCGGCTAATTCGGATTTTCCATTTAAGATTATGGTGTCTTATGCCACGCTGAATACCGAAGGACTGTTTAAAAACAGCTTTTCCGACTGGTATTCAGTTTCAGACGAACACTACGGTTATGTTCTGCTTAATGAAGGCATAACTGTTGCAGAAGCCGAGGCCCAGATACTAGAAATTCATGCTGCTCGAGTAGATGAAAAGTTAGCAAAAACCCGCCTCTATAAGTTACAGCCCCTTCGAGAGGTACACACTGACGCTCGCTTCGGTAACTATCGCTCTCGTACGGTCAGTTCGGAAATCATCTGGGCATTACTAATTATTGGCCTGTTTGTCATCGGTACGGCAAGTATCAACTTTGTCAATCTGAGTACAGCCCAGTCAGTACTTCGTTCTAAGGAGGTAGGTATTCGTAAAACGATGGGGGGCAACCGCGCCCAACTGACTTTTCAATTTCTGGGAGAAACATTTATCGTAACGCTAACGGCGGGGGTACTGGCTCTGGGCGCTGCAGAACTAGTAACTGTATCCGCCAGTGATTTACTTCAAGTAGAAACCACCGAGTTGTTACTATCCGATTCGTTCGTGCTGATTTCCCTGATCGCTATCATTGTTGGGGTTGCTTTGCTAGCCGGTATCTACCCTGCCTTAATGATGTCGCGGTTCAATCCGGTAGCTGCTCTTAAAAATAAAATAGGCGGACGAACCCAACGAGGTATACAATTACGACGAGGACTAGTTACGCTCCAGTTCGTAATCGCCCAAGTTTTTATTATCAGCACCATCATCGTCATAAAGCAAATGGATTACTTCCGCAATGCCGAGCTGGGTTTTGATAAAGAAGCGGTAATTACCGCTCACCTGCCCGAAGGGAAAAACCCAGAATTATCCACTCTAGAAACATTGGAAAATCAATGGAAAAATAATCCGGCAGTAGCATCCGTTAGCTTTGCTTCCAGTTCTCCATCTGGATTTAGGCGAAGTACCTCGCACTGGGATATAAAAAGGAAGAGTGCTGCGGAAGGTAGTGAGGGCACCGTATTTGAACGACAATCTATTGATGAGCAGTACCTAGAGCTTTTTCAAATTCCTTTACTTGCCGGGAGAAATTTCCTTCCCAGTGACACTTCAAAACAAGTTATTCTCAACCGAAAACTAAGTGAAAGAATGGGATTTTCCGAACCAGTTGAGGCTCTAAACGAAACTGTATTAACTGGAGGTGAAAATGCCTATACGGTTATTGGAGTAGTGGAGAATTTCCATACTGGATCGCTGAAGGGAGACATTAATTATCTTGGCTTTATGATGAGACCACGAGATTACAATACGGTCAATATAAAGCTCAACCTAGCATCTGCCAAAGACGCATCTACCAGCTTATCGGAAACCATTCAGCAGCTAGAAGCGACCTGGGCAGCTACCTATCCTGAGTATATTTTTGACTATCGCTTTTTGGATGAAAGCATTGCCGCCTACTATCAAGAAGAAGCCCGGCTCACCCAATTATTTAAAATACTAGCGGGAATCACCATTTTCATTGGCTGTTTGGGTCTCTACGGACTAATTTCTTTCATGGCGGTACGTCGCACCAAAGAAGTAGGTATTCGTAAGGTGCTAGGAGCCTCCATTAGCAGTATCCTGGTTTTGTTCTCTAAAGAATTTATCGTGTTAGTAGGGATCGCGTTCATGCTCGCTGCCCCTATCGCCTACTACCTAATGCAGCAGTGGCTCATGAATTTCACCTATCAGATTGATATTGGAGCTAGTACGTTCGTAGTAGCTATCGGTTTCTCAGCACTGGTCGCCCTGCTTACAGTTAGTTATCAGTCAGTGAAGGCCGCTTTGGCTAATCCAGTAGATAGTCTTCGAAATGAGTAATCGGGCAAGACTCAGGGAACAGAGAATACATTAACTACTTGGCTCAGCGTATCAGAAACAGACACCGCACTGTATCAAAAACGAACATTTAGCATGTAGGCTTTCAGATAAACCACCTATAACATGTTCACTTTTAGACACTTACAATTAGTCTATTTTTTTTGGAATCAGGCTTGCAGAAAACTTAGTGGAAACTAAACGCTTATAATTATGATTTTCAATTTCAACGTCATTATACTAACTCTGACCGTATTAATCGAACTCACTGGAAGTTGCACCATATTAGCTAACGACTTGAGTGAAAACCCAGTACCGATAAGCAGAACGGCAAAAATCAATGCTAGCGGTGACCAAATAATTACAACCGAAATACTCTTGGACGAAAATACTTCCCGGGAGGATTTAATCCATACCTGCCGATTCCTGGCCAAAGAAGAAGTAGAGCTAACTTTCGAGTCGCTCAATATCCGACGGTCGTTTTTGGGAATATTTGGAAAAAAGAGAATAGCCCAAGCTACGGGAAAAATAGAACTACCGAATGGCATTAGTGAAGCATTTCAGGTGGGAGGTGCTATTAGCTTTCAATCCATCCAAATCACCTATTCCCAAGACCTAGCGACTAACACGTTTGCCATTAACACGATAGAAATAATTGACTAATCTGGCGGGGAGCTGAGGGCTTGGCGCATTCTGCGCCACAGTAGCCCTGCTCGCCGCTCCCTGCCCCCAGCCAAAAGTTATGATTAAAAAATACTTCACTCTCGCACTACGTCACGCTTATCGGCAAAAGTTTCATACTACGATTAATATTGTAGGATTAGCTTTAGGATTGGCAACCAGTCTATTTATCACCTGGTACGTGGTAGATGAAATGAGCTACGACCAATTTCATCAGGATGTCGAACGAGTTTTCCGTGTTGTTACCAACGGTGGCGAAGGCTACCAGTTGGCCACTACTCCCCCACCACTGTACGAAGCCATCAAACAAGATATTCCCGAAGTAGAATCCGTAGCTCGGGTGTTTACTTGGAATCATTCCACCATGCGCCTGCCCAATGATGAAAATGATGGGCAAGAAAAGGTTTTCCGAGAAACCTCCATTTACATTGCTGATTCTTCGTTCTTAGGGGTACTGGATTTCAACCTAATTGCTGGTGATAAACAGGCACTACAAGTACCTAACGCAATAGTACTCACAAAGGCTACTGCCGAGCGATACTTCGGAATTGGATCGGTAGAACGCGATGAAGTGCTGGGTAAAGAAATTCTGTTTGGAGGAAATCGTACTGCTCGCCAGATTACAGGGGTGGTTGCCCCTCCTTCGGCTACTCACTTTCCCTTCGATATGCTGGTTCCAACAGTAGGTTATCAGGAAATTACTGACGGTGGCAACTGGGCTTGGAACATCATGCATACCTACTTGAAAGTCCGTCCTGACGTAGTAGACAACCCAGAACGGATGGCTAGCTTGGCCGATAAGCTCAATCAAATTGCTGAACAATACGCTAAACCATTTCTAGACACAAATGATTTTGGCCCCAATGAGGATACTAACCTGACGTACGAATTACAAGCAGTCACCGATATTCATTTGCACTCCGACTTACTACGCGAGCACCAAGCCAACGGAAGCATCACTACAGTATACACGCTAGTAATTGTTGGCGTACTTATTCTACTACTCGCCTGTATCAACTTTATGAACCTATCAACTGCTCAGGCAAACCGACGAGCGAAAGAGGTAGGTGTTCGGAAAGTGCTGGGATCACCCCGCTTGCATTTAGTTTTTCAGTTTCTATTTGAGTCGATTCTAATCACCCTAGTAGCGGTTTTATTGGCTCTTGGTAGCGTGGAGGCTTTACGAACTCCTTTCAATACCTTGACTGGTAAAGAACTTGTATTTGATTGGTTCAATCATCCAAGCTTACTACTATCGCTAGTGGGGGGCGTTATTTTGGTAGGGTTGATTGCCGGTAGTTACCCCGCGTTCTATCTTTCGGCTTTTCGCCCGGTAGCGGTACTCAAGGGCAAAACAGCTTCTTCTTTACGGACTGGAAAGCTGCGTAACCTGCTCATCATTTTCCAGTTTGCCGTATCTATTGGTCTGATTATCACCACTGGGCTGGTCATTCAGCAGCTTCGGTTTATTCAGACTGAGGATATTGGCTACGATCGGGAAAATGTGTTAGTGATCAAAAATGACAAGGAGATTCAGGAACGCTGGGAAGATTTTAAGGATGCCCTGATGAATCAATCGCGGGTGAAGCAGGTGAGTTTTGCTACGGGTATGCCATCTCAACCACATCGGGTAATGCGCGATATTCGACCCGAAGGCTCCAGTGGTGGCCAGGGTATGCAGTGGTTCCTAATTGACCCCGATTATGTTGCGACCTTGGGCTTAGAGGTAATTGCTGGTCGCGGTTTTCAGGAAGATCGGGCTTCTGACCGGGAAGGAATACTACTGAATGAATCTGCGGTAAGGGTACTTGGCCTGACCGATCCCGTTGGGAAGACTATTATCAAAAACCAGGGAGCTGATGATGAGGAACGATTGCAAGTACTTGGTGTGATTAAAAACTTTCATCTAGAGTCGTTTGATCAGTGGGTGAAACCCATTGCTTTTAAGATCTTCTCCCCTACCTTCCTAAGCGACTACGTAGCGGTACGACTTACCACTGGAGATGCTTCCGATGGTGTAGAGCAGGTAAGAGAAATATGGTCACAGTTTGAACCAGATAACCCTTTCGTCTACTCTTTTCTTGATGAAGATTTCGATCGTCTGTTCCGGGCAGAGCAACGGCTGGGGAAGGTACTTAGCGTATTCACGGTGTTAGCCATTCTGGTGGCCTGTTTAGGTTTACTAGGACTGGCCTCTTTCGTAGCCTCCCAACGAACCAAGGAGGTGGGTATCCGGAAAGTGCTGGGAGCATCTGTACAGCAAATCACGTATCTGCTTTCCAAGGACTTTATCCGACTGGTGCTGATTGCCTTTGTAATCGCTACGCCAATATCGTACTGGTTAGCCACCCAGTGGTTAGAGAATTTTGCTTACCGTACCGAAGTAGGAATAGGAATATTTGTGCTAGCCGGATTTTCTGCCTTACTGATTGCCTGGCTAACGGTGAGCTACCAATCAGTCCGAGCCGCATTGGCGAACCCGGTAGACTCCCTGAGGAATGAATAATGAACTTCCCTAATTATCAGGCATTAACGATTGCTAACTTTGGAAAAAGAAAAAGTCCAGATCATCCTCCCGAAGAATTTCATAATCCCGTAAGAAGGCGCGTAGCTGATGTTTATCTGCAAGTTCTTCGGCATCCTGCTTAATCTGCTTTAGCTCTTGCTCGAGCTGATACCGGTCACGCTCAATCAACTGCTTCGCCCGTTTGGGTTGCTTTAGGTACAGCCCGATGGTTTGGCTGACCATAGATGGCGGGTTCTGGAGTGTAAATAACTGCCGTTGAAGCTCATCAATCTGCTCTTTCAGAATTTTGTTATAGTATTTCAGTTGTTGGTCGGTTAAACCTTCCACCTTCTGCTTTCCGTCAGAAAGTAGCTCTAACTGAAGGCGCAATAGCTCAAAAAAATCATCGTTTTTGTACGCTTGGGTTACCCGCTGCATAATTTCGGTTTTACGTTGCTGCTCGGCCTCATCTGTTTCTTGATCGGGGTGGTGGGTTTTCACGAGCTGCATATAAATCGACCGAGTAGTTTTGCTAATGTGCTGGACTTCCTCTTTCATCCGTTGCTCCTTGGCTTCCTGAGCGGGGGTTTTCTTGCGCTTTTTACGCTTGGCTTCAGCTTGTTGCTGTTTTGCTTCGGCCTGTTCACGGATGCGTTGCCCCATCTCCTCAAAGTTGTCAGGGTCAATATCATTCAAGTCAACGTCTAGATCGAACAAGTTTTTAAACATCGACTGTGCCATATCCCGCTGCATTTCCTGCGCATCTTGCTGCTCTTCTTGAAAGCTTACCTCGGAATGCTTATCGTAGATCGCCTCCAATTCTTCAATGCCCTTCTGAATCAGATCGTAGGCTTGATCGAGAATGATTGCCTGCAATTTTTCTTTCTCCCGTACTCGGAAGAACTTCAAATCGTAAGATTGATCGAGTTGCTTGACGAACTCTATCCTAGCCTGACCAATCTCCTCAATCACTGGGCGAATCCGGGCTTGCACCAACTGGTTAATCTTCGGAATAATTCTCTCTAGCTCTTCAAGCTCACTTTTCAGCTTATGAATCTTTTTGGTTTGCCGATTAAACTTCTTTTGCTCCTTAGAGATCATCTTTTCCTTTTGAGCAACAATTTGGGGAATGTAGGTTTCGGAGGTAGACATAGTAGGGCTATTTAGTTAAAATCAAGCTAGAATTGTTCTTAGCTTATCGCAATTTGACTTTTCTTATTTACCTACTAATCGGGTTAATCCGAAAATAGTTACCTATTTCTTTACTTTCCTATTGATACAATGTAAAGTAAGGAGATAAGCGTAATACCCCCGCGCCGAGTACAGGGCGTACATCCTGGGCAGTCTACAATTGATTAAAATGTTTATTCCGCGATTATGACCTTGACCGTTGCCTTGAGATTTTTATCGAGATAGAGCTTAGCGATATAAACTCCGGGAGCGTAACGGGCATCTCCTGTAACTTGTAAACGGTACATCTCTACTCCGACCTTCAGGGGAAGAACTTCCATTTGATCGCCCGAAGTGCTAAAGATGATGATTTGTCCGGTTGTAAAAGAAGTATGATGCACCCTAAAATATACCTCATTGGTACTTGGGTTAGGAAATACTTGCCAAGGATCCTGATCAATGTCAGGATTGATACCGGTTACTACCTGAGTGTTAAAATTTTGGTTGATCTGGTCGCTGGTTACGTTTTGATAAGACATGCTTATTGGATTAAATTGATAGTCTCCCAGCACTGGAGTCACCTCACCCGACCAACCGGAGGGCACCTCAGCCACGTACTGACCTGTATTATCGGTGATGACTGATGAGGAGGGGAAACCTGTTAATTGGACACCCGATAGCGGTTGACCTTCTGCCGAGACTATACCCGAGATTTTATAAGTCACTAGCCCATTAAAGGTTCCCGAATAGTCTCCGGCCATGTCCATTGCTACCGTCGTGTACACGATACTTTCAGGTTCAAAACGATAATCTTCCAGTGCTGGAGTCACCGTGCTTGACCAATCAGACGGTACTTCTGCCATATATTGGCCTACACTATCCGTCACGATAGAAGAGAACGGAAAACCATTTAGCTGTACGCCTGACAGAGGTTGACCGTCTACGGTAATGGTGCCTGAAATTGTGTAGGTTATTATCCCATTTAATGATGCCTCATAGTCTTGATTGTTCAAGTCATCAACTACTTCGGTGTAACTGCTACTACTCGGAGTGAAATGGTAACCTTCCAATACAGGAGTTACGCTACCCGACCAATCAATCGGTACTTCCGCTGTATATTGACCTACATTGTTGGTGACAACTGATGCTGAAGGAAACCCTTGTAATTCCACACCCGATAAGGGTTGCACTCCTTCGGTGACTGTCCCTGAAATCGTATAAGTTAGTACTTCATCAAAGATTGCTTCATAATTATTACCTGCCAGATTCATCGATACATTGGTGTACGTGATGCTGGCAGGATCAAAGCTATAATCTGCCAGGGTAGGCGTGACTTCACCTGACCAGCCCGATGTCACTTCAGCGGTATACTGTCCCGCGTTGTCAGTAACAATCGGGGAGGAAGGAAGACCAATCAACTGTACACCGGACAGGGGTTGACCATCTACGGTAATGGTGCCTGAAATTGCGTAGATTGCGCCCTCTACTATTTCATAAACTACCGACACATTACTAGATCTATTATAGTTTGTTTTTTCATATACGTCATAAACGATCGTTTCGGTATAGGCACTGTCGGCGTGTATTGGGGAGGCTTGAGCAAGACTGTCTGAGACTGATATTGCTAAGTTGGTTTGTAGGCTGCTACGTGCTTCCCAAATAAGTAATTCGTTAGGCAGATAATCGTCAGAGACGTAGTTATTTAGATTGAGTGTCGAAAATTGCCTTTCTCCTTGTAAAATAGACTGAATAGGAATTTCAGCAATTTCTGGTGATTGGTTGGGGGAAATACCATTTGCAATGAACGTTATCTCCTGTGCAGACTTCAGTCCCTCCCGATCGGTTACCTCTAAAGTGACCTTGACAGTAGTGTCTTGCTTAGCCAATATCACAGCCTCTATTGCAACGCTACTCCTAAAAGGAATAACTCTGACTGTTACTTTACTATTGCCATTAATCTGACCCAACTGATTTGCTTCCAATATTTTATAAAATGATGTAGTGTTGATAGCCAGATCATCTTTTACAAAGTGATACAGTGGAGTGGTAGACACAAATATGTAAGACAGATTACAATTAGGCGTTCCTGGTGTGCACGGTAGTTGAGCATCATTTATAATATTCATGTAAATAGAAGGAATACTCACAACAGGCGGTTGATTGGTAGAAGAAATCACGGTGATGGCAACTTTTTTAGTGGTAGTCTGATTGGCTTCATCCGTCACCGAGATGGTAAGGCTGTCCGTACCTAGCCATTGGTTATCTCTAGACGTGACGCTATACTTTCGGTTTTGCGAATCAAATACGAGGCTGAGGTGCGTCGTTTCCGTAGGAACGGAAAGCTTCAATTCATCGCTAGGCGTAAAATCATCTTGGTAAGAGAAATCCAGTCCGAGAACGTCACCTTGCCGTAAGGTCTGATTTCTTATGGTTAGGATAGGCGGCTGGTCAAAGCTTATCACCCTAATATCATTACTCTTCAGTTTGATAGAGGGAAAACTTGGATGCGTCACCTCGCAATAGTAGATGCCACTATGTTGGGCAGGATCGATACTGGGGATTTCCAGCTCTTGCTGATTTGAAACCTTGGTGCCAGAGAGCGAATTTTGATTCGCTTTCCTGTACCAAGCAAACTCACAGCCAGCCAGGGGTGTATAATTGTCAATAAATAATGTAAAGTTCTCACCGGCCAGTGGTTTGAAGGTTCGGGCAGTGCCTATACGTTTCTGGGGCTGGAACCCAAAAAAAGTAGGGCGATAAGGGTGCTTGGGCTCAAAGAAATCAAACACCTTATGCATGTCTTTGAAAGTAAAGCGATTTCTACTCACATATAATTGCTCGGGCACTCGCCAAGATTTAACCAGTAATTCTCCCGAAAGCTCATTGCCTTCCACATTCATCCGTAATCCTCTTTTTAGCAATATTCGCTCTGGTATACTTCCTTGCATCCGGTTATTTTGTCCAGCAATGAAGCGTAGTCGGCTCATTTCGGCAAGCACAGGTGGAAAAGCAGTGAGTTGGTTTTCCGAAAAACCGATTTGAACCAGGTTGTCGAGGTTTTCTAGGCGGGCGGGCAGATCGGTCAGTTGGTTCTGGTTAACAGATAGGCTTTTCAGATTGCGCAAATCACCCACTGTGCTAGGCAACTCCGTCAGCGCGCAATGATTTAATTCCAATTTCGTTAGTGATGTCAATTGCCCAATGGTAGATGGTAACAGGGCTAACGATTGATTGGAACTCACCCTTAGATTTGTCAGATTTGTCAATTGGCCGATTTCTTTTGGTAGCTGGGTAAAGCCACAATAGCCGATATCTAATGTGGTTAGCGTTGTTAGGCCAAAAGTAGAGGGGTGTAGCGTGTGCAGATTGTAATTGGCACCTAGATTGTAATGCGTTAATTTTTTCAGGTTATGGACATCAGGAGATATGACCAATCGATTCATTCCAACGGATAGAAATCTCAATTCTGTTAGCTGATTGATTTCTTGGGGAATGCTTGCTAGTTGGTTATTACCAAGAACCAAGCTGGTCAACTGCGAAAAACCACCTATTTCTTGGGAAATGTGCTTGAGGCCAAGGGCTACAAAAGCCAGGTCTTCTAGTTTATCTAGGGCCTGCAACGTCTTGATACAACTCGGCAAGCTGTCGGTTCGGAAGTTGATTTGGGCACCTACAATTTCTAACGCCTTCACTTTCCCAGAACTACTGTCTAGCCTCACTCCCACCCATTCCTCCACAGGCGCAGAGAAACCCCAGATTTGCGGCCAATTACGGAGCTGTAATTCTTGCTGGAATTGCACCAGCAAAAGGCTGTCCTGTGGGTCTGCCGAAATTCTTTGTGCTATACTCTCAGCACCGAAGCCTACGGTAAAAAACAGCAGCAGCCCTGATACCATTACCTTATAAGTTGCCCGTTGTGCTAACTTTTTCATAGCTTTTATTTTTCTGCTTTATTCCTTCACCCCTCACTGCTTTGGGTTAGTCTGCCTTAGCTGAAAAGAGAGGAGTGAATGACAAGGTCAAAAAGATGACCTTGTCGCTTCAATTTAGCCTATATCAAGGCGTGAACTCCCAAAGGTCGCTGAATATATAGAACGAATTGATTCCTGATGGACGTGCTCCGTTGCCTACGTACGCTCTACTGTTAATTACAAAGCTGAGTGCGTTTCTTCTATTCGCATCTACTGGCAATGCAGGTTGCTCTTTCCAAGTATCAGTCTGGGGATCGTACTTCCACAGGTCACCGTGCCCCCCAACCCCAACATAGGCTTTGTCATTAATCACAAAACTGGTTGGATTACTTCTCCCTTTACCTGGAAAGTCTGTCTTTTGAGCCCAAGTATCACCGGATGGATCGTATTGCCACATCTCTGATCCTCCGTTACCCGCTACTAGGTATCCCTTATCCTGTACAGTAAATCCTGATGAGTGCCCCCAGAACCCTTCCCCACCAAAGTCTTGCTTTTGGGTCCAGGTATCCGCTACTGGATCGTATTCGTAAACCTCATTGGTTCTGGTGCGCTGCACGTACCCTTTGCCATTGACAGCAAAACCTACTCCTCGATTAAAAGGACAGTCCGCTTTTCGCGTCCACTTATCCGTGGCTGGATCATACTCCCACCAGTCAGAGAAAGTGGTTGAGTTAATGTTCCAGCCTGACCCAGCGTAGGCTTTATTACTAATCACCATCACTACCGCATCTCGACGATCATACGCGGGGTTGTCTGGATTGGGCATCTCAGCTTTTTCACTCCAGTTGTTCGCTACCGGATCATATCGGTATAGCTTATGTTGACGCATATCTATAGCGTAGCCTTTCTCGTCAATAGAAAAAGCCCGGTGCTGACTATAGCGCCCCCCAGTAAAAGGAAAGTCTGCTTTTTTCACCCAATCAATCTTAAAGTCCTCTGCCGAGGTACCCGTTTCCCCTCGGACGGTCACTGTCACTTTCCCGGTGTAGGTACCGGGAGGTACTGTTACGGTGATTTCAGTCGGTGTTGCCTTCGTAACCGTAGCCTTTACCCCATTGAACTTTACCTCGTTCTTATCGTCATCGCCATCAAAGCCCTCGCCGGTAATAACAACCGTAACCCCCTCATGACCATTGGCGGGATCAAGCCTGGTGATGATGAGCGAAGGTTCACGCACGGTGATACTTTCTTCACTACTGACCGTCTGATCACCCACTTCAATACTTACCTTGCCACCGATTATTCCCTGGGGAATAATAATGCTAAGCTTGGTCTCATTCACCTCGACCACTTCCACCGACTCATCCCCAATCTTGACCTGAATCTCGGTTAATACTTCGCCAAAGCCTTCCCCTTCTATCACTAAGGTATCCCCTTCCACTAAATCAGTACTCGAGACTAAAGTAATCCGTAATGCAACAGGTACAACAATCTCAAATTCTTCTTCTGAACTTGCCTCTTTTTCGCCGACTTTTACAGTCACCTTACCCATCTTGGCTTCTTTCGGAACAATCACCTTTAACTCAGTCGAGGAGGCTGCTACTATTGTCATAATTACCTCTCCTAACTTCACTTCGTTCTCGTCCTTCTCCGTAGAAAAACCCTCCCCCGTGATCGTTAGTGTATCACCTACGGAGCCGGAACCGGGAGATAATGATGTAATTCGTACTACCGTTACCACTTCAAAGTCGTTGTCTGAACGACCTGCTTGCTCTCCTACTTTTACCGAAATCTTACCTGTCTGGGCTTCTTCCGGCACGATTACCTTTAGCTCAGTAGCAGAAGTGGCGATGACCTGCGCTACTACTTCGCCTATTTTTACTTCAACATTATCTGGCGACTCGCTAAAGCCAGCTCCAGTAATGGTAAGTGTGTCTCCTGCTACCCCAGCCGCGGGGGAGAATGCCATCACGCTGACCGAAGTGGCACCGGAACTTATGAGCACACGAAAGTCTTGGCCGGAATATACTGTATCTTGGTTAACAGTGAGCCGTACTTTCCCCGTTTGGGCTCCTTCGGGCACCTTCACTTCTACTAAAGTATCACTCACCGATTCAATAGCAGCTACTTGAGTATTGAAGGTGACTTGTACTTTAGCGGCATCCTGTCCAAAGCTGCTACCTACAATTCTGATGAGACTGCCTACCTGACCACTGTCGGGTAGCAGGGTTTGGATGGTGGGAGAGGGAGGGCCGGGTGCTGGCGAATCACTGTCATCGTCACTACAACCAATGAGGCTGAATAATATTAAAGTGATATATGCTCCTATATACGATAAATTACGGTACGTTCTTTTCATGGGTGTTACTCTTTTTAATGGTGTTCAAAGATGGTTCTGCAAACCTTTCCGAATAATGTGTTATTACAAAGGTAGCGGGAAGGCGGGGTACCGTCTGTCACCTTAGAAGGAGTATATTTACTCCAACCTGAGAGCAAATGATAAGGAAATAGTACGCTTGTAAGATAATTCAGAGCAAGCGCTCATGCCGCGCCTTCTGAATGGCCTCTGCCTTGCTGCGGGCGTGTAACTTATCATAGATATGGCGAACATGCGTACGTACAGTTTCCTTATGGATATGAAGCTCTTCGGCAATGCGAGGTGCGGTTTTTCCTTCGGCCAACTTTTGTAATACTTCGGCCTCACGGTCGGTGAGCGGGGTATCTTGGTTTTTTCGAAAAGAGGTTACTATCATTCTGGCAATTGGTCCACTTAATGGCGCCCCTCCTTGCAAAGCCTCACTAATAGCTCGGATAATTTGCTGATCGTCAGTGGTTTTAACAATATATCCCACTGCTCCGGCTTCTAAAGCCTGAAATACTTGCTCGGGTTGGTGGTGTACTGTTATTATAACTACTACTGCCTGCGGAAGCTGCTGTCGTATTAATCTGGTGCATGTGATACCTGATATACCCGGAAGAGATAAATCCATGAGAATTACATCGGGACGCACATCGTCTAGTTCTTTAAGGGCACTTTCACCATGCGTGTAGGTACGCACTACGTGTAAGGTCGGAGAGCGGTTAATAACGCGACGATAGTGATCACATGTGTCAACGTGGTCTTCTACCAAGATAACTTTAGTTTTTTTAAAGCTCATTAGTAATAATTGAGGGTTGAATAGTACATAAAAGAGTGATAGTAGTGCCTTGAT
Organism: Tunicatimonas pelagia; assembly: GCF_030506325.1. Taxonomy (NCBI): domain Bacteria; kingdom Pseudomonadati; phylum Bacteroidota; class Cytophagia; order Cytophagales; family Catalimonadaceae; genus Tunicatimonas; species Tunicatimonas pelagia. Next base: position 5,688,266 of record NZ_CP120683.1, on the reverse strand, counting down.
TAGGTTGAGAGCAAATTGTTAAATCAGCCTCTATTTTATTAGCACGTCGCTGCATATGATTTAAACCACTTTTACGAGACGGATTAGTAAACCCTTTTCCGTCATCTGTAAGTACGATCTGCACCTGATTACCTTCTAGGGTGGCCTGTAGTTGTACATGCTCAGCTTGGGCGTGCTGTCGGATGTTTTGTAACGCTTCTTTAAAAATCAAAAAGATATGTCGTCCCCAGCCTGAGGGCAATGATTGTTTCATTCCCGTAGTAGGAGTATCAGCACTAAATTGAGCATCTGCGTAGAGAAACCACTCTGAGCCTACATCAATCAAATGCGTGTACACCTGATCTAAGTACATATGGTTAGGATCGAGCAGCCAGATAAAGTCGCGGGTGCCCTGATGCAGGTTGTTAGCAATTTTCTCTATCTTTTGGGTGAGTTCGCCAACCGATGACGAAGCATACGTATTTAAATGTCGAGCCATAAAAGCAATGGACGTCAACTCATTGCTTAGCTCATCATGAAAGTCCATCGCAATTTTTCGGCTTATAGCGTCCCGCTCATTTTGCCGAGCTTGCAAAATGGCAAACTGCTGCTTAAGTCTAGCTTGTCGGCGCTGCCAAAACAGCATGCCACCCACCATCCCTAAAGAAAGAAGAAGGATGGCAATTAATGCCGCTTGCCGACTTGTCTGTAAATTCTTGATTTTGGCTGCCTCAGTCAGTTGAGCTATTTCTTGGGTCTTTTGCAGCGTTTGGTATTTTACCTCCAGTTGGTTTAGATGCTGCTGGCTGGTTTCACTTTGCAGGCTATCTTTCAGAGCTGTATACTGCTGTTGCATTGCTAATGCCTGCTCAAAATCTCCCTGAACTTCGTACAATTCCGTAAGCTTTTGGCTAGCTTCAATCATACTCTCCTTCCGATCAATCGTCTTAGCCAGTGCCAAAGTCTTGCCGTAGTACAACCGCGCTTGAGCGTAGTGTCGCTGTTGAAACGCTACATCGCCCAAATTCAATAACGGTCCGAGGGTAATTCGTTGCATTACATTAGCAGAGTCAGCTAACGCCAACGATCTTTGCAGATAAATTTTTGCTTTCTCTAAATCTCCCTCAGCAATAGACAAAGATCCTAGGTTATTCCAAGCAATCGCTACAAAATTTGGGTTGCCAATCTGCTGCGCGATTCGTAAAGCTCGCTGATAGTACTCTTCTGCCTTTTGGTAGTTCTGCTGTTGTTTATTCTGAACTGCTAATATATTGAGCGACGCTCCAACGATTTCGTAGTATTGTATACGTTCGGCCATTTCTAGTGCTTCCAAAAAGTACTTTTCGGCTTCTTTCCAACGTACCTGAGCACTGAATAATGTCCCAATCGCATAGTTGATCTTTGCTACTTTTGGAAAATTTTCTCGTTCAGTTTCAATGGTTAGTGCTCGTAAGAAAAGATCAGCCGCTGAGGCAGACTGCTCTTGTTCGGCGTACATACGAGCCGTATTAAAACAAAAGTAAGCGACGCAGGTAGAATCTCCCTGGTATTGAGCTGGTTGTATACTCCGCTCGTAACTTTGCCCGGCTTTTCCCCAGTCTTCAATCGCTTCGTACGCACTTCCCAGTCCGTCGTATAAGCTGAATTGAAGCCAGTGATTTTTATTCTCCGCGAAGTACAGATCAGCTTGTTGAAAAATCATGAGTGCGGTATCGTAGTGCTGCTGACTGAGGGCTAGAAATCCCTGCGTTATAGATTGGTAGGGTAATGTTTCCGCACCGTGTATATGGATATGCTTTAGTAATGCATTCGCATAATACTGTATACTATCTCGCTGAGGAGAAGCAGTATATGCGTACATCAAACGATATAGTACTTCCACCCGATCTGAGTTGGATACTTGGGTTGATAAGAGCTTACGCAGGCTATCAGCTTCTTCGATTTCTGGCTGGGCAAAAGAGGGGAGCGTAACAGTGAAGGCAATGACACTGAAAAGAAAGAATGCGCGCATAGTGAACAAGACCGTAACCAGAGTGTAATTTGTCGTCAAAAGTACTTATCTTCATTAGTACCCACCCATAAATAATCGACTTAATTCAGTCTCCGGTGGATACTGAATTAAAGACACCCATTGTAGTGTTTTTGGTGGGAATTTTATCTGAGATAATCAAATTTTGTATTCTCACGTACTTTGCGCTATGTTTGCTAATCACCTACTCGGTTGCATATTATGCGGAAAATTACTAGGTACAACCTCATTGCCTTTCTGGTTATTTTCGGAGGGTTAATGACTAAGGCTTCTGCACAACCCACCCGCCTGATTGTTACCACCGATATTGGGCAAGACCCCGACGATCAGCAGTCGCTCGTTCGTCTCCTTCACTATGCAAATGAATTTGATATTGTGGGAATAATTGCCAATGCTGATGCCAATAACGACTACGAATTACCAATTATAAAAGATAGTATTATCCATCAACTGATTGATGATTACGCAAAAATCGAGGATAACCTACGCTTACACAACAAGAGCTACCCATCGGCTACTCATTTGCATTCGGTAGTGAAAAAGGGGTGTGCGGGCAACAGCGTTTCAGCTCCGGTGTTATCGTATATTGGCCAAGGAAAAGACACCGAAGGGTCTGATTGGATACTAGAGAAGGTTCTTGAGAACAATGGGCCTACCGCCATTAGTGTTTGGGGGGGTGGGGCTGATCTGGCTCAAGCCCTCTGGAAAGCTCGAGCCACTTTGCCGGAAGAAAAATTAGCCACTTTCGTTGAGCGAATGGTGGTTTACTTCATCAACAAGCAAGATTCTTCCTGTGATTGGATCATTGAAGAGTTTCCGAAACTCACCGTTATCTTAGGGTTTTCTACTTCGGGTGATAAATGGGCTTCGGCCTACCGAGGCATGTTTTTAGGTGGTGATTTGTCATTAACATCGCGCGCTTGGCTCAACGAGCACATACTGGGGAAAAATCCGCTCGCTAATCAGTACCCAACCGAAGCTTATACCGGAGGCAAGAGCAGAAACCCTAATAACGCACTGAAGGAAGGCGATACCCCAGCATGGCTTTACTTTCTTCGGAACGGATTAAATCACCCAACCTATCCCTCGTGGGGTGGTTGGGGCGGGCGATACCAAGAGACCCGTTCTGGCTTTTACACTGATGCGGAAGATACCTATCTTGATAGAGTCACCGAAGAGGCTAAGACATTGCCTATTGTAACAGTCTTCCGATGGCGCCCCGCTTTCCAGCATGATTTCGCTGCTCGAGTACAGTGGGCCACTACCAACTACGAAAATGCCAATCACCCTCCTATTCCGGTGATTGAAGGGCAGTCTGATGATTATATTCTTCAAAAAACTATAGCAGCAGGAGAGGTGACTCATCTCGATGCAACCTCCTCGTACGATCCAGATGGTGATGGCCTATCGTACCAGTGGTATTTTTACGAAGAGGCGGGCACTGTAGAAAATCCCAGCTCCTTTATTCAGGGTGCTACCAGTGAGCCAGTTATTACTCTTCGTATTCCCCAAGCAAATCTGAGTAGCAAAACAGCACACTTATTGTTAGAACTCACCGATAATGGCTCCCCAAGTTTAGTAGGCTACCGAAGAGTTGTACTCACTATTGAATAGAAACAAAAGGTGAAAAAGAAAAAGAGCAAGGGGCTTGGCGTAGACTACACTTTCCCTCTTCCTCTCTGTACTTAGCAAATAACTAATAACTATCGGAACAGCCCAATCTTTAGACCAGCTACTCCCGTCAGGCCGCTAATATCAGACTGATCTAGCATTCGGTAATCCATGTTGCCTACAATACGGTACGCTATACCCGTATGAAAGCGTATATTCTTCATAAGGTTTACTTCAAGTTGAGCGGATGGCTCTACAAAGAAGAAGTTTTCTTCCCCAAACGGATTGGTATCATTGCTAGTCTCCCGATCCATTTCTACCTCACCTACACCAATCATCAGTGGAAAAGTAAGGTGAAATAACTGGTTTGACCAAACCGTATACTCTACAAATGCTCCGCCCATTCGCATATCCAGGTAAAGATTGTTAATAGGTTCACTAGCCGGATCAATATTGTTAACTGTCCAGTGATAGCCACCACCTACCGTCCAGTTTGGATTGAGCACTACTCCACCACGTACCCCAAAGATATGGGCAGTAGCTTCATCAATGCTACCAATTTGGTAAGTGGGATTTACGTAGAATCCTAATTTTGATAGTGAAACAGAGTTATTAAATAATGTTTTAGGTTCGGTTTCGTCTTGTGCGTGGCTAGCAATAGATATACATACAAAGGCTAATACTAATAATAAATTTAATTTTAAAGATGCATTTTTCATGAGTAACTGATTTAAGTAAAACATAGAGGCGAGTGTCCGAAAATAATTTCGGATAAAAGAAAGCCACTAATTGAGTAAGATTAAATTGTTGGCACGTATACCATAATTGTCTTCGCTCTAGCATCGGAAAACTTAGCTATGCGAAAGAGCGGTAGCTCGCGAGCCTACACTAAAGTATAGGTAATAGTGAGTAAAAAAAAGAAGGTATCAGATGCGCTCGAAGCGTACTTCATCACGGTCACTATCGTCATCGTCTTCCCGAAGATAGAGTAGGTTATCGCTTTTTTCTACCACTATCCAGTCGTCGTCTAAGTCTTCTAACTCATCGCGGTTACCAAATACCGTGAGATCATCGTCGTCTAAGTCAATCTCAACCCGACGGTTGCTATTTGTGATAGACCACCGAGCAGTAGTGCTTTGATTGCCATCGGAGATAATCAGATCACCTCCCTCCTGAAACTCGAAGGTAAGTCCAGCAAAGTCATCGGTTTCATCTTCGTTATCATCTCGAAAGAGGGTAACCTCCCAATTGCCAGTTACTTCTTCAGTAGCAATAGGCTGAGCGCCCGGATTATCAGGAGATGCCCCATCGTCATCGTTATTGCAAGCAAAAAAAACGAATCCTATTAGTAACGGCAGAGTATATTTAAATGCTTTCATGAGAAAAAATAATAGTATTACTATCACAATACGATAGATAAACTACTATGTTACCTTATGGCTGAAATTTTCCGAAAAATACTGCCAAAAAAAGCACTAATCACTTATAATTTGCTGACGATAAAATTTCTTTGAGCTGAAAAAAATTATAGGAAGACAACATCCTCTACAATGGCTTCGCCAAACTCTTGAAGAAATAGAGCCAGAATTTTAGAGCGAGACATATTAAGCTCTTGCTTCAGGGGAGCCGAGCTAAGTTTAACGTAAAGCACACGATTACTCACGTAAATTTTATCGGTACGACGAGCAATTGGATGGCCCATTAACCGCTCCCACGACTGGATGAGTTGGGTTTGTTCGTATTTAGCTTTTAATTGGTAGGTATCCAGTAGCTGATGTAAGGCTTCCCCCACAGTAGATACTTCGGCAGTACGTCCCCGCTGATTAGGGTCAGTAAATTTGGGCATGTGGTTAGTTTCTTAATAATGAATAATGGTTGATGATGAATGACTAATCATTATTCATCATGATAGATAATTTGCGTGGCAAACAGCTTAAACATCAGTTAGAAATATACGGATTTTATTCGTTAGGAAAAGTAAAAATATGCTCGTTTAGCCGATTGAGTGTTTCATTCTTAAATTGGCTATCAATCAGTAACGAGATGTTAAACTTGCTCCCTCCGTAGGAAAGCATCCGTATGGGAATATCATCAATAGCATCTACAATTTTTTTCAGCACCCCTACCTTCTGAAACGGCATATTACCTACCACGCAAACAATCGTGTGGTTGCTATCTACTTCTACCTCACCAAACGCTCTCAGCTCTTGCTGAATATCCGCCAGATACTGCTGATTGTCGATGGTAAGTGAAATACCTACTTCGGAGGTGGTAATCAGATCGATGGGAGTTTGATACTTCTCAAAAATTTCAAACACCTTCCGTAAAAAACCATAAGCGAGCAACATTCTCGACGACTTAATTTTAATCGCAGTAATACCATCTTTAGCAGCTACGGCCGTAATAGGTCGGTCCTGTTGCTGGTCAGAGATCAATGTGCCGGGAGCCTGGGCGTCCATTGTGTTTAGCAAACGTACCGGAATATTAGCCCGCTGGGCCGGACGAACCGTGAAGGGATGCAGAATTTTCGCCCCAAAATACGCTAGCTCAGCCGCTTCGTTAAAAGAAAGATTATCTATCCGGAAGGTTCTGTCCGCAATTCGTGGGTCGTTATTGTGCATCCCGTCAATATCGGTCCAGATTTGGATTTCTTTCGCTCCTACTACAGCCCCAATTAGCGAAGCGGTGTAATCACTTCCTCCCCGCTGTAGGTTATCAATCCGGTTTTGGCTGTTCAAGCAGATATAGCCTTGTGTAACAAATAGTTTAGTATTTGGGTGTTGACTGAGCAACCGCATCAGTTTTTCGCGAATGAAATCTTCGTTGGGTTCCTGATTAGCATCAATTCGCATGAATTCCAGTGCGGGAAGCAGTATCACCGGAGTATCCTGAGATTTTAGGTAAGCCGTGAATAGTTTGGTAGAAAGTAATTCACCCTGAGCCAGTATTTCCTTTTCTACATCAGTGCCAAACGGCTCTGAAGTTATGTTACTTAAACTTTCGAAGTGAGCCGCAATAATGGCCTCGCCCTCTTGCTGAGCACTACCTTCGCTTAATAAGCTTTGGCAAAATGTATTGTAGTGTTGTCTTAGTTCCGTAATCAAACGGTTAGCTTCATCTGTTTGCTGCGTTTGGAGAGCCTTTCCAATCTGTACCAAAGTATTAGTCGTACCCGATACGGCTGATAATACTACAATTTTGGGTTCGGCTGACTGGGTTACTAATTCGGCGACCCGGTGCATCCGTTCCGGTGAACCTACCGACGTACCGCCAAATTTTAAGACTTTCATAGAAATTCAATTGTTGAATGGTTCGATTGTTATTTGGCTGGGGGCTTGGAGCGGGGAGTAAAGATTTGCCGCTCCTTGCTCCCCGCTCCAAGCCCTTACTCGTTAAATCCCAGCATCTTGATGGCAGTGATGGCTGCTTCATCTCCCTTGTTACCGTGTTTACCTCCGGCCCGGGCCAAGGCTTGTTGCTGATCTAAGGTAGTGAGTACTCCGAAAATAACGGGCTTATCGTACTTAAGCATTACGTCTTTCATGCCTTGGGCTACCGACTGGCAAATGTAGTCAAAATGAGGCGTTTCACCCTGAATAACGCAGCCCAAACAGATTACCGCATCTATTTTGGGGCGAGCCGCTTCCCACTGCGCTCCTAATGATAGCTCAAAGCTGCCCGGCACCCACTTAGTACGAATATTTTCTTCTTTCGCCCCATGCTTCAGTAAGGTAGCAATGGTTCCATCTAACAGAGGTTGAGTCACCTCGTGGTTCCATTCTGCGGTAACAATAGAAAAGCGTCGATTAGAAATATCGGGTAAATGTGAGTCGTCGTGCTCGCTCAAGTTTTGGTTAACGGTAGCCATAGAGAGTTAAAGTAAAAAGGATAAGGCCACTGTGGTCTTATCCTCATCTATTCTTGAAAACTTTTATTCACTCTGGTATTAGTTTGAAGCCAACGCTTCCAAACGAGCGCGTTGCTTTTGAGCCTCCTGATACTCATATGCTTCGGGAAACTTATTAATAATTCGCTGGTAGCGGGTGGCGGCCTGAGCGTAATCACCAGCTGCTTCGTAAGCCATAGCGGCTTTAACTAAATACTGAGGGGAAAAGAACTGATTAGTATTGTAGTCAGCCGCTTTTTCGTACTGGCTGGCCGCTGATTGGTGTTCACCCAACTCCAGGTAGGCATCCCCGATCAGGGCATAAGCCTGAGCCTGTACCAGCAGATCAGACGCACTGAAATCGTCCAGATACTCAATAGCCGACTCATAGTTACCCTGTCGTAACTCGATAACTCCTGCGTAGTAGTGAGCTAAGTTAGAAGCATCAGTTCCGCCAAACTCATCTATAATTTCCAGAAAACCGTAATTGTTACCGTCACCATTCAGTGCCAGGTTCAAACTATCTGACTCAAAGTAGTAGATTGCCTGAAACATCTCCTCCTGCGCCGACTGGTTCTGGCTAGTTTGGTAATACTGATAGCCGAAGTAACCCGCCACTGCCAGCACAATAATAGCTGCCCCGATAATAAATACTGTGGAGTGCTGCTTAATATATTCTTCCGTATCAACAATCCGATCCTGTAATGCCTCAGGGGTTTCCAGCAGTTCTTCGGTAGTGCTTAAATTTTGTTGTACGTCCTTTTTGCTACGAGAGCCTCGAACTCTATTGGCCATAATTGGTAATTTTGGGCTGCAAAGTTAGAATAATTTTTCGGTAAACAGAAAAACTATCCATTGCGTTTCATTAGACTAACGAGATTAAACCATCTTGTAGTGTGAATGAAAAAGAGCCCCGCAGGACTCTCTTAAATACCAGATTTATTTTGAAGTAATCGCTTAGTCCAAAATAAATGGGTAATCTTCCTGCATGTAGACATCTTGCAGTGCTTCTTCAGCCGGAGGGAAAGGCGATTCATCCGCAAATTTGATGGATTCTTCCACCTGCTCTTTCACTTTCTTTTCAATCGCTTTCAGGTCTTCTTCCGTAGCGTAATCTTTCTCTATGATCGCATTGGCACACTGAATAATCGGATCTTGCTCCTTATACTCTTCTAACTCTTCTTTAGTGCGATACTTCGCCGGATCAGAGATAGAGTGACCTTTGTAGCGGTAGGTGCGAAACTCCAGTAAGGTAGGGCCATCGCCTTTACGAGCACGTTCGGCCGCTTCTTCTACCGCAATATGTACGTTCTCTACGTTCATGGCATCTACCGGAAAAGAAGGCATATCGTAAGCCTCACCTAAGGTGTACAGATCCCGCACGTTACTGGTCCGCTCTACCGAAGTACCCATAGCGTAACCGTTATTCTCAATCATAAAGATAGTGGGAATCTTCATGGTCATGGCCATATTGAGCGTTTCGTGGAAAGCCCCCTGGCGCACCGCTCCGTCTCCCATAATTGTAGCACATACGTTATCGGTACCTTTGTATTGTTCGGCAAAAGCAATTCCGGCACCGAGCGGAATCTGCCCGCCCACAATGCCATGACCGCCGTAAAAGTTACGCTCTTTGTCAAACATGTGCATAGAGCCACCCTTACCTTTAGAGACTCCGGTTTGCTTAGCAAACAACTCGGCCATCACTTTCTTAGGGTCAGTACCCAACGCTAGCGGATGAGCATGGTCGCGGTAGGCAGTAATAAAACTATCGGTATCGCGCAGAGCGGAAACCGAACCAGCCGCACAGGCTTCCTGACCAATGTATAAATGGCAAAAACCCCGAATCTTCTGACGACCGTACTGCTGCCCGGCCTTTTCTTCAAAGCGGCGCATCAGGTACATGGTTTCGTACCACCACATATAAGTCTCCTTAGAAAATTCCCGTTGGTTAGAAGTTTTTTTAGTTTTTTTATTAGTCTTTTCTTTGGTACTAACTGCCATAATAATTACTTGCTTAGATAAAAGTGCTACAAGAGTGTAACGTGCCGAAAGGTTATCCTGTTTACGTTCGCGCAAATTAATACAAAAACACGAACAAAGAAGGCATGAAGCTGGAAAAAATCCATTTGCTCAACTATAAGAACTACGAAGAACTATCCCTGGATTTCTCGTCGCAGATTAACTGTATTCTAGGAGAAAATGGTAGTGGCAAGACTAATCTGCTAGATGCAATTTACTACCTATCGGTGACTAAAAGTGCATTTAGCAGCGTAGAAACGCAGAATGTCCGACACGGCGCACCTTATTTTCTCGTAAAAGGAGTATTCTTTCGGGAGAAGCAACACTACACAGTGAGCTGTAGTTGGCAACGCGGTCAGAAAAAGCAGGTTCAGAATAGTCGGATTCACTATGAGAAACTGAGCGAGCATATTGGCCACTTTCCGGTCGTGCTAATTTCACCGGATGATACTGATCTGATTCGGGGAGCGAGTGAGTTGCGCCGCCGTTTCTTCGATGGGCTTTTGTCGCAAATTGACCCTGATTATTTGATAGACTTCATGAGCTACAACCACCTGCTGCGACAACGTAATGCGCTGCTAAAACAGTTTGCCGAGCGTAATACCTACGATTCGGACTTGCTCGACTCCTACAGCGATCAGTTGCTGGATGTCGGGCATCGGTTGTACCACAAGCGAGCCGACTTTCTCGAAATATTTATTCCGCACTTTAGCCGTCACTACAATAATCTTTCAGGAAAGAAAGAAGAGGTAGGCATACGCTATACTTCTCACTTTGCCGAGGCAGACTACCGTTCCGCCTTTTACAAAGCCTACCGGAAAGATTTAGTGCTACAACGCTCTACTCGGGGCGTGCACCGCGACGATTATGATTTTCGGATTGATGACTTTCCGACCAAACGCTACGGCTCGCAGGGCCAGCAAAAATCCTTTGTAATTGCGTTGAAACTGGCTCAGTTTGATGTGCTACGCGACAAAAAGCAGCTTAAGCCTATTTTACTACTGGATGATATTTTTGATAAGCTAGACGATTTTCGGATTGGCAAACTTACCGAAATGGTAGTGCAACAGTCGTTTGGGCAACTATTCGTTACCGATGCCCGCCCCGAGCGCACCCGAAGCATTTTCGGAAATATTGAGGGGGAAAAGAAATATTTTGTAGTTCAGAAAGGTGAGGTCACTGAAACATCAGTGGAAGGCAAAGAAGATCAGCCAAACCAGCAGCAAAATAGGCAACAGAATCGGCAGCGAGAACCGGATAATGTAGCCGAAGAATGAGGGCATCCGAATACCGACTTGCTCAGCAATAGATTTTACCATAAAGTTAGGTCCATTACCAATGTAGCTCATGGCACCAAAAAATACGGCTGCTACCGAAATTGCCATCAGGTTCATAATACTATCAGCGTACTCTCCCTGAGAGAAAGCCAGCACATCTTGCGAATCATTCACGCTAGCCCCTACCGAGGCCATTGCTGCTGCTAAGAAATTCAGGTATGTGGGGGCATTGTCCAGAAAACCTGATAGAATTCCGGTACCCCAGTACAACGTATTGTGCGTAATCAAATCCCGGCCTGCATCCGATTTAGCAAAGTCCCCTACTAGTTCTAAGGCAGGCATCATGGTACCAAAAATGCCGATAAAAATAAAGGCGACCTCCCGGATAGGCTCAAAGCTAAACTCATTCCCTTTTATCGCCTCTTTCTTAGCCAGGCGGAAGGATAAAAATGCCACCGCAAACATAATTAGCTCCCGCACAAAGGAGAAACGGGTGCCGTGGTAATTGATGTGGGGCAACCACTCAATTTTATTAGGGTCGATGAATACCGCCGCAATAACCACGGCCAACCACACAAAATTTCGCTTGCCAATCACACTAATTTTCCCCGTATGCGATTGTTCCTCATCGTCACCATTTGGCTCTGAAACATTCCGCTTGTCCAGAATAAAAAACACAGCCACTAGCACCCCTAAGGCAAAGACCCACTCGAGAACCACGTGCGAGATTGTCCAGAAAAAAGGAACCCCTCGTAAAAAACCCAAGAACAAAGGGGGATCGCCAATAGGCGTGAGGGCTCCACCTACGTTACTTACCATAAAAATGAAGAAGATAATATGGTACGACCGAATCCGGTGTTGATTAAGCCGAATATACGGGCGAATTAGCAGCATGGATGCTCCGGTAGTGCCAATCAGGTTAGAAATAACCGAGCCAATCAACAGGATGGCGGAGTTAATAATGGGAGTAGCTTTCCGATCAATTTTTATTAGAATACCTCCGGAGGCAATGAATAGGGATGAGAGTAGCGCAATAAATTGTAGGTACTCAAACAGGGCGTGAACGGGTTCACCGGTGTTTCCTAATATAAAAATGTAGTAAGAAATAACAATTGCGGCCAGCAGCACCGCCAAAAGAGGGTAGTTTTTATGCCAGAAATGTTCGTAGAACAGCGGCCCAGTGGCAATCATCAACAGCAACAGCGCAAACGGAATGACTGTCCAAGCGGGAGCTGCCGCGTGCTCTTCCCCGTGTCCCTCGGCATGTTCTTCCCCCTCGGCGTGGTGGGCTTCCTGATTTGGATGTTCTTCTTCCTGATGCTGAACAAGCTGAACCGGGACTTCTTGGTGCTGATCTAAGGAATAAGAGGGAGTATAAACCGAGCAAAGTAGTAATGAAAATATAGCACTGAGCACCAATCGCTTCATTGAATAAGGTTAGTTATCTTCGGAAGATGTTTTGGCCTGGGTAGAAGGTAGCAGAAAAATAAATTTGCTACTTCAATCTATCAGCCACCATCTGTGTTGTATCTGAAAAATAAGCAGTTTTACTATTTTGGGTAAATTTCCCAAAAAGAGGCGCAAGCAAATTACCAAAGTAAGCGAGAAACACCAACAGATTAGCATATTTTCATGAACTTAGCTATTGATATTGGCAATACCCATATGAAGGCCGGCTGGTTTGACCACCACCAATTAATCGAGCTACAATCCAAAACTGATATAGCAGAATTATCGGCCCGAATGCATCAGCATCCACCGGATCGGATCATTGTATCTTCCGTATCTGCCCACGCCCAGCAGCTCAACAAAATTGTGCCCGCTAGTTCTCGCTTGGTTGTGCTCGATGGCACTACTCCCCTGCCCTTTCAGAATAGTTACCATACTCCTACTACGTTGGGCACCGACCGTATTGCAGCGGTAGCTGGGGCTCAGGCGCAATTTCCGGATCGGAATCTGTTGATAATTGATGCTGGTACTTGTGTTACGTATGATTTGCTGACCGACAAAGGTTGCTACTTGGGGGGCAACATCTCGCCCGGTTTACGTATGCGTTGGCAGGCGATGCACACTTTTACCGCTCGCCTACCGTTAGTATCGGTAGCATCGCCCGAAGCAAGTAAAAAGCTTGCTTTTATTGGTAAAACCACCGAAGAAGGTCTGAAAAGTGGAGGATTGGTAGGAATGGCTGCGGAAATTGATCAAATAATTCGGAGGTATGCCGACAAATTTGCAGCTTTGCAAGTCGTAGCCTGCGGAGGTGATATTAAATATCTTCAGCCGTGGCTCTTTTCGGATCACATCTATATTCCGGAACTAGTATTGATAGGATTAAACAGTATAGTACAATATGAGGGTTAGTAGCATTTTTCTGTGCGCTTTTTTGCTCGTCGGCTTGGCAGGCTTCGTGGTTTCAGCCCAAGCACAAATTGGTGTCTCCCCGTACTCATCGCAAGGAATAGGAAGTTTGATCCGCCCCACCTTAGTACACAACCAAGGCATGGGTGGTATTGGTATCGGCAGCGGAAATGCCCTGTTTATCAACTATATGAACCCTTCTTTTCTGTACAAGAACAACCTTACTTCGTTCGATGTAGCGTTTAGCCTGGAGCAGAATAACGTGCAGCGCGAAGAAGAGAGCGTTAGCCAAACCAACGGTGGGTTACGCTACGGGGTATTTTCCTTTCCGATCATTCCTAATCGGTGGACAATGAGTTTAGGAGTAGCCCCGTTTAGTGTAGTCAGCTATCGCATTGAAGAAGCTCTTGCCATTGGTGGCACTTCTGACGAAGGTATTCAGGTGATTAATGGTGATGGAGGGCTTAATGTGGCTTCTTTCTCCAGTGGATTTAGAATAGTAGGCGGCCTAGGAATTGGGGTACGAGTAAGTTATTTGTTTGGCCCTATTACCGAAACCAGAACGATATTGGTGAATGATCTCTCCGGGCAGCGTACCGAGTTGGAAGACCAAATCTACTACTCTGACCTGCTCTTTGAGCCGAGTATATCGTACGGAATAAAAATAGGCGACCAAACGCTACTCAACTTAGGGGCTACGTATCAGCCTGAAACTCAAGTACGAGCCACCCGCGAAGTGATACTTAGTACCATTCCACCCGATCCTCGTTTTACACAAAGTGAAACTATTGATTCAATCGGTGGCAGTATTACCTTACCTTCGCGACTAGGAGTAGGCATTTCTGTGGAGAAATCGCTAAAGTACTTGATAGGTGTGGATTTTTTGACCCAGCCTTGGGAAAGTTATCAATCGTTTAGCGGTGGTAACGACGGAATGCGGAATAGCTACGAACTCGCCGTAGGTGGGCAGTTGATTCCTAACATTAGCTCTATTAATAGTTACTTAGCTCGGATGGCCTACCGACTTGGGTTTTTCTACCGCAATACGCCCTTTGCAGTAGAAGACCGCCAAATTACCGATTTTGGTCTAAACCTAGGCTTTTCCTTACCTATGAGCAACCTTTCCAGCACCAATATTTCCTTAGAATTAGGCCGACGGGGTACGGTAGATGCCGGATTAATCCGAGAAGACTATTTTAAAGTTTCGGCAGGTATTACGTTTAATGATCGCTGGTTTATTCGCCGAAAATTTGACTAATATTTTTCATAACAGCTTATCAACATTTTGGCATACAAGCGGTTACATTCTTGCCAAGTTCATTATTCAGGTGCAACTTTGGTATCAAACTTGTTTACCTTTAGACGAGTTAGAGGCAATTTTCTAATGAATTTGCCCTCCGCATCTTTCTATATTCTACAAAAATTGTATTATATTTACGTTTCGTCTAAAGAATAAAGCTTACATTGTCATATTTGCAATGAATCGGAATTGTTTTTGAATTAAGTATTATTCTCTGCGAATTGTATAATTTAAATAAATAGTTTAACCAAAAAGAATATCATGAAATACAGAGCTTGTTCTACTGCTTTTTGGTCGGTATTGTTTCTACTCATTACGACCGCCGGATTAAAGGCCCAAAACTTCAATTGGCCCGAAGATAAATCGACTGCACAAACCAACTACGTGCTGTACACCGATGCCAAAAAGCAAAAAAACTACGAAGCCGCTGTAGAGCCTATTACGTGGTTGCACGAAAATGCTCCTGATCTTAACCCTGCTATCTACGTAGATGGTGCCACCATTTACGAAGAACTGGCTGAAAAAGAATCTGATGCCGCTAAGAAAGAAGAATATATTAGCAAGGCACTACAAATGTATGATTTACGCCTCCAGTACTTTGAAGGAGAAGATGCCGCCGATGTTGCTAATCGTAAGGCAAACACTGCATTTAAACTACTATATAAAGACCCTAGTGAGTACGGTCGCCTAATGGAGTTGTTCACCAGCGCAATGGACGAAAGTGATGATGTGCTAGTTTACTACAACATTGTCCCTTTTATGTCGGTGCTAAAGAACCGATACGAAAAGGGCGAGATTAACGATGAGCAGCTGCTAGATTATTACGATCGCCTGGGGCAAATGATAGAAAAGCAAGTGGCTGCGGGTGGAAAAAATGCCGGTAAATACGCCCAAGCGGGTGAGAATATTGATAGTATCTTCGCTGGGTTCTTTACCATGAGCTGCGATCAGATTCAGCAGAAGCTGATGCCCAAGTTAGAGCAAAATCCTAGCGATGTAGATTTAGCTAAGCGAGTTATTTCACTATCACTGGCTTCTTCCTGTACCGACCAAGACTTCTTTATGACTGCGGCAGAAACCCTGTTTGATAATGGTGAAGAAGATCCTGGTTTAGCCAAAGCCCTCGGAACCCGCGCTATGGTAGCCGAAGATTACGATAAAGCCAAAGAGTGGTTTAATAAGGCAATTGAAATCTCTTCTAACGACGAACAAAAGGCTGATATTACTTTTGACTTGGGAACCATTGCCCTTAAAGAAGGACAAAGATCTACCGCACGTAAGCATTTTCTGCAAGCGGCTAACATGGATGATGCATTAGCCGGAAAAGCTTACTCAACTATTGGTGGAATGTACATGCAGAGTTATGACCAGTGTAAGGGCGGGCAAGATGTGGTGCAAGACCGAGCCGTATTTATCGCTGCTTACGAAATGTACCGCAAAGCAGGTAATTCATCAGCAATGGCCAATGCTAAAGAGCAGTTTCCTTCTAAGGAGGAAGTGTTCACCTACAACAAAGAGGTAGGTGACCAAATTACTGTGGGATGCTGGGTTGGCGAAACTGTAACCATCCGAACCCGCGACTAAGCATTAGTCTTTAAAATGTGAGCCATTTCCTGTTAGCAAAGTCTGCAACGGGAAATGGCTTTTTTTCGTCAGAAGGAATAGTAAGAATCTAGCACCGTGTGTTGTTTATGAGTAAGCAGTATTACATTTTATTGTTTATTATAGCCGGTTTTATTGGGGCATGTGACGACGATAGTAAAACCGCCGAAGACTTTAAAGAGTACGAAGGCCCCACTATGGAAGCGACCAACACCGAAATTCTATACAGTGATTCGGCTCAAGTGCGGATTAAACTCCAAGCCCAAAGACAACTGCAATACGGAAACGGCGATATGAACTTTCCCGAGGGTATTTATATTGAGTTTTTTGATGAAAACGGCGTGAAGAGCACTTCCATTGAGGCCAACCAGGGCTACTACAGCCAGGAAGAGAATAAATATACCGCCACGGGCGAGGTAGTGGTAAAAAACTTGGAGACGGGTGAGAAGTTAGAAACCGAACTACTGCACTGGGAAAAAGATAAACATAGCATTAATACGGATCGTTACGTAGAAATTGAGTCAGACGGTGAATTGCTGATGGGCGAAGGGCTAGAAGCTAAAGAAGATTTTTCTTCGTACGAAATTCTTAAACCCACCGGCGTATTTTCTTTAGAATAGTATGAAGTTAGTTGATACAAAACTAGTTGACTATATTATTTTTTCGCTTTGCGTTGGAGTGTTTATCATTGGCGTATACGAAACTATGACGGTTGGTCTTAGCTATTCTTACTGGATATTTATGATTTCAGTAGGGCTGTTACTCTGGTTTAATTTCCGCCGAAGAAAAAGTGATGATTAATGACTGATGAGTAATGATTAATAAGGTAGTATTTCACAATTATTGTTTTGCAGAAAATTTATCACTGATTTTCAGACAGTTACATTCTTTTGCAGAGAAACTCAAACGTTACCATTAATAATCACATTGTAGTACATATTATTCATCAATCACTAGTCATCAGTCATCATAAATGGACATTCTGATTATCGTAGCCATTTGCCTTCTTTTCTCAGCCTTTTTCTCCGGTATTGAGATTGCTTTTATCTCGGCTGATAAACTTCGGATAGAGTTGGCGGGGCAGCAAGGTTCACTCTCCGGGCGCATCCTCTCTTACTTCACCCAGCACCCCACTCGTTTTATCGGCACTACCCTCGTTGGGAACAACCTGGCACTGGTGCTTTACTCATTCTTTATAGCCACATTTTTAGAGCCTCTATTGGTAAATCATATTCCGGCAGCCATTAATAATGATGTAGTGGTTCTGCTTACGCAAACAGTAATTGCCACCTTTGTGGTGCTAATCGTTGCTGAGTTTACCCCCAAGAGTGTCTTTCTGATTGATCCCAATGGACTTTTATCATTGCTAACACTACCGTTCACACTTATTTACGGGTTGCTCTACTTTCCGGTCTGGATTATTGATAAGGTATCCCGGTGGGTTATCATTCATGTGCTGGGCTTTGAGTATCGTAACGACAAACCGGTGTTCGGCCTAACCGATTTGAATAATTACGTAAAAAATACCCTAAGCGAAGCGCTGCGAGAACAGCAAACTGATGAAAACGCCCCCAAGATCAATGCTAAAATTTTCACTAACGCACTCGAGTTTAAAACTGTAAAAGTACGAGAGTGCTTAATTCCTCGCACAGAAGTAGTAGCAATTGATATTGAAGATGATATAGAGAAACTGAAAGAAGCATTTATTGAAAGTGGGCACTCTAAAATACTGGTTTACCAAGAAACCATCGACAACGTTATTGGCTACTGCCACTCCCTGGAGCTGTTTAAAAAGCCGACTACTGTTCAGCAAATTTTAACTCCTATTATTATTGTACCCGAAACAATTCCGGCCAATGAGCTAATGATTCAGTTCATTACGGAGCACAAGAGTCTGGCTCTGGTAGTAGATGAGTTTGGTGGTACCGCCGGTATTGTGAGTATGGAAGATATTATTGAAGAGATTTTCGGGGAGATTCAGGATGAGCACGACGATGAAGACTGGGTAGAACTTAAGATTGATGAGGAGAACTACCTGATTAGTGCCCGACACGAAATTGATTATCTTAATGAGAAATACGAATGGAATATTCCGGAAGGCGATTATGATACCCTCGGTGGCCATATTCTAAGTCTCACCGGCGAAATACCCGAAAAAGGAGATGTAGTTCCGGCTGATGCCTACACATTCACGATCATGTCTATGAGCGATAATCGCATCGACAACGTGAAAGTGACTATTCCAGCTAAAAAAGCCTCTGAGTAACGAGCTATTCCATGCGACTATTTTGCTTAGTTTATACTCTATTCCGAGCAATCAGTAATACCGGCCATAAAATTTATCAGGAAATTAACTGAAATTTTTATCTTTGCGATTCGTTTCAAAAAGATGAGTAATGCTCTCGTGGCGCGAAGTAGTGACAAATGAACGATATATTGTGAGGCTATTGTTCATCAATCATTGCTCATCACTAGTATGTCCAAACAAAAAATAATACACGATAGAATATGTCATTGATTGGAAAGATTCGGGAAAAGACGGCACTCATTGTTGGTGCGGTAGCAATAGGCCTTACCTTGTTTGTAGTGGGTGGCGACCTGCTGAGCGGTTCGGGTGGTCAGATTCTCGGTGGTCCCGATACCACTGTGGGCGAAATTGCCGGACAAGAAGTTTCTCAGGACGAATATTTACAAGCCATTAACGAGCAAAAAGCAAATTTTGCCCTGCGTGCCCAACGCCAACCCTCTGAGCAGGAAATGACCTCAATTCGTCAGCAGGCTTGGAGTAAGCTTATTGCCGAAAAGGCGTTTGGTGAGCAGTTCGAAAAACTAGGCATTACCGTTACTGAGCGGGAGCTGATTGATATGGTGCAGGGTAACAATATTGATCCGGGTATTCGTCAATCATTTACTGATCCTAACACCGGAGAGTTTGATCGTAATCAGCTACTAAATTACCTTCAGGCGCTGCCTCAGCTACAGCCTGACCAACAAATATCGTGGCAACTTTACGAGCAGAACCTCCGCGATGCCCGCGAGCGATTGAAGTACGACAACTTGCTTATTGCCGGAAACTACGTAACCCAGGAGGAAGCTAAGCGTCAGTATCAGGCCGAAAATAAAGTAGCTGAAGTAGAATACTTGTATATCCCGTATTACGCAGTAAGCGATTCGGTAGTTGATGTGACCGATGTCGAATTACAAAGTTACTTAGATGAACACCGGGAAGAATACGAAGTGGAAGAAAGCAGGGCCATACAGTTTGTGCGTTTTCCTATTGTACCCTCAGCCATTGACACCGAAGATTTTGCGGCTGAGTTGGAAGAGTTGAAGCTTGATTTTGCGGAAGCAACCAATGATTCAACCTTTGCCGTAATTCAATCAGATCCGGTTACGGGAGGTGCCCCCTACCAGTCTTTCAATCCGAGTAACTTACCCGCCACTTTGGCTAATAGTGCCTCAATACTAGCCGAAGGAAGTGTGTACGGTCCGTTTACCCAAGGTGAGGTTTATACCCTTTACAAAGTAGATGAAGTGTACGAGGACAGCATTTCTTACGCTCGAGCTAGCCATATACTGATTAAAACCGATGATTCTCGTACTGAAGCCGAGGCTCGCAGTGAGGCGCAAGGTTTACTTAACCAGCTACGCAACGGAGCTGACTTTGCCGAGCTAGCTCGTGAATCTAGCGAAGACGGCTCTTCCGCTCAAGGTGGTGATTTGGGCTGGTTTTCAGAAGGTAGAATGGTAGCTCCCTTTGAGGATGCAGTATTCGGCCAAAGCGAGACGGGCTTGATTCGGCGATTAATCAAAACTGAGTACGGCTACCATATCATTACCGTTACTGAGGCTCCAACCAACCAAGCTTACAAAATAGCGGTAGTAGAGCGAGAATTGTATCCAAGTGACCAAACCCGCAATGAGGCTTTTGTCGCTGCCGATTTGTTCGCTAGCGGAATTGACGGTCCAGATACCTTCTCTAGCCAGGCTGAACAAGACTCTCTGGATGTTCGCGTGGCGGAGGATATTGAAAAGAATGCTCAAACCATTACCGGATTAACCGGGGCACGCGAGGTAGTGCAGTGGGCGTTTAAAGATGCCTCATTAGGAGATATTTCTAAGGTATTTGAACTGGAAGACGCGTACGTAGTGGCAGTGCTGACCGGAAAAACCGAAGAAGGTTCCGCTAAGTTAGCCAATGTTCGCCCCGAGATTGAAGCTAAGGTAAAAGCGAAGAAGAAGGGCGAAGTAATTGTAGAGAAACTTAACGGATTATCAGGCAGCTTACAGGAGATTGCGGATGCTTACGGAGCCGACGCTAACGTATACTCCAGCAGCGATCTGAAATTTAGTACCAACACCTTGCCCAACGTAGGCTTTGCTCCAGAAGCTATAGGAAAAGCGTTTGCTATGGAAACTGGCCAAGTGTCTGAGCCTATTACTACCGAAAACGGAGTGGCGATTATCAAGCTAGAAGCACTCACTGATGCCCCCGAAATAGCTGATTACGCTACGTATAAAGATCAGCTCCAGCAGCAACGTGGCTCGCGGGTAGCTTTCAATATTGCCGAAGCAGTAGAAGATGCGGCTGATATTGAAGATGAACGATATAAGTTTTATTAATCAGTTGGAAACAACTGCTAGCAGAAGCGAAGGGCATTGTTCTTTCGCTTTTTTATGCGACTCATACCGAAACTTCCTGTTCCGATTGCTCAGCGGCAGTCATCTTTACAACAATGGGTTGCTCAATCAGGTGGGCTTTGGGAAGTTTACCGCTAAAAGCAAACTTACTTTTTCTTTCCCAGTGTTTGTTCACTTGTTTTATGCCAATGGGATACAACGTGAGCTGCGTTGGTGTCAGGTGAAAGCGAAGAAAGTTTTTGTAATCTTCTTCGTGCAGTGCCGAAAATGATTCATTATCGTGAATACCCAGCACCAAGTTACTCAGCATTAAGTACAAACCAACCAAAATTCCAGCGCAAATACTGCCAATAACTACCATTTCAGCGGCAAACAAAACTACCTGCACAACACTAATTACCTCCAAGTTTAGGTAGTGCAGATTAATGGTGGCAAAACCCCAAATTAGCAAACTACACACCACCAAATGCAGCCCACCGTGCAAAAACCCTATCATCCAGGTGTACTTAGATTTTCCGGCATTTTCGTCGGCAAACCAAGTAAAACTAGCTACCAGCAACGTTCCTAAAATAAAGGCAAGTGGACTCCGAATCAGCACGTGAAAAAATGCGTCAAAAGCTAGCCATAGCCCACTAATCTCACTCAACTGCTCTAGTAGCGACGCCGCTCCTCGACTGGCATCAGTTTCTAACACCCAAGTAAGCAACAAGTAGTATGCACCCAGAAAGAAGGAGAAACTTGGGTTTAGGTAAGGAAACAGTATGTTCTTAAAGCCTAGCTTTCGCGAAGTTTCTTTATCAGGAAACACCGCTTGTAAATCCAAATCTTCATCTTCTACTTTTCGGAGGTGCTCGTTGAGGTTATGGGTAGGGTGTAAAAAGGCTCCACCCCCGCCGGCGGTAATTCGCTGCACGGTCTGCTCGCCATTTTCCATTTTAGCATAACGCGCGTAATGATGCAGATCGCCCGAGAGTGTAGCTACTAGTTCCAGTTGATTATCCAGAATAAACCGTTGCTCAAAAAAACGTAATCGCTCGTAAGAATCTTCCTCACGGTAGCGATCTTTGAACACCCAGCTAGGTTCAGCGGTACAAAGAATTACCCTATCGCCCGCTTGCATGTAGCGATCAACAATATCGGCAAAATAGTTTTTTTGCGGTTGGTCAATATCTGAATTTAGCTGAATATCGATACCCCAAATCCAGTAGCGGTGCGGCAGTTGAATAGCCCAGTAGCTTCGCTTCTGAAACGTCTGCCACTGCCCGATATGGCGCTCCTGGCAGAATACCTTTAGAAAGTTTGTAAGCCCATCGTACCAATCGTGATTACCCGGAATGGCAAACAGTGCGGGCGATGGCTGTTGGTCGTTGCGGGGAAGTGCGGATTGATACGGCCCCTTCAAACGGTTTTCGTACTCGTGCATTTCGGGGGTTGGGTACACTTGGTCGCCCCCCATGATCAAGACATTACCCCGCTGGGTAGTTTCATTACCAAAAACCAACTGTTCCTGACCTAATAGTTTAGCTACCGAGTACGTAGAATTAAAGCCATCTCCTACGTCCGATACATAATCAAACCACAATTCATCGGTCTGGCTGAGATCAAAACGATCCGAACCACTCAAGGCAGCCTGCACTTCACGCCGATCTGAGTAATTGCCAAAAATATACGAAAGCAGAGCTTTCAAGCCGGTAAATACCAATTGTTTAACTTGGTACCAACCCACCATTTTCTGAGGGTTAAATTGCATAGTGATAGTTTCTACTTAGGTAACGGGCAATATTTTTAATAGTTGGCTGTAGTTAAGTCAAAGCCCTTTTTGCACTAGTAATGCTCATCAGCTAGACGGTAGTTTACTCTAAACTAAACATAATAACTTTACAATCGTATTAAATAGCAATACTATCTTTTGCTATTATGAAAATCATTGGCCTAATCTGTCTATTGTTTTTAGTAAAACCACTAACTACCAATGCTACTGAGTTTAGCAACTGGTTGTTAACTGTCCCTCTTCACAGTGATGATTCGGTGGATTATATTAATGACAAGTTGTTTGACGGAATTTGCTCGTTAGATGCCAATGTAGGCCACGCCTTTTGTTTAGACAATATACAGCTATCCCCTGAGTCAGAATATAATACTGCTTTAGCATTTTGGGGTCGCTCCGAACCATCAAGTAAATCTGCCGCTGACCCTAACCTTGCGGTAATATTGCCGGTACAACCAAAACCAACCCCGAAATATGCTCGGTATATACACCATAATAGCGACTCGGTGGAAGGAGGATTAAAGATTCCGCTATTTTGGTGATCACTAAGGCAGTTACTTACGATGCGCCCATGACTCCTAAGCGTTTTATCAACTTCTCAACCGTCAATCCCTGAACGATGATGGAGAATACCACCACAATGTAGGTAACGGTCAGCAGGTACTCCCGATTCATGTCATCGGTAAGCGATAGGGCTAACGCCACAGAAATTCCGCCCCGCAGTCCACCCCAAGTCATAATCAGATCGGTACGATTGACAAAACCAAGTTTATCTTTGAAAAAATAGATGGGGGTTTTTAGTACTAAAAAGCGAGAAATTAAAACAATTACAATCGCTATTGCTCCGGCAATTAAGTAGCTAGGGGCAAAGGAGATAATTAACAGTTCTAGCCCGATCAGAACGAAGAGAATGGCGTTTAAGAAAACATCCACCAACTCCCAAAAACGATCTAGATAGAGACGTGTCGTCTCTGACATCGCGGTTTCACGCGCACTATTGCCAATAAACAATCCAGCTACTACTACTGCCAATGGTCCAGAAAAATGCAAACGACTAGCCAGTAGGTACCCCCCCATCACAATAGCTAGGGTAATCATCACCTCGGTTTCGTAGTCGTCAATACTGCGAGTGAGATGTAAAGTAATATAGCCAAGGGCTAAGCCGAGGGCTACTCCCCCCAATACTTCTTCGGCAAAAAGCAGTGCAATCTCCGAAGCTCCCACATTTTCTATTCCTCGCTCGGCAATGCTAAACAGTGTGAGAAAAATTACCACGCCCACTCCATCGTTAAATAACGACTCACCGACAAACTTCACTTCCAGTTGTTTGGGTACGCCAATTTTCTTCAGAATACCCAGTACCGCTATGGGATCCGTGGGCGAGATAAGTGCTCCGAACAGCAAACAGTAGATGTAGCCAATTTCGTAACCGACCAGATGATTAGAAACCCAGAAAAATAGCGTGCCCACCACAAACGTAGAGGCCAATACTCCGATGGTAGCAAATGTGATTATGGGAGCGGCTTGCTCCTTTAGTCGCCCCCAATCGGTATGTAATGCCCCGGCAAACAACAGAAAGCTGAGCATTACATCTAAGATCAATCCCCCCAAGTCAATACTTCGCATTAGGTTCTCGGCGGTATTCGTTAGCCGGGCATCAAATGTCCCGACCAGCAGTACAATTAGGGTTAGGATGATAGCCATAATCATCAAGCCGATGGTGGATGGCAACCGCAAAAAGCGCACGTTGATGTAAGAGAAAATTGAGGAGAGAACTACCAAAATGGTAATGATAGTAAAAATGTTCATGCAGTGAAAATTAAAAGTTGACCCCAGACAGGATTCCAGGGTTGAAAATCAGCTACTAGCAATCCGTACCAGATAGCCAATATCTGAAGTCCAACGTCTACTTTCGTAAACATACACAACTTTTATTTTTTGCTAAGATTTTGCGACCTTAATTTCGCATAATTAGCAATGGAAGTAACCACGGAGGCATCAACTAATTTGCTATTGCAGCTCATTGGTTCCACAATCAGCCATCGCTGCTGAGTAGGTTCAGAGCATGTATAGTACTCACACTCGCGTTAACAAGATGTAATTTCAGATTATTAAGAACAGCAGATCACCTAGCAGAAGTAGCTGAAAGACAAATATTACAACGCTTACTTTACGCTCGTATTTGTAGGCAAGCACTGATACAACAATCGCTAGTAAAGGCAGTATCAGTCCTGATAAAACCCGTAATAAGTAGATGTTACGAGCTGTTGAAGCAACTAAACCGTAATTGTTAATCTCCTCGAATAACCAAGATACTTCGTAGCGAATTTCCTGTTCTTTCTGAACTACTCGGGCAAACTCTTCCGAGATAGAAAAACTATGCTCGGCTGTCAATATCCGGTACGAATAATGATAGTTACCAGCAGCATTGTAGTACTGCTGTAGCTCCTTCTTAACATCAAGAACTTTACTAACGTGCGTATTGCCGGGAAGAATAAAGTCAAGTATGATGAATAATGCCAGAAGAATGAACGGAATATGAACTAATTTGCCCTTACTATACTGCATTCTGCTTAGCTTATTGCCTTACCTTTATCAACAGCCTTTTTATACATACCGAAGAATAGAAAAGGAAGAAATCCTATGCTGAAAAGCCCTACTCCCACTATTAAGAGCATAGTAGCTCCCGGCCAATACATTAGCTTAAAAAAGACTGATAACCCGGTCAGTAATGCGCTGGAAAAACCAAGTATGATCTTCCACCTTTCCGACATTGGCTTACCCACACTCGCTTTGTATCTATCTAAAGCGAACATGGGAAGAAAGATCATCGCAAACCCTAAAAATCCGTAGGTGAACAACTTACCACCACCGGGCCAATGTAGTAAAGTAAATAGCCAACCGACACTGATGCAAATGCAGGCAACTAGTCCAATGGAATACATGACTTTTTTCATAACAACTCTTCTCAATGCGTTTAACAGATATATTGTTTTTTCCTGAATTTCATTCAAACCATTAGGGCTATTTTTCTTCCAGGCTAAATAGTAAGCATCCACGAACGAAGGCTCCGGCATCATTCTATCTTCTACTACGCAGCAAAAATGATCCAGCATATCATCTTTCGCCAGCTGGAAAGAAAGATTGCTCCTTTCGATATTGGCGCGTTTGCCTTTATCCGACTGTAATTTCATGTATTATGTTAGATTGCTTTTCATTATTTCAAGAATCTCCTAAGACTAGCACAAACAATATCATCATCATCATAAGCATGTCCTTTACCATCGTAAACGTAAACATGATTAGTGCTAGCGTTTCTACCGATTTCGCTCAATCGATCTTCTAAAACCCTTGCGTGCCAGATAGTAGTTTTTTGATCCTCGGTGCCTTGATGCACTTCAAATGCAGGAAGATTATTTAAAAAGTAGTAAGGGGAGCTGGTAATAAGGCGTCTCCTGATTTCTTCAGGACTAGCTTTGGGTGTATAAAAAGCCCGGCTATAAGAATTACCCACTAGTTCGTTGTCTACCACATACGGGTCTAAAAATTTCGTGTGAGCCGAAGTGGCTATGATGTAATCGGATTTTTTGGTTAGACCGCCTATGATTAATGCGACAGTTGCGCCTCTACTGGTGCCCTTTACCAACGTTTTGACATTGGTAGTTTTGTTATACATCAATTTTACAACCTCCAAAAATGCCACAGCATCTTCTGCTGCACCCATCCAGACGTCTCCGGCATATCCTTCGGAACGGAAGCAAAAATCTTCCCCCCTTACTATATTGCCTCGGAAGGATGGCATGATCGAAATGTAGTCATCTAGAAGTTCACGACACTTTCCGCTCGACAAACGATTCATATCACTCGTTTTCAATACATCGATTCCGGTTCCACCCCCCATAAGACCTAGCAAGATGGGGGCTTGGGAAATATTAATGCCTTTGGGAATGCGAATCAGGCCGTAGTGTTTCAGTCCGTTAACCAGGTGAGATACAACTTTAAGCGAATCCCCATTGGGTTGTACTTCGGAAAATTCTGTTTGTACTTGACTGGGGGTGAAATCCTTTTCTCTCCATTCTGTCAAAATAGCACTCAACTCATTTGCCGTGGGCTCCTTAAGCAATTCTTCCAGCGCGATACCCGGATCGGAATTAATCGGATAGGCCGTTGCATCTTCGTATCCCACGCAGCCGTTTACTCCTACATTTACCAGATAACTAAAATTTCTATCCACATGAATAAAGTATAAATCCAGGAGCACGAAGTAGAGAACGAATACCGTAAAAAAATAAAACTTGTCGGTATATGATATTGATAGAGGCAGGACGAGGACCGGCACAAATCCGAAAGTAATAATTGCACTGGCGAGACCTAGAGGTATCATATGAGGGAAGTAGATTTTCGCTATTAAAAAAAATGTCATTACTCCACTAAGTATCACCAGCACCAAACTTTCGGCTTTGTTTTCTTCTGTACTCGAGAAAACCATCGTAATAAAGAATATCAGATAGGATAAGGCCAAAAACAGTAAACTGTAAGTAATAACCCAACCGGAAAAAGGAACTATCCCCGCCATGCCGAAAAGCCCTAAGGCCGAAATTCCGGCGACTATCGAAAGTATAGTAATTAGAAGGAGGCGTTTCCTGCGACTATCGAGTTTACTTACTGCTCGAATGCTGCCCGTCAGAAAAAGAAAGACTAATAGTAGCCCTGCTGCTAAGTACGCCGAGCTGAAGCCAGGCACATTACCCAAAAAGGGCATATCTATTGAAATCCCAAAACCATGAATAAAAATTACGGCCAAAACAGGAATAGCCAATGTATAAAGCAGGTTACGAAACCTCCATAATCTATTTTGCCCGGTGGACTGGATAATTTGAATTACGTAAACAGTAAGAATTAGAGCCGAGGACACTAAAACAATAACAGCTCCGGACTGCATCCCAATTCCAACCGCCGAGAATAGTCCGATTACAAAAATGATGAGTGACAGGTTGATCAGCGCTAACTTTATTTTCATGCTTTACGTAAGGTTTCGCAATTTGAAGGTAATTGAATCTAATACTGTAGTAAGGCTACTCAACGGCTTTCCTATACATCCCAAAAAACAGAAAGGGTAAAAAACCAAAGCTAAATAGCAGTACTCCTAAAATCAGCATAATTGATGCTCCCTGTAGGTGCATCAGTTTAAATAGAATTGCCAAACCCGTGATAATAGCACTAGAAAAACCAAGTATGATTTTAAGCTTTTCAGGTTTTGCTCGCTCAATATTTGCTTTATATCGGTCAATAGCCAGCATGGGCAGAAATATCAAGACAAATCCCAGAAATCCGTAAACGAAGAGTTGATCTCCGCCGAGCCAGTCTAAAATTCTAAACAGCCAGCCAATGCTGATACAGATAGAAGCAATTAGCCCGATGGAATACATCACTTTTCTCATAATAATTATTTTTGATGCATTTAACAGATATATTGTTTCCTCCTGAATTTCATTCAAACCATTAGGGCAAATCTGTTTCCAGGCTTGCTGATACGCGCTTTCAAACGTATCGCCCTGCTCTAGCTTACTTTCTACTTTGCAACAGAAGTGATCTAGCAAGTCATCCTTCACCATCTGTACCGATAGGCTACTTCGCTCAATATCTTGCTGAATCTGCTCTACCTGCTCATCACTTAGCATAGGCCGAAAGCTGCTTGGATTGAGGGAATACCAATTGCTGAATAGTTTGCATAAATTCTTTTAGCTCCTCAAACTGCAACTGCTTTTTAGCTTGCCCCTGTTGGGTGATGGCGTAGTATTTACGTACTCGCTTACCAATGTTTACCGTCTCCACCTCTACCAACCCATCCCTTAATAATTTGTGTAAGGCCGGATACAGCGAGCCTTCTTTGATAAGAATTTTATCATCAGTCAGTTCCTTCACTTTTTGGGTGATCTCGTAGCCATACATTTTCCCGTGGTCAGCTAATAGTTTGAGGATGATTGTGTTCAGTGTGCCTTTCAGCAGTTCAGTAGAATTCATATCACGAATATAAAAAGAATTTTGATGCATCAAAATTCTATGTATTAAAAACCTCTAATCTTAATGTGATGATAAAATCTTCTTACGTAAATTTAGAAACAGCAAACAAGCACCGCTATAATCAATGTGCCAGCCAACAGTGCTTAGCTGTATTTCTATCAGACAGTGGAATAGCCCGCTACCGCAGATGCTACAAAATGATGCCTCGGGTGAAGAATCATCAGTACATTTCAGCAACTACATGTCAGGCATCATGGCTTCACTGAAAAGTAATTGTCGATTTTGCCCGTCGTAGTCCATTATCCAAACGGTTTTAGTCGTACCCTCTTCGTTAGAAGTATGCTCAAACACTATTTGGGCACCGTTGGGGGAGAAACGAGGATTCAGATCATTATAACCAACTGCTTTATCTCCAGACATTTCTGTCACTTGTTCGGTAGCTAAATCCAGCATAAAAATACGGGCATCTAGCTGACGACCAGTAGATGAGACAAAACCTGATACATCTTGTGTGAACAGCAACTGTTTACCGTCAATGGAGAAAGTAGGTGACTCTAAACGATTAGTAACGCTGTCCAATATAGGCTGGACATTACTTCCATCTTCATTCATGAGGTAGAAGTCGGTATCATTAATACTCGAGCTCACCACCTGAGCTATAATTTTACCATTCACCCCCGACCAGTCTACCGCTTTAAAATGATAATTAGCAGGAGCCGTAGCTACCTCAGTTAGATTGGTTCCGTCGTGGTGAATACGGTAGAGCTTGTCGTAGTGGCTGTAGAGCAATTGCCCGCCGTCGGGCGACCAGCAGAACCCTTCTCCGTACTGATGGTACCCAGCTAAAGGTAAAGTAGTTACCCGGCTCACTTCGCTACCGTCGGGCTTCATGGTGTATAGCTGCTGCTTCCCATCTCGATCCGATACAAAAGCAATGGACTGGCCGTTAGGACTCAAGCGCGGATACCCATCGCGAGCCGGATGGTTAGTTAGTCGAGTAATGTGCTGACCGCTAGCATCGGCTGCGTATAATTCAGCATTATTATCCGTAATCTGGCCAAAAAGGTAAGCAGTTTCAGGAAAAGGAATTGTTGTGAAGCTCCACACATCTCCAGTGGTAACATTGCCATGCTGATCCTGCGCCACTACTTGCCAGAAATAGGTGGTGTTCCACAGCAAACCAGATACCGTAACTAATGTATCTGCTAGTTGGGACGCTACTTGCTGCTTTCCTCCTGCATCGGCTGTATACAAAAGTACATCAAACTGAAGGTTGGCTTCGGCTAGTTGGTTTTCAATACCCCAACGTAGCGTAACCGAATCAGTGTGCCCACCGGAACGAGCGGTGGGTAGTGGCTGAACCGGCCGATTAAATATGGTGGTAGTTTTTGGCTCCATGAGCAGCGTAATATCGGTAGTCTTACCCGGCGATACGGCAACGGCAACGCTATCTTTGGTATACCCTGCCTTCTTAGCAATTAGGGTGTAGTCGCCTTCCGGTAGGGAATCTACGCTAAACTGTCCACTAGCATCTGTAAGCAAAGCTACCGAAGGCGGTTGGGTGGTTATGTTAGCTCCGGCAATAGGGTTTTGCGTGAGGGCATCTAACAACACTCCTTGCAGTGTGCCGAGTGGGGTTTGTCTTTTAGTTAGATATACAACTAGCTGGGTAGCCTGAGCAGCATTTACTAAAATGCTAGTATTTTCGTTTAAATAACCGCCTTTTTCGGCAGTTACCGTGTACTCACCTTCGGGTACTGCTTCAAGGGTAAATTGCCCACTACTATCGGTCATGGTAATGGCGGTAGGCGGAATAGTAGCGATAATAGCGGATGTGAGAGGTTGGTCGGTGTCGTCCATAACTAATCCACTAATGCTACCGAATAGTTCTGGCTCGATGGTTGTCTCTTGGCAAGCTACCGATAATAAAATAGCGGTAACCATTACTAGTTTTTTCATGATAGGGTGTCTCTTTTTAGGTTAGTGTACAACTTGATCTTGGATGTAAACCGTATCACCCCGAAAAATTTCAAGTTGGATGGTATAGGTATCGCCCAACTCAACACTGACAGTAGTTTGCGTTAGTACAATTTCTTTGTTGATCGGGGCAACAAACCGTCCCGCCTGGGTGCTCTGCGAGTTTCCGGCCTGCCCTTGTCGCACTGTAGTGAGCTTATATTGCAGCGTATCCACTCGGGTGCTCTGGTTGAGGAATTTGCCCTGAACCCGTAGCTGTCCATCCTGCTCAGCATAGTCTATCCAAGCCCTGTGAGCAGCAGACTGCCCGAGGGTGCAAAGGGTAATTGTTAACAAAAGAGTTTTTATCATCTTTGTAAGTGTATTGATGAATGATGAGTAATGACTAATGATTGATGCCAGCCACGATGCGGAGTATCGACAGATAATAGATCATTATTCATCAGTCATTACTCATTGGGAGAGAAGCCTTGTTCAATAATCACAGTCATTCCCTGACCCTGTTGGTGTACGTCGTAGGCCGGAGCAAGGGGGCTGTACTCGATCTGAATCAATTCTAATTGACTACCTTCCTGCGTGATTGAATAATCCATACCGTTGCCAATAAGGTCTTGCTGAATAGTATTCTGCTGCCCAAATTGCTGTATCTGCACTTGATTGTTGTCTCCGTACAGGGTACCGGTAAATTGATGCCGTTCTCCCTCCTGCTGAATATTCCATTGGTTATCTTGCCCCTGTTGCTGTATTTCCACCTGATGAGCCTCTCCTACTTGCTGAACTTGAATCTGACTTCGCTGGGCTTCAATTTGCACTATGGTTGCCCGATGGCTTATTCCCTCCTGCTGAATTAGCACTTGGTTTTGCACCGAGGGCAAGGTTGGACTGGTTAACTGCTGTAACAATGCTTCCTCGATGGGGGCTTGCGCTAGTAGTGGGCTGGGCAGTAAGCAAAAAATGAATATCCATTGGAATTTCATAGCCGAATAGGTATAGAGTTAGTACTTAGAAGTGTAAGAAAGTGACGAGGCGTATTTAAAGATGAAGAGACACCTAACAGAAGTTTAGCTTCTGCTAAGTGCCTTCTTCTCACTTTCCATGAGTAAACTGGACTAATTATGGTGCTCCCATAGTTACGGTAGCCACATTAGCGGTTCCGTTCTGGTTAATATTGGCAAGATCGCCTACACCAAATTGAGTTACTGTAGCCTGATTTAAATCACCTTGCTGAAGAATATCAGCGGTATTCATCTCTGATGAAGATGCGAAACCTGTCTGCTCAATTAAGGCGGTATTCTCATTACCTATCTGCTCAATATCTGCGGTGTTATCATCAGCTAGACCGGGGAAGGCTTGATTTATAGTAGCAGTATTTGCATCGCCGGTCTGACTAATCGCTGCCGTATTTGAAACTGATATACCATCAACCCCCTGACGAATATGACCATAATTGGCATTACCGTCTTGATGAATGGAGGCAGTACTGGTTTCCGAGCTACCGTCAACTCCTTGGCTAATCACAGCTTTATTATCGATACCTGTTTGGCCAATCGTTGCCTCGTCTTCTTCCGAACTTCCCAATGCGCCCTGAGAAATATCAGCCTCGTTAATAGTTCCATCTTGATCAATGGAAGCTACGCTTTTATCCGCACTACCTATGTCAGTACCTTGCTCAATTTCTGCATTGTTACCATTACCGTTTTGGTCAATTTCAGCCTCGTTGTCATTAGCCGAGCTACCTAAATTACCCTGTCCGATATAGGCTACATTACTTTCTCCTTCCTGATAAATATCGGCTAGATTATCTTCAGCTGAAGCAGCAAAAGTTAATCCCCCCGATACACCAACTTCTACGTCGGCTTGGTTAGTGGCTCCTACCTGTTCAATAAATACTTCGTTGTCTATGCTCTGAGCATAGGCTCCTAGACTAGCACTAGCCAGTAGTGCAGTGGTGAAAAATTGCTTGAATGTGTTCATGATGAAAATTGGTTAAAATAAAACAAATAAATAAATAAATCTGTATTGATGATGATGGATGAATGATGATTGATGAGTAGTATATCAGATATTGCTCATGCGTCATTATTCATTAATCATCATTCATTATCGTGTTCTTCTACCCAAATAGAGGTTGATGCCTACGTTGGCTGAATAGAAGTAGTCGTTAAATTTGCCCTGCGCCATCTGGTCCAGCTCATCACTAAAGACGTAGTGATACTGCACCCCCGCCTGAATACCTACCGTATTGTTCAACAAATATTCTGCTCCCAACCCCACCACGGCTTTGGGCAACCAACGCCGTTGCGACTGGGCACTGATCGCCCCGCCACTTAGGCGGATATGTGGGCTGAACCGCATCTGAGGAAACGTCCGCCATACCGTATTCACTAAACCATAATTGAAGTCTTCTTGGTAAAAGCCCTCCCCCGCCAACGTGCCCCGCCCGACTTCTACTCCGGCTGACAAGAAAGAGCTCAACTGCCACTGAACATGCGCCTCGCCCGATAGCTGGTACAAGGGGTTGGGATAGTCCCCCGCGTAGCGAAAGGTGCCTAAACTACCCCCCACCGCTATGCGACCTCGCTCAAACTGATTTCTGCGCCTTCCTAAAAAGTCCCGATTCGGATTTATCTCCGCCTCCCGCACATACTGCTGAATCACTGGGGCATTCATCTCTTCGGGATGCTTTAGGTTCCATAACCCCTCCCGGATGCCTTCAATAGTCAAACTATGCACCGCTTTTTCAATGGCTTCCCGCACCGCAATCTCGGTAGGCTCGTTGTAGGTAAAACCGGTTTCGGCTTCTAACAACCGCTGAAAGCTCACAAATTTAAACAGTCCAGCATCCAACTTTTGGGAAAGAACGGTTCGAGAGGTATACACCGTTCTTAGAATGCGTCCGGTGCTGGTAGAGATCGCCCGCAAGTAGACTGTCACCCGGTCTTGGCGGTACTGCACTGAGCCCCCTACCCCAAAGTAACGAGCCCCAGCACCGCCCGTCATCGTATTGGCATCATACGAGATAATGCCTCCTTCCAGAATCACGCCGGCAAATAACAAGGGCGGCAATGCGGTATCTACTTCCCCACCCTGCTGCTCATTATACGCCTGACGCGAGGAACGGATAATCTTTCGTTCATTCAGCAAATTGGACAGCCCTTCCCGCTCTATGGTGGTGTACCAGCCTGATTCTTCTAGGGCGCGTAGCAAGATAGAGGTACCTCCTTGGGTAACAGCCGTCGACCAACTCGCTCCCACCTCGGTAGGGCGGTACTGTCCGGTTTGGTCGCGAAACTTATAAACGGCTGCCACCACTTTTTCCTGGGGTTCCGGCAGGGATGTTAAAGCTTCGTACATGCCCGATTCGGAACCCAAGCGAGCTTGCGAATTTTGCAGGGGTTGGTTGAGATACGGTGCACAGGCGGTGAAGAACCAAGTGGTTATCAAGCCAAGGACTAGCAGGTGAATACGTGTTTTCATGGGGGTAATTGTTAGTGTAATGATCCATGGTCGATAGTAATCAGAATTACAGGTTACTCTTCGCGGATCATTAAACCGTTGACTGTCGTCTGTCAACTGTGGTCTGTAGACTATAAACTAAAAGTAAGGGACACTGACGGTGGTTTCGCTACCGGTGCCGGTATCCAGAATGGTGATCTGAATGCCCTCGCCAGTGGGTGCCACATCAATGAGATAGTTACCTAATTCGTACTGCCCTTCTTCCAAACCGCCTTCGCCAAATTGGTCTTGGTACAGGTTGCGCGACAGTTGGCTGAGCAGTTGACGATTAAGGCTCTCTTCAAAGTCGTCCAGCGGATCGCGCTCAAAACGCCCCCTGGATGAGTCCCCCTCCTCCTGAAAGTCATTTTGAGCCTGGGCGGATGAGAGCATCCAGTTGTAGTTAAGGTAACTACCCCCAAAGGCAGGATTGGTGGGCTGATAGACAAAATCTTGGGCGGGGGCGGTCACATTGACCAGCCATAGCGAAAAAATGATGAATAGGCGATGATGTAACATAGTTAAGATATAGTGTTGTTATTATTGCTGATTTAGAATATGCCACTTCCTTGTTGGTCTTGGTTACCTAGTTGCTGTACGATACTTTCGTAGTTTTGCACATATTGGTTGGCCAAGCTCACCGCATAGTGAGCCAGGGATTCCACTACCTCGTGGCGGGGCTGTACGGCTTGAGCAAATATCTCCGTTTCATTGATGTAGATGGCAATTTGACTCCCCAGTCCATTCATAGGTCGCTCCCGAATGAATAAACTGTAGTTGATGGTGCTAATTGGGGCGTTCCACTGTTGGTAAAACAACTCGTAAAAATCCCGCCCGACCTTCGTCACTGTTTCGTCTACTACTAATCCGTTGATTTCAACCCCTTCCGAACCATCTTGGCCAATATCATCGGGGCGCGCTTGCTGAGCTACGGCTTGAGAGGTCATTAAACATAGGGTAAGTAAAAGGTTGTTGTCAGCCCGCATTGTTCATTTTTTGATTATTAGTATATACCATGTGAAATATGTGAGCATCTCTATAAATTTATTTTTAAAAAAGTACAGAAAAGTAAATATACCCGCGATCCTTCAAGTACTGAATATGGTTATCATCCAATCTATAACCAGAGCGTGTTGACATATAAAACCTTATTCTGATAATTATTTACCCCCGAGGTTTGTGACGACACGAACCTTGGAAGTTTATCGGAATATCCTCTATAGATTAATGAGGAATTTCGAGGCTATTTTTAGGATAATAAAGGCCATCGTTCCGCGACACTTGAAAAGGGCATACCTACGCATTGGCCGCCGAAAGTAACGCATAGTGACCTAAAAAGAGGCCAAAAATGCTGTTCAAATTTACATGTCAATACGCCCTAGTATTGAAGGAGGGTAAGCCTAACTGAAGAGGCAATTATTGATTTTGTGACTGATCTACACAAAGTACTGCACTGGAGTAGTAGAGAAATGATAAACTTAGCCGAACCAACTACTATTTACTCGCCAACACTCAGATATTTGAGCTACGTTTACTCTGCATAAACCAGCCCCTTTGGTTCTTGTTGATTAACTTTACGACTAGAAAGAATGAGTAACAGTTCATGAATGAAGAAACAAAAATAGCGAACATTGTACGACGGGAGAGCCTAAAGGAGCATTTAATCAAACAGCTTCATTCGACAGATAACCCGCTTATTCTGGAACAGATAAAAACAGTACTGGAAGACCAAGAAACACTCGATAGAATCATTCACTCTCCGCAGGTACAGCGGTTAGTAAAAGAAAGAGAAAACGAAGACTACTCCGTTCAAACTCAGTTGACTATTCAACGAACCAATGCACTTCGTCGCTACGATGCTAAAGTAGCTAGTAGTATGTTTTATCTGGCGGTGCTGAGCTTATTACTTATCGGAGCACTAATTATTGCTTACACTGAAGAAACCCCTTCGCGCTCATTATTAGCTTGGCTATCCTGGTTGGGTGGTGCCTTAGGTTTTATCTATTTTCTGTTCGTTGTTGATGTACTTCTGCTCTTCTACAAAAGCCGTCAGGACAGAGTAATAATGAATAAACCAGAAAAGAGGAGACGGCTATTAACATTACTTTTCCCTCCGCTGCGTATTGGTTCTCGCGATATTACGGAAGGTCAATACAGTTGGATGCCAGGCTGGCGATGGTGCAAGGTAAATGAGGGCTTGTTCATCGAGCTTAAAAAGCGATTTGTGCTCCCGATGATCGGTATTGCTGTGCTCATCATTCCCGTACTTATTATTGAGTGGAAGCTTTTAGATGAAGTTCAAACCACCTTTCCCCAGTTAAAGATCAATCTAATTTTAGAAGCAGTCCAGACGTTTATCTGGTGTGCTTTTACCTTTGAGTTTATACTGATGATTTCTATCAGCCGCCGCAAAATGAACTACGTAAAAAAGAACTGGATTGATCTACTCATTATTCTGCTGCCCTTTATCTCTTTTCTGCGAACGCTCCGTATTTCGCAAATTGCCCGCCTCAAGTACGCTACTCGCTCGTTTAAGCTGCGGGGTGTGGTCACTAAAGCTCGGCAAGGGCTCATCTTCGTAGATTTTGTTCAACGAATCTTCCGGCTACGCCCCGAAAATGAAGTCAGACGACTATTTCGGTTATTGCAAGAAAATCAGCGTGACCGCGAAGAATTGCAACAGAAGTTGAAAGAAGTGGTACAGTTAATTGAAAAGAAGAACAAAAGGTCTTAGTCTAAAGTAGTCAAAGTTTATACTGAGCTACTTTGGATAGTGTCTACTTAAAGCATTTATTACGCTCTTCTTGTAGGTTCGGCTGATAGGTAGATTAATTTCCTTTACTTGTATTTGCTCTTTGGTGTAGGATAAAACTTTGTCAGCGTTGACAATGTAGGAGCGGTGAATGCGAAGGAAAGAATCGGGCAGTGTGGTTGCTAACTTGCTAATCTTCTCTTTGGTAGTAATTGGAGCGGAGGAAGCAATATGGATTTTAACGTAATCACCCAAACTCTCTAAGTAATCGATGTCATCTGGCAATATTCGGTTAACCTTACGCTGCGCCCGTACTAGCAAAACGGGATTTTCTTGCTTTCTTTTCTCATCCTGCCAATCTCGAGTCTTCTGTTGATTAATAATTAACTGTCTAGCTAACGATATAAAGGAATACAATAAAACCATGCAGTAGAGAATAATCGCCAGAACCGGGAAATCAGTTGCTAACGGCAACATATTGTCGTATCGATAATGAGCTAGCAGTGTAAATGCTGCTGTCACTACAAGCATTTCCATATAAAGAGAGACTACCAGCAAATAACAAGAATACAATACAAACTTAGCTATCTTCTTCTTAAACAGGTAGCGAGGTACCAAATAGTGATTGAAAAAATACGCAGTGCCTATTACCACCGGGATCAGCATACCCACAAAGAGAAATGGCTCACTGTAATTTGAGTATGAGCTACCAAATATCAACGTAAGTAAAGCTATAACAAGTAACCAGAATAATGTGTGAGCTAATACTTTCATGAAGAAACGTTTGCCGTAAACATGGCTATTTTATCGGTGGTAATCAGTAAAAGTCGACGAAATACCAGTTTCCGTCTGGATTTCACCTTGAAATATAGCTGATCTTTGGACTCTTTACTCAACTGTTAGGTCTATACGGCGCCTTTGTAGCTATCGAAGAGTGGGGTAGCGTTTCCCCCGACATCTTATTCACTGGTTTACAGACTTCCTCCATTCCCAGCCTCTACGGCTTGTTCATCTTTCTATTTTCTTATTTAGTTCGACAGGGCTTTACTCGCTGGCTAAACCAGGTTACAACTACCGAATAACTTTCGCATCAATCTAATTCTATATCTTTTTATGAGAACATTAGAGATACTTATTGTACTAATTGAATTAGCTGTGTTACTGGTTGTCGTACTAAAGCCAATTCCTGATCTTAGGAACGCCAGATGGTTACTTCTTCTTCCATTGTCGCTGTCTTTATTGCACGGATTGGTAGAAGGTACGCGATGGCAAATGGTACCAGCCTACGGAATAGCATTAACGCTCGCGCTCACTTTTTTAGCATCGCCCACCTTACATTTACCCCGCCATTTGAAAGTCATTCTATCGTCGTTAGGTAGCTTATTAGTTGCACTCTCACTATTACTAGGGTATCTTCTACCGGTGTTTCAGCTACCCAAACCTTCCGGCTCATTTGCAGTAGGTACTACCTACTGGCATTTGCAAGACAGCACCCGATCTGAACCGATTACCGACGACCCCAACGATGTACGAGAACTTATGGTCAGAGTTTGGTATCCAGCCCAAGCGGAGCACCAAAGTACTTATTCCTACATGCATCCAGAACTGACCAAAGTATTAGCGAGAAATCGCGGCTTACCGGCGTTTATGCTTTCTCACTTTGCTTTAATTGAAACTCATGCTTTAGAGAACGCTCCCGTAGCCTTAGAGATAGAATCGTTTCCAGTTATCATATTTTCCCCCGGATATACGTCGCACTCATCCATGTATACTTCTCTGACAGAGACTTTAGCTAGTCATGGATATATTGTATTCGGCATTGACTACACTTATGAAACCCCCTTATCTATCTTCCCTGATGACGATTTGCGATTCCTTAACCCAGAGTACACTGATATTTGGAAGAATACTTCTTGGGATGACGTACAGGCGAGTATCGTGGCTTTTAGAGAAACATCGGACACTACCGCCCAACGTCAGTACGTAAGTCAATACCTCACCCAAGTTCCCTATACTGCTCGAGTTAATTCATGGACCGAAGACGTCCACTTTGTAATCGGTGAATTACAGAATAAAGCTAACCAATACGATCAATTATTCTTTCGTAAGATAGATCAAGACAATATTGGCGTAATGGGACATTCGGTAGGAGGTGCTACATCAGCGGTAGCTTGTGCGTTAGATAGCCGTATTAAAGCCGGTATCAATTTAGATGGTTCTCAGTGGGGAAACTTATTAGACCACGCGATCATTCAACCGTTCTTGTGGATTACGGCGGAAAAAGATTTGTCTGCTTCCTCCGCAGATATAGACTCTTTTATCTACAGTCAGGTATCAGAAGGTGATTTCTACCATCTAAGCATAGGAAACGCTACTCATACTAACTTTTCTGATCTATCCCTTTGGTCGAATTATACACCACTTACCCAAACTGGTTCTATCGACAGCCACCGGGCGATTGAAATTATTAATCAATGCTCGGTAAACTTTTTTGATAAATATCTAAAAGAAAGACCTAATACAATAGACGAAATAACCGAAAAGTTCGATGAGTTAAGCAGTAAGAATTGGTAGATAAGCTAATTGAACTAATCTTCCCCTGCCACAATCTCAAACGGATGCGCTAACGAATTTCCTAGTCCATCTATCACATGCAGCGTATGCTCTCCTGCCTCTAGCAGTAACGCCATCTGATGTTCGCCTCTAGTTTCTCCTAGATAGGTAGCATCTACGTGCCAATAAAGCGTTTGTTGATTATCGCGATGGGCCGCCTCAAAAATCGTTCGTCCCCGCTCACCTTGTAGTTCGTTAGGGATATATATTTTCGCATGAGCTTTCGGATAGATAATATCCATTGGAATGCGGTTATTAGTAACTGGACGACAGTCAGCCCGATAAGGTGGTAAGGGGCGATAGCTGGGGTGCTTACGCTGATAATACCACTCTTGCACCGGGGGCAGTGCAAACCACTGCTGAGCTTGCATCTGGTGAACGGATTCACAATTACTTTGCACCTGATAAGCTCCACTAGCATCTAGCTGAACCTGCTGGTGGTAGGGCGAGATAGGTGTTTTCAATCCAGCCAACGGAACCCAGCGGCTAATAGTATCAGTAGCATGACGCGGAGCACGATAACCACTGGAAGTACTAACTACTACTTTCGCCATATCGCTACGAGGCACGTCAAACCAATCGGTAGCGGGCATTAACTGTACAATATCAAACAATAGCGGAGCCGCAGCAGTCACTCCGGTTAAACCCGATCGCCCTTCCCCGTCGGCATTACCTACCCAAACGCCAACGACATAGCGAGGGGTTAATCCTACCGCCCAGGCATCACGGTGACCGTAGCTGGTTCCGGTTTTCCAAGCTAACGACTGGGACGATGAAAAATACTGCCAGCCCGTTTCATTTTCGGGCCGAGCTACTTCCTGCATGGCTCGAAAGGCAAACCACAGTGATGATGCGCCTAAATGACCATATTCAGATTGTACTGAAACCTTCGCTGAATCAGCTTGTGCTTCGTAACTGAGTGGGTGAATATCGGAATGGCTGTAGCGATTGGGTTCGGGGTTACGAAAGTATTGGTTTAACGACCGAGCCATACTAGCGTAGATACCCACCAAGTCCCAGAGGGTAACTTCAGCTCCGCCTAAAATCAAACTTAAGCCGTAGTGACCCGGTGGCTGGGTCAGCGTGGTCATACCGAATTGCTTTAGTTTATGGTGTAACTTTTCTACACCGTAGTCTTGTAGCATCCGCACCGCTGGAACATTGAGTGAGCGCGAAACTACCTGATCGGCAGGAACGGCTCCTTCAAACTGCTT
This sequence comes from Tunicatimonas pelagia, assembly GCF_030506325.1. Lineage (NCBI taxonomy): Bacteria > Pseudomonadati > Bacteroidota > Cytophagia > Cytophagales > Catalimonadaceae > Tunicatimonas > Tunicatimonas pelagia. The sequence continues at coordinate 5,647,721 of NZ_CP120683.1, read as the reverse complement.
ACTGAAATTCTGGGGAACAAAACCATCAATATACGTAGGAATATCCGGTACCAGTGAGTGGGGCAAAAGGCCGCCTTCGTGCAGCATAGCCGCGTAGAGGATTGGTTTGAGCACACTACCCGTACTACGCGGCGCGGTGATAATGTCCACCGAAGATCCATGCTCCACTCCCGGTTCACTGTTGCCTACATACGCTTGGGTTTGCCCGGTTTTAACATCTACCACTAGCGCGGCAGCATTATAAATATGGTTTCCTCTCAGCTTCTGAGAGTGCTTTTTTACTAAAGCCGTCACTTGCTGCTGGAGCGAGGCTTCTACTGTAGTAGCAACTCGAGTGCCCTTCTTCCCTTCTTGCAGTACCCGAGTTAGCAGATGAGAAGCTTTCTGCGGTAGTGGATGGGGAGCACTTGGCAGCGGTTCGCCCAGGGCTAGTTGAAGTGTCAACGAGTCAATTACCTGACGGGTATACAGTTTGTTCAGTAGACGGTTACGCTTTCGCAGGAGTAGTTCCTCATTCTTACCTGGGTACAGCAAGGCTGGGCTGTTAGGCAGTACCGCCAACAAAGCACTTTCGGCCCAGGAAAGCTGCGCGGGCTGAACACCAAAGTACCGCCAGGCAGCCGCATCTAACCCTACAATATTTCCTCCGAAAGGAGCTTGGGAGGCGTATAAATTAAGAATCTCATCTTTAGACAATGCTAGTTCTAATCGAGTTGCCAGCAGTATCTCCCGTAGCTTCTCCACTATTGTCCGGTCTTTTTTTCGGGCTAACCGGATAACTTGCATCGTGAGAGTGCTTCCCCCGCTCACGATGCTTCCTGCGCTTACATTCTGGTAGGCGGCTCGAATAAGCGACACTGGATTGAAGCCGGGATGCTGGTAGAAGTACTGATCTTCAAAGTGCAGAATAGCCTGCCGAAACTTCTCACTCACCGTATCGGAAGGCGGGAATCGCCACTGACCATCATCAGCAATACTGGCTCCCAGCAAATTTCCTTTTCGGTCTTCTACTACTGTCGTGTAGGGAGTATCAAATTTGGGGAAAGGCAAAGAAAAGTAATAAACTAGGAGAATAGCTAATCCAATCCCAGCGGTTAACCAGTACTTTCGTGGTAGTTGGTATGTTCTTTTCTTTAACATGTGGTATTGTCAAGGAACCATTACCTCCCAGTAGCGGGTTCGCTGGGAAGTTCCGGTTGAGTTTTCTACGGTTAGGGTCACCACATAATACACTCCAGCCTTCTCGTACTTATGTACCGGAGAAGCTTCGCTCGATTGCTGTCCGTCACCGAAGTCCCAAGTCCATTTTTCTACCTCTCCTACGGATTCATCTTTGAAGTATACCATTCGCTTGGTCGGGTCAACTACTGCAAACGACCACTCAGCTTTTAATTCCGGTAAAAACCGCTCTTCTAGTGGCATTAACCGAAATGCACACAGATAAGAGGCGTCTTTGACCATTAAGGTATTATGAGAAAGGTTATTGTGCCCTTCTCGTTTACCGCCGTCAAAGTCTAGAACTGACCAAGATAGTCCAATATAATCATCCGCCCGAAGCTGGCTCTCCTGCGCTTGTTCTACTCCACTGTGGGGGGCATGATCGTAGGGGGTAATGTAAAATTCCAGGGTAAGATGCCCACTTTCCCCCGGCTGAAAATCGTATTGATACGCCCGGTTGGCCTGCGGAAACTCAGCAATCCAGGGTTGACTGCCCCAGATCAGCGTCCAAGCATTATTTACCGGGGGAGTAAAGATATGGTAGTTTTGCGCGTGAACCCCACTGAACCGCAAATGACTGTAAATATGAGCCGGATCATCTCCCATTTTTCCCGCATCCTTCAGCATATCATTGTAAATAAATGGCCCGCCCGAAAGATCGCCATCCACTACTACCTCAAAAATATCATTCAAATATCCCTTGGGGTTGAACCGCCTAAAGTCCCAATAATCATCGTAGGCTTCGTACAGAAAGTATAAACGGTTGAGTCCTTCTACCCATCCTACTCTTATCTTCACATTAAGGTCGGTAGTATCTACCGGATAAGGTGTGTTATCCTCTGTATCTTTCAATAAGCTGGTACCGTAGATATTTTCGTTGGGGTAAATCGCCCAGTCGTCAGTCTGTCCATCAATGCGCGGAATCTGATGTCTAGGAAATTGAAATACTTCAAATTCTATATCCGGCCTCACCGTATTAGGCACGATTGGCTGAGCAGTTATCGGCTCATAAAACCAGATCAAGCTTGGCAGAATAAACAAGAGAACAAATTGTCTTAGATCAATACGCATAGCGAAAAGATTACCGAAGAAAATATAATTTCCATCGAAAAGTAGTATCTTCAAACATATTATCTAGATTTTTATAGCTACACATCTACATGTCTCGACGAAGAGAATTTTTACGCAAGAGCCTCAGCGTAGGAATGGGATTGGCCGTCGCTCCTCAATTAGCGAAAGCTCGATCTTCTACGCTCAAGGATATTTCTATTGTAGACACCCACGTACACTTCTGGGAGTTAGATCGACTGGAGTACCCTTGGTTAGAGAGTAACGAATCATCGCTCAGCCAGGATTTTCTACTAGCTGATTATCAGCAAGCTACCCAGGGCTATCAGGTTAATAAAATCGTTTTTGTAGAAAGCGGTAGAGTACCCTGGCAATACCTGGAAGAGGTCAAGTGGGTGCATCAGCTAGCTAAACAACACGATCTGATCGGTAGTATGGTGGCTTATTTTCCGGTTGATCAGGGTGAGTCAGCCCGAACTGAACTAGAAGAACTGGCGGCCTACCCCTTAGTGCAAGGGGTTCGTAGTATGGGAAATACGCAGGAACAGCTTGCTTCGGCTCAGTACCGCGATGGATTACGCCTGCTATCTGAGCTTGATCTAAGCCTGGATGTACACATTGGCACTACTGATTTTGACGATTATCTTACCTTAATTGACCAATATCCGAACCTACGTTTCGTGCTGAATCATCTGGGATTGCCGAATGTGAAAAATGGTGAGCTAAATACCTGGAGAAGTGGGATACAGCGATTGGCCGAACGCCCCAATGTGGTCTGTAAACTTTCTGGCTTACTGACCCGCTGCCACCCGGAGCAGGTCGATAACGACTTCCTGAAGCCCTACATACTTGCCCCCCTGGAGTACTTCGGTACCAAGCGAATAATGTTTGGCAGCGATTGGCCGGTACTTACCCGGGCTAATACTTTCAATGTTTGGGCGCAATTGCTGGAGGGGCTTACCAATGAACTAAGTCAGCCGGAATTAACTCAGATTTTTTCACAAACTGCCCGGGAAGTCTATCGTATAGATTAGTCGTTATAAAAGCGATACTGTACTCAAAGTAGATACGCTCTAACACTGAACTGAAGACTCTCGAGAAATATCTACGTAGATCACTTCTAAGCTGGTAAGTTTTCCGTGACGCCGTAGCGCGGTTTTAATCGCCATACCCACATCTCCTTTCGCCGAGAAGTTGTGATAGTACCGAAGTACAATAATACCCGACTGCAAACAAATATACTCTACACTGTATCGGTTATCCGGGGCTATAGCTGACGAGAGTTGACCGTATTGGTCGCCAGTGAGATTCGGGGCCTTTACAATAACCAGACTGCTGTTCTCGAATTTATCTTGGGCAGCAGTAGGAGGGGTATACACGAATACTGATACAATTAGCAGACAATAAAATAATATGATCTTCATGACAATGGCTTTAAGTATATGATAAATTGACCCTTCACCTCAACCCTTTCGTTTCATAGTCTACAAATAAGTAACTGTCGATTGCGGACTGTGAACTTATCGTTATCCTCTTTATTTCTCTACGCTCAAGTAACTTATTTGAGCTGATAATTTCCATGACTTACATTAGGTAAGCAACTGATTATTTGCCAGTTATACATATAAACACTTACCCTATCTTTCACCTAGCTTTTTCTTAGCGTAAGATTTTATTTATTCTAATACATGAACATATTTTCATATGTTTCGTACATTTGGATATGATAAAGCTATTTTAAGTAACCCTTTAACCAATAATCTCCTTATCAACTGTATCACCGCATGAGCACGATCGAACTTATTGGATATATTTCGGCAGCCGTGATTGGCTTTAGTTTAGGGCTAATTGGGGGCGGAGGTTCAATTCTAACAGTTCCAGCCTTGGTTTACTTGATAGGAACTGACCCGGTACTATCTACTTCGTATTCGCTGTTTATTGTTGGCGTAGCGGCATTGGTAGGCTCACTTAACTACATGAAACAAGGTTTAGTGAGCTACCGTACCGCCGTGATATTCGCCATCCCATCACTTACTGCCGTGTATGTCACCCGGCGGTGGATTGTACCTGTCATACCCGAAGAAATAGCCCATTGGGGCGACTTTGTTCTGACCAAAAGTATTGCTGTGATGGTATTCTTTGCAATACTCATGGCAATCGCTTCTTTCTCCATGATTTACTCCGACAGGAAACCGGAGGCAGATAATAAACAAGAAGCTCTTCGCTTTAATTACCCACTGATTTTACTGGAGGGAACCGTAGTGGGAGTACTAACGGGCTTAGTTGGAGCCGGAGGCGGCTTTCTCATTATTCCCGCCTTGGTACTGCTAGTTAAGCTACCCATGAAGCTGGCCATTGGAACCTCGCTGCTAATTATTGCCGCTAAATCGCTTATTGGCTTCGGGGGTGATATTGGGGTGCAGCCTATTGAGTGGATGTTCTTGCTAAGCTTTACAGCTATTGCCGTGATCGGTATCTTTGCCGGTACGTATGTTGCTCGCTTCGTCGCCTCTCAAAATTTAAAAATAGGGTTTGGCTGGTTTGTGCTGGCTATGTCCGTTTTTATTATCGTAAACGAATTAATCATTACCTAATCATCGTATACTATGGAAGTTAAGCAGTTTTATGACCAAGCACTGGCTCACGCCTCCTACATTATTGTCAGCGACCAAGCAGCCGCATTGGTTGATCCGGGGCGCGACCCACAACCGTATTTAGACTTCGCTCAGGAGCATAAGGCCACTATTGTCGCAGTTTTTGAAACCCATCCGCACGCCGATTTTGTAAGCAGCCACTTGGAGTTTTACCAGAAACAAGGAGCCACTATCTACATTAATTCTAAAATGGGAGCCGACTACCCCCACCAGACCCTGGACGATGGTGAGCAGGTGCAAATTGGGCGAGTAAGCATACAAGCACTATTCACTCCTGGCCACTCTCCCGACCATAACACCTACTTATTGCTCGATGAAACCGGAAAACCGCATTCAGTGTACACCGGCGACTCGCTGTTTGTTGGTGATGTTGGTCGACCGGATTTACGGGAAGCGGCGGGGCACCTTCGCTCCAAGCGGGAAGAACTGGCTCAGCAAATGTACGATACTGTTAATACTGTTTTTCGACCTATGGAGGATAATGTGATAGTGTACCCCGCCCACGGTGCCGGATCGCTCTGTGGTAAAAATATGGGACCAGAAATGTTTAGTACTATTGGGCAGGAGAAACAGCAAAACTGGGCGTTTAAGATTGATGATAAAAATCGTTTTGTAGAAGCGTTACTGGCTGACCAGCCCTTTGTACCCCAGTATTTCCCCTACGCGGTAGAAGTAAACCGGGAAGGAGCTACTTCCTTTAAAGAGAGCCTAGCGAAAATACCACTACTTACCCCCGACAGCAGTTTAGCTGCCGACGCTCCCGTAGTGGATGTTCGTAGCCAAGAAAAGTTTAAGCGAGGACATTTGCCAGAAGCTATCAATATTCAGGAAGAGGGAAAATTTGAGACTTGGCTAGGCACGCTTATCTCTCCCGAAACTCCGTTCTATTTGGTAGTAGATAATGAAGAGCAACTCGAGCGTACCCTACGCCGGGCGGCCAAAATTGGCTATGAAGCTTATGTGAAAGGGGTGATTATCGCTGAAGAACTACTGCCTCAGACTAGCCCTGCGTTAGATGTAGCGCACTTTAAAGCGCACCCGGAAGAATACACCATTGTAGATATTCGTAATACCTCTGAAGTAGCAGGAAATACCATTTTCCCCCAAGCAACCTCTATTCCCCTACCCGAGTTGTCAAACAGGGTCAATGAGATTGATACCAGCCAGCCGATAGTCGTTCACTGTGCCGGAGGGTATCGCTCGGCTGCCGGAGCCAGTATTCTGGAAGCTAAATTTCCTGATGCTAAGATTTACGACCTAAGCGAAGCGGTAAAGGAGTTTTAGCTCATCAATTACTGGTTTGGCATGTAAGAATTTAGAGGGTGCAATTGCTCAATTGCTAGTGATTCACAGACTACCGTCACTAGTTTCACTGGTCACTTAATTACGAGGTTCAAGTTTGGAAAAGTGACGTATCAAAAATAAATTCCGGTCTCCGGTCTCCGGTCTCCGGTCTCCGGTCTCCGGTCTCCGGTCTCCGGTCTCCGGTCTCCCACTACTCATGCACCGATAAAATCGGCACAGATGAGCTAATCACTAGCTTTTTGCTAACACTTTTATGAAACAGACTCTCTAAGGCCGCATAGTGGCGAGGAATTACCACCAGTAAATCTGCTGGGTGTTCTTGCAAATACTGCTCAATGCCTCGGGCCGGAGCTTTATCTTCCACAAAATGATAGCTGTGGGGTACATCTTTCAAAAGGTGACTGAGTTGCAACGCCTCTTGCGCCTGTTTTGCTGAAACGGTAGCCGGATGAGGGTGAACGTGAATCACCTGTACCTTGGCCTGCCACAACTGCAACAATTGCTTAAACAATATAAGCGATGGAGATGGCTGAGTAGCTTCCAGGTCGGTAGCGAAAGCTATGCGCTGGGGATGAAACTCCGAAGTAGTGTAGGGCACCGCCAGTACCGGACAAGGCGCATTACGCATTACTTGCAAAGTGGTGCTTCCTAACCAGTTGGCCGAAGCGTTTACGCCCCGACCGCCCATTACTACCAGGTCTACTTTTTCATCCTCAATGGTATCACAGATACCCTCCAGGGGCATGGATAATTTAGTTATCAAGCGGTGAGCCACCGACTGAACTTCAGGCATAGTACTCATGAGCTTGATAAGCTGTTTCTTGGTTTCTTCCTCAAACCGCTCAATTATGGGTGAGGTAGCAAAGAAGCTAACTTCTTTCCCAGTAGGAGCCTGAAACACATGCAATATTATGAGTTCGGGAGAAGAGAATTTAATGTTAGATGGGGCACTTTCTACCAACTGGGCTAAAGCAGCGGCGTAGCGCAGTGCCCGGGTAGCATCGGCTGAGAAATCTATCGGCACTAATATTTTCATGGCTAATTTGGGTTATTGATTAACCGTAAATTAGTCGGTACCACCCCAGAAGCAATGATTTCTGTCAGCTCAAACTATGACTTAAGCCCACTATTTTACTGAAGAAATGGTAAACGAGAAGCGTGTGTGGCTTTTGCTTCGGTCTTGCTCTAAAAGATTGGGTAAATTTATAGAGTAGAAGGGAGATATACGTTAAACCAGTGAATATAAGTACAATATCTAAAGTGCTCAAAGTCAATCAAGCTACAAGCCCCATACGTTTTTACAACTTGCGAAGGGTCGTTTAAGAAATGTAAAATGGCCAAACATTCATATCTGTTTACTAAATAAAAATAAGTTTCTGTTTGAATAGCAATTTTTCCTATATCATTCTTGCAATCTTCAGCTTAGGTCGCTGACTATATGTAAACCTACTTTTGAACTCATCAGTATTTAAACCAAGAATGTTTGCTAGTTCTTCTACAGAATAGTCTAATTCATTCAAATGAAGTTTCACTACCTCATCCAAAATGAATGCCTTTTCTTCCGGCAATTGAATAGCTTCTGATTTTGTCATTCCTCTTTTAGAAAACCCTATTTGAAGGTTTCTGTATTCATTACTGTTTATTGTTCCTAACTGCTTAGCTCGTTGGACTAGTGCTCTCATTGATACTTTCCAATATCGCTTTAGCTCTCCCAGTTTTGGGAAGTTCAGCGAACGTAATGAGTTAATTATTTCATCTCGGGGCATCAAGAATTCTGAAGCAAATCTGTTTGCTTCATCCTCAACATCCTCACTAATATTTGGTATGTCAAAATGCATCAGCATATGACCTAGTTCGTGTGATAAGGAAAATCTTTGCCTATCGTGAGACATTCTCTCATTTAAGAATATTATGTGTATTCCTTTATCGCTAATCGTAGACAATCCATCTATTTTTTCTGTGAACAAATCAGTTTTAACAACGAGTATGCCTTTGTTTTCAAGCAAGTTCACTAAGTTTGGTACAGGCCCCCTTGGTATCTTAAAAAAGTACCTAGTCTTGCGTGCAATTTCTTCTGGGGTTTCTTCATCTGGATTAAAAGAGATTAGAGTAGTTTCGGGTAACTCTACCGCTTCAGCTAATGAATCGATATTCTGTCTGAAGATCTTCGCTATTGCCTCTATCTGAGCAATGGTCTTTTGTGGAATAGTTACTTTCTTCCTATAGTAATAATGACTTACAGGAGCAGTGGGAGTTTTTGTAAAAAAAAAGCTGTCTGGGTATGCCAGTACTCGTGTAAGTTTTTTAAATGCACTGTCAGGAAGAGATTGCTCGCCTTTTTCAGCTTTTGAAAGCTTTCCTTGAGATACACCAATTTTCTTGGCTAATACTGACTGAGACATACCTCTAGATTCTCTTCCCAATGTAATCATATGAGGATTTATATTGTCTAGCATAAATTTTTATTCTCCTATTTTCTTTTTAGATACTCTATCTGGTTTGACTCTTACTCTGGGTTTAACTACTTCGGATTCGTTTATGCCCACGATAGGGTTGACTATTTCTTCCTCGTGACGTATTGATACTGTTTCTTCAGTAGCTAAATGAGTTATGTCGTATGCATATACAACAGTGTCCGATGATATGAGATACTGAAACTCAATTCTTTGCAAAGAATTCCAAAATTCATCGACGTGATAGACTAGAAATAACACGTGCTTATCGAGACCCTGCTGTTTAATAATATCGTCTTGCTTAGTCTTTATGTTAGATACAGGATCTTTTTTAAAAAAGAGTATGTATTTATCACTAAGTATAGCATAACTGCGCTTATTTCCATTCAAGCCTTCATGGAAAATCCAATGATTGTTTCTACATCGTTCCTGAATTGCAGCGACAATAGAATTGTTGAGCATATTGGAACGGGTAGTTCTATCGTAGTACGGTTTAATATTCGTTGCAAACTCATCAAACGCATACACACAACTTTGCGCGATTAGTTTAAAAACTTCTTGATTTGTAGAACACTCAAAGTCTTTATGATCGAAGTCGCTCTTTTGTTTAAAAAGTGGTATTTGTATCCAGTGCATAACCTGTTTGTTTGGCTTGCAACAAATGTAAGTAAATTATTCCAATATAATTACTAAACTATTACAAAATTATTTTTTCATACTGACATGTGTACTTTGGTTAATTAAAGATTAAAGCTATCGCCTTTTCTCTAGTAAATTCTATTAACATAAGAGGACTTATCAAAACTTCAGGGAGCAATTCTTAGGATTATGCAAACTTTATCTATTGCAAAACCATCATAAAGAAGAGGGCTATAAAGTTGAATTTACTGCTAATAAAAACGGGCGAAGTAGATATACCTCACCCGTATCAATCGCTATCTTTACAACTGCCTATTTCTCAGCCCAATCTACCCCGGTATCTTTCCAACTGCGGTCAGCCGCTGAATCTAGTATCGCTTCGCACACTTTTTGGGTCTCAAGGGCATCCTTAAACGTAGGGTGACAGTCGGCTTCGCTTTCCAGGCTTTTCAGAAAGTCAGCCACTTGGTGTACAAACGAATGCTCGTAGCCCAAACCTAATCCGGGTACCCACCACTTGTCCAAGTAGGGCTGATCACCATCGGTTACGTGAATAGACCGCCAACCTCGTACAATAGATTCATCACCGTGGTCGAAGTACTCCAGACGGTTCAGGTCGTGCAAGTCCCAGCGGATAGAAGCATGTTCGCCGTTAATCTCAAAAGTGTATAGTGCTTTATGACCTCTAGCATAGCGGGTAGATTCAAACAAGCCTAACGAACCGTTGGCAAAGTGGCAGTGAAAAATACAGGCATCGTCAATACCTACCTTTTGCTTCTCGCCACTTCCGGCGTGTACCCGCTCCTTTACAAAGGTTTCCGTCACCGCCGAGACGTCTTCAATTCCACCGTTTAGCCACATGGCAGTATCAATACAGTGAGCTAATAAATCTCCGGTAACACCTGAGCCAGCCGCTTCTACATCCAGTCGCCAAGTACCTTCCCCACCCTGCGGCACTTCGGGGCTAATGGTCCAGTCTTGCAAAAAGTTGGCTCGGTAGTGAAAGATCTTACCTAGTTTACCGGAATCAATTACCTGTTTCGCCAAGGTGACAGCCGGAAGGCGGCGATAGTTGTACCAGACAGTGGTGGCTACTCCGGCTTTCTCTACTGCATCTACCATTTTCTGCGATTCTTCCAGCGTGCGGGCTAAAGGTTTCTCGCAGAGAATCATCTTACCCGCTTCCGCGGCGGCAATGGCAATTTCGGCGTGGGTATCGTTAGGCGTGCAGATATCTACCGCATCAATATCGTCGCGGGCAATAAGGTCGCGCCAGTTGGTTTCGTAGGATTCGTAGCCCCACTGCTCGGCAAAGGCTTTTACTTTATCTTCACTACGAGAGCAAACCGCTGTAAGCACCGGTTGGTACTGTAGGTCAGGGAAGAAATTACTCACTCGATTATATCCATTGGAATGCGTTCTTCCCATGAAGCCGCGACCAATTAGCCCGATTTTTAATTCTTTTTTATCCATGATTGTTAATTGTTGAAGAGTTGAATGATTGAAGAACTGAAGGGAACAAGAACTAAATATTTGAAGGATTGCAGTTCAGAGGATTTAAAGAACTCAATGGACTATCGGTAACCGTTTACTCATTCCTTCGATTCCCACTTTCTTCCGCTCTTATCCCCCTCAGTTCTTCTACTTCATTGTACATTGCTAACTGTTCACTGGTAATTGTCAATCCCAGCCGTGCTCATTGCGCACTTTTACCATGAGGGCTAGGATGTCATTCCAGGTTTGCTGCTTTTCCATCACATCGTTATCGAACATACAGCCATCCCAGCAGATATGCTTAAAGGCTTTGGTAGAATTACCGTTTTCATCGCGCAGCCAGTAACCAGCATCATGGGCTACATCTAGTTTTCCGTTGGGATCAGTTGCCAAACAGTGACGACCGGTTTTATCGTGGGAGCCGGTTCCGTGTACAGTTCCGTCGTTTTGGGCTACGTGAAAATCAATTGTCCAAGGGCGTAAAGCTTCAGTAACTTTCTTCAGTCCGGCTTCCAACGTCTCGCGGTCGTTCCAATCAAAATCCTGGGGCAGGATACGGTCTTCGGGGCGGTTGTAACCAAGTAGATAGAGCAATGTGTGCGACATATCGGCTTGGAAACCAATATTAGGTCGATCAACGGTTTCCAGCGTGTCCACCATCGTTCGCCAACTATGCATACCGCCCCAGCAGATTTCGCCTTCGGCGGCGAGTTTTTCGTTGTAGTCAGCGGCTACATCACAAGCTTCCTGGAAAGTTTTTACAATAAGCTTATTGCTACCCTCAATGTCTTGAGACCACTGCTCGGGACTAGAGGCAGTATCAATACGAATAACTCCGTAAGAACGAACGCCGTGTTCACGCAGTACTTTTCCGAAATGGCAGGCCTTTCGTACCATTTCTACGAAGGTCTTACGGTCATCGTCGCTACCCAGCACTGGTCCGCCCCATACCGGAGCTACCAAGCTACCGACGTTTAGATTGTGCCCGGCAATTTTATCCGCTAGCTTTTTGATTTCATCATCGGAACTGTTGATATCAATATGCGGATCAAGCAGGCCGAGATCTACTCCATCGAACTTCACTCCGTCTACTTCCGCCGCAGCGGTCATCTCCAACATCTTATCGAAGGGAATAACGGGTTGAGAATCGGGGCCTTTACCGACAATGCCGGGCCAGGTGGCGTTGTGTAATTTAGGATACGTATGGTCACTCATAACGTCAGGTTGTTTTGTTGGTAAAAAAAATAGTTTATGTGATTATTTCGGTCTCAAAATGTAAAAGCATCAGATCTTCGCTACTTAATGCTAAATTTACTAACGTTTCTCCTTGTTTATTGGCAAACTCAATTTCGTAAACTGCTTCGTCCAATTCTTCTACCACTGTCCCTACTTGTCCTTTCACTAATTTTTCCTCAGGTATGTCTTTCAACAGAGCTACTACATCTAGTAACTTCAAGGGCGATTTATCAATACGGTTCTTTTTCATAATTACTTCACGTAGCAAGACGTTAACTTTGGAAAGCCCTCGTCTTTCTTAATGATCCATCCAGTTCTTACAATTGCTTCTTTATCTAAATTACGAATTTTTATATCTACAGTGTACCTTTTACCGTATTGATCTTCTCGCACAAACGAAGCTTCGTGTTTCGGCAAAGTCTCTAATATAGCTTCTTTCAACAGATTTGCATCTTGGCGAGTCAAACCTAACACTGATTTGAATACTCTGGCTTTATCCTTACCCACCGGATGGAAAGAGTTTAGACAATAATCCGCTAACTTTTCTATTGCGATGAAAGCTTCCTCATAATTTGGTAGTAGACTCATTAGCCTTCTCCTTAAATAGCGCGATCAGAGGACTTATCTCACATAATATCCGCCGGAAGATCAGGGTTTTTGGGTCCGAAGTGCTTGAGCATTACAATGGGATCGGTAGCCGACTGGTTGGTAATCTTCACTCCCTCTTTAGCCGCCGCTTCGCTAACGAAGTATTCATCTTGGGTTAGTTGGCCGTAGCGGATCATAGTGGGAGTTTCAACGTTCCAATCACCCATAGTGCCGTGCCCTTGCATCATAATCATACCGTAGGCAGCACTATCTTTAATAGTAACGGTCTGACCCGGCGCCACGGTTAGTTCTTTCGCGCTAAAATCGTGGGATCGGTAGCAAATCCATTTTTCTTCATAGCCCTCAGACGCTTCCGGGTTTATCGCTATCGGAGCCATAAAGCGAGTTTCTAGCAGGTTTGGATTGGTGTTTAGCTCCCAGTCAATTACTTCCATCAACTGGTTATAGTCGCCCATCCGATCTTCGGGGGTACCGTTCCACAGTAGCTCTTCGGGAATAATAGCCTCGTTCACTAGTGACTGATACATGGCGAATACATCCGACGCTTTTTGGGGTTCGTAGGTACACATGCTACCCGGCGCGTGTAACATTCCGGGAGGCACATCCCAACCGGTACCGGGCTCTAGTCGAAAGGCCGAAGAATAGTTAGTGATTTTATTATCTCCCTTCGTGAAATTTTTCAGGCACTCCAGAATCTGTTCTTTGGTAGTACCGGGCGTAATGCCGAAGAAGGTATACGGAAAATCTCCGCCGTGATTATTTACCTGCGGTGGGAAGTAGTAAGCTTCGGGTTTACCCTTTTGCCCAATCTTAGCCGCGTGCTCATCGTTATGATGAATGTGGTGCGGTAGCGGTCCCATGTTATCGAAGAATTTAGAATACATCGGCCAGCTTTGATATTCATTCCAGAGGCGATCGCCAATCAATCCGCCCTTTAATTCTTCTACCGCATCGCGTAGCAAAAACTGCTTTTCCTGATTCCCGTCGGTAAATACTACCGCACTTAGACCTTCGTGCTCGCCAGTAAGTGGGCCATTTTTGGCGGGAGTAGTGGATGAAAACCAGCGTTCGTCAATACCACCTCGTTCACCACCCAGTACGTAATAGTCGTCGGGATGTAGTTTGATACGGCGACCAGGCACGCAGAAGGAGCGAGGTACCCAGGTAGGAGTTAGTCGCAAAATACCTTTTCCTTGGTCTAAGGCATCTTGCATAACATTTATGTCGGTAAGCATTTTCATAGGTTATGGTTCTAGTTGAAAGTTGACAAGTGATAATTGATAGTTATAGGAAGGTTAGAAAATTAAGCGTCTAAATTTCGCATTTCATATCTCGTATTTCACATCTCATAGGTGGTTATCTAAAAAATGATTAATGCCAGATGGCTCGGTCAGCACTTCTATTTCTAGCGAATATTTCCGGCTTTCGTCGGGCTCTAGTTGAATCAGGGTATTGTTGGCTCGGGCTTGCGCCTGACCAATGGGTGGATTCGTGCCCGGTTCTAGTCCGGTGACGTACTCCCCTTTCCCCCAGTGTTGCCAATTGGTAAGCCAGGGCAATTGCTGTTTCGGAAACCGTAAGACCACTGCTAGATTTAACTTTGGATTGTGAATACCACAGGTACATGTTCCGTTTTCATCAGCTTGAATATTAATAAAGGCTACATCTTCACCCGTACCGTTATGTTCACCAAGCGGCGCAGGGCACTGACAAAAATCATTATCCTGACGGAAGATACGCCCCGGTTCTCCGCTCGGGGTCTGCCAGTCACCGCGCCAAACTAATTTAGCACCTTCATCTACCAATGGCCAACCAAAGTTGCAGTGGTACAGCAACATATGCGGTGCCGAAGTATTTCCTCGGTTGATTACCTCATCCTCAATACGAATTATAGAACTTCCGATTGTACTAGAGATCGTTCGGTACAGCTCCAGCGATGGCCCAAACACAGTGGTTTCCCTGATTCGTCCGCTAATACTCATATTCATTTTGCCAGTCGCAATGTCTGGCTGGATGATAGATTCTATTTCCGCGGGGGTATTGCTGATTCTGCCGTGTAATCCTCGCTCACCACGTTCGTCTTTTTCCGGGCCACCTACGTGGGTTAGGCCGCAGGTAGTAAGCAGTCCGCCACCAAAGTTTCTTAGCCAGTTTATTCCCTGATTAGCGGAAGCTTGAGGAGGAGTGATTCCCCCGTGACTGAGCCAAGCCAGACTGTGCTGCTGAAAAAAGGCATCAGCAATATCCATTGCCCGATCCAGCACCACTTTGTAGCGTAATCCAGTTCCCGTATTGATCCACGCGATGCGGGTTCCTCGCCCCTGACCATTATCTAACACGGAGGTTTCAATGCCGCCGAGTTGCGCCGGATTAGATAATTTGCCAGCCCAGGGTGCTATGGAAGTTTTTTCTTCCATCAGGACGAACCAGCGTGCTTTTTTACCATTTCCCGGATAAACTTCAATCCTTGTTCGGCCATGTCCCAGGGCTGAGCAAACTCTCGCCATACGTTAATAGCGTTAGCAAAATCAGGATCGTTACGGGTAAACCCTTCAATGGTGTACCAACCCTGGTAATTGATTTCGGATAGGGTAGCGAAGGTTTCGTCCCAATGCACATGTCCGGCCCCCGGCGTACCCCGATCGTTTTCGCTAATGTGAAAATGCCGCAGATGCGGGGCGATGGTTTTCATGGCCTCGCCTACTTTTTTCTCTTCAATGTTGGCGTGATGAGTATCGTACATGGCTTTCACCTGCGGATGATCGGCCTTTTCAACTAAATGTAATAGCTGATCCATTGTATTGCAGAGGTAACACTCGAAACGGTTGAGTGCTTCTATGGTCATTACCACATCTGCCTGAGCCGCGTGGTCACCGGCAGCGTTTAGAATTTCGGCACTTCGGTTGTATTCATCTTCAGTAGGCGCGTGCCCAGCAAAGGTAGCAAAAGCAGAGTGATAAGGGCCACACAGCACCTTAGCGTTCATGTCGTGGCAACGATCAATCGCCCACTTAATCCGATCTAACCCGTTTTTTCTCACGCTCTCTGATTCATCAATAAGATTTTCTTCTGCCGACAGTGTAAAAACGTTAGTCACCTCTAAGCCAATACTTTGGCAATGATCCCCCATTCTTTTGTAGATGGCTGCCTCTTCGGCCCCGACAAAAAATTCCACTCCATCGTAGCCAATTTTCTTTAGCCGGTCAAGAATGGGCAATAGTTCTTCTGAAACTACGGCTGACCAAGCCAGCACATTAAATCCGATTTTATTCATTTGCGTTTTTTAATGATTAGTGATTGATGAGTAATGATGAATGTAAGTTGAGGAGTTTATTATTCATCAGTCATTACTCATCAATCATTAGTTAAGTTAAAGTTGTTTTAGGCGAATATTACGGTACTCTACTTGCATAGGCGGTCCTACGTGTACTTGTACTCCGAGCTGACCTTGCATACTTCGGTTTACGGTATCGTCGTCGGTAACATCACTCATCAACACTCCATTCACGTAGTGTTGAAGGCGATTTCCGTTTACGATAAGGTGCATCTCATTCCAGTCTCCCTGTTTTATATTGGTTTTCAGCGAATCTGATTCCCCTAATGACGCGGTAACGTTCCGATGCGCCCAGGCATTTCGTTTTACGTTAGCCCGTAAAGAACCGGGTTCCGCCGGATTCTCCTGGCTCGTAATAGTTGTCTGCTCGCCTCGGTAGGCTAAAGTAGTCCGCTTTTTCTCTTCGTAGTTCTGACCTGTATAGCGATTTTTTCCGTCGATATCGGCTTGATAACCCCGCAAAGCGTAGGGAATAGTATCAATCCGTTCACTGCGATAATTGATACCACTGTTGCCATTCTCGGTAATCCGAAACTCGGTTTTAAGCTCAAAATTGGCGGGTGTACCGCCCTGCCAAATGATAAATGAATTACTTTCTACACGTGTTTCCGGAGTAATCTCTCCCACCAAGCTACCGTTCTCTACTCGCCAGTAGGTAGAGTCCCCTTCCCAACCGTCTAAAGTTTCACCGTCAAAAATTGACCGAAAACCCTCTTCCAATTCAGGCGGTGGTGAGGTTTCTTCGTCGGTGTTCTGAGAAACGGTCTGGCAACTAGCTGATAAGGAAACCACGAGAAATAGTGGTACAATAAAAAGTCGGTTTAGCATAGGGTGTGGTTTCGTATATATTTCTAAATCAGACAGTAGAAGAGTCCAAAGCTATTTGCCAGCAGCACTCTCTTCCTGATAAATCTCATGCTCAGGGTCGCCACCCGCCATTAAGTAGGCAATTAAGTCTTTCAACTCGTCTTTGTTAAGCGGCTTAATGAGGTTGGGGGGCATGACCGACACCGTAGATAGTTTAGTTTCCTCAACCTCAGCTTTAGGCACTTCCCGAATGTAATCCGGGGCAAATGGATTCTGTGATAAATAATAATTTTCTTCATCTTGATCGGTGAGCCGTCCTACTAATGACTTTCCGTTTTTCAGATACAAGACCGTAGAAGCGTACTGATCGGAAACTGCTTGGTTCGGCTCAATAATGGCTTCAATCATATCTTTAGTAGAAAAACGGGTACCCAAGCGGGTTAAATCCGGACCGATGATACCGCCCTCGCCCCGCATACTGTGGCAAGTCTGACAGCGCGTAGCGACGTACATATTGGCCCCTACTTCAAAATCAGCATTTTTCAAACCCAGCGTATCTAACGTAGCCACGGCTTCATCTATTTTCCAATCCCGGCGAGGTCCTTTGGGACGCGGTACGTTCGCCAAATCCCGACCGTTGTTGGCAAGCAGCGAATCGCCGGATAAGTTATTATAGTACTCAAATTTATCTTCGGGCACATGAGTAAGAGCTTCTTTACGGGCTTTATCAATAAAACCGATGTAGCTGTTGCCCGCCTCAAAATCAAAGGCTTGGTAGAACCATTGGAAGTACCGCTCCCGCTGCTCGGGAGTCCAGCCCGACTCTTGTTCGCTAAGTACGGTAGCGTAGTAGGTTTGCTGCGCCGGGGGAATGTCTTTCAACATCCGGGCAATATCTAGCCCGTATTGCGGATTCCGTAAAATCAGATCGGAACTTTCCGTAGCCAATTCGGCCTGAGCTGGTGCTTGGCTTTTTTCTTCCTCTAGCGGATTGCCGCTCAGCAAAGTCAAGGTAGTTTCAATCACTTCTGATGCATCTAAATGTACCAGCAGTTTGCTTAGTGAAGCATTGATAATTTCATTGTCAGCCGGATACTGGTCACTCAGGTAGTCAACCACCGTCTGTTTAGTATCAGTACTAGGCTCACCCATACGAACCAGCGTAAGTTCAAACGCCCGCAGTAAATCTGCTTGCTGCTGATCTTCCAGTTCGTTGTAATCTACTTTAGTCAATTTACCCAGCATTTTATCTTTCAGCGACGGCTCGCCGGGCGACGACTCGCCGTGACGGGCTAGAGCAATCATACCTTGCGTAAGCGTTACCGGATCATCTTCGCTCATTACTTTTTCTTGCCACTCGGTCACCGGTTGTTGTTCCACTGCAATACGAGCCGCGTAGCGCACGAACCGATCCACGTGATTCAGGTTCGGCCAAGCAGCTTCTACCCCACCCGTGGCACCTTCTTTATGATATTCTTCCAGTTGCTTTCTTAACTGATTGGCTTCATTTACCTCCGCCACCGTATTATTGTTTTCGGCTACTTCACCATCGTAGTATACGCGGTACAAATCAGAATCCAGGCGACGCCCTCCGGTCATAAAGTACATTGCTCCGTCAGGCCCAATTACTCCGTCGGTAAGCGGTAGGGGCATACCCGACACAAACTCTTCCCGCTCGCCCCGGTAGGTGCTACCTTCGGGAGTTAGATGAATGGCGTAAATAATCCCGAAACTCCAATCAAAGGCGTATAAAGCTTTCTGGTATTTCTGAGGGAAGGCCGCTCCCTGTCCGTAGATAACTCCGGTAGGCGAACCCTGACCAATGTTTAGTACGGGCGGCAGATTATCAGGGTACGCGGGCGACCATTTGCCGTTGCCGGTGCGCCAGCCGAACTCGCTACCACTGGTTACGTGGCAAATACGGGTCGGTCGGTACCAGGGCATTCCTAAGTCCCACTCCATATCAGAGTCGTAGGTAAACATATCCCCGGCATCGTTGAAGGCAATATCGAAAGGGTTACGAAATCCGGCACCAACTAGCTCCCAACGCTCACCGGTCGGATCAGTCTTAGCAATCCACCCACCAGGAGCCGTGCGGTCGTTGGCATGGCCCCGGGGGTCTTTAATCTGCGGAAATAAATTATCGTATTCCCACACTTTGGGTAGCCGATAGTGATCCATCTCCGGTAAGTCAGTATGATTTCCGGCAATTACGTAGAGCGACTCTCCATCGGGCGAGGGAATAATGCTGTGGGGCCCGTGCTCACCTGAGCCTTCCAACGATTTTAGCAAAGTTACTTGGTCAAACTCATCATCACCATTAGTATCCTGCAAGCGGTACAAGCCACTTCCTTTATTAAAATCCTGGTCTTCGTCGTTTTCTTTTAGACGATGATTAACCATCACGTACAAACTATTGAAAGCATACAGCAAGCCCTGCGCGTAGCCCATCTGCACCACCGAATCGGCTACCGGATCGTCTGATTCAATGCGAATCTTTTCTATCTCAGGGGTTAGGTCATCCGCCCCAATTTCAGGAACAGTGAGCCGATACAGTGTACCGTACTGATCGGAAACGGTCAGACGTCCCTTATCATCAAAGGCCATAGAAACCCAAGAACCCATGTCATTTGCTGAAGGACTAAACAAATGCTCGGCTTTAAAGCCAGATTGAAGCTTGAGTTTATCAATTTTAGGATTGGGGACGGCAACTGCTTCGCCACTTTTCTTAGCAGGTACTTCCAAAAACGTGGGGTTCAGTATAAAGTAGCTGAGAAAAAACAGTTGGATGATAATATAATTTAGGTTCATAAGTAGTATAAGTGATCTTTCCTGAAAAGATAATAGAATTTGTTGATAATCGCCCGCTTTGTTTACAAGATTCGTAAAACCACTAATTTTATCAATCCGGTGGAAGAGTATATCCTGCACCCTCCTGTTTATTAAAAAATAAATGGTTCAAGCAATAGAGGGTATTCTGATAAACTTCTAAGGTTCGTAACGTCACGAGCCTCGGGGTAAATAATTGTCAGAATAAGGTTTAATAGGCAAGAAGGTAGTGTACTTTAAATAAGGATGGAAAGATTAAAAATTTGGCAATGGAACAGTACTTCGTATTATTGGATCGACCAAAATCTAAATAATATGACTACTTGTCCTCATTGCCAAAGCTTGAAGATCGTAAAAAACGGATTTACCTCCTACGGTAAACAAAACTATCGTTGTCGTGTCTGCAAACGTCAAGCGGTAGAAAGAATGCCCGCTACTACATTTGAAAGAGAAGAACTATTAAAGAAGCTATTGTTAGAACGGGTTTCTCTCCGAGCTATCGCCCGTATCTTGAGGGTAAGTTTGCATTGGGTGGTTCAGCGTGCTAAACAGTGTTGGCAATCAGTAAGTACCGAGCTTCCGATAGGCAAGTTGGATACCCCTGAACTACACTTATATTGTCTGGAAGCAGATGAGATGTGGACGTTTGTAGGGGCAAAAGACTGTCCCGAGTGGCTCTGGTTAGCTGTAGAACGGCGGACGGGACTAGTAGTAGGGTTTCACCTAGGGGGCAGGGATCAGGAAGGTGCTCTAGGACTATGGTTGAGCATTTCTAAAAAACTACGCAAGAAAGCATTGGTATTTACCGATGGGTTAGCTGCTTATGCGAATGTTTTTGAGCGAGGCCAGCATCAGCCCGAAGGAAAGCCCCAGACTATCAAAATAGAGAGATTAAACAATACCATCCGACAACGATGTGCTCGCTTAGTCCGCAAAACGCTGTCCTTCTCTAAAGTTTGGGAAAACCACTACCTGGCAATCAAATACTTCTTGGTAGATTACAACCTTAGCAGATTAGCAAAAAAACCATCCTTATTTTAAATACACTACCGGCAAGAAGCAACTTCTGATTTTTACTTTTAATAAGGAACAGAAGCATCTTGTTAAATTTTTTCACGAAATCTTAACATTGAGATAACATTTAGTAGCTCATCATTTATTACATTTGAAGAACTGTGGGCTTTTAATTATGCGTAATGATATGCAAGTAACTGCCAGTGAGTCGGCATTAGTTCTCCAGCTAAGTCAGGGGCAATCGGTGGCTTTCGAGGCGTTATTCCGTATATATTATTCTCGACTTTATCGCTTTGCGTACTCACTATTGCGGTCCGCAGAGGATGCGGAGGAGATATTACAGGATGTATTTATTCAGGTTTGGGAAAAACGCCAACAGCTTGATCCAGAAAGCTCATTTTCCAGCTACCTATTCACTTGCACTAAGCATAAAGCACTTAATGTTATCCGACACCGGGTGTACGAACGGCAGTATCAATCGCAGTCTTCAGCAAATGCTATTAGCACAGATACTGAGGAGCAGATTTACTTCCAGGAACTCCAGGAAGCTACCCAAAACGCAGTAGATGCCCTTCACCCTCAACGTAAGCGTATTTTTAAAATGAGTCGGGAAGAAGGGCTCACTTACCGTGAGATTGCCCAAGCACTCGGTATCTCCCAAAAAACAGTAGAAAACCACTTAGGTCTCGCCCTCAAAGACCTCCGCCGATCGCTCAAAGAGCATGTTATCCCGCTTCTCTTTCTGCTTAGCTTCTTGTTTATCTGATTTTGACGTTTTCTTTTCTCTCCATTGGGGGTATTTACCTTTTCGTGTGTATACCAGTTGTAAATAAACACGGGTATGCAGAAAAATATAGATGAAGCACTCTTTCGAAAGTTTTGGCGGGGAGAGTGTACTTCTGAAGAACAGCAACGCGTAGAGGCTTGGTTAACCAATCCCGAGCACCAATCACTGGTAGATCGATGGTTGAAGCAAGAGTGGGATACTCCTACTAGTCCGCCTCCCAGTCGCCTACCGGATACTGAGCAAGCCTTGCGCCGTCTCCAACAATCCATTTCGCCACCAACCGAAGCACCTACCCTTCCCCTTCACCGCCGAACAGTTCCGTACTGGCTACGGATAGCGGCGACCCTTGTGCTCCCTATCATAGCTCTAGCGGTGTATTACTTCATTTACCAAACCACCGAAGTCACTTCAGCGACGCTCGCTCCGCACGTATCGTACGAAAACCCATCCGGACAACGATCTAAGATACGTTTGCCCGATGGATCTACTGTTTGGCTGCAAGCAGCTAGCGCATTGCAGTTTCCTCCGGGGCTACGTGGCCCCCTCCGTGAAGTTTCTTTGGTAGGCGAAGCCTTCTTTGAGGTTACGGAGAATCCAGATCGCCCCTTTGTGGTCCATACCCCCGACATGGATGTTCGGGTGCTCGGCACCTCCTTCAATGTGAGTGCTTTCCCTGACGATTCCGTAACCGAAACCACTTTAGTCAGCGGCAGTGTGGCTCTAAGGCAACCCAATGATTCCATCGATCAATTAATTATTGAGCCTAATCAGCAAGCGTACTACCATCATGCTTCCGGAGCTTTCTCGAGCCAGACGGTAGACCCTTCCTTCGCTACTGCCTGGAAAGAGGGTTACCTAAAGTTTCAGAATCACTCTTTCGCGGAGGTGGCAACTGAACTAGAACGCTGGTACGGGGTCACAATCCAGTATGATGCCCAAAAGCTGTCCGACCAGCCAATCACCTTTACGCTTTCAGATGAGTCGCTAGAACAGGTGCTGCATCACCTGACTACCCTATTACCTATCCACTACACCATTGATCGTCAACACATTATCATTGACTAACCCCTATGAACTGTATTTCACTATATCGACGTACGGCTATCAGCTTGCTTTTTCTGCTCGTCTCTATGGCATCCAGCCTGGCTCAAGTTCCGCTCAAGGATTTACGCGTCAACCTATCGGCCGAAAGCATGAGCCTGGAGGAAATACTATTGCAGATAGAAGAGCAGACTGGCCTATCGTTCTTTTACCTGAATGAGCAAATCCGCTCGCAGAATAGTTTAGATCTCAACTACGCCGATGTCTCGCTAGAGCAGGTGTTAGCCGACTTGGCCCGCAAATCACAGGTGCAATTTCACCGCAAGGATAACCAAATCGTTATTAAGCCTTCAGCCCAACCAGAGAAAAAGGCAGTAGCCTTCGGCAGTATTACCGGGCAGGTCATAGATGCGGTTACTGGCGATCCGCTTCCCGGTGCTTCGGTGTTTATTAAAGGTACCAACGTAGGCTCATCTACCGATCTCACCGGAGAATACCTGATACGCAAAGTGCCCGAAGGAGCGCAAACGATCGTTGTTAATTATCTGGGCTACGAAGTATACGAAGCGGTGCTACAGATTGAAGCTGATGTACTGATGACCCACGATGCTCCGCTAACCAGCAACGTGGCCACCCTCGAGGAGATCGTAGTCAAGGGAAGTCTGGAAGGCCAAGAGAAAGCCCTCAATCAGCAGCGCACCGCCGACAACATCAAGAACGTGATTTCCGCCGACTTGATCGGGAGGTTTCCTGATGTGAATGTTGCGGAAGCCCTTCAGCGGGTGCCGGGCATTACCATCAACCGCGAGCGGGGCGAAGGGTCTACTGTGCAGATCCGGGGCACCCCAGCTCACTACACCTCCATCAGCATCAACGGCGAACAGATTCCCTCTACCCAAGAAGGGGGCTCACGCAATGAATCGCTTGATCTTATTCCGTCTGATGTGCTTTCTTCTTTAGAGGTTACCAAAGCCTTAACGCCTGACATGGACGGCGATGCGGTAGGCGGGGCGATCAACTTACGCACGCCCACTGCCAAAAATCTGGAACCCTCTATGAAGGTAGAAGTCGGCGGCGGGTACAACGATATGTCGCGCGGACTCAATGGCCTAGGTCGTATCAAGTACGGTCAGCGCTTCTTCCCCTCCAGCAGTGTAGATGAGGGTCGGCTAGGAG
The DNA here is from genome assembly GCF_030506325.1 of Tunicatimonas pelagia. Lineage (NCBI taxonomy): Bacteria > Pseudomonadati > Bacteroidota > Cytophagia > Cytophagales > Catalimonadaceae > Tunicatimonas > Tunicatimonas pelagia. Next base: position 5,624,057 of record NZ_CP120683.1, on the reverse strand, counting down.
TGATATTCAACGGCAGCTACTACCAAACGGATAATGTGCAAGATATTGGAGAAGCGGTTTGGGATTATCCCCGCCTGCTCAATCGCGATCAGGATTCGGTGCTCTCAATCATGGATTACCGCTACCGCGACCTATTTAACATTCGTACCCGAACGGGAGCTTCTTTTACGCTGGATTACAAGTTCAACTCACGACACTCACTTATATTCAACGCAATGTATAGTCGCCGGGGCGATGAAGACCAGCGCAGCCGGGCCCGCTATGACCCGGATGTGGGTACCTTTGTGACTCCTACCCTGTCGCAGAACGCCCGCATCCGCCGCGATCTCAGCATTCGCGATGAGGTAAAGAATAATATTACGTATAACCTGGAGGGCGACCATACGCTGGGTACCGTACACCTAGACTACGGGCTGTTTTATACCGACTCACGTCGCGAAGGCAATAGCGACTACATTCTTTTTGATCGCCGCACCTTTGATATTGAAATTGAAGGACTCAATACCGATTTCCCCACCTTTCGTCCTGTCGAGTTTCCAGGTACCATTCACAACCCGGTGCTCTACGACGACCTGAATCGTTTTGAGCGCAATGCAACTACGGGCGAAGGCACCAATACTGTAGCCCGACTGAACTTGGAAGTTCCCTACCTACTTGGAAATGCTAAAGGATTAATTCGGGGCGGAGGCAAGGTTCGGCAGATTCATAACGCACGAGCCCGCGATAGTGAGGTATTTCTTTATTTGCCAGTGAACGACGATGATGTATTTGCCAACCTCATTGATGACTTTGAGGACTCGCGTTATATGAATGGCAACGTTCGCTTCGGCCCAAGACTCAACGCCGACCAGGTGCAAGGCTACTTCCGCGACAATCGTGAGGACTTTGCGCTGGATGTTGGCAATACTCGCATCAACAGTGATCAGGCGGATTATGAAGCCGATGAACTGGTATCAGCGGCCTACCTAATGACCCGCCTACAATTTAATAAGCTCATGCTGCTAGCGGGAGTGCGAGCCGAGTTTACCAGTGTGGACTATAAAGCCAATGTGGTGCGGCGCAACCAAGGCTCATGGGAAAGCACTACTCCCGTGACGGGCGGCACCGACTTTAACTTTGTGCTCCCCAATGTGCACGTACGCTACAGCCCTAACCCACTTACCAATTTACGGGCGGCTCTCACCTACTCTTACGCCCGGCCCAACTTCGTTGACCTGGTACCCTACGACGATGTGGACTTCAACAGCCGGACCATTGAGCGAGGCAATCCGGACCTGCTACCCGCCGAGGCGATCAACCTCGACTTGATGGTCGAACGCTACCTGAATAACGTCGGCATTCTTTCGGGTGGACTGTTCTATAAGTATATTCAGGACTATCAGGTGAACCGTAGCTTTCGGCTCGACAGTGGCAACTTTGAACAGTATGTAACCGATCCTACCTTGATTAACTACCGCTTTGAGCAGGCTCAAAACGGAGAGGCAGCTACCGTCTACGGCCTGGAGGTCAACCTGCAGAAGCAACTTGACTTCTTGCCGGGAGCCCTCAACGGATTGGGAGTCTACCTCAACTACTCCTACGTCTACTCCCGCGCTACGCTCAACGACGGTCGCCGCATCCGCCTTCCTAACCAGACTGACCACTTCGGCAACTTTGCCCTTACCTACGACTGGAAGGGCTTCACCGGGCGGGCTTCGGTCAATTACATTGGTGGGGTGCTACTGGAAGTATCCGATGAGGATGGAGCTCTGGACTTGTTCCGCGAAGGGCGCTACCAGCTTGATGTATCAGCTAACTACCGCTTTACCCCGCGTATCAGTGCCTTCGCTGAGTTTCTCAACCTGACCAACACCCCACTGATTGAGTTTTTTGGGGAGCGCAACCGGGTAGCTCAAATCGAGTACATCGGCTGGTGGAACCGCTTTGGGATTTCTTACAAATTTTAATCTGACCTGACATGAAATTATTATTTCAACGGATACTTTTCGCTTTTACGCTGGCTGTTTTGGGAGGCATCACCGCCTGCGATGATGGACTGGATGTGCTTCCGCCAGAACCCCCTATTATCGACATATTAAACGGAGGTACGCTAGTGGAAAAGAACGTACGTGATACGTTGCCGCTGGTGCTGGATATAAAAATTGCTGCCAGTGAGCGGTTGCAGTCGTACGAGCTTCAGCAGGACGGAGAACTGCTAGCCAATGCTTCCTTCACTAACGAGTACACCCACACCTTCCAGTACACGTACTCGCTAGACGAAGACTTGGAAGCCGGAGACGAGCTTGCGTTCTCTTTGATAGTGACGGATCAGCAGGGGCAGACAACCGAGCAAGACATTACGCTCCGGATACTCAATCGCTTGTTTTTTGTGGGTAACACCACCATAGCAGGGCAACCGCTGCGTACCTTGGAAGGCATTATCGATACCGCTTTTACACTTTCAGCCGATACCAGTTGGCTCGTAAAAGGTTATTTGGAGGTACGAGCTGGCGGCACCCTCGCTATTGAAGCGGGCACCACCGTATACATGGAAACCTACGACGATATTGGGGAGTCTTCCAGTATCAAGGTACTCCGCGACGGTAAGATTGAGGCGACAGGCACTAAGGAAGCACCAGTGGTATTTACCAGCGACCGGGTGCTTACCGGCAACGCTCAGGTAGGCGATTGGGGCACCATCACATTGCAGGGTCGCTCCCCTGTCAATACGGGCGAAGGAGGAGTTGTCTTAGAAAACGGCCCCTTCGGCGGACAGAACCCTGACCACAGTACAGGTACCCTCCGCTACGTACGTATTGAGTACACCGGCAAAATTGGCTCCGATGGTTTGCGCCTACAAGGTGTCGGCCGGGGTACTTTACTTGAGTACATTCAAATTTACCAGTGCACGGGAGAAGGCCTGAAAATCAACGGAGGTACTGCCGATATTCGGTACTTCGTGGGCACTGCGATCTACGACGATGGTATGGAGTGGGAAAATGGCTACCTGGGCCGTGGACAATTCTGGGTGTTTGAGTGCGATACCGAGCGGCAGGGTGAGATATCTTTCTATGGTAAAAATAGCCAACGGCGCAATCCGGTTTCAAATCCTGTGTTCTCGAACGTAACCATTCTGGGGCCAGGCGAAAACGCCGAGTTCGAGAGCAATGGCAATGCTGTATCGTTCAATAACCGCGGTTTGCGGATGACCAACGGTACCCACGGTAAACTTTACAACTTCATCGTCACCCAGTTTAATGATGACGGCGTACGGGTAGAGCAGGCCTTTGATGCGGGCGATATTGATGGACTGGACGGTAACTTGGTTATTGCTCACTCAAGTTCCTTCAACAACAAAGACAACTACGATATAGATGGCAAATACTTCATTTACGACCCAGCTGATGCAGGTAGCGACCCAGCCTACGCCGTATTCAATAACTCGCTGGCAGCCGTACCCGAGGTGACAGTTGGCAACTTTGTGGGGTCTACCCGCGAAGGAGCTCTAAACCCAACCACGCTCGGCGACTGGTTTTTACCCGCCCCTTATGTAGGAGCAGTGGAAAACGCTGCCAACGACTGGACAGCCGACGGTAACTGGTGTAAAAACCTCGATGGCAGCTTACGATAATTTTAACCTAATCTAATAATACAAAACACATGAAAAACACAAGTCGATTTTTTTCCTTCCAGTGGATCGGGACGATGTTGATGCTTGTCGGTTTACTCACATATAGTGGGTGCTCTGAGGACGATAGCAACGAAACGATTCCTGCCCCTACAGTAACTACCACCACTTCTACCCTGTCGGTGGAAGCTGGTAGTGAGCTTTCAATTACGGTGGCACTGGCAGCCCCGGCCGGACTTAAAGAACTACAAGTCACCAATAGTCTGTCAGCCGACGGGAATGCTTCAGAAAGCTACACGGCAGACCAAACCACTGCATCATACACCTATACCTTCACTCCACCCGTTACGACTGCCGCTGACAGCGAGTTCACGCTCACGTTCGTTGCTACCGACCAGCAAGACCGCACGTCGGAGTCTTTAGTAGTCACGGTGACGGTAACCGCGCCAACCGCGACTGACCCGCCTACCCTAGCGGTAGCGGGTGAGGCCACCGCCACCGGAGAGCGTAGCGGTAATGCGGAGTTTACACTGACTCTCACGGCACCCGCCGGCCTAAAGGAACTGGCTGTGACCGTAGATGGACAAGCCGCTGATCCCGTTTCGTTAGATGGAGTGAATGTAGGTGAATATATGTACACTTTTGCGGTGCCCGATACAGCGTTTACTGGCGATACCTACGCCGTACAAGTAGCCCTTACCGACCAGCAAGACCGCAGCAGCGACCCAGTTGACCTCACCGTCACTGTTATTGAATCTGACGATCTGCTGATTACCGAAATTGATGTGAACGGAACAACGGTAAAGCGTCTACGGGGCGATTTTGAGGAAGATATGACGCTCGATGATGGCCCTTACCTGATCTACGGTGCCGTTGATGTGGATGCAGGAGTTACGCTGACCATTGTCGCGGGGCAAACCTTCTACGGACAGCCCGGCTCTGACGCCGATGGTATTATGGGCAATATGGAAGTAGACGCTGGTGCGCTCATCAATGCCCAAGGAACCGCGACCAGCCCCATCATTTTCACCAGCCTGAACGAACTGACCGGCACGGCATCAGCTCCCGGAGACTGGGGGGGGATCGAGATCAACGGAATTAAAGACGAACCAGACGCAGGCATCGTGTTTGCGTACGTGCAAATCAACTACGCGGGTGGTTTCATTGAGTTTACGGGCGATGCCCAGGATGAGTACCGTGGTTACGAAGCTCTCGACCTCAAAGAAATTGGCTCCGAAGCCGATATCCATCACGTTCAGGTTTACGCCGGAGCAGATGAAGGTATCCGTATAGATGGCGGCACGGTAAACGTACGCTACCTAGTAGCAGGCAACTGTCTGGATAGTGATATTAACTGGGACGAATGGGGCGGCTACGGACAGTTCTGGTTGGTAGTAGGCCAGCAAAACGATAAAGGGACTGAAGGGCGAGGAAACCGAGGAATAGATGGTAATGATGGGTTAAATCCTCAATTAGCCAACCTATCGGTGATCGGGCCCGGAGCAGATACCGAACTAGACGCGCAAGCTCTGCGGGTAGATGATGATCCCGTATTCCGTATTTATAATGGTCTGTTTGCCGAGTGGCCCGACGACGGAATAGAAATCGAGCAAGAAGGATCTACCTTTACTGCCGACCTCGCCACCAGTCAAGGAGTAATTGCCTACTCGTACTTGTGGAATAACGCGGGGGGTGGCGAAGAAAACTGGAAGGACGAAGGAAGCTTCTTTGACCCTGCGACTAACGCCGTATTTGCGAACGTAGTGGATGCCCCCATCGGTGGCATTAGCCCGAATAGCTGGCTACCGACCGCTACTCAAGCTACTGATTTTGATCCAGCTACCATCAATGAATGGTTTGAAGCAGCCGCTTACGTAGGTGCCTTTACTCCAGATAATGATTGGACCGCTGGCTGGACCAGTAACTTACCTGAGTAAGTTCTTCTGTACCGACTTTTATTAATCTATTAGCTTCCCTGGGTCTGTACTGACTTGGGGAAGCTTTTTACCTCGATGGATACAAAAGTCTAGTTTATTTTGATTAAACCACACAAATCCATCTGGAGTCTATACTACAAGGATTTTTCTGTATAAAGCAACTAGCGAATCAGTTCGTCGAACTTGATTGGCTTTCCTTCCCACAGCCACTCACCATCTTTTTGAACTAGGATACGAGCCCGACTACCCGGAGCCAGTGGTGCGTCTTCGGCGGGCAGCCAAGCCGCAAGCTCGGTAATCACCTCGGCGTATTCAGAATTCCCTGCCAGATTAGCCCACTCCTCGGGGTCGCGAAGGTGATCGTAAAGTTCTTCGGAGCCGTCCGCGTAACGGATGTAGCGCCACCGCTCGGAGCGCACCGAATGGTTACCCGGATTATGCGTAGTGATGGCAGGGCGCTCCCGAGGTGTGTCTGGATTCTTTAGCTGGGGTAAGAGCGAGAGTCCTTCTGTTGCTTCCTGCTGAGGCAGTCCGGCCAGTGCTACCAACGTAGGGTACATATCTAGTAGCTCGGCGGGCTGCGATGACTGCATTCCGACTGATACTCCCGGGCCAGCAAAGATTAGTGGAACCCGAGTTGACCGCTCCCAAAGCGTATTTTTACCGGTAATATCTTTCTCACCTAGATGATAGCCATGATCTGACCAAAACACAATGATAGTGTTATCGTCTAACCCTTGTTCTTCCAGCGCATCTAACACCCGACCTACCTGAGCATCCATAAAACTGATAGCGGCCAGGTACGCGCGCACCTTCGCTTGCCACTGATTATTTTCTATCACCCACGATAGGCGAGGCTCCGGTAAAAACCAGTGCAGGTACCACGCAAAATCCGGCACATCATCGCGGTCACCCTCCGGGGCTGTAGGCAACATGACATCTGCTTCCGGGTAAAGATCAAACCACTTTTGGGTAGTATACAGTGGAACGTGGGGTTTGTTAAATCCTACGGCCAGGAAAAATGGTTCTTCGTTATTCTTCTCCTCGCCCAGTTGCTTCAGTTGATCTACGGCCCAACTAGCTACCTTATAATCGTCCATTGCGGTTTCATCGTCTTTTGGATACACTCCCCAGTCTATAAACGGGTGATTCACCATATCCAGCGGGGCGGTAACGATTTTTCGCTCTGGCATGGGGACGTGCCCGCCGTCAGGACCCCACTCCTGAAATTCAACTTTCCGTTCTTCGGGAGTGATACCCGCGTGAAACACTTTCCCTCCCGACATAGTACGATAGCCATTCGCCGCAAAGTACTGAGGTAACGTTACCACATCTTTTGTTCTCTCTACTTGCCGATGACGCGGAGCAAGTCCGTATATTCCGGTAGTTGTGGGGCGCAGTCCGGTCATAATACTGACTCGCGAAGGATTGCATAGCGGGGCTTGCGTATGAGCATTAGTAAAGAGCGTGCCCCGAGCCGCTAAGCGGTCAATATTAGGAGTTTGCACCTGCGGATGTCCGTTAAGAGCACCAATCCAGTCGTTAAGATCGTCACTCGCAATAAACAGCACATTGGGAGGACTAGCCTCCTGCGCTTGCAGAAGTCTAGTAGTGAAAATTCCTGCGAGGAAAACGAATATTCGTAATACCGGCAATGAATGATAAATGATACTAGGGTTGAGCAGATTTTTCAATGGTGTTTTATTTCTTAGTGTAGAAAGGAAAAGTTGCGTTCCCGTGGAAGAAGAGCCTATCCTATTTATTTTGAGAACCTATCAAATCCACCATACTTTTCCAAAAATATATTAATGTTTCACTACCGAGACTCTAGCATATTACTGCTTTTCGTCCAGCTATATTTGTATAGTTCAGTTGCTTGCTACAGCCTTTTTGTGCGTATCTCCTACTAGCTCCTGTTCAATTTCCTCCAAGGTTTTGCCTTTGGTTTCGGGCAAGATCAAATAAAGAACAACAAATCCGGCAGCACAGATCAATCCGTAGAGCCAGAAGTTATTGGCCCAGCCAAGACTCTCCTTGATAGTGGGAAAACTAAAGGTTAAGGTAAAATTACCTACCCAGTGGGCGAAAGCCGCGATGGACATGGCCGCTCCGCGAATCCGGTTGGGAAAAATTTCCGACAGTACTACCCACAGCAAAGGTGCCAGCGTGATTGAATAAAACAGCACATTCGCTAACACCAGCAGCACAATCACTCCCCCCTGATAATCAGCGTAGAAGCAGTAACCGATGAGGGCGTAGACGACCGCCATTGAGGATGTTCCAAATAATAGCAGCGTTTTCCGCCCTAGCTTATCTACCGTCAGCATCGTGATAATTACCGCCAGTACCATCACCGTACCGATCACCACAATATTGAGCATCATTTGCTGGAGGTTATAGCCCGCCGCCTGAAAAATATCGGCAGCGTAGTAAATGATCACATTTAAACCGCTCCACTGCTGTAAGAACGACAGAAAAACACCCAAACCTACTAGCTTCAGAATGCGACTGTTAAGTAGCTGCTTAAAATTGACGTGAGACACATCTTCTTGCGAGAGGGTGAGCTTCACTTCGTTAATTTGATTTTGCGCGTAGGCATCACCACCAATCTTTTGTAGCACTTGCTTACCTTCGGCCGCTCGTCCATTTTTTACCAGCCAGCGCACACTTTCGGGTACCAAAAACATAAGAGCAAAAAAAGCAAAAGCCGGAATAGCTTCTACCCCAAACATCCACCGCCAACCGTTTTGCCCACTCCAGCTTTGAGCAATTATTTCGGCAGTAGCATCTACTGGCAGTTCAGTATCAAGCAGTGAAATGCGCCAGTTTACAATCTGCGCCATCAGCACCCCAATCATCACCAGTAGTTGATTAATAGTCACAAACATACCCCGCTTCTCGGGAGGAGAGACTTCAGCGATGTACATAGGCGAAAGATTCAGCGCAATACCCATCGCCACTCCGCCAATAATCCGGTACACATTAAACCAAGTAAAATCTGAAGCCAGTGCCGTACCTATAGCCGATAAGGTGAACAATGCCCCCGAAAATATAAGTAAGCGTTTACGTCCGTAGCGATCACTGAGCGCTACGCAGGCTAACGCCCCCACCATACAACCTACCAGTGCCGAGCTAGTGCCCCAGCCTTGCAGTGCCGGAGTGTTCAAATCAAAGAAGGGTTCATAATAGGGTTTAGCTCCGCCTACTACTACCCAATCGTAGCCAAATAAAAAGCCCCCTAACGCGGCAGTAAGACTGATAAGCCAAAGATAGGTTTGATTGTAGGTGGTTGATTGATTCATTAGTTCTCTGGTTGTCTTTGGTTTTCAATTAAGAGCAGCAATCAGGCGTAATCCGTCTAACGTGAGCCAAGGCTCTAGTCGGCTAAATCGGTTGGTTAGCGGAGCAATCACTTCAGCCAAACCACCTGTGGCTATTACATTTACCGTTCGCTCCAGTTCGTTCTCTATCCGGCTAACCAATCCTTCCACCAAGCCAACGTAACCGAGCACAATCCCCGACTGAATGGCATGGGCTGTATTTTTTCCTATTACCGAGGGCGGTGGCACTAGTGGCACAAACGGAAGTTGAGCGGTATTGGTAGAAAGGGCTTTCATGGCTGACTCTAGTCCCGGGGCAATACAAACTCCCTGAATCTCGCCTGTTTGGCTCACCGTAACAACCGAAAGGGCCGTACCGAAGTCTACCACCACACAATCGGTCCTAATGAGATGATGACCGGCTACAGCATTCGCCAACAAATCGGTACCCAATTCATGAGGATTGTCAATGGCAATAGACAGATCAGTGCGGAGCGACGTACTAATTACTAGTGGTTGCCGCTGGGTAAGCTCAGCTAACATTCGCTGAAAGGTAGCGGTTAGAGGCGGCACCACGCTGCTCATTACTACTTGTTCAATGGCACTGAGCGGAATTCCACTGTTCGCAAACAGTGATTGTAGCTGAATAGCGTACTCATCGAATGTTTTATTAGCTACGGTGCTCAACCGCCAGTGCTGCACCCAACGCTGATTGTAGATGCCTAAAGCAATGTTAGAATTACCAATGTCTACTGCGAGTATCAAAGCGAGAAAAAAGATAGTTAGTGAACAATGACGAATATGGTGGGTTCTTAGCACATAAACAAACCACCCATTGTATGCGAATAGATGATAACACCATTGTAACGATGCGTTACGAGCTGCGGGAGCGCGACCAGCAAGGCCCGGTGATGGAAGTGATGGATACTGCCTACCCATTTATTTTTTTCTATCCTTCGGATAATTTGCTTCAGTCGTTCCAAGATCAAATTCGGGGGTTGCCCGCCGGAGACCCATTTGAATTTATTATTCCGAGTGAGAAGGCCTATGGCTTACACCAAGCTAGTAATGTGGTAGATATACCAGTGGAGCGGTTTGTGGTAGATGATGAAATGGCCGAAACTATCCGAGATGTAGGACAGTACGTAGCGGTTACGGGTGAAGACGGACAGCAGCGTAACGGACTCATTGTGGAGAAAACGGCTACGCATTTGAAAGTAGACCTCAACCACGCAATGGCGGGCAAAGACCTACATTTTTCTGGGCGCATTTTGTTTGTGAGAAAAGCTAAACCGGACGAGATTATTCAAAAGCGGTATATCATGGCCGATGGTATCCGTTTTTAAGTCAGGATAAACAGGAACGTAACAAGGTTAGCTCAATGAATCGGGAAAGATTGCACCATTAATTAAAATTAGCATCTTTGCCAAGCCAAACTCCTAACGTAACCTACATTAGCATAGTGACTTATTGCCAGGCTACTTGCCGTACATCTATTATTATCTTACTCAGTCTTCTTACTACAACGCACGGCTTCGGTCAGATACTAAACGTAGAGAAAGAACGTATGAAGGGTGATTCCGCCAATTATTTTTTAGGTACTGTAGGGCTTAGCTTTAATGCTAATAACCAAAGCCTAACCAATGATGGCACCGAAAAGTCATTTGTGGGCTTAACAGCTAATTCGGATGCTGCCTACTTCTCTACCTACCACAGCTTTCTGCTAATTGGGCAACTACAATACACGGCTACCAGCGAAACAGCTATCAACAGCGCGGGATACGGTCACTTTCGGATTAACTGGTTGCGGAAAAATATTATTTCTTACGAAAACTTTGTGCAAATTCAGTACGATCAGGGACGAGGTATGCAGTCGCGCCGATTGGCTGGGGGTGGAGTGCGCTTTCGTATCTATCGGGAAGAAAAATCCAGCTTATTTGCCGGAACGGGAGTGATGTACGAACGGGAAGAGTGGGAACAGCCCAGCGGTGAGGGTGGCAGCGTAGCTCTGGGGTTGTGGAAAAACAGTAGTTACTTAACTAGTCGCTTGCAACTACGCGAAAATATTGCCTTTGGTTCTATTGCCTACTTCCAAACGGGCTACGATCCCGATCAGGATTTCTTTCGCCATCGGGTAAGTGGCGATATAAATATTCTGATCAATGTCACTTCCAAACTAGCTTTGCAAACCGCCGTAGGGCTCGCTTACGAAAACCGTCCGGTAGTTCCTATTCCTAAGTTCGTTTACCGGGTTACTAACGGCATTCAGTTGAATTTTTGATGAGCTATTCGTTTTCTAATTCTTTTTGTACTTCCTCTTTTAAGGTAGGAATATGCTTCTTAATAATCACCCATACGATCGCATCATCAATATTGTCGTAAGAGTGAATTAGTCGGTTTCTAAAATCTACGATTTGGCGAGTATGACTTAACTCCTTATTGTCTTCTAGCTTTCTATATTGATTTACTGCTTCGCCTATAATTCCTAACTGTCTTTCAACAGCACTTTTAGTTTTCAAATCTTTTTGATACTCAAGAAAACTGGTGATTTCCCCCAAAAAATCTTCCAGAAGCTCAATAGCATGTCTAATATCAGCTAAAAACTTTTTCGCTTCCTCGCTCATAGATCAGTTGCTTGGTTTCTTCTACACTGGCTCGCAAGTACGGATTTTTTATTGGTTGATCGGTTAATAAATCAACTTTCCGGGCAAATAGATCTTCCAAGGATTCCCATAAAGCAATCAATTTTTCTCCTCGTTCTATCGGTGACATTTCCTCTAACTCTACCAATAAATCCAAATCACTTTTTTCAGGAGCGAACCGATCAGTAATGACCGAGCCGAAGGCATACAACCGCTTTACTTTAAACTGTTCACACAGTTCATTGAGATTAGCGATATTCTGCTCTATGATATTGAAGGAAGTCATAATTTTCGTAGCTGTAACCTAGCCTTCTTAGTTTTTACTTAACTCTTTGATGACTAAGTAATATTATATCCATCTTTATCTTTTGTGGATTTTAGTAATAAATCATCGGTTCTGATTTTCGTTCGTATTCCATATAAGTCCTTTCTCATACTTAAAATCAGCGAGTTAAATGTCTTCTGATTCGGTTTTTGCACAAAGCACTTCATGGCAAAGACTACTTTATCAGAAGCATAGAGTGTCATATTAACCCATTCAACGTATATTTCATCATACAAATCTTCCTTTGTTTTTAAATCCGGTCTACTCAATTGTAGTCTATCTCTTTCTTTATCGTAAAAGATAAAAATATAGCATTGCAAGATGATAGCCTTATATCTCGGCTGTTTAAAATCATGCTGTGTCTCTGCCTTCTGTTTCTTCACCCCTATCAAATAGTCGAGCAGACTTTTAAGTAACCCACCTATTCCGATTAGTCCAATCGCTTTAATAATTTCTGCTATCTCCAAGTATATCGTAATTGAATTTAGTGGGGACTTAATTATTGCTGTTATACCTGTCAAACATCTGAATCATTATACATACTGTGATAATCCGTGCGGGCGTAGTTGGGGTAAATGGTAAAATATTTGTCGGCTACTTTCTCGTAAATGGCCTGACGAAGCTTGTCAATGTTGATCTTCTTTTCGGCTGAAATGAAGATTGTGTCTTCTGGATCGCCAGCCGCACCATTTTGCCCTAGGTTAGTTTTCTCTAATTCTTTCAGCGTAACCGGGGGCTGATAATCGTACTCGCCATTATCCTGACCGTTCATTTCGTGCTTAGCGTTCAGCAGTTGATCCACTTTATTAAACACCAGAATAGTGGGCTTGTCGGCGGTGCCAATCTCAGATAGCGTTTTATTCACGATCTGAATTTGCTCCTCAAACGAAGGATGCGAAACATCCACTACGTGCAACAGTATGTCGGCTTCACGAATCTCATCTAGCGTAGATTTAAAGCACTCAATCAGCGTGTGGGGTAGTTTGCGGATAAATCCCACCGTATCGGTCAGTAAGAACGGAATTTGGTTGATAACTACCTTACGTACCGTAGAATCTACCGTGGCAAAAAGCTTGTCCTCAGCAAACACATCCGATTTGGAAAGTAAGCGCATCAGCGTAGATTTTCCTACGTTGGTGTAACCCACCAAGGCTACTCGTACTACCTTTTGGCGCGATTTGCGTCGGGTAGCACTTTGCTTGTCCAGCTTTTCCAACTTTTTGCTGAATAGCGCAATTCTATCCCGCACAATCCGGCGGTCAGTTTCCAGTTCTTTCTCCCCCGGTCCGCGCATTCCGATACCGCCCTTTTGTTTGGAAAGGTGGGTCCACATCTTGGTCAGGCGAGGTAAAATGTACTGATACTGCGCCAACTCTACCTGCGATTTAGCTTGAGCCGTTTTTGCCCGAATGGAAAAGATATTTAGAATTAATAAACTTCTATCCAGCACCTTACACTTTAGTGCCAACTCAATATTTCTAACCTGCGAAGGAGTTAAGTCATCGTCAAAAATAACCATATCTACCTCGTGAGCCTTTATGTACTGCTCTATCTCTTTCAGCTTTCCTTTGCCCACAAAGGTGGTGACATCTGGTTTCTCTAATCGCTGAGTAAATCGCTCCAGTGTAATCGCTCCTGAGGTTTCTGCCAGAAATGCTAGCTCATCCAGGTATTCGTGGGTTTTATGTTCCGGTTGTTTCTGGTTAATTAGCGCAACCAGTACGGCCGTTTCTTTCCGAAGAGCCGTTGAAAAGGGTTCTATCATTCAGTTAGATTAATTGTATAAAATATTCTATACAATAGAAAAAAGTTTAGCAGCATAAAGTTCAATGACACAGTGTTGTAGAGCCATATGTGTCCGGGTGTTGATGTGTCCAAGCGTTATGGTTCTTGGTGATATAGTATTTTGTAATATGGTCGAGGTTTGGGTTCAGACTACAGATTTCGGCACTACTTTACAACATAAACTCTATAACACCTGAACACATTAACACTAATTGTCAAATGGGTCGGAGATTACTTTGGCGGATGTAGGCCGTTTCACCGTTCCACTCAATTTTTGCCCACACATCATCCTCCCCCTCTACCTGCACTCGGTGGCCTTTCTCGGTGATGTAAACCACATCTGCCCCCGAAGAGGGGCCATTCATAATGGGAACGTAATCATTCATAATGATTGCCAAGGACGGGCCTACCGAGTAGTTGGTCACGTAAAACAGCAGTCCGATGGCTACCAGCATACCTAGCCTTAGTCCGTTGAAGCGAGATTGATGCTCTGATTTTCGGAAGGCGGTATACGCCAGCGACACTAACAGTATTGCAATGATTCCAAAGATGATGAAGTACCGATACTTACGGAGTAAGTTATAGAAAAGGTCGTAGTCCGTATACTCATACCCGCGAAGCTGGTGCTCGGTAGAAAGTTCTCTCATTTTCTCAATAGCCAGTTCATCTGATGTAGCCTGATAGTACTCGTTTAGGTAATACAATGCTTCGCTGTATTCGTCTAAACTCTCCTGAATGAAGGCCATTTTTAGCAGCATAGCTGGCGAGGCTTGCTGTTTCTCGTAAAATAGCTGTTCGTACAGCCGGAAAGACTCGGTATACTGCCGAAGTTTGTACAGCGAATCCGCCTCGGTGATTAAAGGATCAATCGGAGCATCTGCCCAAACTATTTGAGTTCCAACGATGTTAAGACAAACCAACAGCGAGGTAAGTATAAATTTGCGAAGTACCTTTTGGAAATTCATCATAAGCCTCTTACCTTTGCATCGCAATTAAGGGAATCGCCCTTAGAAAAGCAATCGCTCGGCGATCCTGTTGCATCAGAATCAGTAGCTCAGTTGGTAGAGCAACGCCCTTTTAAGGCGTGGGTCCTGGGTTCGAGCCCCAGCTGATTCACCAAAAGCCACTCAACCTATTTTGAGTGGCTTTTTTTATGCTTCATCGGTTGAGCTAGGGAAAAGTGGCAATGGCATTTGAATCATTTTAACTACCAAGTGTTACTTTCTTACCCATTGGTATTCTACCACAAATAGCCGATCATCCCCCGACACACCCGTATTCTAAATTTTTACCAGAAACTCAAAAGTGAGCGATGGTACGCCATAGTAATTGTGGGTTAGTTGATAACTGGTAGCTTTTTATAAGAAATAAAATTCGGACTCAATCGTCAACTAACCACTTAACTTTATTAAAGAACTCTCACCTCAGAATTCAGAAAATATAGAATAGTATTGTGGTTACTAGCTGTAAACCTGACTAATTAGGCCGTTTCTAATGCTTAAACCAATGAACAGTCGCTATTTCGCTGAAGATACCGCTTGCTTGGAATGCTAAGATGCTACAAAGAATAGTTAATAACCTACACACCTGAGCAGTTACCTGAACGTATATTTGTTGAACGATACGCGCATAACTATCTCAATATTGATAACCCAAATTAGGCTTATTTCATTAGCTGGAAACACTTGGGCAAAATGATCGGGTTTAGACAGAAGAAGTATTAAACCTCGTTAAAAAGAACCCCGAATCAACCAGATAATGACTGTCTATCAGTAACTAATCAAGAATAATTTATCTAGCACCTAATTCTATGCATACCAAGATTTTTATTTCCCTGCTTTTAGCACTACTCATTTTTTCTTTTCAAGTTGAAAAATCGGAACCGGTCACCGCCAAAACTGCGCTACAAAGCTACCTGGAAAACGGCGATGATTCGTTTGCTTGGGAAGTGAAAGAGTCGTTTAGTGCCGAGGGGATTACCGCACACGAACTATTACTCACTTCCCAACAATGGCGTGAGCATACCTGGACACATCAGTTAACCGTGCTGGTTCCTCAGGAAATCAAGTACGATGGAGCATTACTGTTTATCACCGGAGGAAGTGTGAAAGACGGACAACCTAAATGGAAAAATCAAGATGAAGAGATGATGCAAAGTTTCGGAGCGGTAGCCGCTCAAAATAGTGCGATTGTGGCTATCATCCGGCAGGTTCCTAATCAACCACTGTACGATAATCTAAAAGAAGACGAACTAATCTCCTTTACGCTGGATAACTTCCGCAAAGATAATGATTATACTTGGCCACTACTGTTTCCGATGACGAAGAGTGCAATACGGGCGATGGACGCTATTCAGGAGTTTTCCAAAAGTGAATTGAATCAAGATATTTCTCGCTTTGTAGTTTCGGGAGCTTCCAAACGAGGTTGGACTACCTGGCTGACCGGAGCCAGCGACGAGCGAGTAGCCGCCATTGCTCCAATGGTTATCGATATGCTGAACATGCCTGTTAATCTCGATTATCAAGTAGAGGTGTGGGGGGATTATAGTGTGCAAATTCAGGACTACGTAGAGTTAGGAATTCCGCAGGATGTGCATTCCGAAGACGGTAGCGAGATTACCCAAATGATTGATCCCTACTCGTATCGGGATAAGCTTACCATGCCGAAGATGCTATTTATTGGTGCCAACGATGAGTACTGGCCGATAGACGCGGTGAAGAACTACTTTGACGATATTCCCGGCGAGAACTTTATTCATTACGTACCCAACGCCGGTCACGATCTGGGGGACGGAAAACAGGCACTGCAAGCACTTAGTGCTTTCTTTGGGACCACCCTTCGGAAAGAAGAGTATCCAACATGCGAGTGGGATATTGCTGAAAAGAATGATGAAATTACGTTAAAAATAAAAGCTACGCCTGACCCGCTGGTAGATGTCGTACTATGGTCAGCCGATTCGGAAGATCGGGATTTTCGAGATGAAGAATGGGTAAGTCAGAGTTTGGGCGTCAAGAATCAAAAGAACATTAAAACGACCGTTAATTATCCAACCTCGGGTTTCAAAGCCTTTTACGTAGACTTAAAATACACCGATGCCAACGGTAGCGTGTATTCCAAAAGCACTCAGTCCTACGTGGCTGATGAAGACGAAGTATTCATTAATAGTACAGTAAATTAATTGATTCTACTTACGTTTACTAACAATAGCTACAACTCTATAACTTCAAATTCTTTTACTGAGATTAACTTTGCAACTATGAATACAACAACCAGAAACTACCTAACACTTGCCCTGGTTATACCAATGATAGCTGGGCTTCTCATGATGCTTTCCCACCAACCAACCTTCGCCCAAAACAGCGATAATTCGATGTCGCAAACATGGGCTGAGAAGTTGGGTTATCCTTCCGGCAAAAGAGTGGTAATTCTTCACGCTGATGATATCGGTATGAGCGAGGGAGCCAACATTTCGGCGAAGAATTATCTTAAAAATGATCACATCCAATCAGTGGCTGTCATGCCGCCTTGCCCCAACTTTGAGGAATTTATTGAGTGGGCCAAAGAGAATCTTCAAGAAGATGTTGGGTTACACCTAACGCTCACCAGCGAGTGGAAAACCTACCGTTGGGGTTCGGTAGCTGACCCCGCCGAAGTGCCCGGCCTAATCGATTCGGAAGGAAAACTGTGGCGAAGCGTTCGGGAGGTAGTGGAGCACGCTTCAGCCGAGGAAGTAGAAAAAGAGATACGAGCTCAAATAGAAAAATCAATCGCACTCGGGTATCGCCCCGACCATATCGATACGCATATGGGTACGCTGTACGGTTCCCATGAGTTTACTGCGGCCTATACCAAAGTGGCGGAAGAATACGGCATTCCGGCAATGGTCATTGATATGTCTAACCCCGCCGTCGTGGAAGGGTTTCGACAGCAGGGCTATCCGATTACCGATGAGATGCTAGCGGTGGTTAACAACTACAAATTACCCAAGCTGGACTATTTTTACTCAGTCGGTAAAGCGGATACCTACGAAGAAAAGTGCCAGCAGTTCTACGACTTAGTAAAATCTTGGCAACCCGGATTAATCGAGATCATCTTTCACCCTTCCGAAGGTTCTGAGCAATTAAAAACGATTACTGGCTCCTGGCAACAGCGAGTTTGGGAAGCCGAAATGTTCGCCGACCCGGACGTAATCCAATTCCTAAAAGACGAAGAGATTATCTTCACCAACTGGAAGGAAATTATGGAACGCTTCAACGAAGGAGTGGTTCGGAATTGACAATATGCCGTAAGCTAACATAGATCGTGGCCTTGAAGGATTCTTATAGTTTATTCTAATACTCCCTCTATGCTGTTGTTGACAATACAATTAAATTTTGCCTAACCGGCTAAATACTAAGATTAGCTCCCAAGCCCCTGCTTTTTCCAATTGACTGCTAACCTAAGAAAGCCTAATTTCGTTGATTAGAACTGTAAAGCGAAATTTATGAAGACGAAACAGAAGGAAGTGACTAGCGATTCTAGTATTACCCCGGCTACCACCACTCGGAACAAAAAGGCAGTAGCATTGAAGGCTCTGGGTCTTTGGAATAATGATCCTGAGCAAACTACTTCCCGTCAGAAAGTCATCCAAGAAGCCAGAGCGATACGGGAGAGTTCATGCGAAAGAAAGAAGTAATTCTCTGTGATACCAATATTTTACTAGGGTTCCTGCGACGAGACCAGATGGCAGTTGATCGGCTATTTCGGGTGACTGAAGGGTATTCTGATTGGAGTCGCTTAGCTATATCAGTTATTACCTATGGCGAGATTCTGCCCTCTAGCAAAAAGAGGGATCGAAAAGCTACTCGGGATTTTCTTAATCTATTTCAACTGGTAGAACTGGATAGAGCAGGTTCCAAACTAGTAAAAAGCTACTTCAATACCGAAACCTTCTATTCGGGAATGATCAGTGACGCGCTTATAGCCGCAACCGCGGTGAGCAGTGGACTAAAAATCTGGACGCTGAACCGTAGTGATTTTGTCCGTTTTAAAGGCGTTCGCTTGGTCCACCAAATACGTTAAATGGTTTGGCGCGAGCATCTTTCACTCTTCCGAAGATACTGAAAACCTGAAAATAATCACCGGCTCTTGGCAGCAGCGCGTCTGGGAAGCCGAGATGTTCGCCGACCCTGACGTAATCCAGTTCCTAAAAGATGAAAAGGTCATCTTCACCAATTGGAAGGAAATCATGGAACGCTTCAACGAGGGAGTAGTTCGGAATTAAGGATCGTAGCAAACAGCTTTCTAGACAATTGATACGATCAGAGATTGACTATCATACCTTCTCCGTCCTCAAGTCTGAAGACAGACCGCTTTTTCTGTTTTTCAAATAATTTAAGGTTTTTATTAAATTTTGAAGGTCTTTCCTGGTAGCGATGAGCATGCGGTAACACATAGAAGTCATATAACCCAAGCCCTAAAGTTAACTGCGACGAATCATCAGCTATATCAGATTCAATAAAATCAACCAGTGCTAAGTCCGGCCCATAAACAATGGCTCCAGCACTTTCCCCTACGATAATTTTATCGCTATTCTTCGCGTAGCTTTTTATGATTATATCCGCTCCATTTCCTTGCAGTTCGCTCAGTAGTAGCTTACAATCGCCCCCTGCTAAAAGAATTGCATCAAAATCATACAGCGACTCTACTGAAGAAGATGCAATGTTAAATGAGTGAACATTGGTAAACCCATAATGATGTAAATGCTGATAATGCCAATGGTACTTTGCCCCTCTACTTTTCAAATCGGCCTTTCCGTTAGTAATTACCGCAATTGAAGTTCTCGAAGGATCATGAGAAATAAATTTCACCAATGTGTTAGCTAATTCAGGACTAGTAATTCCGTTTGAAGTTAAAAGTAGATTAGCCATGCTGATTACTTCTTTTCAGGCTTAAATTCGCCCAAGATAACTGATACAATATCGCCAGTAAGTTTCAAGTAGTTGTTGTACGAGTTGTTAGATAACACAATTACCTTCTTATCTTGATTAACTAATCGCAGCATGGCAGAGTAGTAGCCTGGCCAGGCACCGGTGTGGTAGGCAATGGGTTCATTTCTCTCTTCATCAATTAGAAAAAAACCAAAACCGTAATCAATTGATTTGCCGCTATTAAGGTGGTGCTTTGGTGGTAACTTAGTGAAGTCTTCTCGCTCTAAAAGGATGTTTTCACGAAGTGCATTGTTCCAAATTGCCAGATCTTTCAGGTTAGAGCTTATATTCCCTTCGCCGGTGATGGCATCCAGATATTTTACAAACTGATATTTGTTTACACTATCGGGTAATACTCCCAACTGCCCATCTTTAAAGTATGAATTTTCTAGGCTATTTCTCGTAAGGTAGCCATACGCATAGTTCTCCAATACTTCCTGCTGACTTCTTCGGGTATTGTACACGCGGGTACGCGTCATTCCTAGCAGATCAAAGATGTTCTCTTGCAAAAATTCAGAATACGTTATGCCCGATATTTCCTCGATGACTAAGGACAGCAATGCATAACCCGTATTAGTATACTTGTATTGCTCTCCCGGTTTAAAGTGAAGTTTGGGATGGTCAGCCTTTAGCATCGCGAGAATATCCGCATTGGTCGCGAATTTAGTTTTGTCCCAGTGCTTGTAAAACAGCCCTACGTAGTCAGGTATGCCTGAAGTATGAGCTAACAGTTGCTCAATCGTGACAGCTTCGTACGGAAAATCCAGAAGGTGTTTGGTTACCAGATCAGAGAGGTTAAGCTTGTTTCGCTCTTCCAGAAGTAAGACCGCCCAGGCAGTAAACTGCTTAGCGCAAGAAGCAATATCGAATAACGTGCTATCATTGAGTGGCAGTTTCTTCTCAAAATTAGCGTAGCCGTAGCATTGGCTAAAAACAGTTTTGTCTCTATCCATAACCATTAAGCATCCATTAAACCTGTTTGTGCTATCGTTAAGGTGCTGCCGATACAGCAACTCATTTATTCGCGCTAGCATAGTGTCTGAGATAGGTGCTCGCTCCTTCTCTGGGTAAAGAAAAGTGGGGTCAGTAAGTATGACTTCCTTTAACTGATTTTTTCTACCGAAAACAAATTTTAAGAAGATACGCGATGGGTTAATCCCGCTAAAGGATAGTTGAGCAATGTATTCCTGCTCGTTTTGATAGATAATAGTATCAATAGTCGCTCGTCCGGATACGTTAGATAATGAAATCTTTTCAACGAAATTCCCTAACTTCTTAGATGTTTTGCCTGGGTTATTAATCGCCCCCACAAAGTTTTTAATCACCAGTTCGTTCGTAGCACCTTGGCCAATTGACTGGTGACTCCCTCCAAAGAACGCGATGATAAAGGTGAAAATTAGTACGTAATTGTGCATCGCTAACAGTCTACGTTGTTCAATTCCCTATTGGGCCTCTTGCTCGATCAAGCGCATCGCGTAGTCGTGCTGAGGGTCTCTGTCTTGCAGAAAGTCTTCAATCGTAGGTGAAATCAGATGATCGGGAATAACCCCTCGCCCTAACGGTATATCGGGCTTCACGTTGGTCAGATACCTTGCTAACGGCAAAAGAAGTCGGATTTTAGTGTTGGGTAGAGTGATGTTGAATTCCCAGTTGCTGGTATTTCCGTAGTAATTTCCCCCGGTTTCTTCCCCAATAATGGTAGCTAGGTCGAGCGAACGCATCCAGGCAGCAAAGTCTGAGGTAGCTGAAGCCGTAGAACGACCTACGAGCAAAAAAACCTTGCCGGTAAATTGCTCCGGGGCGGGCCGGATGGTACTCAGCACTCGTTTATAACCGGCCGCTCGCTTGAGCAAATAGGTAGAGTCGGTTTCCTCAAATTTGGTCATCGTACGGAAGAGTTTATAGCGTAGCCAGCCTACTTCGCTGTACTTCCGGGAGTCTAGTTTTTTGTTCTTAAACTCAATACCTTTGTATCCGGCAAAGGGTTCAGAAAGAAAGTAGGATAACAGACTAAGTCCGTAGTCCTCATTCCCCCCTCCGCGATCTCCTACATCTAAAATAAGATTGTCTACTTCGGCCTCCAGAATCTCGCTCATACTACGCGCCAATACCTGTTTAAACTTATACTTCTTCCCGTCTATTTCCCAGTTCGCAAATCGAGGTATTCTTAACGTGGCGGTGCTAACTGCTTTATCAATACGCAGTTGAATCCATGGCTCCTCATTAGCGGTAGCTCCGTATCGTTCGTCTCTTATACTATCTCGCTGAGGATAGCTAAGACCTACCATCTGGTAGTCGGCCAAACTTCCGTTCGGCTCTTTCACTACTAGGCGAAATTGATCGCTATCGTCGATCAAGTATTTATAGCGGACATGAAACACACTTTGCAGAAAATACGCAGCCCATCCTTTTTGATGACCGTCGCTGCTCGTATGGGTTAGTAGATGAGTAATGATAGAATCCATCGGGGTTTCATTGATTGATACTATTTCCGCTCCTGGTGGAATTGATTCTACTTCACTCACATTTCGGTAGACGTAGCCTTTACCGTCCAGAATTTTCAGGTCAAGGGGAAAGTAACGAAGACTATCGGTAAAGTAGACTTCGCCCGTAAGCTCGGAGGGAGCAATGGTGGTATGAAGACAACCAACCTGAGCAGTTAATTCGCTAAGTATGGGAAAGAACTCTCGCTCAGTCATGGGATGATTTATGGCAGTGAGGTGTTGGTCAAAACAACGGTCCATCTCTGCTTTGGTATTAAACCAGTAGAGTCCGGGATGACTTTCTTCCAACGATTGACGAAAAATAGTAAAGTCTTCTAGTAGCTGCTGCGTAGTGAATTTCTTATCCAGATAGCCATGCTCCTGCGCGTATGTATGGGTTGTGTGAAAGATGATTAAGCAAAACAAATAGCTCAATAGCTTAAGCGGGGTTAGCATAGTTTTTCTGGTAAGTAGGTTCCAATAAAAAACTCGCCATCCCTCAGCATATTGCTGAAAAAGAGTTAATCATTTCAATTTTCTGGATCGATAGTTTGTGTGATACTCTTTTTTATAACGCAAAGGCGTTCTTTTTGTAATTTGTTTGAATTGCCGATTAAAGTTTGATAATGTCTGAAAACCACTTTCGTAGCCGATCTGCGATACATTCATTTCTTGCTCTATAAGTAACTTGCAGGCGTGGCCAACCCGAATCTCACTGATAAAATCAGAGAATGTTTTGTTCGCGTGGGTCTTAAAATAACGACTGAATGACGTAGGAGTCATGTTGGTCAGCTCGGCTAAGGTTGTAATGGTAACTTTTTCTTTAAAATGCTTCATTACGTAAGCATACACCTCGTTCATGCGCTCGGTATCATCTTCCTTAAGCGTATTGGTATATCCCGGACTAGCCAACAATACTATTTCGCTGCTTTTTGACAGACAATCTAATATTTTTAGCAGCTCAAGCACTCCGGCAAAGCCCTCGAGTCGTAATAGAGCCATCAGCATTGCTCGAATAGATTTAGCCGTCTCGCCCGTAATCTCAATTCCTCGCAAACTATTTTGGAACAACTGTCTTAGTTTGATGGCTTCCTCCTTTTGAAAAAGATGCTCACCTACGAGGTCTTCGTTAAAGTAAACAACAATTCCTTCGGAGTGCTTTAGATTTTCGCCTGCTTTACCTTCCTGGTCACTTCGCCACAGATGGGGCAAGTTAGGACCGGTAAAGGTTAAATCACCGGCGGTAAATGGCTTTACGGTATCTCCGATAAAGCGAGTGCCACTACCTTTCAGTACCAAAAATAACTGGTATTCCGAATGAAAATGCCAAACCGGATCAAAGATGGGATCAGTGAGAGTTTTGGCCACAAAAGCATACTTCTCCGGTATAGGTGATTTTTGCAGCGCTGACTTCAAAAAGAGTATTTTTAGTATAAAATTATCTTCAATGTTCAAAAATAATAGAATACTTGGCATAATACAGTCAGAATTGGATAAAAGAGTGTGATTTCCGAAGGTAATTTATGCTTAACATTGTAATCACTGTAGATTGAGAAAGCAAACTTGTAGATATGAAGAGTGAACTTCGCCAAGTTTTTAGTGCTCTAATTTTTGTGGTAATGTTGTTGGGATGTAGGGCAGATTCCAAAGAAAGACTCACCGACGATATTTCCAATGCGTATAACATCACGCTTAAAGACGAAAACCTTTCTTTGGAGCTGGTTGCTCAAGAACCGGATATTATGACCCCCATCGGAATGGTCATTGACCAGCACGATGCTATTTACGTACTGGAGTCGCACACCCATTCGGCGAAAGAGAACTACGCTGGTCCGAAATACGATAGAATTAAAAAGTCAGTCGATAAGAATAACGACGGTATTCCCGAAGCGTGGATGGTGTACGCCGATAGCATTGAGGACGGAATGAACCTGGCCTATAATGAAGAACAGGGCTTATTTCTGAGTACGAAGAATGCTGTATCCTGCTATCTTGACCGCGATGCCGACGGTGCCGCCGATGAAAAAAAGACCCTGCTTAGGATGGTACGCCCCGATGATGTGTACGATCACGCGGGTATACTGGGGGTTGCTTTGGGCCCCGATAACTGGGTATATGTTTCTCGAGGTAATACCGGGGGATCTTACTGGAGAGTGGAAGGTAGCGACGGTTCTTACGTTGAAGGGTACGGCGACGGGGGAAATGTGATGCGATGCCAGCTCGATGGAAGTCAGGTGGAGGAGGTGGCTATCGGTTTCTGGAATCCGTTTGATTTGAAGTTCAGCTCTGAAGGCCGTTTGTTTGTAAGC
Source organism: Tunicatimonas pelagia (assembly GCF_030506325.1). Lineage (NCBI taxonomy): Bacteria > Pseudomonadati > Bacteroidota > Cytophagia > Cytophagales > Catalimonadaceae > Tunicatimonas > Tunicatimonas pelagia. The sequence continues at coordinate 5,599,680 of NZ_CP120683.1, read as the reverse complement.
GATAACGATCCCGACAGCCGAGGGCCTAACCGGCTGGTAGAAATTGTCCCCGGTGGTGATTACGGGTACCAATCCCTCTACGGTGGAAGTGGAATACACCCGTACCAAGCTTGGAATGCTGAACTACCCGGCACCCTTCCGTACGCTGCGCCCCTGGGTGAAGCACCTTGCGCGCTTATCGATGCATCTTACACTAGTTTCGGAGATAGTTACTCCGCCCAACTGTTGGTAAATGTCTGGGAAGAGAACAATATCGTGCGCGTACCACTGCGCTCCCACGGTTCCACCGTTCGGGGTGAACCGGAGGTGCTGGTGCAGGGCGACAGCCTTTTTCATCCGGTAGCCCTAGCGACCAACAGCCAGGGCGACCTGTACATCAGCGATTGGGTCATGCGGCAGTATCCTAATCACGGAAAAGGTAAAATATGGCGTATCAAAGCCAAGAACCGCCCAGCAGCGTCCCGTTCCGTTCAGCCAACGATCAACCGGTTTGCCGAAGACCAAAGAAACCCTACTGAATTAATCGATGCGTTGGCTACCGACGATTCCTTCGAGCAGGCCATTGCCCGACACTACCTGGCTCAACGGGCTAGTATGTCCGAGTTAATGCCGCTACTGAGCGATGAGCGTTCCACTCTCCGGCTCCAGGGACTGTTAACTTTTCTTCGTCGCGACGAGGTACTCCCGATAGCCGAGCTAGAGAATTTGATAACTGACGAGAACTCGGAGATTCAAAGGATGGCCTTAATATACATTGGAAAAAAGAGCGTAACCGGTATGCAAGCAAGACTGAATACGCTACTGCAAGAAAATAGCATTCAGCCGGAGCTATTCGAGACGTTTCTAGCGACCATTCGGCACCTACAGCCAGCATTTATTGAGGGCTTTCGGGCGAAATCAGGCAAAAGTGCCAGTGTTAAGCGTGAACTGCCCCCTCGTTTTATTGAAGATATTTTACACAACCCGGATGTTGAAGAAGAAGTTAAGGCAATGGCGTTGCCTTACTTACCTGATCTGGCAACGAATACCGAACTTATTAACACATTATTGACCACCGCCGAAGAAGAACCTCTGCAAGTTGCATTGCTTATGGCCGCCCGTGAGACCAACCCCACTGAAGTGGGCGATGCACTAGAAAGCGTTTTTTTAAGTGCCGATAACAGCGACAAAGTACGGTCTATGGCACTGGCCGCGCTGAGTTATTTTCCAAAGAAATACTACCAAGAAGCACTACTTTTGCTCCAATCAAGTAGCCCAGTACTTCAGTACGCCGCGCTGAAGTACCTGTCCCTGGCTCCGCCGGAAAACCCCGTACGGGCAGAAGCCAGCGCGTGGATTGAGAAAAATACTGGAGCACTGTCGGAGGTTTCGCTTTCTGTTTGGAAAGCTAGTAACGGAGACAGGACAGCACCAACCGAGAATCAGGAGTACGAACGCGTAGACGGCAATGGCAACGCTCAAATTGGCCAATTGGTTTATCAGAACCGAACTACATCTTGCACTACCTGTCACAAGATGGATGGTTGGGGAGGGGCTTTTGGTCCGGAACTGTCAAAGATTGCCAGTAGCAAGTCTAAACGGCAACTGATTAACGCCATTTTGCAGCCTTCGCTAGAGATTTCGCCCGAATGGCAGGGTTGGTTTTTGGTTGACCAAGCAGGGGTACGGCATACCGGCCGACAAATAGATGTACACGAAGACTACGCCGAACTCATGAATCAAAGCGGAGAATACGATAAATTTATGCACCCCCAGTCCTACGGAGTGATGGAACGCTCGGTGATGCCTGAAGGATTGCATCGTACACTAACCGTTCCCGAATTCAATGATCTAATTACGTACTTAGCAACATTAAAATAAGCACTAACTATGGCAGCCCGAAGAACCTTCATTAAACAAGCAGTAAGCACCACTGCCGGAATAGCTCTGGGTAGCAGTACGGCACTGGGGGCTGCTTCGGCATCCCCAGAATCGCCCCCTCAGCAGCGGGTTTCGCTTCCGGAAAATCCGCTAGTACTTTTTGATAACTTTCATACCGGTAATCGGGCTTCTTACTCCTGGAAATCAAAATTTGCGGCGGCCAAACAAGCGGGCTTCAATGGTTTTGAATTCGTTTTGGTTGACCCAGAAACCGATCGGTGGAAAGAGGCGATGGATTTATTCTGGAAGTCGGATTTTAACGTATGGGGTTTTCACTGGACAACCCAAGCGGTGATTGACGACAAAGCGACCGAGATTGATGAGGAGATTGATAAGATTGTCCAGAACGTAGAATTACTCGCCAAAATGCCCATCAAACCTTACTTTTCGCTTTCACTAAGTGGTAGGGGCGAGCTAAGTGGCCCAACCATCGCAGAAAGCGGTTCGGCTCTGGCTGAGGATCGCCATTGGCAACGGGCGTACAAAATAATAAGTGCCTTTGATCGGGCCTGCACTGAGCATAATATCACCGGGGCTTTGTATCCCCACACCCATTGGCTCTGCGATACACCGCAGTCAGCCTTTAAAATTTTAGAGGGAGCCGAAGCTCAGACGGTAGGTTCAGCATTTTGTTCGCATCACTGGTACGCCAATTCAGCTTCCAGTGAGTTAGATGAAGTGCTTCAGCATCCTTTAATGAAACGGTTGCCCTACGTGGTGCTTACCAACGGTATTTTTACCCCAGCTAAATTTAGTGCCGTTCGCTTTGATGAAGGTCAGATTGATATGGCCTGGTTGTTAGCAAAAATTTATGAATTCGGTTACTCCGGGCCGATCTCCAGTCAGGGTTGGAATATTAAAGGCGATCCGTTTATTTCTTGTAAGGCATTTGTAGATACCATACAAAGCTTACGAACCAGGTTCTCAGAACATCCGCAACTAAATCCACTTTACGAATAACTGACTCAACATGGACAAGAAAGTAAATATAGCAATTGTAGGACTAGGTTTTGGAGCGGAATTTATTCCTATCTACCAAAAGCATCCTAACGCCAACTTGGTGGTCGTATCGCAACGAAACGAGCAAAAACTGAACAAACTGGCCGATGCATTCGGTATTGAAAAAAGATATAGCTCGTACGACAAGCTATTGGAAGACCCACACATTGACGCGGTACATATCAATACCCCTATTCCAGATCACGGGGTGCAGTCAATCAAGGCATTGAAAGCCGGGAAACACGTAGCCTGTACGGTGCCTATGGCGACTACCGTAGAGGAGTGTGAAGAGATTGTACAGCTAACCGAACAAACCGGATTGACCTACATGATGATGGAAACAGTGGTGTACGCCCGGGAGTTTTTGTATATGAAGGAACTGTACGATACGGGTCAACTAGGCAAAGTACAGTTTTTAAAAGCCAGCCATCAGCAAGATATGGACGGGTGGCCCGACTATTGGCCCGGCCTTCCCCCAATGCACTACGCGACCCACTGTGTCGGTCCGGTATTAGGACTAACGCGGAATGAAGCGGAATATGTCTCTTGCTTTGGCTCGGGCACAATACGGGAGGAGTTAATCAAAGAGTACAACTCTCCCTACGCCGTTGAGACGACTCACATCAAATTTCGTAATTCTGATTTGAGTGCTCACGTTTATCGTTCGCTATTTGACGTGGCTCGGCAGTACCGCGAAAGCTTCGCAGTGTATGGTTCCAAAAAATCAGTGGAGTGGCCACTGATTGAAGGCAATCCCTTGATTATGCATACCGCTAAGAGGGCGGAGTCCGAGATTCCCGAAGAGATTGAGAGTCCTGACTACGCTCGATTGTTACCGACAGAGATCCAGCGTTTTACCACTCAGGGTGTGTATGACACTGATGAAAATCAGCACCTATCATTCACCCAGGGCGGTGGCCACGGTGGCTCTCACCCGCATTTGGTACACGAATTCGTAAAATCACTGGTTAACCAAACTGCTCCCTATCCGAATGCAAGGCAATCTGCTAACATAACGGCAGTAGGTATCCTAGCCCACAAATCAGCTCTGAAGGGAGGAGAAATCATACGATTACCTGATTTCACTTTTGAACATTAGGTAGCTTAACTTCCTACTACCTTTACAGTATCTGTGGAGCTAAATTTAGTAAGGCTCACCCGTGCCCTGTAGTACCCAGGGTTTAGACCAGGCGCTGTTTTTCCCGTCCGGCGAGGTAAAGGCGGTTTCTTCCAATCGGTTGACGGCTTCCATCGCGTTGCTTTCGTTCACGGTCAACTCGTCCTGCATGTAGTAGAACCGTAGCGGTAGGGCTGAACGACGAGCAGCTTCGCCCGCTTCTAGTGCCGGGAACCCAGTTCGGCGGTAGTCAAACCAAGCTTCGGTAGCGGCGGTCCAACTGGCAATCCACTTCTGGGTAATTAGCTGCTCCAGGGTACCGTCAAACGAGGCGGAGCCAGCTAGGTAGGCTTCGTACTGATCACCGACACCCCAGGTTTCTAAGGACGCTTGTACGCCAGCATTATAGTGGGTTTGGGCGTCGCCTACGGCCCAGCCGTTCAGCGCGGCTTCGGCTAGAACAAAGTGGACTTCAGCGGCGGATGCTAAACGGGCTAGTAGCATTGGTCCGGTAGCATCGCGGTACATGGCGGATATGGCCGAGACATGCGGATTGGCTGAGCCTTGTCCGGCACCAGCGTTTAGATTGTACCCCGCCGGGATATTGCCAACTGCGGGGGGTAGACCCACGTATTCCGGGTCGGTATTGTAAGGAATGCCGGGGGGGATTTGATCGGGGCTGATGTAGCGTATTCCATCAATAATAGTATTAGTTTCGGCGGGCAAAGTATCAGATACGACCAACGGAACATCAACTTTTTCAGCCCATACGGCAATGCGAGGATCGTTACGCGTCTGTAGTGCATCGACCAATGTCTCACACATCTGGATACGAGTGTATTGGCTACCTCCCAGATCAAACACACTGTTAGAAGGCCAGGCATCGTCCGAGCTATTACCTACGTAACTCATGGTAGCATCATTCTCAATACTGCTGATGATCGGGTATTGCTCAGGGTTACCAACTATTTTCTCTATCCCCGCTTGAGCCATAGCGGGTTCTTTCCCCGAAATTCTCATGTAGTACCGTAACTGTAGTGAGTTAGCGAACATGCGCCATTGCAGCGGATCGCCTCCGTAGATTACATCTGTACCGTAGATATTTTCGTCCTGAGCACTACCCGCATCAATAGCTAGTACGGTATTAGCCATTTCTAAGTCCGCCAAAATACCTTCGTAGATCACATCTTGCGTATCAAAGGCCGGAAGCAGGTTTTCGTTTCCGCCTTTGGAGGCGTTCAGCGCATTAGTGTAGGGAGCATCACCCCACAGATCGGTAATCATCCCGAAGTTATACGCCCGCATCACCAAAGCTACTCCCTGATGAAATGGCAATTCCATAGCTACTGCCCGTTCGTACATGACATTGTTGTCCCGGAGGATATTGTAGTATCCCGTCCAACTTTGATTTGACCAATCGTAGTTGTTATGCCCTCCGGCCCAACCATTTTTTTGCGTATGCTGCATAACTCCCGCAATATTACCAAACCCCAGGCTCACTACATTTTTAGACGACTGAGTGAGCACCGTGGCTAACATCAAGTTAGGATGCACATTATCGGGAGAAACGCCATTCGGATTTTCGTTTTTATCGATCAAATCATCCTGGCACCCCGATAAAAAGGCGGTTGACAATACTAGAACGGTTAGAGCATATTTAAATACTTTCTCAGGTAATATTACGCTGGTATGAAACAATATTCTTACTCGTAGATTTTTGCTTTGTTCATTTTTGTCTTGATCGCGCGGCGAACCGCACAAAAACGAACCAAAAAAGTCAAGAAACCTCAATGCTTCTCCGCACAATCCCTTCGCACGCCCGCTGAGTTTTCGGGCCAACGCTCTAAAATACGAGTGTTTACAAAAAGTAAAGTATGCTATTTGGAATTTGTTTATTGCTATTTTCATGATGTTCATATTTTAAAAGGTCAATCCTAGTTTGAAGCCGATGGGAACGACGAAGGGCGTTACGTTGTAGCGCTCTATCCCTTGCTTGAGTTGCACGCCGTTACCCTGCGCGCCTGCTTCCGGCTGAAATGCGCGTTCGGGATCCACCCCAATTTTTGCCTTTGTCCACAGGATGATATTTCTGCTAAACACCCCCACATTAATGTCCTGTAGCCCAATAGAATTGACAAAAGATTGGGGTAGCTGATAGCTGAAGACTATTTCTCTTAGCTTGAGATAGTCGGCATCAAACAGGGCAGTTTTGGCGAAATCCCAGGCATAATTAGCCGCAAACGGAATGTATCTGGTACCATCGCCGCCTAAATTTTCCACGTATTCGCCATCTTCCCCAACGTACACGCCGGGGTTGAAAACTCCGTCGCCCAACGTAACCCCGTCTTCAAACGGAATGGGGTGGCCACCCAGTTCTTCGGTAGGGCCGCCCACAATGTTGATCCCATCGGTAATGTACTGATCTTGGTTAGCTACCAGCCAGTCGCGTAAAGCATCCCCTTCCAAATCGCCGGGATTGATTAGCTGATCTAACCAACGCTGCGAGCGCATATCGGACTCCATGTAGCGATAGGTTTGCGAGATAAATTCACCACCTTTTCGCCAGTCAAAAGTCATGTTCAGGTTAAATCCTTTGTAGGAGATATTGGTCTGCGCTCCCAAAATGAAGTCAGGATTAAAATTACCGATTTTGTTTTTGGTCTCAGCCGCGTTAATGGACTGCCAGCTTCCTTGGTTATCGAGAATAGGGTACCCAAAATAGGGTGAGTTTTCGTCTTCTACCACCACTAGCTCTCGATCATAAATATCGCCGATTTCATCGCCCACGTAGGTCCAGGCACCGCCCTTAGCATCAGTCCACAGCGTGAATATATCGATGCCATCAGACAGCTCTTCAATGGTGGTTCGGATTCTCGTAAAGTTGGCACTGACGTCCCAGGTCCAGTTACCGCTACGTACCGGAGTACCTCCCAGCATTAATTCCCAACCTCGACTGGCGACCAATCCGGCGTTGATAATCTTCGAGTTGGCCCCCGAAGAAGGAGGCAGCGTAAGCCCCAGTATCTGGTTTTCGTTTTCTATGGTATAGTAGGTTCCTTCAAATCGTAAACGATTGTTGAACAAGCCGACATCCATACCTACTTCAAAAGAAGTAGCAATCTCCGGCTTAAGGTCTTGGTTCAGTAGTTCACCGGGAGTGGATAAGCGAATGGCATCGCCCCAGTTACCTACATTATTGAGCACCGGTAACAGGCGGTAAGGATCGGTGTCATTACCTACCTGAGCCCAACCGGCTCTTAGCTTGAGTAGATCAACGTTGGGTACGGTTATCATCTCATTCAACAGCATACTGAGGGAGGCCGAAGGGTAGAAGTAAGAATTCTCACCTTCGGGCAAAGTACTGGACCAATCGTTGCGAGCCGTTACGTCGAGATAGATCATATCTTTAAAACCGAAAGTCGCCAAGCCGTAGACGCTATAAATAGACTTCTCGTAGATAGAGCTACCGTAGTCCAGATTTTCCGGGGCGATGTTATCCAGCGTATACAGACCCGGAATAATCAGTCCCCCACCCCTTCTTCGGGTAGCGTTTCTTACATTCCTGCCACTTTGATTAAGGATATTACCCCCTGCCGACACCGAAACACTAAGCTGATCTAACACTTTGGAGTAAGTAGCCAGTATATCACTGTTATTCTCGCGGCGGGTTAGATTAATAATACCGTAAGCACCGTTAGGTTCTAAGGTGTAGCTCGGAGCCATTTTTGTTTCTCGCTCTTCAGAATACTGATCCATAGAAACCCGTCCCATGATGCTGAATGAAGGAGTGATTTGCCAGTTGGCGCGCACGTTACCGAAGAATCGGTCTCGCACAAAACTATTCTCTATCTCATTCGCCAAAAAGTAGGGGTTGTTAGCTTCACCCGGTAGATGTGATCGTTGCTGAACGCCTTCTCGGCCCGGTTCCCAGTAGTCTGCTAAGTCGCAGATATCGACATCGGGAGTTACGGCGTAAGCCCACTGCAACGGATTAGCCCCTCGGTTACCGGCGGGGCGATTGTTAGAGTTGCTTCTATTAAAGTTCAAACTGCTACTAACCTCTACGTTTTGGTGGACTTTTACCGAAGAATTGAGACCGATGGAGTTTCGGAACAAATCGGTGTTAGGAATAAGCCCTCGGCTGCTCATGTTGGAATAGGTTAGTCGGTAGTTCATCCACTCATTACTGTTAGCAATAGCAATGTCATTATTAGAGGCAATGCCGGTTTGCAAAAAATTTCGCACATTATCCGGGTGAGATTCTAACGGTAATGCCTGAGGAATACCGTTTTCATCCAGCGGACTATTCCACTGGATAGCTTGGTAACCTCGATCGAGTTCCGGGCCATTGCCCGCCGGAATCACTAGCGACCCAAGTATAGGAACCGCATCAACTAAGTCCTGATTGTAAATGACGAGTGGCAGATCAAATAAAGCGTAAGGGTTGTTATCCGGAGTATAGCTCCGCCCGCCCATCGCAAAGTTTTGCTTCATATCCAGAAATTGGGTAGGCCGATCAAAGACCGTATTGGAAGAAACCGATACGGTCATCCGATCTACTCCGCTACCTGATTTGGTGGTGATTAACACTACTCCATTGCCCGCCCGCGATCCGTAGAGGGCAGCAGCACTGGGGCCTTTCAGAATTGATATGCTTTCAATATTGGCCGGGTTCAGGTCGGATATCGCGTTACCGTAGTCCACGCGGTTATCTCGCCCTACTTCGCTCACATTGTTTAAGGTATTGGCTACCGGCACCCCATCAATCACAAATAACGGCTGATTGTCGCCATTGAGAGAAGTCGCCCCGCGGATAACCATGCTTACCGAAGAACCGGCCGCTCCGGTGGAGCTGATGGTAACGCCGGGCACTTTGCCTGCTAATCCATTCAGTACATTTTCCTGAGCCACCCGACTCAGCTCCTGACCTTCTACCTCCGCTACCGAGTAGCCTAGCGACCGTTCCTCTCGCTTAATCCCTAGTGCGGTTACAATTACTTCCTCGAGGGATTCGGAGCTTACCGCCAAAGAAATATCCACGGCACTTCGGCCACTAACCGGAATCTCTTGGGTTTGGTAACCCACAAAAGAAACGACTAATACCGGATTTTCACTAGTGGTCTGAATAGCGTAGCGACCGTCAATATCGGTAATCGTACCGTTTTGAGTGTTCTTCTCAATGACGTTCACTCCGGGAAGGGCTTGCCCGTCGTCAGCCGAAGTAATCTGCCCGGTAATGGTTGCAACGGCTGGGTTGCTGTTAATTTCTAAATTAGTTGATTCCGGATGGTTAGCCCATACCTCAGTTTGCAGGAGTAGGGCAATCATGAGAAAGCCGAACAGCTTGTTCAGCCTTGGATTGTAAAGTTGTAATGTCATAGTTGTGAAGATTGAGTGGAAACATATTGTGTTATAGAAATTGAGTAGTCAAGTAACAGTCAGGGTAAGTTCTTCTTGCAGACGCACGTAGTCGTCGTATAGACGATCAATATCATTTTTGATATTAACCGAGAATAGGCCGGTTTCCCGGCGAGTAAAGGTTGAGATGTTGATATCGAGTTTTTGGAGAAAGTATTTGGCAGTTAATGGATAAACTGTGTGCATAATTCCCATATTCTCAGTCAGAAAATTCTGCACTTTTTGTACTTCTTTTTCCAATTGAGAGTTACCACAATTCTGACATAGCCAGACAATAAGTTCCGGGAAGAAGTTACCTTGGATACAGGACAGTCCGGCTGATCCCGCTTTCAGTGATTCTACCGCATGAACTAGGTAGGCATCGTACAGGCCAAAAGCGTATCCTTTTCCAGCAGCTACTTTGGCTCTAACTTGTTCAATGTTCAGACAAGTGTCTTTATGATACGTGATTCGCCCGGTAGGAATAAACAGTTTAAGCTGTTGGGGAGAGAGCATTCTTTTATAGGGAATCGGGCACTCATAAAAGCCTAATGGAATCTTATCAGTACGATGAAGCATATCAAAAACTCGCTCATTAAAAACTTCATTGGATTCATCTTCATTGGCCAGCAATCCGGTAATCATAATTACCGCCTGCACTCCGGTTTGATAAATTTGGTGTATGAAATCAGCTTGCTCCTGAACTGTACTCCCAAAAGTTCCGGTTGACACTACTGGCACCCTATTGCTTACTACTTTCACAACATGTTGGGTAATTTTAATTCTTTCTTGAGGAGTAAGTTCAAACATCTCGCTCGACAAGCAATTGGCAAACAGACCCGTTGCTCCCGACGCCAGATAAAATTCAGTTAACCGAGTTAGTCCGTCATAATCGACTTCTCTGTTTTCTGAGAACGGAGTGAGCATAACCGGAATAAAACCTTTCCTAAAGTAGTTCATCGGAGGGTAGTAGTAGGTTGAACTGTTACCTAAATGTACAATGGTATTATCGCCATTTTATGTAGCTTCTTGGCTAATCGTTATAGCATTTTAGCATGTGGTTAGCGAGGGACAGGGAGCGTGAAGCGGGGGCTGGGCGAAATCGAGAGGAAAATGGATCCCAAAGACTGAAATTTGAGATAGGAATAACAATAACGAAAAACGAAGATTAGGAATACACCCCAAGCCCCCTGCCCCAGCACTTAATAATTGAACCTAAATTACACCAACTTTCGGCTTAGATATTTCTTTTTGTACTCCATTGGAGTAACCTTAGTCACCTTCTTGAAGTGTCGGTAAAAGTTAGACACATTGTTGAAGCCACACTCAAAACAGATAACTTCAGTAGCCAATTTGTCTTCAACTAATGCTCGGCAAGCGTGGCTGATCCGTATTTCAGTCAGAAAATCAAAATACGTTTTTTGGGTTGTTAGCTTAAAGTATCGGCAAAATGAAGTAATACTGAGGTTAGCCATCGCTGCTATTTCTTCTAAGCTGATTTCTTTTTTGTAGTTAGCTAATGTGTAGGAGTATATTTTATCGAGACGAGCCATTTCTGACTCGTTTTTTTGAAAAGAAATATCAGGCGAAGCAATAGTTTCAGATTCATTGGTTTCAGCCAGTATTTTAAGTATAGACAGTAGTATAATAAGCCGATCAAGGTTCGTAGCTTCGGTAGCAGCGCACATCAGATTCGCAATTTTTCTCTTAGCTTCTCCCTTAATGATCAGACCTCTTTTGGCCTTTTCCAAAAGCTTAGGAATCAAGTAGGCTTCAGGTAAACGTAGCAGGTCACGTCCTAAACATCCGGGTAAAAAATGTAGCACGACAGCCTCTACTTTCAGGTTCTTATTCCCTTGGAAGTACTCTTCTCTGCATCGCCAAGTGTGAGGTAGATTCTCACCCAACAATAGCATTTCGCCCGCCGAAAAATTACGAATAGTATCGCCAATAAATCGTACACCTTCGCCTCGAATGGTGTAGTGTAGCTCGACCTCCGGATGATAATGCCAGATTGTTCCGAAGGTAGGCAGAATATCGTGCCTAACGCTATAAGAGTTGCGAGGCTGAATAGGTACTTTATGAAAGTGGGGTTTCATAGTAAAAGATAATCAATCAACTATTTAATATTCAATTGGCCACCCTAATTTGGTGCTTCCCAAAGGAGAGGCTTAATTCAAATTTGTTAATAGTAGATTGACTTTTTTGCAGTACGCGGACTATATACTACAGATACCAGTGTGCTTAGCGAATATAAAATCTTTTGAGAAGATATTACAATAAAATTCTTGGTAGAAAAATAGTCACGAGCTTGGCATAGTATCTTTTCACTGCGTGAAGCTACGGAAGTTCCTTGAGGGAAAGAGCAAGCCCAGTATTACGTTTTTGTTAATAAAACACTGCTCCACGAATTCAACATAAGCTGTTCATAATCAACAAGTTGGTTTCTTAGCCAACAAAGTAAGCTCTCTTTGTTTACGTTAGATGTAATTAATGCCGCTACCTCGACCAAAAATTTGCTGCAAATACTCTATCTTACACACTGGGAGGTGTTTGTTACGGAAGGAGGATGGGTAGTAGATTTAGGCATTAAGCTGCCCGTAGCCAAAAGTAAATTTACGGGTAACAATTAGGTAGGTCAGGATGATCTTCAACCGCAAATTCCGAACTCTCTTCCTCGAAAAATAACTACGCCCTCAATAACTTCACTCGAGACGATGAGGCTAATCAGATTATCATTGGGTATAACCTATCCTAGTTAAAAACCGTACTGCCGATGCTGCCACTCCGTGCTTTTAACCGTACCACTATCAACTATCTTTTCGCGCCAGTCTGCGGGCTGATAGCTTTAGTAGCTTGCCAAACTTCACAACCATCTCAGGAGGAAGCTGCTCCTGCCTATCAAGTTCAGAATATTGCTTACGACGAAAGCATAAAACCATTCTACCATGGAGTAGCCAGTGGCGACCCACTCACCGATCGGGTAATTATTTGGACGAGAGTAACCCCTGAAACAATAGCCCCAATTGATGTAGCTTGGCAGGTAGCCACCGATAGTACATTTACTCAGGTGGTACAGACCGACGAGCTAACTACCTCCGAAAACCAGGACTTTACGGTTAAAGTAGATGTGAGTGATTTAGTCCCTGACCAAATCTATTATTATCGCTTCCGGGCACTAGGTGCCAACTCGCCCGTTGGAAGGACGAAAACTGCACCAGATGCGGCTCAAGATAGTCTACGGTTGGCCTTTGCCAGTTGTAGCAATTATGAGTTTGGCTACTTCAATGCCTACGGACACATGGCTCAACAGCCTATTTTTGATGCGGTGGTGCATTTGGGTGACTACATTTACGAGTACGCCGTAGGGGTGTACGGCGACACCGCCCAGTACGGAAGAGTTAATGTTCCGACACATGAAATCGTTACGTTAGAAGATTATCGTGCCCGATATGCCCTTTATCGAGCTGATCCTGAATTGCAAGCGGCTCATGCCAGTCATCCCTGGATTACCATTTGGGACGACCACGAAATTAGTAATGATGCTTACACCGAAGGGGCAGAGAACCACGACGCAACCGAAGGCAATTATCAGGATCGAAGACAAGCCGCAGTGCAAGCCTACTACGAATGGCTACCCGTTCGGGGAAAACCGAACGATCCGCTCTACCGAAGCTTTTCTTTTGGGTCACTCGCCCACTTAATGGTACTGGATGGGCGATTGGCCGGACGCACCATACAAGCCGATACTGACTTAGCCGAAGTACTTCTGGATAGCAGTCGTACTATGTTAGGACAAGCCCAACGTGAGTGGTTGCAGCAGCAGTTTGCCAGTACCGAAGCAGCCTGGAAGGTGCTCGGCAACCAAGTAATCTTCAGCGGTTTGGATGCCTCTCAGTTACCTAACACCCCGGATAAATTCACCGATATGTGGGATGGCTACCCAGTAGAGCGAGCCCAACTGATTGATTTTTTAAAAGAGCAGGGTATTGAAAACCTTATTGTGGGTACCGGCGATTTTCACAGTTCATTAGGAATGGAAATTCCCGATGATCCGTTTCACCCTAACACCTACAACCGCTCGGATGAGCGTCAGCGATTAGGAGTAGAGTTTGTGGTTCACAGTGTTAATGCTTCTAATATCAATGAGTGGGTAGGGGCTGATACGGTAGCACAAATCCGACAGGCCTATCTCTCATCGAAATACAATCCGCACATTCGCCATGCTAACTTGAGCGACCACGGTTACGTAGAGTTGCTACTTACTCCGCAAGCGGCCGAAATTCACTGGAAGTATCTGAATACGTTGAGCGAACGGGACTATTCACTCAAACAAACGCATATGATGCGCGTGCCTGCCCGCAGTTCCCGATTAGAACCTCCTGCTTGAAAAGGCGTCAACAAAAAGTTAACGTACTGGCCATATCCAAGAGATCTTACGATCATTATGACCAAAATAAGTGATCCATTCAGGACTCGAACCTGAAACCTACTGCTTAGCTTACCAACTACTGCTTTCGCAGCCAACGTAATCGCTGTTTGTGGTCTGGACCATATCTTCACCGTTTCAGGTGTGGTACGTATGGCCTCTACGGAACCCTTAAATAATCATCTGCCCGATTAATACCTCTGGCTTGATTATTTTTAGAAGTTTCTACCCTCAATGTAATTGTCTTTCCGAACTGGGTATGGTCAAAGTAATAACACACATCGGTCTCAGGGCAGTAGACAGCTACTAGATCGAGACTATCCTTTTTCCAATCTACTATATGCGTACCGTTCCTATCCGACCATGAAGATTGAAATCTTACCGAAATTGTTCCAGTAGAAGACAAACTCCTTGCGCTCGGCGCCCGATCTTTACCTGTATTCTCTTACATCCGTTCTCGTTGCACGCCACCAAGTCATAAGGTACATGCTCTGTCAGCGGGATGCAAGGAATATATCCTTGTTCAAAAAGGTTACACTGAACCTTCAAAACTCCTAAGTCCCCCAGCGATTTGGTATGATGTATTTTCATCAAATCAACCAACGCATGGGTCGTACAAAGGTTTCCTCGGTATTGCCATTGACGATATGCCACTGGGCAACATTGCCCGGCGACCTAATTCGCCTTACAGGTTCCACCGATACAGTACCATCCACTTCTTAGGTTTCTGTTTTCCTAAGAAGGCTCCTATAACTTAAAGGCAGTTGCTCTATCCAGTTGAGCTAATGGACCATTAATGGTGCAAATCTAAATATAACCGACGGAAGGAACAAACGATCTACAAATATCCTTGCGCCTGTAGACTAAAAAGTTCGGCGTACTTTCCTTGTTGAGCAAGTAGCTCTTCATGAGTACCAATCTCTGATAGTCGGCCTTTCTCCAATACTAGAATCCGGTCGGCCATACGAACCGTAGAAAAGCGGTGGGAAATTAAAACGGCGGTCTTTCCGGTTGTTAAGTCTGAAAAACGCTTAAATACTTCGTACTCCGCCCGGGCATCCAAAGCGGCAGTAGGCTCATCTAAGATAAGCACCTGAGCATCACGCATGTAGGCTCGGCTGATAGCAATCTTCTGCCATTCGCCCCCCGATAAGTTTACTCCTTCAGCAAAACGGCGACCAATCATCTGATTGTAGCCTTGCGGTAGCTTTTCAATCACTTGGCTAGCCATTCCCCGCTCAGCGGCAACATCTATTCTATTCAAATCTTTACGCTCATCAATACTGCCCACTGCAATATTGGTAGCGGCCGTCATCTGATAGCGAACAAAATCTTGAAAGATTACCCCAACTCCGGCGCGTAGTTGATCGGGATTATAATTACGCAAGTCCCTACCATCCAGCAGAATACACCCTTCAGACGGATCATACAGCCGTGAAATCAGCTTAATTAGCGTAGTTTTACCGGCTCCATTCTCGCCCACCAATGCCAGCTTCTCTCCTGCTTGTAGCGTAAAGCTTAATCCCCTCACTGCCCACAAGTTTGTGTTGGGATACTTGAACCCTACATTTTCAAACACAAAACCTTGCTGAATAGGCTGCGGGAAATTTACTAAAGGTTGATTGTTTCCACTCAATTGCTGCTGCACTAGTGGCTTCATCTCGAAGAAATCAAAGAAATCTTGTAAGTACAAAGCGCCTTCAGCCATGCTGGAAAACTGATTTAAAATAGATTCTAACTGACTTCGCAATCGGGCAAATGACCCAGCGAGAAAAGTTAGGTCACCAATACTCAATTGACCGTTAACGGTTTGCAGCACAATCAGCACATAAGCTCCGTAGTATCCCGCACTGCCGATGGCGGCTAGGGCACTTCCCCAACGGGCTCGGGAAATAGCAATCTTACGATTCGCTTGGTAGTATTTATCCGCCAAAACCGCAAACTGCTGAACCAAATAACCTGACAAGCCAAATATCTTCACCTCTTTAGCTGTTTCATCACTGGCTCCAATAAAACGGTAGTAATCCAATTCACGCCGCTCGGGAGTCCACTGGCGGTTTAGGGAATAGCTCCGCTCATTAAAGTGGGTTTCTCCTAGAAAGGCCGGGATCACCGCTACGGCAATTAGAGCAATCAGCCAGGGGCTAAGGGCAATTAGTCCAACCGCCAAAAAAGTAATGGTGATTAGACCCTGAAATTGATTTAGCACTTGCGACATCAGGCTAGTACGTCGATTGGTCTGTCGCCGGGCGCGCTCCATTTTATCGTAGAAGTCGGCATCCTCAAACTGCTGCAAGTCCAACGAGCCAGCGTGCTGCATCAATCGTACTGAAGTCTCATTAGCGAACTTGTCGCCTAACAAACTATCTAGCAGCACGGTAGATCGGTTAATCGCATCCGACACAATGGCAATGGCAAATTCTACTCCAATCAGGGTAAACAAGTAGGTTAGGTCATCCGAGCCAGGGGTTTGCGTAACCCGCACCACTTCATCAATAATCAGTTTACCAATGTAAAGTGTAGTCACCGGAACGGCTGCTCGAATAATGCGTAAAATCACATTCGCAGTGAACAGAGCCGGACTAGTTTGCCAAATCAAACGAAAGAAAGGGGGAATGGTACGTAGTGCCCGAAATCGCTCTTTCAACGACAGCTTCTCCGATTGAGAGGCACCTTGCTGGGCGACATCTCGCTGGGCGACATCTCGCTGGGCGACATCTCGCTGGGCGACACCTCGCTGGGCGGCATCCTGTGGTGAGCGATTCGCTTGTTGTTTTTTTGCCATAAATTTTTCTCCAGAGTGATAGACGGATAAGACTCTTCAAAATTGCTAACTACCACGCATGAATATAAGTTAGACTCTGACGAAAGAAGTGATTGATTTTACTACCTTTCTCACTCTGTTTTGCTTGTCAGTAGCGCACTTTAAATAGTAGAAAGATCCGTACCAATACGATTTGATCGAGAAGAGCTACTAAATAACCTGCTACTGGAGCGATTATCACTACGAGCCATTGCCCGTACGCTAAATGTTAGCCTAATCGGACTGCCGAGCGGTTGGATTGTGAGGCGTGCCAAACAGCACTGGAACTCGATTGGGGAACACCTACCTGTTGGACAGCTTGAGCAACCAGAACTGGCTCTGTATTGCGTAGAAGCTGATGAGGCGGCGGCCTCTCGTATGTGGTCATTTGTAGATGCCAAAGACTGTCCAGACCGGGTCGCCTTTTAAATTAGCAAGACAAAGTAGCGGAAGTAGCGTAGGCGAAAGCCATGAGGTACTAAAACTGCTTCTAAGTGTTATACTGATACCCCTCGAGTACTTCGCATACATCAAGAACCGTATTTAGGCAGATGACCGTCAGCCATGCCAGTAGGATATAACCCGACCGTTCTTCTTAGATTTGAATAATAAGCAGATCACTAGCATAAACGGCAGGATCAGGATAAGTGCGTAAGCTGCTAAGGTGACTATTTCCATACTCCTACTGATATTGAACCTGCCAACGTAACTCCCCGTGTCCGTAGAGTCCTTCGTCAAGCTGAGCCGTCAAACTGATCTCATCAGATAATATCGCTAAAGTAGTGGATTTCACAAACGGGGTTCTTCTTCGTTATTGCTTTGAGTTGTTGTCTCATTATATATCTCCATTTAGCATTTCAGTAAGTTCTAAACAAAGCTGGTCAATGTTCTCGGCGTCCTCATGATAGGCTGAAACGTTAGACAGCACAATAATGCCGCTTTCATTCGGAATATCTAAAGCGATAGAAGCGCTGTAACCACCAGTTCCGCCATTATGCCAGGTAAGTGCTTTACCCTTCCTTTGTATCGTGAGCCAACCAAGACCAATACTGACTTCATCGTTTACGGCGAAAGTTGATTCTCGAGTGAGTGCAAGTTCTTCGCTGGCCTCGTCAAAGTGAGCAATAGCGAATTTTGCCAAGTCATGTACTGAAGAGAAGATTCCACCAGCCCCCACCAAAGCATTAAAGTCCCAATTCGAGGTGAGTTCACCTTTTGCGTTCAGTCCCTGGACTAGATCACCCTCGATAGTTTTTCTGAGGGTGGTAGAACGGGTCATACCGTATTTTGAAAAAACTCTTTCTTGCAGCAGCTTTTCAAACGTGCTGTTTGAGCGTTGCTCAAGCGTGAAGCCCAGCAAGCCTGCGCCAAAGTTTGAATATTCGTAGGATGTTCCTGGCTCAGACTGTAACGCGACGCTATTTTCGAGAACTTCCTGAAGTTTATCTTGATCGTAATCTTTGTATGGATTACGTATATCCACCACCGACAAATCCAGGTTAGGTGAAAGTCTGGGAAGACCCGAGGTATGATTGGCCAATTGTTGGAAAGTGATTCTTTCACCTCCTTTCACTTCAAAATTCAGATGATTTTGAATGGGCTCCGCTACATCGATTTCGCCTTGCTGGGCAAAACTTGCGAGTAATGTTGCGGTAAAAACCTTAGTAACGGAGCCTATTTCAAACACTTTTTTATCGTTCTGAATGGATACAAGTGAATCCCCCGTTATCTTAACCCCAACGTATCGGACGACTTTATCTTCAATGATAGCTATTGCCACTTCCGTATTAGCAGGAAAAGTCTTACAATAATCAAAGATCAATTCGGTTTGCTCGTCTGAAATATTAGTGGTACTTATCAGTCCATTCTCAGCTACTTTGAATAGTGAAGCACTACAGCCTACAAGGAGGAATGCTACTAATGAAAGCAAAACCGTATTTGATCTCAGTCTTCGGCATTTGAAGTAGATAGTGTATAATCTGGTATAATACATGCTGGGTACGTTTAAAAGTTGACTCCAAGCACCACTTCAACTCCCATATCGAAGCGATACACTCTGGATGTTTCAAATTGCTGGAAAAAATCGGCCCCAAAAACAACCCCTCGGTTTTGCCAAGGAACAAACCTCAACCCCTGGCTTGCCCCAATGCCGATGATGAAATTGAAGGCACTGTCTCCGTTTTTGCGTTCCAGCAGTTCATAACCTATTGGAACGTTGCCACTCAGGGAAGCATACACTCCTTTGAAAAGCTTTTTGTACACAAAGTAGAGCTCTGGCCTAAAAGTAAAAGAGTTCACATCATTGTAGCCACGCTCTTCGGCTATGTCGGCTCTTGCCCAATCCACCTCAAATGAAATCTCATAAGGCCGTATGAACCCTTTTTTACGGTCTACAAAACCCGTATACGTAACTCCGTATCCTTCAAAGTATCTACTACGTAATCCCTTGACGGTAACCAAATTAAACCACTCACCGAGTTTTGTCTCCAGTCTGCCGTTCATTTTAATCGGTAGAAAATCCGCTGAGGCTACTTCGTCTTTCATCTCAGAGTAACTACTCAGAAAAGCGTGCATACAGTATTCAAGGGCCGCTCTTACTCTTTTTTCGTGGGTCGCGTAAAGACCTTCCCGATCTCCCCGGCCAAATACTTCGTCCTCGTTGTGCTTGATTCGAAAAACCTCAGTGAATACGCCGTTTTGTTCGATACCGAAGACCAATGATACATGCGCTCTAGCAACCCTAACTACCCCGTTGTTCATCCTCCGTAAGGATTCTTGCACATTGAGTGCTAGCACTTTAATGTGGATGGGAGTACTAGAATTACTTTTTTGAAATGACAAATCATAAAATCTTTGAACAGCTAAAGCTCCATCCTGAAGGAAAAGCTCTCTTTTCTCCTTGGAAAGTGTCTTATGTACTCCCAGACTCTTTTTCTTCCTTTCATCAGTGACCGATGCTACATAAATACGCTCGGTGATCATGGGCGCAAACGTTATCGCTCGTAGGGGCATGACATCCTGGGCTGAGGCCGAAGTGAGCAACAACACGAGTAGGCTAATCAGTAGGCAATATTTCATTTCGGTGCTACTTTTGAAGATACGTAGTGAACCTCCCAAATCCTGTATTCATCGGTGTCGTACGTGCCTACCATCGACTTATCCGAGAGCCAGTGAATGTAGAGTTTCTCTTGTTCCTTGTTGGAATACATCAGTTCAATATACTGGCCGTTCGCGTTGTACATCCAGCTTCCCGTGTTACGCTCGCCTTCCAACACAGCGACGTAGGTGCCGTCGGCCTTCAACGTCATGTAATCGCCTCGCTCTTTTTTAGGGGGGGCATAATAAGTTTCGTCATCAGAATATTTATCAATCGTCCAGGTTTGATACAGATCTTGTTGATTGATCTTTTGAGCAAATCCATTGAAGGAGGCAAAAGCCAACAAGACAAACAGGTATTTTTTCATGCTACGCTGGTTTAGTTGTTCAAGAGTATTTGATTGACACTGTGCGCGGCTGATTGGATAGCGTTATGCACATTGCCCCAATCATATCCATCGGTGTAGGCATCACCGGCAAAAAAGAGCTTATCTTCTACGGGTGCTCGTAAGTACTTAAAAACTCCGCGTTCGGTATAGTCACTCACGTAAGCTCCCTGGGCGAATGGTTCTTTTGACCAATGCTGCGTCATATGTTTGAGGTAGTACCTACTCGCTTGGCCCGCAAAAATGTCATCAAACTCTTTGAGAATTTCTTCCTTGAACACTTCATCGGCCAGATCACCGTATCGGGTTGCAGGCCTGCCAACAGAGAATAATCCAAGGACATTTTTTGTACTCTTTTGCCCCCAGGCAGCATCATACAAAGAGACCTGTCCATCGGTTTCAGGCTGAATAAGATAGTCTACAAATGAGGGGTAAAACTTTTTTTCAAACTCAAAAAATGCTTTAAACCCATCCCAAACCAGGGTTTCGTTCATAACCTCGGTTTTTTTCTCCGGCAAGCTGGGAGTAAACCGAATACTTCCATTTTGAAGTAATGATAAAGGGGCGGTAACGATGACTCTATCCGCGGTGTATTCGCCTGCTGGTGACTTTACCACGATCTTGTCGCCTGAGAAGTCAATTGAATGAATTGGGGTCTCATACACAATACTTTCTTTAATGGACGATAGTACATATCGCTCGAAGACTTCCAACCACGAGCTATTGACAAACTTCCGGTCGTTAAAGGACTGGAAGCTACCTCTGATCAACTTGCCACGATCCCATATTTCGTATTCCTCATCAGGTAGGTAGCCTACGGTTTGTATTTCAGAGAGTACTTTTTTACTATCCGCTAAAGGTTCAAACCGAATAGTGTTTGAAGAGAGCCACTCGGCCCCTAGCGCGATGGGAAAATCGGCAAATGAGCGGTTGACGCTCATTCTACCCCCATACTGCGATGTAGCTTCAAGAATTCTAAATTCTATTCCCCTTTGTTTCAGCAAAAAGCCGCTAGTAAGGCCTGCCGCACCTGCTCCGATAATGAGTACGTTTCCCGAGAATCGAGACGGTTCCGGCCGGTTTCCCTTACCAAAGACATGGTTCAGTGGGGAATAAATGCCCAGCAGTCCGAGTACTTTAACAAATTCTTTTCTTGTCATATACGTAAACTGATTTTTCAAGCGATTTTTAAATACTTAATTAAATCCAACAACATGCCTTTCAACCTATTATACACACCTCCAACCCCAACTAGCGTGAGCCTTAGATTTGATTTGAGGTGGTCTACACTTTAATTATTGCACAATAGTAGAGCTTGCCCCTCAATTCTATTTATCAAAAAGTCACTTTTTTGCTTAAAACGATGAAAGATCCTTTAGGGCAATACCGATAGCCCCCCAGTCTAGCGTTGAGATGTTGATGGTATTGCCGAATAGTCGCCATTAAAAACCTACGATGCCTTGGGGTGGGGCTAGGGTATGGTGTGCTTACCGATGAGAGAGGGAGGGACGCTGTATTTGTTTTTAAACAGTCTACTGAAAGAATAAATGTCAGAGAAGCCTAACATAACTGCAACATGACCCACGGAGTACTGACCATTTATCAGCAGTTCTTTCGCTTTTTCTAACTTCACATGGTTAGCATACTGGTGAGGCGTCTTTCTAAAAACACACTTGAAAGACTCGAATAAGTGAAATTTGGAAAGACTGGAAACACGAGTAAGCTCATCTAGCGAAACCTTTGAGTGGAGGTTATCATGGATGTACTCACGAGCTACTAGCAATCTTTTAAGTGTTTCTAGCCTGGTAGAACTTTTTTTTGAAGGAATTCTTCTTGCGAGTCGATAGGCTGTTATATGATTGTTGTAGAGGCCATTCAGTACTGTTATAACAATCTCTTCGGCATTAAGCGATTCGAACTGTTCAGTGTTAGAGGACTCAAAAAAATTTTTAAGTAATAGCCCAACGGGGTAGTGATTAGCGGAGAAAGCTCTTTCTATAAAGATCAATTCATCATTAATGGAAGTAAAAGGGTCATCTAAAAGATGACAGCTTCTTCCTAAGTAGTATTTTTCAAATTGTTTTTTTAGTGCTGGTGTTACTACCACGCAAAAGGTATCTAGCCTTTTGCCAATATCTTTATTATCGTAAAACCAGTCATCACCTATCGGGTTCGTAACAAGAAAACAATCGTCTTTAAGCGTTTGGCGACGATCTTTCCAAAGTATGTCACCATGCCCCTTGTAGTAGTAGGCTATGGTCATATTTTCGAGATCGTAACTGTAACTCGGTAGATGCTTGGTGTACCTGAGCAAGTAGTTCTGCTCTCTATGCATGGGGCTATCCTCTCCGTGATACTTTCCGGTAAAATGATTGTAGTATGTATCAGTATATACAGCCATAGGGGGTCAATTGAATTTACACGGCCTTTTCATAAAAATAATTTGTATAAGAGCGTGTTTGGATTTTATTTTTAGAATTTATTATGAGGTGTTTTTCGGACAGACGAGACTCTTTTTGAGGAGGATAGCCTAAGCTATCGTCCGAAAAAAAGGCGAAGTATGGGCGGAAAACAGTCATCAGAAAACTAAAGGATAAAGTTCAAACACGCTCTAAAACTTCCCGTATTTTTGTGCGCTGGCCTGAAAATTCAGCGGGCGTGCGGAGGCTTTTGTGCGGAGAAGCATGGAATGCCCCGCATTGAATTTTTTGGCTCGTTTTTGTTTCAAGACGGGGTCTCCCAGACAAAAATGAACAAGCAACCGTGTTCACTTTTGGCATTATAAGTTTTTATGAAAAAGCCCTGATTGAATTTACACAACGCTATTTTTATATCAAATGACACGAAAGTATCATCTACGACATGAGATACACTTTAAAGGTCAACTTTGTTTCAAACAGTTCTACAGCTATGAGTTTTACAAACTACTAACGAATGTAAATCAGACAGCCTTGGTCGGTCATACCAAAGCCGCAATCTCACGCTGCGAGAGACCGCCGGACGTCGGCCACCGTGAACCCAGCGAATGTACTCCGGGGTGAATGACAATAGTTGCTTTGATAAGTAGAAATGCGACAAACGAGGTTTACTGTAGCACGGTAATCCTACTGATATTGAACCTGCCAGCGTAATCCCCCGTATCCATAAAGTTCTTCGCCAAACGGTTTGCCCATCAGGCTTCCTTCGCTTTTGTATCCTACGCTACCCGAAAGTGCCCATCGTTGAGCAATGGGATAGTATAGCATAGCAAACCCGTTGAACCGAGCTTGTTCATCCTGCCAGTAATCGAGCTGAGCTGTCAAACTGATCTTATTCGTAAGCGATAGATTTCGCCATTCAATACCCGCACCGCTTAGCTGATCTTCCTGGTTGCCCCCGTGCCGGTAGTACACGTTGAATGCCGATAGCCCAGGCAGCACCACAAACAGATCGTAGTAGTTCTCTACGCCTAAGTGTCCCAAATTCGCCCGGATGGACGGCATGAACTGTACATCCTGTACCCGGAACATGAAGGGCTTAAACCGAAGCTCGTCTTTCACCAGATAACGGTAGTTTCCGTAGAGGACGTACAAAATGGCCGGGTCGAGCAGTTGAAGTAGGTACGCTCGGCGGATGCGGTCGCGTTGGTCACGCACAAAATCGTTAATCAGCACCGAAGGATCAGCGGGAAAAGTGGCCCAGGTATCTTCAGGGTTGATCAATTCATCGTAGTAACCGTATTGCTCGGCCAGGGCTAGCAGGTAGGATACCGGATCGTTAGGAACGTTGTATTCGGCAAAGTAATCTTCGGCATCCCGAAGGTATTGAGCGGGATCATCTACAAACGCATCTAAATCATTACGGGCGTAGATGTATGAGTCCACTAGTTTGCCGCCCAGTAAGTACATGCCGTAGTAAGAAGGAACCGACTCACCCGAATACAGGGTCTTAGTGGCTTCGTAGGCGATCTGCGTAGTCACCTCCGGCCCCGCGGCCGAGATCATCTGCCGATGTATTGCGTCGGTTTCGTAGATGATAGAAAACGGGACATTCCCGCCGAAGCTCGGAAAAAAGATTTCGTAGCCATTCGGTTGAATACCAAACTCTTGGGCGCGGGCGTAATGACCAAAGTACTCGTGAGGCAAGGTACCGTAGGCAAAAGCCCCCAGATAAAATTGTACTCCTAAAAAATTAAGTGATCGGGTAAAGACGTTGTTGTATTTGCTCTGTTGCAGCACATGATTGACCTGATCAAAAGCCAGAGAGGTAAGTCCGATAGTACTTTTAGCACCGGATTCAATATTAGGAAAACTGCCAAACTGTATCTCGTAAGATCTGGTCAGTGAGTCAGTTTGCGCCCTAAGGCTGGCAAAGGGAGTACTGACCAGGATAAAAAAAATAATCGGCCAGTATCGAGAAAAAAGATAATGTGTCATCATTCAAACGTTAAGTACATATGATCGAAATTCAGAATCATTTCATCGAACTGACCAATCAAGTCTTGCCCAATATTGCCGTAGTAGTGTTCATCAAACGAACCCACTGAATCCACCAGAATGCTGACCTCGGGTACAATAGCTTGTTGACCTCCTACTGAAAAAGTTAGACTATCTACGATGTACACTTCGGTCTGGGAAGTTCCTCCGGCTCCTCCTCGGGTCACGGTATCGAGGCGGCCTTGCTGAGTGATCCAGGATTGGTGTTGCTGGAAATAGCGGGCGAACAGCTCGGTATCGACCGCCCCAGTATCAAACTTAAACAGCAGGGTATCGCCCTGAAGGGCTAAACGAACGATGGGGTTTAGCCCATCCAAACCCATATTGCGTAGGTTGCGCGGAGTAGGCTGGGCCGGAATGGTCAGCGTACCGTCCTGGCGAATGCGTAGTTCTTGTAGCTGATCCATCACCGGAAAACCCAGGATGGCATTGATAGTGTAATCGATTTGCGGAAAGCTAAGCTGCTCATCGGCCAGCACCAAAAACACCACATTGGTGACTAAAATGTCGCCCAGATAAAGGCTATCGGCTACGGCTAGGGAAGCAGTTATATCTTCTTCAATGGAGGAGCCCAACTGAAATGAGGTTTCTAGTATTGACAATCCCAACTCCCGAGCAAACCCTTCGCGAATCGTAGATAAATTCGCCCCGGTATCAAAGATAAAATCGTACTCGGTGGTGTCTATTTTTACCGGTACATTCATCAGGTTCACCTGACCACGCTGCCAGGAAAGCATGGTTTCTCCAGTCTTAAAAACCTGCTGCGGAGGCACTTCGGCTAATGCCTCCCACAGTCGCTGGGTGTTCTCGAGATCAGCCCGCTCGGTACTGTCGAGCGTGGAAGCGTAGTTAGTGAGCAACTGCTGAAAAGTATTCGCCGATTGAGCGTACTGAAACGTCTTGTTGTAATTATCAATCTGAAGCTTGAGCAAGTCAGCTACTGCCGAATCGGGTAAAGCAGCGGAAGAGTTGGCGAGTATTTCTCCAATTATACTGATAGAAACCTGAGGGCGATGAAAGAAGTTATGTAGTGTCGCTTGGTAGTAAGCGTACTGCTCAGGTGGTAAACCAGCCTCGTAATGAGCCAAAGCTTTCTCTAATTCAAAATACGATCTAGCTTCCAACAGTTGAGCCAATTCGGCGGGAACTTCAGTCGGGGTTTCTACGAGATATCGACAGCTTAGTAGTAAAGCGATCAGTCCGATTGATATTAGTTTCATTTCTGTTAACCTCTGTGTTTGTTATCACTTTTCTGATAAATGTAATACTGCTCGTTATCCTTGAACTGCCACTGGCGGCGGCTATTTCGGATAAAGTCCTTATTGGAATGTCTCGGAGTTGTTGAGCTTTCTACGATGATATATTTTCCTCTCCGATACTGGATAGTTGCCAGATGGGTGTATCTTATTTCCGCTACCTGCTGCTGGCCAGAAAAACGGTTACAAGTGAGTATCAATCCGTTCGGGATTAAGCAACCGGCAAACTGTTGAATCAGATTACCGCCGAAGAGCGAAATGAGTAAGTTAAAGTCGTGATTAGGGAGCAACATCTCTTTCTGAAAATCTTGGTGAAGAAAGTTGATGGATGCTTCTTTGCGGTATACTTTCTCCTGATTGACCAGACGCTGTACGGCTTGCTGATCTTGGAAAAATTTTGCAGCCACCGCTGACTTATCCAGGTACGTGACCCGGCTAAAGAAAAATGACGGAGTGATATGAATCGAGGAAGCAGGATAAAGCGTGTTTCTATCTCCCCATTCCGAGTGAACCAGCGCGAAAAGCCCCCGCCGTTCAAAATTCAGCGATTGGTATAAGCTACGATATTTTTCACGAACCCAACTCATATGCCTTCTACGTACTGCTTTAGTTCTTGACTAATATTTTCGTAAAAGGGCTGAAAAGAGGCAAGCTTTTTCTGGCTCATCAACCAAGCATATAGACCATAAAAGTCTTCCCCTTGTA
The DNA here is from genome assembly GCF_030506325.1 of Tunicatimonas pelagia. NCBI lineage: Bacteria > Pseudomonadati > Bacteroidota > Cytophagia > Cytophagales > Catalimonadaceae > Tunicatimonas > Tunicatimonas pelagia. The sequence continues at coordinate 5,573,097 of NZ_CP120683.1, read as the reverse complement.
CCAAGCGAGTAGTTCCATCTCCTTGCTCACTGAGATGCCAGAAATGATGGCCTACCAGAATACCCTTCATGCCTCCCTGCCATACCAGCGATTGATATGGGATCAACTTAATAATTTTCCCCTTACCGGTATAGGTTTTACCCGAGCCATCCGGGGTAGCAGTCGTCATCGTGACTATCGCATCCTTTTCCGCTTTTCCTGCTGGAAACTGAATTGCTGAACACCATTGCTCATATGAGTCCAAATTGGTCAGCACTGTCCAAATTTTTCTCTTATCCGCTTCAATAATAATTTCCGTTTCTACTCTCTTCATGCTTTTAAGAAAATCTTTGTAGTACGTTCCAAGGTTTACCTCGTTCCTGCTCAATGATCGAGATTTCAGTAAAAGTGATCTCTTGGGGTAGCATCAACTTAGATCACCGTCGGGTTCTATCTCGTACTCGTTGCTGGTACCTAGCCCAATCAGTACCGGAAAGGTGACGTGCACCGAGCGGTTGAATTGGAGTATGTAGCCTAGTAATAGCCCACCATAACCGTAGCCCAATCCCATCGGATGACGCTCTTCTAGTACTTGTCCATTATCGTTGTGTTGCGGATAATTGGCTCGGTAACGAGTGCAAGCAATTTTACCAAAACCACTGATACCGACCATAAAACTCCGATTAAATACCCAACCAAACGTTCCACCCAATAACGGTGAAGCTGCGGTTTCTAAGTCGCTACCGTAGAAGTGTATTCGCAGCTCAGGACTAAAGAATTTTCCCCGATGATACGTAGTATCGTGCTGGAAAATAGTTTGAGGTTGTTCTATTTCCTGAGCGCTGACCGGAGTAATTAAAGCTACCCAACCAACTAGGCTGATGATTACACTTAGTTTCATAATTAGTGCGGTTAAGTATTAGGGATTGCCAACACCTCTACCACAAGTTGCCAACCTTTCCATCGTTCGTATTTCCAAATGTGCAAGTAGGCCGTGGGTGTACCACCTTCCCGCTCAGTCAGGCCGTATACATAACCCAAGTCACCCAGCACCGAAGTTTTTCCACCAACTGGAGTAAGATTCGGCTGCTGATTAGCCGAGGCCACCAGTGATTGCACCTCGCCGGGAGTATCAAAAGGCAAACTGCCCGAGCGAAACAGGATCGGGCTTTCCACCAAAAAAATCTCGTAGGCTGCTCGCAGATTTTCGGTACTAGCCAATTGAGCAAAAGCTGAATCCTGAGCAATGAGTGCTGCTACCAGTCCGGTAGTATCCCCCACGAATGCAATTTTGCGAGGATACTTTGAGGGGAACACCAAATCGGGAAAAGGATCGCTGGGGGGAGGATAAAAATTACCCAGATCAAACACCACTTTCCAGGTGGCGGTGTCTACCTTCTCCCATACGGAAATATAGTGTCCGAATCCACTGGGAGTATCTTCCGGGCTGTTCCGAAATGTAAAGGGGCCGGTGGTGTAACCAAAATCTCTGGAACGTGAAATATCGGCGTACTGAGGTTTCCACGACAAAATACCCGTTGACGGATTTTGTTGATAAAACGGTATACCTAAAACATATTCTCCATCTCGGAAGAGTATGGCATCATCCGCCAGAAATGATAGAAAACCTTCGACGGTGCCGTTTTCTTCGGTGAAAGCAGCAAACTTTTTTTCGGTAGCTACTAAATCTCGGTAGTCTTGCTTTACGGTAGTTCGATCTTTAGGAGATTGGGGATGAAAATCATCCCAATCCAGCCAATGGCAACTGGTTAGGCCCAGTAAAACGAAAAGCAAGACAAAGAAATAAGGTGGGCGATTCATAGGTTAGGTATTTAGGGTAGAAGGTTTCATTATTCAAATCCAGGCGAGAGCACTAGTCAGGAGAAAATGGTGCCATGAGGATCGAAATACGATTGTAATACAGCGTGGTCGTTCCCTCAAAACCAGAATCGGTACCCACGATAAGCCAGCAAGCTCCTTCCGCATCCGCTCTCACTTCAATTATCTTCTGATCCCAGTTATCACGACTGATGAGTTCGTACTCAAAATCTTCTCGTTCGGTGCCGATAGTTCCGAGCACCATCATGTTCTCACCACCTTGCGCTTGGTTGCCTTTGTCAATGTTGATCTGATTATCTTCTAGTACCAAAGGCTCTTCGGTCGTTGCTCCCGCTTTCAGGTACACCGACCCACCCGGACTACCGCCAATACCAAAAGAGTTTTCAGGGGCGTTCGAGGCGAGTTGGATGTCAATACGCACTCCGTACAGGCTGTCTGGCTCTAAGCCCGTAATTTGGCGTTTGATGAACATGAATAGGTCGTCGCTGCGATTAGTACCTGACAGGCGCAGTCCTTTTTCCTCAGTGTTGAGGGTGTCGGGTAAATCAGCGTGGGAGAACGAGAGTTCAAAGAAATCCTCTTCACCAGGTGGATATTCGGCAAAGCCGCCTTCCCAACCTTCGCCGTCTTGCTCAAAGGCAAATTCGACATTAATAAACCCTGTGTCATCTTCTTCATCGTCGTTGTGGCAGGAGAAGAAAAAAAGTAAGGCTAGTAGGCTGAAATATGCAGTAGAAGGTTTCATCGGTTAAAAAAATTGGGTAGTTGGTTCATACCAAAAAGCAAAAAAATATAGTTTTAGCCGATACGTAACCTTGCTAGACAACGCTACAGTACCTGCTAATTTTTGCGAAAGTTACTCACCATTCTCAGCCTATTCTTCAACAATCGTGAATGTTACAGCATAAATAGCGAGTAGAAACTTCGTGGAAAGCTAATGGGTCGCCTGAACCAGACATAGTAAAAATCGGACATTCTTAGTTGACGAGCGTATAATGTGCCGCTGGGTGCTGCTCACTTGGTAATTCGCCCGGAGTGAACCCGGTAAATGCCTTGACTTCTTTAATTAAAGGGGTCACCCGGAATGGTTAACAACTGCCTCAGTATTCGGCTGAAACGGTGCTCGAGCAGGTGACACTTTGGGCTTGTGCCCAGGTATTCGTAAAAGTATCGATTGAGCGTCCGGGAAGTAAAATGGTGCGTTTGGCATAGCTCATCGACTCGATAGGAAAAGCCATGACTCTGATTGATTTGATCTAGAATATGTGGCATTCGGGAAGCTTGGTGCCCCTCAGGACGCTGGCGACGCTAAAAAAACTCCCCTTCTCAAGCATCATTAGGCTAATCACGGTCAGGAAATTGGGTCTTCCATAGGTTACAAGTTAGGCCTTAACGATGTCTATTCACAAAGCGAACCACTTCTTCATAGAACCGATTAGGTTCATTTACTGGCAACGGGTGCGTTGATCTCTCAAGAATAACCAGTTCTTTATCAACTTCCTGGGTGCCCAAACGTTGATAAGCGTCTTCGGCCAATGCTTGTGGTACTCGCAAATCATATTTTCCCCACAGAAACAAAGTAGGTGTAGTTACCCGTCCGAGTTGTGCGTTAACGGTAGTATCATTAGCTACATCTACGCTTACGTGGTGGTTGGGGCTGTTAAGCAGATTTTTAAAAAACGAGCTGAGTGGGTGATAAGAAGAAGCAAATGCTAATTTACCTGTATTTTCTAGATCAGTACTTAATTCAATTACATCGTCACCATACAATAGCTCCTCTGCTTTTATTGCTTCCTGTACATACTCGGCATAGTTCTCTACTCTTCGATCTTCCGCATTAAAACCGACAGCAAAATCTCGTATGGCTTGCCAGTCGTTGGTTGAGTTTCCCTGAGCGATTTGTTCGTCAGCGACTTCCATCATTTTATTCGGGCCAGTCTCCAGAATCATCGGATAGTCGTGGGCTCCATTGATCTCAATCCACCCTCGGATGTTCTGCTGATTATTGTCTTTCACTAGGTACGCACTACCCAGCATTCCGCCCCAGCTAATGCCCATCAAAAAGATATTTGTGTCGTCGCCGTAGCGGTGCTGCACCAGGGTAATGAGTTTTTCCAAATCATCAACGTATTGGGCTCGGGTTAAGCTTTCTGTGGGAAAAGTACCACTTGCCGACCCAGTAGCCCGCTGATCCCAATAGGCCATCGCGTAGTGCTCCTCTAATTGATTGAATACTCTTGAATAGGACAAAAACTGAGCACCGTCAGCTGGTCCCCCTTGCAAGAATACGACTAGTATCTTGTCTTCAAAATTACCCTGCACCGCTACGGGCATATCGGCCCCATTGTTACGAAGGAAAAAGTGATCATCTAGCTGAGTAATGTTCTCAAAATTCTCACCTTCTTGGCAACTGGGGAAGATTGCTATGAATAGAAGTCCCAGAAGGTAATGATAAGCATGGCGAAATAATCGCATATTATTAGCTATTTAATTTGGTAACTCAACCCCATTTCCCAAGCGACGCGGGGCATGATGGCATTGTTGTAAGGAATTTCAAAAAAAAGTGTCGGTTTCATATTCCACCGCAGCGGCAAATTCCGCTTTTGGGATAAGTCCCAGCCGATGCCATAGGCTAAACTGAGCATCAGTCGGTTGCGTCCTGCTCCCACCACCTGATTGACTTCACCACTATCGCCTACTTCGTAGGTAGGACTAGCGAGCCAAGAGCGGAAGTAGCCTACCCCCAGCCACCGTTCGGTGGTAAATCCTTTAGGTCGGATACCTCTGTCGCCTACTTCGGTGAGCAGAAAGGTGCCGTAGTGATTGTCTACGTGGTGGTACAATCCTAAGCTAGCGGCCAGTAGCCTACTTTTCTCTTTGGTGATGCGCTTTTTTTCTTTTAGTCGCACGGAGAAAGGACTTTCTACTCCTAGCTTAACACCCGGATGCGTGATGAACTCCCCAAAGTACGCAGCTCGCAAGTGGAGTTCCGAAAGAAAAGGGCTTTGGGCTTGTATCTCCGAGGACACCAAAAGGAGCCCACTCATACATACTATCATAATAAAGACTTGTCTCATTGATTATTACCATAATAATTATTAACAATAACTACGCGGCTTGCTATTGTATTAGCAAGACGATACTCAACCTAAAAACATACATTAGGGAGTGAGATTTTTGAGGTTAGGAGTAGGCTGATTCAGCCAGGTAGTGAGCAGTGAGATTTGTCAGAAAAATAGGCTGAACCATGACTCAGTGTTCTGTTCCTATAAAACAATCTACAGCAAAACTAGTAGGTTACCTGCACCAGACATAGTAAAAATCGGACATTATTATTGACCGAGCGTATAATGTGCTGCTGCGTGCAGTTCGTTTGGTATTTCACTTGGGGTAAACCCCGTAAACGCTTTCACTTCTTTGATCAAATGATTTTGATCCGTAAGTCCGAACTCTACCGCCGTTTTCCAAGGGTCACCCGGAACGGTTAACAACTGCCTCAGTATTCGGCTGAAACGGTGCTCCCGCAGGTAGTACTTTGGGCTTGTGCCGAGGTATTCGTAAAAGTATCGATTGAGTGTCCGCGGAGTAATGTGGTGCGTTTGGCATAGCTCATCGACTCGATAGGAAAAGTCGTAGCTTTGATCGATGTGATCTAAAATGCTCTGCATCCGGGAAATATGGTACCCTTCGGGGCGTTGCCCTACCTGAAGGTAAGACTGGAGATAAGCATTTTGCTGAGAAACATTAGGGGTTATCGCTAACCTATCTTTTAATGCTTGAAAGGAAGATCCAAAAATATCTTCGGCCAAAAACACTTTCTGAGAGGATAACTCGCGTGCGGAAAGGTGAACAAACGGACGAAGGGCAAAATAAGAAAAGGGTGGGAACCGGACGACAATGGCTTTACACCCGCTGCTAGTGGTTGTCCGGATGGTATAATTATAGTGGGGAATCAGAAAACTCTTACGAAGAGGATATTGCTGGTCTTTATAATGGAGTGTGATTTGGCCATCCAATATAAATACCCAGTTAGCCTGTAGCGCCGGAAAGTCAAAAAAACTCCCTCTCTCGAGCATCACCGGGCTAATCACGGTCAGGGGAACAGGGCCTTCCATAGATTATAGATTAAAAGAAAAGGACTTTAGGCATATATTACCGATGCTACAAAAAGCAGTCTGCAAATAAGTACTTTCTTGATAAAGCATTGTCTCATCGATTTTCGTTATGATTTTTCCGGTATTGTTAATCGATAATTACTCCTGCTATCGTATTATTGAGACAATGCCCAATCTGAAAACACGTACCGAATAGTATTGCTTTTTCATAGAAATAGAGATACGTTGGTAGGGTTAGGAAGTGAACAACAAGATAGGCTAGGAGAAAATGGGCTGAGTCACGACTTAGCATTCTATCCCTGTACGTTGCTCGAAGGTAAAATGCTACATTGGTCGTTGATTTTTCGTGAAAATGATCATTAAGAAAGGGATTTACTTTAATGATCAGGAACATTGCAGTTTTACAGGGATACCGAACTACAATCAAACCCTATTGTAGCTATATCAAGTTTGTAGGAAGTGTCGAAAATGAATACTTTTGTTATTGAATTTTTAGGCCCCGTAGTTCAACGGATAGAATTCCCGTTTCCTAAACGGTAGATACAGGTTCGATTCCTGTCGGGGCTATTTTAGTTTTTTGTAAAGTATTGGTCTGTATTCAGCAAACAGCACCCGTTAAGTGGCTATTTCGCGAGTGACTGTATTAACAAATTGCCCGCCACTCTCGATGAGCTAAAACCCAATGATAGGATAGAAAGAATAAAAAAAGCCCACTAAGGGGCTTATTGAAGTATTCAAGCGGTCTGGACGGGACTCGAACCCGCGACCTCCTGCGTGACAGGCAGGCATTCTAACCAACTGAACTACCAGACCAGTTGAAATCGGAATGCAAATATGAAATCTTATCGCCTTATTTCCAACAAACCACTTTAGTTTTTTCTTTTAATTCTGCTAGCTAAATAGCATCCCCTGCTACGCAGTTGGTAAAATTCGCTTTTTAGCCCTAGCTTTGAACTTGAAAAACAATGCACTATGGCAACAGAAAATTCAGCACAAACCTTACTAGAATTTGAGAAACCAGTGGTTGAGCTGGAGGAGCGATTAGCTGAGATGAAACGCATGGCGAATGAGAATGGCGTAGATGTGAGTGAGGCGGTTCAGACCTTAGAAGCCAAAATTCAACGCCTGAAAGAAGAAACATACTCTAACCTAACCCGTTGGCAACGGGTGCAACTCTCACGTCATCCCGACCGCCCCTATACGCTAGATTATATTTACGAACTTTGCGACGACTTTATTGAACTGCACGGCGACCGTACTGTGAAAGACGATAAAGCCATGGTTGGTGGCCTAGGGCGCATTAATGGACAAACCTTTATGCTACTAGGTCAACAAAAAGGGCGGAATACTAAGCTTCGTCAGATGCGAAACTTCGGCATGGCTAACCCAGAAGGCTACCGTAAAGCACTGCGCCTGATGAAAATTGCCGAGAAGTTTAGTAAACCTATTATTGCGTTCATCGATACCCCCGGAGCTTTTCCGGGTATTGAAGCCGAAGAGCGGGGGCAGGGTGAAGCCATTGCCCGCAACCTGCGAGAAATGTTTATGCTCAAAGTTCCGGTGATTTGTATTATTATCGGAGAAGGAGCTTCGGGTGGTGCGCTAGGTATTGCTATTGGCGACCGGGTGGTGATGCTAGAGAATACTTGGTATTCCGTTATTTCCCCCGAGTCTTGCTCGTCTATTCTGTGGCGCAGCTGGGATTTTAAGGAGCAAGCGGCCGAAGCCCTCAAGCTTACCGCGCAAGATATGCATCACTTTCAGATGGTAGATAGCATTATTGATGAGCCTTTGGGTGGGGCTCACCACGATATGAAGTGGCAGAGCAAAAAAATAGAGGAGTACATTTTTTCTACCCTGAAGGAATTAGATGCTCTCTCCCCTGAAGACCGCATTCAAAAACGCATTGATAAGTTCACTAAAATTGGAGTAGTACAGTAAACCCATCATCAATTATCCGGCCGATTGCTATGCTGAAGAATTCGGAAGAAGCGGAACCACGTCGTCGACAACTAGGGTTGGTGCTCTCCGGTGGCGGAGCGAGGGGTATTGCCCACCTAGGAGTTTTAAAAGTACTGGATGAACTCGGTATAAAGATTGGAGCAATTACCGGAAGCAGTTCAGGAGCCATTGCCGGGGCACTATACGCTAGTGGCTACTCACCCGATGATATCCTTCGGATAATAAATGAAACCAACTTCTTCCGACTTATTCGTCCCGCCATTAGTAAGACCGGATTGCTAAAGATGGACAGCGCCGAATGGCTCTACGATAAGTATCTCCCTAAAAACTCATTTGAAGAATTAAAAATCCCTCTAACCATTAATGCTACTGATTTACGTAAGGGAAAAACAGTGTATTTTTCCAAGGGTGAACTCATTCGCCCGCTGATGGCTTCTACCTGCATTCCCGTAATGTTTGAGCCAATTTCCTTTCAGCATCAACTATACGTAGACGGCGGGTTGCTGAATAACTTTCCGGCCGAAGCACTGATAGGTAGCTGCGATAAACTTATAGGTTTGCACTGCAACCCCATTGATGATACTTTTAAGGTGATGAATATCCGAACCATGCTTGAACGAACTTTTCTGCTAACCATTAATGCTAACTCTTACTCTCGCCGAAAGTACTGCGACTTTTTTATTGAACCACCCGCTCTGAATACATACCATATATTTGATTTGGGAAAAGCCAATGAGATTTTTCAGATCGGGTACAACTACGCCCGAGAGCTAGAAGCCGAGCTTACCCAGTTTTGGTCAGAAATATAATCAACAACTTATCCGTAATGTGGAAAATTATTGCGAAGATTATTTTAGGTATTTCTGGTTGGTCGTACAACAAGAATTTCCCCAAACACATTAAGAAAGGAGTCATGATTGCCGCTCCCCATACCAGCAATTGGGATATTTTCTACGCACTTTCAGCCCTTCGGCTAATGGGTATACCGATTCGGTTCACTATTAAGAAAGAATGGATGAAACCTCCGGTAGGGATTATTCTTAAAGCGTTGGGTGCTATACCTATTAATCGAAAGCAAAAAGGGCTTACACGGGAAAGCATGGTAGATGCAATGGCCAGACTGTTTGATGAACGCGATCATCTAATTGTGTTAGTCACCCCGGAAGGAACCCGAAAATACGCGAAACGCTGGCGAACGGGTTTTTACCACGTAGCTAAACAAGCCAATGTACCAATCCTTTTAGGTTATCTGGACTACGCTCAAAAAGAAGCGGGTATTCTTATGGAGCCATTCTACCCATCCGATGATGTGAACCAAGATATTGAGGCTATCAAGGAAAAGTATAAGGGCTTTACCGCCCGGCACCCTGAGCAAGGAATCTATTAGCTTTCACTTTTTTTTGATTCATGTAACTACAACAGTAGTGTATACGTATTTACAGAAAACTTTATAAATTATGAAAGCTGTAAAAATTACCTACTACGTCACACTCAGTCTATTCACCCTATTGATGATTTTCTCGGCCTTTAACTACTTCTTCAATTATGAAGACGTTAAGGGAGCATTTCAGTCGCTAGAATTTCCCACATACGTAATCTATCCGCTGGCTATTGCAAAACTGTTGGGCTTGGTGGCTATCTGGACAAAACAATCGATTGTTTTGAAGGAATGGGCTTACGCCGGATTTTTTTTCAACATCGCTTTAGCTGCCTCCGCTCACATTAATGCCGGAGATGGGCAGGCAGCCGGTGCCTTCGTTGCCTTAGCTCTACTCGCCACAGTCTACTTTACCGAAAAGAAAGTTATTCCCGAAAAATCCTTAGCGACAGCGTAGGTTTTCTATGAATCCAGTCTACTCTTCCACTCGCACCAGAAAATGATTTTTCTTTCCGCGCTGTACGAGTAAGTACTTGTTTTGTAGCAACGAAAAATTGGCCTCTGCTTCGGCGGAGGCAATCTTCTCCTTATTAATGCTTACCCCACCCTGCTGAATCATCCGGCGGGCTTCTCCCTTGGATTTAAAAACCAGTTGACGAGTTGTTTCCGCGAGCAAATCCACTACATTATCGGTTGCTTCGTATTCCGTTTTAGAGATCGTTTCCTGAGGTAATCCTTCAAAAACTTCTAGCAGAGTTTTTTCATCAATCCGCTGAATTTTCTCCAGGGCAGCATTACCAAACAGAATAGAAGAGGCATCACGAGCATTTTCAAAATCTTCGGCTGAGTGAATGCGGGTGGTCAGTTCTCCGGCCAGTGCCCGCTTGGCCTCATTCGGATTGGGCAACTGCTCTAATGCTTCCACCTCTTCTTGATTTTTAAGCGAGAAAACTCGTAGCAAACGTGACAGATCATCGTCAGCTACGTTGAGCCAGAACTGATAGAACTTATAGGGAGAGGTCATATCGGCATCTAGCCAAACGTTACCCGACTCAGACTTACCAAACTTGGTTCCGTCGGACTTGGTAATGAGCGGGGCTGTTAGCGCAAATGCATCTCCCGATGCCTTTCGGCGAATGAATTCGGTTCCGGTAGTAATATTTCCCCACTGATCCGAGCCACCCATCTGTAGTTTCACTCCGTGGTGCTGGTACAAATGGTAAAAGTCGTAGCCTTGTAGCAATTGGTACGAGAATTCCGTAAATGACAACCCGGTTTCCAATCGTTTTTTTACTGAGTCTTTCGCCATCATGTAATTGACGGTTAGGTGCTTACCCGCATCCCGCAGAAATTCCAGAAACCCAATCTTACCGAACCAATCGTAGTTGTTCACGAGTACTGCCTTATTTTCAGTCGCTTCAAAATCCAGAAATTTCTCTAATTGCTGGCGCACTCCGGCCTGATTTTCCCGAAGGGTTGCTTCATCTAGCAAATTACGCTCGGCTGATTTTCCCGAAGGATCACCAACCATACCGGTAGCTCCCCCTACCAAAGCAATGGGCTGATGACCGCTTCGTTGCAGATGCACCAGCAGCATCACCGTAGCCAGATTACCAATATGCAGTGATTTAGCCGTCGGGTCGAACCCGATATAGCCCAAAGTTTTCTCCTTAGCCAGTTGCTCCTCGGTACCAGGGGTCATATCATGAATCATACCCCGCCAACGGAGTTCTTTTATAAAGTTTTCTAAACTTGACATATAGAACAGTTTTTTTATGGGGACAATGAAATGCCCATTTTTAAGAAGCTGCAAATATAGAATTTCATTACTGAAAGTGTTAGAGAGTTAGGGTGTTAATGTGTCCGAGTCTTGGATTTCCTGTTTGTTCAAACACTTTGAACTCAGAATATCATTCCACAGATTGCCTCAGGCTTGACCACAAAGCGGCTTGAACACTCTTTGACTCTAACTAATCCAGTAACCTTGCGTTATAGTACTTAACTACTTTTTTTATCTATCCTATCATGACTAAACTGCCCGGATACGCTAAGTACCTTATTGTGTTAGCAGCCATTGTTCTGACCGCTTACGTACTTATCGTTGCAAAATCAATCCTGAGTCCGCTACTCACTGCATTAATTTTAGCATTACTACTTCACCCTTTTGGCTCGTGGTTGGAGCGATTAAAAATTCCGAGGGGTATTAGCTCAGTGCTCTCTATTGTGTTTGTCGTGCTAGTAATTGCCGGGTTATTTTACTTTTTCTCAGCCCAAGTGCGAAATATCGGAAGCGACCTGAATACCATTGAGGCTAAGTTCAATCAGGTGATTGATCAGAGTTCAGCGTGGATGGAGAGCACCATTGGTATAGCACCTCAGGAGCAAACCAATTATTTGAAAGATTCTATTACTAGTCTGTTACGGGGCAGCACGTCGTTTCTGTCTCGCACTGTTTCGGCTACGGCGGGCTTTTTTACTGCATTTTTTCTTGCTATGATCTCTCTGTTTTTCTTTCTCTACTACCGAAAGTTTTTTCTTGACTTTCTGTACCGATTGTTTTCTCCGGCAAACCATAGCGTAGTAGGCGAAACGGTAGTTAAAATAGAAAAAGTGGTTCGCAGCTACATCCTGGGATTATTCACAGTGATTTTAATTGTTGGCGTTTTAAATACTACTGGCCTCATGATACTAGGAATTGAGCACGCTGTTTTTTTTGGTGCTCTAGCTGCGGTGCTCACCATTATTCCTTATATCGGAGTGTTTGTTGGGTCATTGCTGCCTATTTTGTTTGCATTGGTCACCAAGGATTCTATTTGGTATCCAATAGGAGTAGCTCTCATCTTTTGGGCAGTGCAGTTTCTGGAAGGAAACTTTATTACGCCTAATGTAGTTGGCGGACGCGTGAGTATTAATCCTTTTGCTGCTATTTTAGCTCTATTTTTCGGTGGAATGATCTGGGGAGCTATCGGCATGATTTTATCCATACCAATACTGGCTATCATGAAAGTAATCTTCGATACTGTGCCTTCAATGCGACCTTACGGATTTCTATTAGGGAACCCGCCCGACGAGCTTGCATTAGAATCGCGAAAAATGAGGCTAAAAAATATTGGTAAGCGATTTCAGCAAAGTAAGAAAGCTCCAGTCAAGCAGAAGGCCTAGTAGTTCACCAGCATTCCAGCAATGGTAGCAGTCATCATACAGGCGAAAGTAGCGGCGATTAAAGCCCACATCCCTAGTTTAGAAAGATTGCCTTGCTGATCGGGGGCTAAACTGCCAATACCACCAATCTGAATGGCAATAGAACTAAAGTTAGAAAATCCGCAAAGTGCGTAAGTGGCGATCACTAACGCTCGTCCGTCTAATCCCCCAGCGGCTTTCATCTCGGATAAGCTTAAGTACGCAACAAATTCGTTAATAACAGTCTTTTGGCCTAGCAGACTGCCTACTTGCAGCGTTTGGCTCCAGTCTACTCCCATAATGAAGGCGAACCCTCTGAATAGCTGTCCCAGCAGATACTCTAACGAAAATTCATCGAACGCCCCGTCGGTACTTTGTACAACAAACTGATTTAGTCCGGTTGTTTCGCCAATGACTCCTGACAAAAAATAATTGATAGCTGCAATTACGGCAATAAATGCCAGCAGCATTCCTCCTACGTTTAGTGCTAACTTCAGTCCTTCTGCTGCCCCTCGGGAGAGTGCATCGATTACATTCACTCCCAAGTTTTCGCCACTCACATCGAGCTCCTTGCGTATTTTATCCGGCTGGGTTTCGGGTACCAGAATCTTAGCAATGACGATGGCCGCCGGGGCGTTCATAATAGAAGCACTCAGCAAGTAAGAAGCAAAACGGGTTCGCTCTACCGGATCATCACCTCCGAGAAAAGCAACGTAGCCCCCCAGCACCCCCCCGGCAATAGTAGCCATGCCTCCGGTCATCAGGCACATAATCTCCGAAAGCGTCATTCCAGCAATGTACGGACGAACCAGTAAGGGAGCCTCCGTTTGTCCGAGGAAGATATTTCCGGCGGCAGATAAGCTTTCTGCTCCCGACAGACGCATAGTACGCGCCATAATCCAGGCAATAGCGTAGACAATTTTTTGTAAAATACCTAAGTAGTACAGTCCAGCAGTAACCGTAGAAAAGAAAATAATGGTGGGCAGCACTTGAAAGGCAAAAATGTAGCCGAAGGATGAGGTATCCACCAACCCACCGAACAGAAACTCAGCTCCCTGCTGCGAAAAGCTCAAGAATTTTACAAATGCTTCGCTGATGCTGTTAAAGATACTCTTTACAAACGGAACTTTCAGAATTAGTATACCCGCTATCAATTGGATTGCGATGCCAGCCCCTACCAATCGCCAGTTTACCGCCCGACGGTTTTGCGATAAGAGAAAAGCAATAAATACCAAGGCAGCGATTCCTAAGATTCCGCGAACGTAAGGCATAATGGGTCAGGCTAGTAGATGCAATCCCAACCTTTGGCGGTTGGGCGGATAGTTCAGCTAGATGGATTAATTTCGACGATTCATCTCATCCCGAATCTTAGCGGCTTTTTCGTAATCTTCGCCTTTCAAGGCTTCATCTAACATTGAAGTGAGCCGATCAAACGATAGATCTTTTAATTTTTCAGTAGCTCCCTTTTTAGAATCTGACCCAGACGGAGCGGATGGAATTTCCGGTTCACCTTCTTCATCGGTTAACACAATACCTGCCTCAGAAAGTACGCTCTCGTTGGTGAATATAGGCACATTAAATCGGAGACCAATCGCAATAGCATCGGACGGACGGGCGTCAATTTCGGTAGTACCCGCTCCATCACTACAAACAATTTTAGCAAAGAATACTCCTTCCTTTAAATCTGAGATCATAATTTCCTCTACCGTATAATGGAAGTTCCGCGCAAATGACTTAAACAAATCGTGAGTCATTGGACGATTAGGAACAATCTTCTCGATCTCAATAGCGATTGCCTGAGCCTCAAACATTCCGATAATGATGGGCAGTCGGCGATTACCTACGGTCTCCCCCAGCACCAACGCAAACGAACCCTGCTGTGATTGGCTAGAAGAAAGACCTAAAATTTCTAATTCAATTTTATCCACAATACGAACAACTTAGTTTTGAGAGGCTTTGATCTTTTCGGTTAACTGAGGTACTATTTCAAAAGCATCGCCCACCACCCCGTAATCGGCTGCTTTAAAAAATGGTGCCTCGGCATCTTGATTAACGACCAAAATATACTTAGAAGAGTTTACGCCAGCTAGGTGCTGAATAGCCCCCGAAATACCCACGGCTACGTATAAACTAGGACTCACCTTTACTCCAGTCTGCCCTACGTGCTCGTGGTGCGGTCGCCAGCCGATATCTGATACGGGTTTGCTACAGCCAGTGGCTGCTCCTAGTGTATCGGCCAACTCTTCTATCATCCCCCAGTTTTCCGAGCCTTTCAATCCACGTCCACCAGACACCACAATGTCTGCCTCCGGCAACAATATATCGCCTTCACTTTTTTCCGTATTAGTGATAGTAGCCCCAAAATCGGCATCTGATAAGCTAGGGTTAAAAGCTTCTACTGTGGCTTTTCCTTCACCTTCTTCGGGGGTAATAGCGTTTTTTCGTAAAGCGATAATCTTCTTATCTCGGTCGAGTTTGGTATGGGCGAATGCTTTTCCGGTGTAAATACTACTCTTTACCACAAACCCGTCACTTAAATCAGGCAATTCTACCACATTTGCTCCCAAAGCAGCTTGCTGCTTTATGGCTACCCGAGAGGCAACCGGGTCGCCCAAGGATGATTTAGCAAGTATTAGTACATTCGCTCCTGTCTCGTTCATTGCTTGGTCAACCACTGAGGCATAAGCTTGAATCACACCTTGGTTTAATCGCTCGTCGTTGGCGTGCAGTACACGATTGGCTCCAAACTTTCCCAGCCCTTCTAGCTCCTCACTACTAACTTGGTTTCCTAATGCTAAGGCTACCACTTCATCCTCACTTATTTGCTTAGCTAAGGCCGCCGCGTACACTACGGCTTCAATAGACGATTTTTTTATTTTTCCGTCAGAATCTTCAACGAGTGCTACTATTGCCATACTTATCTTTATTCAAGTGTTGCTAACAATTTACTGAAAAATTAGTGATTTGACTGGTAAGATTGCTACCGAAGATCAGAGTACGTTGGCTTCATTTTTTAGTGCCTGTACCAATGCATCCAACTCATCAGCCGAGAACATTTTTACTTCACCCTTGGGGGGCGGTAGCTCGTAACGAACGGTATCGGTCATCTGTTCGTTATCAGCGGGATCTCTAACATCCAAAGGCTTTTTACGGGCCATCATAATGCCGCGCATGTTCGGAATTTTCCACTCGGCAATGGGCTCCTGACAACCAGCAATAAAGGGTAGTTTCACCTCTAGTTGTTCTTTTCCTCCTTCTATCTCCCGGGAGAGCTTAGCGGTATCTCCCTCAATATCGAGCTGCATTACGGGCGAAATAGAGGGCATATTGACCAGTTCGCCCACCATACCGTGTACTTGTCCACCGTTGTAATCAATAGATTCTCGACCCATTAGCACCAAATCATAACCACCTTCTTTCACCACCGAAGCGATTTGCTGAGCCACAAAAAAGCTATCGGAAGGGTGAGCGTTAATACGAATGGCATCATCAGCTCCAATAGCCAGTGCTTTTCGGATAGTAGGCTCCGTTTCCGCCTCACCTACGTTGACTACTGTAACTGAACCGCCGTGCTGTTCTTTCAACTCAATAGCCCGAGCCAACGAGTAGTCATCGTAAGGGCCAATAATATACTGTACGCCCGTTGTGTCGAATTTGGTGTTATTCTCCGTAAACGATATTTTTGATGTGGTATCGGGTACGTGGGTAATGCATACTAGAATCTTCATAAGCCTGCGCTTCTTTTACGTCAATATTCTTTTATAACCCTTTTTTTGCTGCGAAGTTACGTAAATCAAGAATAAATAAAAATCAGCCTGAGGATGAATACCGAACGCCTAGCGCAGCTACTTAATTTTTTGCAAGAAGAACCCAATGACCCATTCACACTTTACGCTATTGCTACCGAATACGCGCAAGATAATCCTGAGCAAGCCCGCCCGTATTATGAGAAATTGTTGGAAGAACACCCTAACTACGTAGCCACCTATTACCACGTGGCTAAGTTGTACCAAGCCAAGGGAGAAACCGCTTTAGCCGAAGCTACCTATCAAAAAGGAATCGCTGTGGCTCAGCAGCAACAAGATCACCTCGCCCTTCGCGAACTACAAAATGCCTACAACGAGTTTTTGTTTGAACAAGAATAGTTTAATGACTGATGACTGATGACTGATGACTGATGACTGATGACTGAAAATTAATCATTCATCATTACTCATTCATCATTATTCATTAAAAGGGATAAACAACCGTTTCAGAGGCATAGGTGGCTCTGTTTTCGCCTTTGACTTGGTAGGTGACTTGGTTAGTATTCCAGTCAATCTGGATGAGGCCGTAGTTGAGTTTGGTCACTAGGTCGCTCACCCGATGGCGGTTTTCTTCGTCAGCATCTTCGTAGACGTGGGTCATTCCGCTGGAGGTAATATCGTACAATGGATATGGCATTTCGGGAAGTTTTAGGCGGGAAATCTCGCCAATATGGCGGTCGCCACTGAGCAGCACAACTCCCTTGGCTTCCGAATTAGTAATTAGGTCGTACAATCGCTGGTGAGACTTAGGGAAGTTTGCCCACTTTTCGTAGCCATGCTCTTCGTGAATGACTTGAATGCTACTACCAATTATGTTGAATTGAGCGTCACTACTATTGAGCTCTTCGGTAAGCCACGCCCACTGGGCTTCGCCTAACATATCGCCCTGCGGATTAGCTCCGTATCGTTTTCCTTCCGTAGAAGATTCCATAAGCGTATCGCGGAAATAGCGCGTGTCTAGCAAGATTACTTTCACTTTTTTGCCTTCTGGTCCGAAGGTGTACGATTGGTACCCACCCTCTCGTTGCCACACCGGGCGACTAGCATCAACCTGCAAGAATTCCAGCATCAGATCGCGACTGGCGGCTCTTTGAGCAAAATATTTCCCCCCATCGTTAATTCCGTAGTCGTGATCGTCCCAAATACCGACTACCGAAGTAGAAGCCAGTAATTTCTGGTAGCCTTTCTTCTGAAGTTGTTGCTGATACTTTTGTTGCATCAGCTTCATATCCGGAGTATCGCCGTAAACATTGTCGCCTAGCCAAATCCATAAATCGGGTTGCTGATTTATAATCTCCGACCATAGTGGCTGAGGTTCGGTAGTTTTATTGCAAGAGCCAAAAGCAATAGTGGTTAGCGTTTGAGTGGTATCTAATGAAATAGGCACCACCGCTTTGGATGGAGAAGTTTGGGTGCTTTGGGAAGCCTGACAACCAGCAATAAACCAGCATCCGGTCAGTAAAATAGCTAATAGTCGCATAGGTAAGGTATAATAAAAGAGACCCTAAAGTAGGCCTCTTTCCTGAAATGAGTGGTGTAAAAATTAAAAGATTATTCTTCCGAACCAGCCGAAGCCGTCTCAACAGGTTTAGGCTCGGCAATACGGTAAGTAGCCGTCTCCGTGAACGTCCGTCCAAACATATCAGTCGCTTCCACCTCAATAGTGTGTTCACCAATCTCTAAGTCCGTCGGAATACGAGCTTGCCAGAGATGGCGGGAAGGAACCACATTGGAGGGGCGCCGACCAGGCATCAGTTCCTCGGTGTAATCCCACTCGTGTACCATCCCTTGAAAAGCTGGGTCTAACGCTATAGTATAGCTCATCTCCTCCCAATCTTCATTATCCACTCGGTAACGCAGGTTTGCCTTTTCTGAACCTTGGAAAAAATTCACGTAAATACCTGCCGAAGTGCGCTGGTTATGAGGGACTACCTTAGGGCTGAAAATTCGCATTCGGTAGTCATCCGTTTCGCCCACCACTTTATAATCTATGGTGTACTCATTACCGTTAAAGGTAATGAAGGCATATCCCTTCGGGGTTCCATCGCGCATGGTAGATATTGGAACGCCGTTCTCATTCAGCTTACCCGAATACCAGTCGCCGGAAGTAGTACCCACGTTGTAGTGATGGTGCTCACCCGATCCCGACCAACCGTCTTTTTCCGTAAAAAAATGATGCTGCTGGATATGGGTATGTGCCGAAAGCGAAAGCGTATTCGGAAAATCGCTCAACAGGCTAAATAAACGCTCCCGATCTTCATCAATAAATGTATCGCGTCCTTCGGGTTCGTAAATGGGAATGTGAAAGGAGACGACGACCAGATGATCTTTGGGAACGTGCTTCAGATCATTTTCTAAAAAGGTAAACATATCCTCCCGAAAACCGCCCCAGTAGCCTTTACCATCGCGAGGGTCGGGGTACATCACATTGTCTAACACCACGAAGTGTACTTTTCCGTAGTTGAAGGAGTAATTGGCTGGACCGTAAGTTGCCTCGAAGGTTTCATCGGCCAGCGTATCTACTTCCACATCAAAGTTCATATCATGGTTGCCGTATACATTCCACCAGGGAATACCTACCCGGCTGATGGCTTCGTTGTAGGGTTGGAACAAATCCAGGTCGTCGCCTACCAGATCGCCCAAACTTAATCCGAACGGTATACCCTGAATACCCGCTACTTCTTCTACCACTGCTTGGTCAAAGTAGTCAACTTCATCCAAGTCGTAGGGCTGGGGATCGCCAAAAAACAGCCCGGTAAAGCTCTCTTGCTCTCCGGTAGGTAATAGGGCAAAGTCTACCGACTTAGGGAGTTTTCCGGTGGGGGCTACTCCAGCAAAATCTAGTTCAGGAGAGCCATCGGGTTTATGAATATAGTAAAACTGAGGCAGGTTCAGTGCATTGACCGGAAGCTCGTAACCACTGGGCTTAACAACGAAAATGATCTCGTCATTATCAATAGGCAGCTCATAACGACCGTCTTCATCGGTCAGTACCACCGCTGTGCCATTAGAAACGGCTATTTCGGCAATGCCCGGCTCATGCCGTTCTTTCTTACCATTCGTGTTTTGGTCTTCGTAGACTCGCCCAGTGACAGTTTGTTGCGCCCAGCTAGGAGCGGAAACAGCGATTAGTAGTAAAAAAATTAGCGTTTTCATGGCTTATAGGTAGGTTAATGTAAAAGATGATTGTTCTCAATAAAAAACTGGGGGCGAAAATAAGAAAGAGGCTCCTAAGAAGCCCCTTTTCTGTATTAAGCTATTATTAAGATTCTACGTCAAGGTTAGTTTCCCGATACGTGCTAGTCGCATCTTCACAACACTTTCACTTTTACACCCAAGCTTAGATGATAGTAATACTATTCTAAATTAAAAAATATTACCATTGTTTAACATTTTAGCGCATCTTATTTCGTTTTCTCTTAAAAAGGTACATTAACATATTATGGCGATTTTGCGAAATAATATCAAGCATACTATGGTATAAAGATATTGAATGCCAATAAATCAAGATGTCAAATAAGCTTTTTTTATAATTTTCACCAAATTTCTTAAACATTACATCTAGATATGTTATCGAATTGTGAAGTGATAGCACTCTCTAATAATTTTTGATACTTTGGTATTATACCAGAAAGACAAAGGTTTACCATTTGTCTATACCATCCCTTTCAAGTAATACCCGTCGCTTCTATCCTTGCAAGCAATACTCGTCGCTTCTATTAGTTTTAGGTGAATCCCTATGTGGTCGGGGCTTTTTACTCCCGCCGAGCAGACTCACGAAATTTTGGTGCACTCTATTGAAAAGTGTCCTTAGCTAAAAATTTCGTAGGTCTTCAGCTACCATATGAAATCATCTAGAACCCTAGATTTCATCTTTTCAATCAGATATGGAAGCAGTTTTTCAGTATAATCTTTAATGATTTTCTTAATTTTTTTATCACTTCAAACCACTTTTAATCATGAAAAAGCTCAGTTTGTTTTTACTAGCTATTTTGTTTTTTGCCTGTGAAGAACAGGATATTACAAATGGCCTTCAGCCTCTTCCTACACAAGAAGTGCCTCTGCCAATTACTAACTCCAGGATTATTCCTCCCGGTTCTAACGATCCAAATCTAAATGCAAATTGGAATTGGGAAGGATCAGAGTGGACAGTTTGGTTTAGAAACGTATCAGGTACGATAAGTAATCCGAATGGTATTGGTAGTGTTAACCCGTTTTATGACATCAGTGCTGTTTCTATCTTCGGTAATGCAGATCCTTCTCAAATAGACATCCGTGCATCCGATGGGTGGATGCTAGTAGCCAGAGACTTTGGTACCCCGACGGCTGCACCTCGTTTACCTTGGATTATGCTTTACAATAAGTATAGGGGACTGCTACGAGTATGTGTCTTTAAAACATCAGAATTATCGGACTCCCATCAAACACTTACTTTGTCATTTGATAGCGGTGGCCCTACAGCTGAGTCTTTTATCTTTACCGAAACTCAGCAGCTTGCTTATTCTGAAGTTGGTAATCAACAATGGATGGTTGGAGAGTTCAACATGCAAGGATATGATCCCTCGATAGCTCAACAAGCCCGACTTCAGGTAGTCATTCATGGGGTTGAGGAAACGCTTACCTATCAAGAAGGCGGAATAACCCTAACTGGAGTAGCTCAACCCAAGCCCAAACCATTAGGGGTTTCTAATCTATTTGATATGGCTAGTTACTCCTCAAAGTTATATGATAAGCTACCTGATTTTGGAAACAGCACCTTTAAAAATGTTGTAAAGGACTTAAGAAAACCTGAGCTTCTTGAAGCAGCCGGTGGTTTTATTAAGTCTTTTACAGGTTCTGGAAAATACCCAACCTATAATATCTCATTAGCAGGAAGTATTTCGCTAACAGGAACTATGACACAAACCGACCCGATAGGCAGTTTTGGGGTATATCTCAGAACGGATGCTAACAACTCTGGACAGTACAAAGCAATTAATTCCATTCCATGGGGGGTAATGAATTATACAGAGGCTGTAAAGGTTTATGTTGAGGAATCATACCCCTGTGATGATGAAGATGATTACTACTGTAGAGAAGAGATTGATTATTATACAAAGAGCGGTTTTTTTGACAACATACTAACTATTAATCCGGCAATAGCTAGTAATATAGTGAATACCGAAGTGGGCTGGATTATATCTGGTCCAAAAAGAGTTAATTTTATGTCAATTAACACTTTTAAAAATGGCACTCGTGTTCCGGTACCACATGGCTATAATGTTGTAGGTGTGGCTGTTAGGCTTACCTATAGAAACGGAGATGTAGTTTACAATCGAATACCAATACGACTGATCTGATTAACCGATAGAGCCAAGATTAACTTGAAACCTAAACTAAAAATTTAAAACCATCGTCTGAGACGATGGTTTTAATATGGTTAATCAAAAGAGCCCCCTAGAAGCCTCTTTTCTGTATTATAAGCTGTTATTAAGATTATGAGAGGTTAGTTTCCAAAGATGTAGCGCAGCCCTAGTTGCATCTGCCAGATAGAGCTTCGGAAACCTTCATCTTCAATATTACCTTCCCAGGGATCTTCGCCATTCATAACGTTACTATCTACGCGGTAAGTAGGCACGTTAGTTCCTGATTGAAATCCTTCAAAATCTAGAAGGCTGTAGTTATCAAACGGTACGGAAAATATTCGGCCCCACTCATTATTGAGTAAATTCGAGAAATTAAAAATATCTACTGACAGTTGAAGCGTATTTTTACCTAAGTTGAAGTTTTGCAAAAATCGCAAATCAATGGCTCCTTCCCAAGGAGCACGAGCTACGTTACGTTCGGCATACCCTCCTCGATTATCGCTTAAGTACCGATCATTTTCTATGAAGGCATTTAAGGCTTCCCACTGCTGCTCGGCAGTAAATGTGCTTCCGTCACGGTAGGTAGCATCGACAAGAATAATGTCTTCGCGTCCAGCCGGAATATAGATTAATTCAGAGTTGTCAAACCCACCATCATTAACAAAAGCTTGATTTTGGACACCATATACGTAGGAGAAAGGCCGACCGGACTGACCGTTGTAAATCACTGATAATTGCGAGGACATAGAACCACCTAAGTATGAGATTTGATAAGAGGCTTGAGCTAGTACTCGGTGACCCAGTGAAAAATCAGAGCGATGAGGATCTCGCTCAACGTTTCTTCCTTCCACGCTCTGATATCCCCGCCACTGCGAGTTGTTCTGCGAAGAAGTACCTTCTAGAACGGAGAACGCATCCCCATAGGTATAGCTTACGTCCGCCGAAAATCCTCGGGTAAGTGGTTTAGAAAGCTGTGCTACCAGATTATAGGAGTAACCAGCACCAGTATTACTGGCCAGATAAATACCCGTATACGTTGAGTCAATTAAATCACGGGGTAAGTCCGCATCAAAAATAGGGCGGTTATCTGGCGTACCTGCTAGCGTGGCTGTTGAGGGTCGTATGTTTAGGTTTTGATAAAATACATTATTGATATTGCTAGTAAATAACCCTTCTACCGTACCAATAAGTCCACCCGGTAACCGTTGGTCTACCGCGACGTTAACCTTCAAAACCTGGGGAAGTCGAAAATCTTCAGCAAATAGGTCTATCTGCCCAGAAGGATTAGGATTGTTGGTGTTTATTTCGCCCGGCGGCTGGCTGTTTACATCCGGATTAAATGAAACGTTAGGTAACTCGACTTCACCAATGTTAAATCCATAGTTGTTATAAGCTCCACCGGGCCAAACTAGCGGTAGACGGCTGGTGAAAACCCCTACACCACCTCGTAATTGCGTAGATTGATCGCCTTTTATATCCCAGTTGAATCCAAAACGGGGTGAAAACAGCAACTGAGGATCGATGAAGCTTCCGGTAGTAGCTCCTTGCAAGTCGTACCCGGCTTGCCTAATCAAAGGTACCGTATTGTTGATAAAGTCTTGGTTTTCCGGTTGGTTATCTAGGAAGAACGGAACATCGATACGCAAACCACCGGTCAGGCGTAGGTTGTTAGTTACTTGAAACTCGTCTTGTACGTATAAACCTAACTGAAGAGTGCGAAAATCAGCAATTGCCGAAGACTCATCTCCTATTTCGTTATCTACTTGCGAGAAGCTACGTTCGTAGCGACCTACCACTGGGGTACCTTCTACTAAGAATTGCTCTAAACTATCTACCCGATAGCGACCGAAGTTACTACGAATAAAAAGGTTACCCACATCATAGTATTCGTTATGTGTACCAATAGTGATTGTATGATTGCCCTTATACCACTCAAAGTCATTAGTAACGGTAATAATATCTTGGTTAAGCAAATTGCCGGTAGAAAAACGCTCGGCTCCGAATTCTATGTTACCATCATCACCATCTCGTATTTGAACGGTAGGAAATGGCTGACCAAAAGGGTCGCGATCATCACGGACAATGGTGGAGCCTATAACTAACTTGTTAGAGAAATTATTACCAAAGTTACTTTTAAGCTCTAAGGCTGAGGAATTGGTGGTAGAGATAAAAAATTCTGATCCATTAATAAAACCAATAGATTCGGTATTTGAGTTACGCGCCTCTAAATTCTCAGCTCGGGTATAAGCATGCCGTAAGGTTAGTTTATGGTTCTGATTGATGTTCCAGTCAATTTTGGCTAAGATCTTATCGCTGTCTAAAAATGCGGTATTATTATCGAAGCTCCCTACGTCGTATCCGTAATCGTTTTCCACCTTGTCAACCAATTGCTGAATCTCTTGCCGCGAGGCGTTGCCCCGATAGGTGTCAAAGTTAAAGGGTTGCGGAGTTTCATCACGTTGTAATTCTACATTGGCGAAGAAAAATAGTTTATTCCGCACTAGTGGTCCACCTAAACGAAATCCGTAGGTACGTGCCCTAAATTCAGGTAATGGATTGTCGTCATCAGCCGGGTTTGTACCAGCCAGATTTTCATTTCGCTCAAAGTAGTAGGCTGACCCTTCAAATTCATTGGTTCCGCTACGGGTTACGGCATTAATAGCCCCTCCAGCAAACCCTGATTGCCGAACGTCAAACGGTGCAACGTTGATCTGAAACTGCTCTATAGCATCAATACTGATCGGTTGCACCCCAGTTTGCCCACCGTTGGTACCGCTACCGGCTAGACCAAATACATCATTATTAACCGCTCCGTCAATATAAATCGCGTTATATCGGTTATTTTGGCCAGCTAATGAAATTGAGAAGCCGTCGGTTCCTTCCGAAATATTGGCCAGCGGGTTAAACCGGGCAAAATCACCAATAGCTCGGCTAATAGTAGGAATTTCATTAATTTGTTGCTGATCTACCACCGTTTGTTGTCCGGTACGGGTTCCGTCAAATACATCACCTTGTGATGCCAGTATCTCAACTCCCTCAAGCTGGGTAGCTTGCTCCGCCAAATCAAAAGTTAGATTAAGTGTTTGACCTAGCGTAAGAAATACATTTTCTTCAGTTCTGGCTTCGTACCCTACAAAAGTTACCTCTACGGTGTACGGTCCGCCTACTTGCATGTTGGCTAGACGAAAGCGCCCCTGCACATTAGTTACATTCCCATACTGCGAACCAGTAGGTTGATGTACTGCCACAATAGTCGCTCCCGGTAGGAGCTCGTTACTTTCGTCATAGACAGTTCCTGAGATATTGGCAGTAGTAGCTCCCTGCGCTAACATTTCAGAAAAACTTCCTAGGCAAGCGCCAACAGCGATCAAAAAGATTAGTAAATTACTCTTCATAGAATTAGATTAGTTTGTAAAAAAATTCGGGTGCAAAAGTACAGATTCAATACTACCTCCACCTAGAAATAGTTATTTATGTAATTATTAACTTAGCATTAGTTTATTAACATTAAGTTAACATTAGCCCAACTCCCCACTGATTCTTCTCAATGCGGGAAAAAGCCCTGTTTTGGTACAAAAAAATGATGTATTCGGGAGGCTTACGAAAAGGAATGTGTATTAGTCAATAATATCGATTTGATACTTTTTGGTAGCTAGGGTTTCAGCTAAAACCGTATCATCTACTGGATTAAGGCGCATAACTTCTTGCAGAAATTCATCGGTATCCTGTAGAACTC
This sequence comes from Tunicatimonas pelagia, assembly GCF_030506325.1. Classification (NCBI taxonomy): domain Bacteria; kingdom Pseudomonadati; phylum Bacteroidota; class Cytophagia; order Cytophagales; family Catalimonadaceae; genus Tunicatimonas; species Tunicatimonas pelagia. The sequence goes on along the minus strand of NZ_CP120683.1, from coordinate 5,547,757 downwards.
CCTGCCAGTCGGCCGAACGGACGTAAGAAGATATCACATGGTTGCCTGCTTCGGGGAAAGCTACTTTACGCTTCAGTTGGCTGGGTGTACCCAGTTGCTCAAACATAGTTAGCATGGCCTGCACCGAAACTACATCATCTTGTTCTTCTTCGTTTTTGTAGTAGTATCCTAAAAACACTGGGCACTTTACTTTCTGGAAGGTTTTTTCTACCATGGTTTCTTCTACCAGCCCAGCTAGTGCGGCGTAGCCTTCAATATAGTATGTTCTGGACCAATACTGCCGGGTAAGTCCTTCCCGCTCTTCAATCACATGGTCATCACCTACCATCATTTCCATTAAATTCATTCCCCAGGGGCGGTTTAGCAAATACAGGTTTTCGTCTTGCGGGGCAATGATGGGAGAGTACAGTATCAGCCCAGCGATGTCTGGGTTTTCTGCCGCAATATAGAGGGCTAACGCCCCTCCGGTGGAAGTGCCGATAATTATCACCTTTTCACCCAATGACTTGCCAATGGCTACGGCTTGTTTAGCTGACTCGAGTAGGTTTTGGGCAGTCATCGATTTAAAGGCACTATCCGATTCAATGCCCTGCTCTTTCAGGCGGGACAGGTACAAGTTACAACCGAATTTTTTGGCTAAAGTGGTATGCACAGGCGCACCTTCTCCCTGGCTGGCCCCGAAGCCGTGTAGGTACACCATGCTGTAAGGGGTTTTCTGCTTGGTACTATCGGCCCACACAATGCGGGCTTCGTTGTCTTCTTTTACCAGTTCATTTTGCGATTCAGCCCGATTAATTTCTTGCTCTAGAGAAGTTAGATTAGTGGTTACTTCCGGAAGCTGCCCCGTTAGGTTGCCGTGGTTGGGACGAGGGCCAACAAATATCACCAGAGATACCACCAAGGCAGCTCCTACTACCCAGCTAAGAACTTTTCTCATATCAAGCGTAAATTTGCTGTAAATCTAAACTATTTTTTCTGTCGGTGCTTCTGCCTCAGAAAGAAGTTCTAATTTTTGGAATGGCCACAGTTAGCATTATCATCCCTACGCTGAATGAAGAAAAGTACTTACCCGCAACCCTGGAGCGACTTATGCAGCTCATTCCGTTGCCTCACGAAATTATTGTCGTAGATGGCTCCAGTCAAGACCGTACCCGGGAAGTAGCCCAGCACTATTCAGTAGTACTCCGTACCGTAGCTATAGCTCGACGCTCGACTCAGATGAACCAGGGGGCAAACATCGCCGAAGGCGATTTCCTTTGCTTTCTGCACGCCGATACATTGGTTCCGACTGATCTGGTTACCCGGGTTCAGCACACCTTGGCCGATAAGCAAGTGGTGCTGGGGGGATTTATCTCCCTTATGAAAGGAAACCGCACCCGACGGCTAACCACCTCGCTCAATTTCATTAAAACCTATCTGGCTCCGCTACTCTATCGTCCCGATCGGTTTCTCTTTCGCCATCTACGGCTACTCTTCGGCGATCAGGTTATGTTTTGCCGACGAACCGACTTTCTTCGTTGCGGAGGTTTCAACCGTAAATTACCGATTATGGAAGAAGCCGATTTATGCTTAAAAATGAACCGACTCGGAAAAATTAAGCAGGTTAGCCACACGGTCGTATCATCCGACCGGCGCTTACACCACTGGGGACCCTGGAAAGCGCATTTCGTTTGGTTTAGCATTTGCGCACTCTGGGCACTACGGGTTTCGCCCAACTGGCTCAAAAAATTTTATACTGAAATCCGGTAATTTAAACTCAGCAAACCAAATATAATTAGGGTCACCAATAAAATTTGAATAAAAGGTCTTTCATTTATGAAAAATGTTTTAGATTAAGCACACAATTCTAACCTATAATTTTATTTCTTCTCATGAAACATTTCTTTACTTTCTATCCCCGAAACTTATTTGGGGCTAGCCTAGCCTTACTTTTTTTAGGCTTACCACTGCTGGTAACTGCCCAGAAGGTAGTCACCCTCGAAAATTACGTAGTCTCGCCTCATTCATCCTCCTCTAAAGTAGGAAATGACTTGATCCAGATGGCTGAGCAGTCTATGACGAATGCTCGTCGCGCTTCTACCAATAAAAGCTATGATTACCCCGATGAGCTTAAAACCCAGGGTGAGTATATTCTTATTGAAGCCGCCGCTAAAAAGGGAAAAGGGGCAAAATTGCTCGCAAAATTGAGAAAAGAGGTTGGTTTAAAAGATGGTATAGTGTACAAGCACATTGTATCAGGTAAAATACCGGCAGCCAACGTCGAGAAGCTAGAATCAGTTTCAGGACTACAGTTTGCCCGTCCGGCTTACCGCCCTCAAACCAGAGTAGGGGCCGTGACCAGCCGAGGCGATATTGTAATGAAATCAGACGAAGCCCGTCAGGATTTTGGAGTAGATGGTAGCGGACAAAAAATTGGTTTTCTTTCGGACAGTTATAACGCACTAGGCGGTGCCGTTGATGGAGTAATCTCCGGTGACTTGCCAGCAGGAGTAGAAATTCTGGATGACTTGACTGAGGGTAGTGATGAAGGAAGAGCAATGGCCGAGATTATTCACGATATTGCTCCCGGAGCTGACTTAGCGTTCCACACTGCCTTTGGCGGGCAAGCCGTTTTTGCTCAAGGAATTATTGACCTGGCCGATGCGGGTTGTAATGTTATTGTAGACGATGTTGGGTATTTTGCTGAACCTTTCTTTCAGGATGGTATTATCTCGCAGGCGGTCGATATCGTGTCTAAACGCGATGTTACCTACCTCTCTTCGGCTGGAAACGGTGCTCAAGATTCGTACGAAAAAGAATTTAACAACTTAGGCTTTCAACTGGCGGATACCGCTGGTAATATCCTAGGGTTTCCCCACGACTTCGGAAATGGTGATATCTTTCAGCGTTACACTGTTCCTCCTGGGGGCGATCTAATACTATCGCTACAATGGCCTGATCCGTACTTTTCTGCAAGTGGACAAAAAGGTGCTGAAACTGACCTAGACCTCTTCCTTCTATTCCCTCAGTTTAATGCTTCTTTTTCGTCTACTGATAATAACATTGGTGGTGACCCTATTGAGGTGACTGGAGTAATCAATACATCGGATACGAATACCTTAATAGTAGATGTACTAATCACTAAAGTAGCGGGACCCGACCCTGACTTTATCAAGTACATTAACTTTGGCGATTTCTTCGAGATACAGGAGTTTGCTGAAGATACCCAAGCTCCTACCGTATACGGTCACTCTAACGCTAACCGAGGCATTGCCGTAGGAGCTACTGCTTGGTTTAATGTGCCTGAATTTAATAGCAACCTATCTCTTCCCCGCATTAACGGGTTTTCTTCCAAAGGAGGGATACCCATCTTGTTTAACCGTGGCGGCGACGCTATTGATCCCGTTATCCGTAAAAAGCCTGAGTTTGTGGGGCCCGATGGAGTAAATACCACTTTCTTCGCCCGCGACCTATCGTTTCCGGTTCCCGGCACAGATGAACCGGATGGTTTCCCGAACTTTTTTGGTACTTCGGCTTCAGCCCCTCATGTTGCGGCGGTAGTAGCCCTCATCAATCAACAGTCTAATAATACACTCAAACCTAGGCGTATCGAGGATATTATAGCTTCTACCGCAATTGATATGGACGATCCCACCACCGAGGGCTTTGACGAAGGGTTTGACTTTAAGACCGGAACTGGTTTTGTGGATGTAGTGAAAGCAATGGAAAAAGTTGCTAAGCAAGATATTCCGATGGCTGCGGTTCGCCCTGTGCTAGAAACCGTTGCTTACGACCAGAAAGCAGGCAATTACCGCGCTTTGTTCGGCTACTTAAGTGAGAATAGTGTTCCGGTGCTTATTCCTACTGGAGAAAACAATAAGCTGGTACCGGGCGATGATTTAGGCCAACCGGAAGAGTTTCTACCCGGTCGCCAGGCTGCTGTATTTGAGATTGAGCTCGATGCAGGTGAAACCGTGGTTTGGAGTCTTAAAGGTCCTGATGGAAAACGCCGCACGGCTACCGCTACCGCACCGGAAGGAGAAGTGACTACCCGCTTTGATAACGCTAGCCGCCAACCTGAGTCTTCTCTCTTGGGCGATAATGCTTCTGATATATTACCGGGCACATACGTTTACCCGAACCCTACTTCCGGTCGCGTATTCCTCGAGGTGATAGATGCCCCGGAAACTCCTATTCAAGTGAATGTACTCAATGCCTTGGGGCAATCGGTGTATCAGACTGGTGGAAATGCGTTGATTCGCGAGACAGTGGATTTACGTCCGTTTGGTCAAGGATTATACATCGTACAGTCGAAGGCTGGAGCCAAGCTGACTACCCGAAAGATAATAGTTGAGTAAATAAAAAAACTAGCATTACCAACACCCACTAAAGCGGAGGATAACATCTTCCGCTTTTTTACTCCAGAAACCAAAGCTTACCAGCCATCGCAACTACGGAAATTACCAAAATCAATAGCACCCACCGATCCCCTTTTTCTACCGACCATCGGCTAGCCACCCAAGCCCCACTAGAATTTCCAACGGCCAATAGACCACCGTACCACCAATTGATCGTTCCCTCCAGAACAAACACCACCAAAGCCGCCGATGTATAGATCAGCACTACCAGCACTTTAGCACTATTGGTTTTAACCAATGAAAAGCGATTGACTGAGGTGAGTACCATAATAATCAAAAAACCTACTCCGGCTTGAATAAAGCCTCCCCAGATGCCGACAAAAAAGAAAAGAGCAATACTGACCACTTGGTGTTTAGTACCCATTCGCTCTAGTAACTCTGCCCCTTCCTTCTGAACAGATTTTTTGATGATGAATGCCACTACTACAATCATAATAATTGCCAGTAGTTTATTGAATAAATCTTCCGGAATATCAACTGCGATTTTTGCTCCGATTACCGCACCCACTAATGCCGACAACCCCAGCCATAAACTAAACGGAAAAGCCGAGACTCCTTTACTTTTAAAACCTAGTACCCCGAAAATATTTTGAGAGAAAATAGCTACTCGGTTAGAAGCATTAGCCACCGCCGGAGGCAGTCCCAGAAAGATTAAGATGGGCAAACTGATGAGTGAACCTCCTCCGGCAACCGTGTTGATAAAGCCCGCAGCAAAACCGGCTCCAACAACCAGCAAAATATCGACAGCCTCCATCAGCCTGGTAGATTAACTACCCGCCCTTGAAGAATCAATCGGTAAAAAAATAGGTGAATTTGGCTAACAAGTAACCAGTAAGGAATAAGTAAAACAATGCAATTCATAGCGGTAGGTTCTTCTCAGGTGCTAAAATAGAAGTTATTTACCTAACCTACTACGAAGCAAAGAGAAACTAAACGCTCTGCACAGCGTTCAACAGTTCGCCTTGTTCGGTATAGTATAGCGTAACAGCACTGCTTTCGTCTTCCATCAGCAGTTCGTACAGAATAACCGAAGAAGATACACTATTATCAATTTGTAGACGACGTATATCTCGCTTGTTCAGTATGCGAGCACGGGTAATTGTCAAATGCTGATAGTCGCCTTCATCTAAGGCGTATAAAATTTGGGGAGGCAACTCCATCTCTACAATGGTGGCAGGTTCATCAGCTGGCTCGCGAATAAACATCTCTTGGTTTTCCTGCATTTCTTCTATCCACATCTCATCTTGCGCCTGGGCAGCACTAAAAGAGATCACACTTAGGGCGATGATAGTTAATAAATTTCTCATAGCTGATAGTTTTTCATCTAAACAGTACAAAGAATCATACCACAGCATATTGAGCATAAATCTCTGATAATGAGTAATTTGAATATATAACTATTCTAATGATTAATTTATTTTGTGGATAGGGTAAACACGTTGGGGAATGATTCCCCACTTTAGGGCGGATTGTCAAGGAAAATTATTGAGAGTAAGCAATTTTGTTACTTGCTCACCCTTTGTTTCAAATGGACTTGACTTTCTGCGTAGGGTCGTAACTTAAAATAGCCAGACCCAGCATGGTAAATACTGAGCCGGGCTATTATAATCACTATAAAGCATTTATACCGCTGCCCTTTTTAGGGTAGGACTACGCCTAAAGAAACTGCGAACATTCTGTTTTGCCCCTCACCGGCTTCAAAGAATTCAGTTAGGCCCCACTCATAACCAATGTCTAACGTAGCAAAGAACAGATCAATACCTATCCCTGCGTTTAGCCCTAGGTTGAACGATCTGAAGTCATCCCGATCTAACCCCAAATCATTATCCTCTACTCCTAACATAAAAGTAGGAACCACTCCCCCATTAAGGCGGACTGCCAGTATTCCGTCGGTTCCGGTAAGGTAAAAGCCTCCGTTCAGTGGAACTTTCAGGCTATTGATGGCTACTACATCGTCAACACGTTCGGCATTAGCATCATTAATAAGTTGAGCACCAATGCTATAGTAGTGGATTCCGGGTTGAAAAAAGAACCAACTCTCTCCATCATCACCAATCCGAAAATCAACTCCCAGATTTACTCCAGTCCGAACTCCGTCTTCTTCCCATTCGGCATTCTCGGTGGTAAGTGAGGAGGCATTCAACCCTATTTTAGGGTTAACCCGCACCTGAGCTACGGTTGTTGACACAGCAATTACGCTAAGTGATACGAAAAATAAAATGTACTTCTTCATAATAAAAAAATTTATAGGTGTAAATAGTTATCAAACACATGGCCTTACTATTTGTTCCTCAATCGGTATTAAACCGTACCTTGTTACTGGTACAATGAACCGTTGAGTACAACTTCGTATATCGAATTTCGTACCCATATTTAGTAAATATGTAAACTTATAACGATACTACACATGGATTTACGATTAGGCGATACTGCCCCTAATTTTCAGGCGCAAACCAGCCAAGGCGAAATTGATTTCTACGATTATTTAGGCGATGGCTGGGGAGTGCTCTTTTCTCATCCGGCGGATTACACTCCGGTTTGCACTACCGAACTAGGCCGTACGGCTCAGCTAAAAGATGAGTTTGCTCAGCGCAATACCAAAGTGCTAGCCATTAGCGTAGATGGACTAGACTCGCACGAGGGGTGGATTAACGATATTAATGAAACCCAAAACACCACAGTTAACTTCCCACTGATTGCTGACCCCGACCGTAAGATTGCCAATCTGTACGGAATGATCCACCCGAATGCTTCTGATAACCTGACGGTTCGCTCGGTATTTATCATCAGCCCCGATAAAAAGATCAAACTGATGCTAACCTACCCGGCTTCTACCGGACGTAACTTTAATGAGATACTTCGAGTAATTGATTCTTTACAATTGACGGCTAACTACAGCGTGGCTACTCCGGCTGATTGGAAAGAAGGCGATGACGTAGTAATTGCCCCCGCTATCTCCGACGATGAAATCCCCGAACGTTTCCCCAAGGGTCACACCAAAGTGAAACCCTATTTACGAACAACTCCGCAACCGAACAAGTAGTAACGGAGACCGAAGAATGAAGGAGGTGTATGTTAAGTAAAAGTTGATTTTTCGGATTCCGGACTGCGGTCTGCGGTCTCCGGCTTTCTCAATAACAATCAGCAACTGAACAATAGATTTGATATGAAACAAGCAACATTTGGTTCGGGCTGCTTCTGGTGTACCGAAGCCGTTTTTCAGGATGTAGCGGGAGTAGAATCGGTAGTCTCCGGTTATACCGGTGGGCACATAAAAAATCCGGCCTATCGGGAAGTATGCAGTGGACGCACCGGGCACGCTGAGGTAGTACAGATTACCTACGACCCGGATGTAGTCTCTTTTGATGAGCTATTAGAAATTTTCTGGAAAACCCATGATCCTACTACGCTCAACCGACAGGGAGCCGACGTAGGCACTCAGTATCGTTCGGCAGTATTTTACCACGATGAAGAGCAGCAGCAATTAGCGGAAGCCTATAAGCATAAGCTCAATGAATCGGGGGCTTTTAACGATCCGGTTGTAACTGAGATTAACCCATTGGAGGTATTTTACCCAGCCGAAGAGTACCATCAGAATTACTACAAGAATAATCCGGAACAAGGCTATTGCTCATTCGTGATTCGTCCGAAAGTAGATAAGTTTAAGCAAGTATTTAGCGAGAAGCTGAAGGCAGTGTAAAGTGTGTGCAATGAGAGCATAGGATATAAAAGCCTATACTATTTAATTTACAGTTTAGCCATAGGACTAATTAGGTCTTCCTCAAAAAGTAGCGTTTAGGTTAGTAGCAAATCCGGAGAGGTTCGTCACGAAAATAGTCGCTGCGATCTACGTAATAGAGATACCTTTAAGTTGTGCTTTTATTTGGTTAATAGAAAAAGCCTGTTTGGCATTTCCGACTCTGCCCCGTACTGACTACTCTTACTGTGATTGGTAGCAAGTGGAAACCCGCTATTTTGTGGGAGCTTCATCAGCGCAAACTAAGGTGGTTTGCTGGGTTGAAAAGAGTCATCCCTGAAATTACGCAAAAGATGCTTACCCAGCAGCTTCGTGGGCTAGAGGCTGACGGTATTGTTCACCGCCAGATATACGCCGAAGTACCACTTCGGGTGAAGTATAGCATTACCAAGTACGGCCAAACGCTTATCCCGATTTTACACGAAATGGTATAATAGGGTCGAGCACACTGAACCAGAAACGCTCCCTCACATGTTGCCTCATCATAAATATAATTTTACAACTTCAAACGTGTGAATCAGAGGGGATAAGATCCCTACGGCAGTTCCATTATGAAATATCAGTATATAGAATACGAAGAAATTCGTTTGTAGCTCTACTGGTAAGGAAGTGAGTGTTACGGGATTCATTGACAAAGTGTTTACTAAAATATCTCCAACTAAAGAGCCTGACAAATAGAACATGCATGGTATGTAATTAGGACAGAAAAGCAGCATAAAGATGCTTTTCTGGTTTTACTTAGGTGGGTTTTATTTATTATTGCGTATGAAGCAGATTCTACAGATACTAACACCGTTGCTTATTTCCTGGCTGCTGTGTTGTTGTACTCCATCCAACGACATTGTGTTTGATGCCCTTTCGTTGGTCAATAAATCTCCTACTGAAGTAGCCGAGATACTAGGCCAGCCCGACACAATATTTCAGCGAACGTTTTTTGGTAAACAGTATTTCATCCAGTACTATAACGAGTACGGGGTGGAGGTAAGGCATTATCAGGGTAAGGTTAGAGGGGTTATTGTTAACGAGCCTTATCCACTAGAATTTAAACCGGAAACCATTACCAAGTTCGGGATAGATTACGTAGAACCGACCAAGTACGATTCTCTATCGACTATTGTGTGGAAAAATATTGAGGGGTTCAAGGTAGTTAACTTTTACTTACGGGGAGTGAAGAAGCCCGATTCTATAGAGCATAGCTACCATATTTATTTTAATATGGATACCGCTTCGGTAGCGCAATAAAAAAGGATGTTACTTTTAGCAACACCCTTCTTCTGTATCTGGCTCTCTAAAACTTTACTCAATCAGATAGGTAAAACTAAGCGAATAATCGCGCCCAACGGTGTAGCTATCAAAAACGTACTCTACATCCCGGTAGGTAATTGTCTCCTCATACGCAGGATTGAGTAAGTTATTCGCACGAGCACGGACACTCCAGCGATCATTCAGTTGCTTTTTAATACTCAGATTTAATTCAGGACGAGGTTGCTCGTAAACAAACGGCAAGGCTGTAGTAAAGTACTGCAAACGTTCACCAAAGACATTGAACACAATGTTTCCTGACCAACCCGTCTCAAAGTTGTTGTAATCCAGATTAGCATTAACAACGTAGGGAGACTGCCCGTACATATCCCGAGTATCTTCAATATCAGGATCAAAGAAGCGGGCGGCACTTAATTCATCAGCTTCCAAGCTTACTTGTGAATAAATGTAAGTAGCATTCACTCCTACTCTGAATGGCTCAAAGAACGGACTAATAAAGCCTAACCCTTTTCTCACCTCCATTTCTAATCCGGCAATTAATCCTTCGTCTACGTTCTCGTACTTATATTCAGCCGTAGTTCCTCCTGCATCGGGGTTAATTGTGTTTTCAATAGGATTGTCGAATCGCTTATAGAATACACTTGCTGCCACATATTCGTTACGGTTCGGATACATTTCCCAGCGGATGTCGTAATTATCAATCAAGGTGCGATCCAGTTCAGAGTTACCAATTTGGTTGAAGTCTCCGTAAAAGGCAAATGTTACCAACGGGGCAAACTCGCGGAAAGTAGGCCTAGCAATCGTTCTCCCGTATGAACCTCGTAAGTTCATATTTTCTCGCAGTTCGTAAGTGAAGTTAAGTGCAGGAAGCAGATCAGTTGTTTCTAAATCACCCGTTACCCCATCAAAAGCTTCTAATGACATATCAGTTTGCTCGAGCCGAACTCCACCTACCAAACGAAGTTTCTCGGTAACTGGAGCATCAAACATAAGATAACCGGCGTAAACCAACTGCTCCGCATCATAATTGTTACCATCCTGGGATACTTCATCAAGCGTGTTTAGTTGCTGTCCCTCACTATTATATCCTAAGTTTTGATCTAAGAACAGATTATCTACATCACCAGAAAAGGTTCTACGGCGTATAAAGTACTCAAACCTACGTTCCCGAAAGGATCGCTCACGCTGCGTATATGCGCCCCCAAACTTAACCTTTGCTTCTCGATCTTCCCATATATTGATAGGAAGTGTGATGTTAAGTCGGCTATCCCAGTTCGTTTCGGTCATGTCCCGAAAGTAGCGACCGGGACGATTGACATTTGACACCACATTAATACTATCATTACCATCAATCTGAACACTACTCTGTAAAAAGCGCAAATCAGGTTCATCCATATACGTATCAGTATAGGATGATTGCCATTCAATATTAAGATTATTTAGCTCAGCGATATTGTGCTCCCCTTTTAGCAACATATTGGTTAACCCCCTTTCGGTCCAGGAAAGAACTCGATTCCTTAGGAGAATCGTAGAGTCAGGGCGTTCCAACAGGCTAAAGCCATCCTGAAAGCGAGCCACATTAGTGCTAGCTTGGTTCCGCATAATATTAAAGCTGATTTTACTATTGGTACTTAGTTTGTACGATAGATTCAATAATCCACCCATACTAACATCGTCAGTAGATGCGGCATCATTGGTGGTAAATAGTAAGCTTCGTTCGAGAGAGGTAGCAGTAGACGGTACTTCGTCATACCGATTAACTTGCCCATCTCCGTAGAAATTATAGTCTCTACTATAGGTTAGTCCCACCACGAAACCTAATGGTCGGTTTAAGAACTCCTTTTGGTTACCCAGCGAAAAACTGAAGCTATGATTAACAGGAGGAGCACTCCGGGTAGGAGTGAATTGATTAGTCTCAAATGCCTGTGAGGCTTCAGTAACATCCCCCTGAGATACACCTGGAGTCGCTGGGGAAGGGAAATTATCAATAGTGTACTGACTTAGTAGTCCGGGAAGCTCCCGAGTACCATCATCAAAACCTAGCCAATCAGTGCCCCCACCTTCGTAAGTTAGATAATCACTATTGAAGGTAGCTTGGTCATTAATACCCATAGAACCCGACACTTGCATAGTGAATCTATCCGGAAAGTCTTTGGTGGTTACATTGACCAATCCTCCGGCAAACTCTCCGGTCAGGTCGGGAGTAAAGGTTTTGTACACGATGATATTATCGATCATGTTACTAGGAAATAAATCTAGCTGAACCGAATTTCGGTTGGGATCTAGTCCGGGAATATCGGCGCCATTGAGTATTGATTTACTGTATCGATCACCCAATCCACGTACATACACGTATTTTCCTCCTTCTACGGTTACCCCAGTTACCCGGCGCACGGCAGCAGCAGCATCACTATCGCCATTACGGGAAAACATATCGGCCGAAATAGCATCCATTACCGCTGGGGATTTCTTCTGAAGAGTGAGTAAGGCTGACTCACTACTGCGGATAATTTCGGCGGTCACTACCACTTCTTCCAGTTCGGCCGTCTCAGAAGCTAATTGTACTTCAAAGGCGTTAACTTCATCAGCCGACACCTCTACTCCTTCAATTGTCTTAGGTTGATAAGAAACATATGATACTTGCACATTATAAGAACCTGGCTCCAGATTGCCAATAGCGGCTTTTCCGTCTAGATCAGTAACACTGCCCTGAGTGGTACCTGCTATTACTACAGTAGCCCCTATTAGAGCCTCTCCTGTTTCGTTGTCAAACACAGAAACCCGAATGGTACCCGTTTGGGCTATGACGTTTGAAAGCGTAGTTAGGAAAAAAAGTAAAAGTACGAGTGTACGCATATTATTCTTTATTTATGTAGGCGACAAACTTATGTATTTTTATACTTAAAAAGTAGGGCAACATTTTGTCACCCTACTTTCGCAATTACTTTCTAAAAATTAAATTTCTAATTACTGGCTAATGACCGCCCACGTTTTAGTCCAGTTAGCAAAATAAGGTTCCGTTGCTGCTGGGTCTACTGCTCCTTTGTATCCAAGATTTTGCACTCCTTCTGGTAGCTCATCATCAGTACCATCATCATCGGAATCGAGATCGGTAACCGCATCAGCTGTAGGTGTAAATTTAGTTGCTCCAGTTCCAAAACCCGGATCAACTACCATGTTAGCTGCCGCCAAAGCTGTTTCCACTTCAGTTTCTAACGCAGCGTCACCTTCATTACTTATTTCAAACAGATCAGCAAAGTTAGCCGCATCAGTCACCCCATTGATGTTGAATAGGATATTACCGCTGATTACAATATCACCCGCGGTGTAGCGATCATAAGAGCTTTCGCCTAAAGTAGTTAAGCGCTCTAAGTCAATAGGTGCATCATGATTGAAGGCGATGCTATTATAAAGGCTTCCACCGTAGTTGTCCCGCATAACAAATGCGTCTGTCAAATTACTACCATCTACGTCATCGTAGAATAAAGTTATGTTCGCCAAATTAGGAGTTGTAAACGGCATAGCGGTCTCATTGGGGCCATCGCCACCATCTAGCTCCATGCCCCTAGGGTCAGTACTTATTATAGTACTTCCGGTGTGCCATACGACTGCCTTTTGGATATTTCCAGTGTAGCCTTCGTCAATATCAATTCCGTCATCACCAGAGTAAGAAACAACGAGATTAGAAACATTTACAGTACCTCCAAAAAGCTCAATGCCGTCATCTAGGTTAGACCATATTTCAACATTATTGATGGTTGTTCCTGAACCTACTCCCCCCAAAGTTAAGCCGTTAATTTCATTGTTTGCACCGATCAAACTTCCGCCATGACGAATAGAAACATAGGTAAATGTACCGGAGTTTTCAGTAGCATCAGTTCCACCATATTGTCCACGCCCCTCTTCTGTAGGGACTCCTTCTACACTTTTTACACCACCAACATCATTATTATTCGTCGGAGCATTACCAAGAATAATGACCCCACCCCATAAGGCATTAGCATCGTCAGGAACGGAACCGTTCAGGTCATCAGCTTCACCGGTGAATATAATCGGATCGGCAGCTGTACCCGTCGCGTTTATGGTTCCGCCTGCAGCGACAATTAATGCACTAGCCCGTGCTGCTTGTCCAGGCCGTCCTTTAATAATAGTTCCCGCTTCAATGTTAAGGGTTTGTCCGTCGTTAACGAAGATAAAACCGTCTAGAATATAGGTGTTATCAGCCGTCCAATTTGTTTCAGCCGCTCCTAACCCATCCGGGGAAGCAACTACCCGAACCACGTTTGGCTCACCGGGGTCTACCGCTGGGGCTTCTACATTAATGACTGAATCAATTACATGAATTACTCCATTATCAGCAATAATTTGTTCACCTATCACCTGAGCTCCATTAGCAAATACGTTATCTCCTTCAACAGTAATTGTAATTGTTGATGCAGCGTTTAACGTAGGATAATCTTGAGCTGCAATGAGGTCGGCTGGAAGAGAATCTGCTACCACATGAGCTTGCAAAACACCGGCAAGAGCATTAGCTCCGCCTAATGCAGCAACGACCGCAGTAAGATCAGCAACATCTAGATTAGCAATCAAAGAATCAAACGCCTCATTATTCGGAGCGAATATAGTAAAAGGGCCATCACCAGCTAGATCGTCGTCTAGCCCCGCCGCAACTACGGCTGTTTCTAGGGAACTTAGATCTTCTAGAGCGACTACTGTATCAACTACTGTCGTTACGTCAGGAGCAGTACCCTCTGTAACCTCAAAAGTAGAAGCTGCTGAGGTTTCGCCACCAGCTGTTACAGTAACATTTACATCACCTGCTGAGAGTCCAGCAGGAACAGTAGTAGTAATAGAAGTAGCCGTAGAGCCACTAGCTACGGTAGCTGAAGTAGTACCGAAGCTCACTGAAGGCGAATCGCCAAAGTTGGTTCCTGCGATAGTTACTGAAGTACCTACCGGGCCACTACTAGGGGTAATTGACGCAATGGTAGGGGTAAGAGGCGCAGGATCGCCGTTGTCGTCATCCTTACAAGAGACAAATACAATCGCAAAAAATCCCAGCATGGCTAGGAGCGAGAAAGATAATTTCTTCATACGTGAAAGTCTTAAAGATTAGATTAATTAAACAGTTTCGTAGTAGATTTATGAATTACCCTGCAAAAGTGACTATTGTATATTAATCTGTGAAGAACCTAATGTTAATTAATTGTTAACAAAGTTACATTAAGGTTATCAAATTGTTAAGAATGTAGATTACTACCAATGTTAGCAACTATTCTGATAGGCTGCTCGTTAGCGATGCCTGAATCTAAAAATGGTTCAATTGCTAAATTGTTATTGTTTTAGGAAACCGGAGACTGGAATCCGAAGTCCGTAATTAAATAGACGGACGCACAGTAGGCACGAGCACTAATCATTACTCATTCATCACTGATTGATCGGTACCTTCTGAAGAATGGTTTTGATAATATCGCTGGTGTTTACTCCGTCGGCTTCGGCTTCATAATTCAGTAGAATTCGGTGATTAAACACATCATTGGCCACTTCTTTAATATCTTCGGGTAGCACGTAGTCGCGCTGATCGAAGAAAGCGATAGCTTTAGCCGCAATATTTAGATTGATACTGGCCCGAGGCGATACCCCAAACTGTATGTAGTTGGCAATGTCAGCCATGTTGTAGGCTTCGGGGTTGCGGGTAGCAAACACCAGTTCTATAATATATTTTTCTAAAGACTCTGATATGCTTACGGCATTGATTTCGTTTCTTATGGAAAAAATGTCGTCTTTCGTTAGGATTGAGCTTACTTCCCCACTGAACGAGAGATTAGCCATACGGCGCATCACTTCTAGTTCGTTTTCCTTGGTAGGATAGTCTACGTACACCTTCATCATAAAGCGGTCTACCTGAGCTTCGGGCAACGGATAGGTACCTTCTTGGTCTACCGGGTTTTGGGTAGCCAACACCAAAAAGGGTCGGTCTAACGGATAGGTAGTCTCCCCAATGGTTACTTGCTTCTCTTGCATGGCTTCCAGCAGGGCGGACTGCACTTTGGCAGGAGAGCGGTTCACCTCATCGGCCAAAATTAGGTTGGCAAAGATCGGCCCCTTCTTTACTTCAAAATCAGCGTTCTGCTGGTTGTAGATCATCGTCCCGATTAGGTCTGCCGGAAGCAGATCAGGAGTGAACTGAATTCGCTTGAAGTCTAAATGTAACACTTGCGCTAAGGTATTGACAGTAAGCGTTTTAGCCAATCCGGGAACTCCTTCTAGCAAAATATGCCCGTTGGTAAATAGTCCAATCAAAAGGCGGTTAACCATATACTGCTGCCCGACCACTACTTTACCTACTTCGTGAAAGACCTGCTGAATTTTATCTTGATGCTGCTTCTTTAATGATTCGTCGATTACCTGATCCATATCTATAATTTAATGGCTAAATTGTTGATTGTTAAATTGCTGATTGTTCAATGGCTCGATTGTTATCAGTGCTAAAGGTTGGATTTTAGATAAAGATCTGTCACTTTTTAGTCATCCATTGTCAATCAACAACCGCTCATTGTTCATCGCTAACTACAAATTGTACACTGCTAATTGCTAACTGTTTTAGTCGTTTTCTGCTGACGTGCCGCTACAAGATCAATGGCAAGTACAGCACCCGCTCCTATTATCATAAAGAGTATCGCTTGGCCTAGATACGGAGTTTGTCCGGTAACTTGTTCGTATACCCCAGGTAATACGTTTTCAGTAATGAAAGGTACTTCTTCGCCTTTGCTATTCGTTCGGGTAGAAACTACTTCTTTCCAGGGCCATATCTTATTTAGTGAGCCAATCATAAATCCGGCTAACAGCGCAATAGCCGTGTTATAGTACCGATCTAGCAGCCAAGAAATTAGACGAGCAAAACTAAGCAGTCCTACTACGCAACCAACCCCAAAGACCGCAAGTACTGTTACATTAAACTCATTTAAGGAAGTAACAATGTATTCGTATTTACCTAAAATCAGTAAAATAAAACTACCGGAAATACCGGGCAAGATCATGGCACAAATAGCAATTGACCCTGATAAGAAAATGAACCAGAGATCAGTAGGCGTTTGAGCGGGTGTGATTACCGTAACGGTGTAGGCAATGGCAATTCCACCTAGTCCGGCTATAATCACTCTTCCTTTCCATTGATTAATCTCTTTGGCTACTACATAGGCCGCAATAATCACCAAACCGAAAAAAAACGACCAAAGCTGGATAGGGTACGTATCTAATAAATAATGTATAACCTTCGCCAAGGTTACTAAACTAGTGGCAATACCGCTCAAGAGCACCGCTAAAAAGGTACCATCAACATGTTGCCAAAGGGCTTGCCAGCGAAACTTTAACGCATGTTGTAGTGCATCTTTATCAAAAGAGCTAATGGCATCTAACAACCGCTCGTAAATACCTGTGATAAAGGCCAGTGTCCCCCCGGAAACACCCGGAACTACATCGGCTCCGCCCATTGCCATTCCTTTCAGGAATAGCTGTCCGTACATTTTTAAGTAATTCATCAGGAAGTTTGCTCGTTCTGTCCCAAGAAGTGGGTAAATGTATCTCCTCGCAATCCGAGCCGAATAGTTTCCAGAGGAATGACTTCATTGGGGGCAATATTACCCAAATTTACGTTTGCACCGAGTAGCTTAATGAACCATACCTGCTGCTCTTTTTGAGGAGCTTCCCAGATAATGCGATCAAACGGAATTTTAGTCAAAATCTCTTCTACCAAGCCCGAGCGTACTTCCCCACTCGATCGAAATAGCCCTACATTACCGCCTTCCCGGGCTTCACCAATAACTTTCCAGGCACCGGCATCTAGCTCAGCCTGCATTAACTCAATCCATTTATAGGGAGGCATTATTTTGGCAGCATCTTTAGAGCCTACCTCCGACAGCACTGTTACTTGTTCAGACAGCCGCTGAATATAATCTAGCTTCTGCTCGTGGGGTAGTTCAATTGATCCGTCGGATACTTCGGCAAAAGACAATCCGTACTTATCTAAGATCCGTCGATAATCATCAAACTGATGACGAACGACAAAAGCTTCAAACAAGGTTCCCCCAAAATAAACCGGAATATTTGCCTGATGATAGACGGCTATTTTTTCTTCTAGGTGAGGGGTAACAAACGAAGTGGCCCAACCTAATTTAACCACATCTACATAACCTCCGGCTACACTAATAAAGTCTTCTACCTCGCGCAGACTCAATCCTTTGTCCATGGCCATAGTATAGCCAGACACCCGAGGCTTTCCGGTTCGCTCGGGAATATTCTTAAGCGTATAATTCATCTAGGTTCGGTATTGGTCGATAATCTTAAAGAGTGCTTTCTGTGTTTCTAACTTTGGAAAAAAATCGTACAAGATTTCGTGTTTATCAAAATCCAAAGTTAAGGCATTTTCTAAATAAATAAACGCATCTTTATATTGACCATCCGAAATAAGATAAGCAGTGGCGTAGTAGAGTAGATCAGGGTTATCAGGTAGTTCTTCCAAACCACCCATTGCTACCGAAACCGCCATCTCAAAATTACTATTCTCAAAATACAGGTACGACCAGTCTTGCCATATCTCTAAACAAAGTGGATTGAGCAGCGTAGCCTCCTCGAACGCTTCGCTGCTGGAAGCAATATTACCTAGTTTGCGTTCGGCTTCAGCTAGTATGTACCAGTACAGATAATTTGCATCGTTTAGCCGGAGGGCTTTACGCAGAGCGTAGGTAGCTTCCATCCAGCGCTCTTGCTGATGCAAACACGCCCCGAAGCCAAACCAAGCCTCATCGTATTCTTCGTCGAGCTTGGTTGCCTTAGAGTACATTCGCATAGCCCGATTGTACGACTTCAGCTTCTCGAGGGCAGCCCCCATGCAGCAGTACGTTTCGGCGTTGCCTCCTTCAATATCGTGCGTTTTGCGGTAGGCGTTGTACGCTTTCTTATACTGCTTGAGGTTCATGTAGGTATTCCCCATATTAAAATGGGCAGAACCAAAGGTATCGTCAATTAGAATAGCGTACTCGTAGGCCTGAATGGCCTCATCAAAACGCTCTAGCTTATTGTAAACAATGCCTAAGTTGTACCAAGCCTGTACAGAATAGGGATCTTTGTCAATGAACTGTTGATAATAGGAAAGACTACCTTCCAATTCACCCGTCATATCCAGGCAATAGGCCAGTTCGTACATAGCATCTTCGTGGTGCAGGTTCCACTGAAGGGCTAGCTTGTAGTACTCCGCAGCTTGTCGATAATCAGCCATATGCTGAAATGCCATCCCGATCTGATAGTATATTTCATCTTTCTCTTCACTCAGCTCTACCAATCGCTTAAGCTCTCCCACCGAACCTTGGTAGTTTCCCATCCAGGACAAGATGTTACTTCGCAACATCAGAATATCGTAGTCATTGGGCTGTAAATTGGCTGCCCGATCTAATTCAGCTAAGGCTTCTTCGTAGCGTTCTAAATGGCTTAGGGTTTGTGCCTTGTTGAACAGCAGCTCCGCCGAATAAGGATACTGAGCAATTCCTAGGTTACAGGTTTTTAGTGCTTTTTTATATTTTTCTTCATCCAGATAGTCTTCAATAACATCAACATATATATTTAAATCTAGAAAGTGAGCATCGTTATTTTTAAGTTGGTTCTCAAACCATCGTATTAAATTTTGCCCATCTTCACGATTTCTAAATTGATCGCTCATATTGTTAGAGGTTAAAAATCGTTCGTTACTCCATAGAAAAACTAAGGGTATGTTGCTTACGGATAGGGATAAATATAGAAAATACCCTACGCATGACCAACTATTTGTAAGCTGTTATCTATTGGGGTGATTTTAGATACGTTTTTTCTTCTTTTTTCATTAATTCTTCGCAGCACCACTGAATTGTTTCATTTAGCGGACGAAAGTCCACTTCTAGGGCTTCTCGAACTTTTTGGTTGTTGTAGGTATGACTATTGCGGGCTACTTGCGCCAACTCATCGGTAACTAATGGTTTTTGTTGCGTTATTAGGGTGCGTACCCGATCTAGTTTACTCAGTCCTTTTATAATGGATGCATTAATTTTGATATTGGGTGGGCGCTTCTTAAAGAATTTTGCAATAGTCTCAAATAGTTGCTGATAAGATACACTTCCACCACTCACAATGAATCGCTCACCGGTTAGCTCTTGATTAATAGCTTGCACGGCTACTTCGGCAACATCCCGTACATCTACGTAGTTCACTGTGCCAGTGGTATAGAAACGCTTTTCATCCCAAATATATTTGAATACTTGGGTACTGCTTTTATCTAAATCACCCGGCCCTAGTACTAACGATGGATTTAGCACCACCGCAGGTAACCCTTCGGCTACCGCTCGCCATACTTCTACCTCGGCTAACCATTTGCTACGTGCATAACCCGTGAGGTTATCATCCGGAGTAATTGTATGGGTTTCATCCACCAATGTATCCGTTATTTTCTTTCCCACCGCAGCTACTGAACTCATATGTAAGAAATGAGAGACATTTTGCTTCAAAGCCACATTTACGATGTTAGCTGTCCCTTCCACGTTTATTTTTTGCATCAAGGCTTCATCGCGACTATCGTACGAAATGAAGGCTGCACTGTGTATCACTCCACTTACGCCTTGCATATGCTTTTCCAGATCAACAATATCAAGCAGGTCGCCCTCTACCCACTCAATCTCATCTTGAATATCCTTTACCAAACTCATATCGCTGGTTTTACGCCGCAACGCTCTTAACGAATAACCTGCTTTTAGCATAGCTCGGCAGATAAAACTACCTATTAATCCGGTGGCTCCGGTAACCAAGTGCATAGTATTTAGATTTAAGTATAGTAGATTACTAAGCGGCGACTCATATGTTTCTTCGGTGTTCTACAATTTGATGCTAACCAATCCGTCCTGGAAATAGAATACTAATTTTATATGAAAAAAATTAATTTCCTGAATAAAGATCAGTTTAAACGTTTAGCTGGAATATATCAATTCATTCTTCCCTATAAATGGCAATTCGTGGTGGGTATGGTTGGGTTAGTATTTTCTAGTCTAACACTGCTTAGCTTTCCGCTCATCTCCGGCGAGTTGCTCGACGTAGCATCTGGTAATGAATCATGGTTATCGAATAATCTTAACGTTATTGCGCTCTGCCTACTAGCAGTATTTTTTGTGCAAAGCATATTTTCATTCGTACGAGTCTATTTTTTCGCCAAGGTAAACGAAAATTCTTCGGCCGATATACGGACTGCCCTCTACCAAAAACTTATTACTCTTCCCATAAGCTTCTACGATGAGCATCGCACCGGAGAGTTGATAAGTCGCATTACCTCTGATATTTCTTTACTACAGAACACCTTTTCAGTAACGCTGGCCGAATTTCTTCGACAAATAGCCACGCTGCTTATTGGTACTATTGTTATTGTTTTAATGGCCCCTAGCTTAACCGGATTCATGTTCGCTACTTTTCCCCTTCTCATCGTAGCTGCGATGGTATTCGGACGTTATATCCGCCGACTTACCAAAAAAACGCAAGATCAACTGGCGGAAAGTAGTGTAATTGTAGAAGAAACGTTGCAAGCCATCCGAGCCGTAAAAGCTTTTACTAGCGAATTGCGTGAGATAGCTCGCTACCGAACTTCTATTAACCAGGTAGTAAATACGGCTTTACAAGCCGCTTTGTTCCGAGGCTTATTCGTAGCATTTATTATTTTCGTTTTATTTGGTGGTATCGTAGCGGTGCTTTGGTACGGTGCCACTCTTGTTCAGCAGGGTGCTATTACCGTTGGTAATTTAATCTCTTTTATCATGTACACCACACTTATTGGAGGTTCTATTGCTGGTCTTGGCGACCTGTACGGACAAATTCAAAAAGCGATAGGGGCTTCTGAACGTATATTAGCTATTTTAGATGAGCAATCTGAGTCGGTAAGGTTATCGCGATCTCAAATTTTCAGTCATGCCATTCGGGGTAGTATTCATTTCAACAGTGTTTCTTTCTCTTACCCTTCCCGGCCAGATACTACAGTTTTGAATGATATTTCTTTTTCAGTACAAGCCGGAGAAAAAATTGCGCTTGTGGGCCATAGCGGTGCTGGAAAATCTACATTGGCTCAGTTAATATTGGGGTATTACCCAGTGACTAATGGGACAATTCTCATTGATGACGCTATTATTGGCGATTATAATCTCTCGGCTTTGAGACTGAATATCGGACTGGTTCCTCAAGAAGTGATATTGTTTGGGGGAAGTATTGAAGAAAATATTCGCTACGGGAGAGAGAATGCAACCTTTCGGCAAGTAAAAGAAGCTGCTCTTCAAGCAAATGCTTTGGACTTTATAGATTCCTTTCCTGAAGGATTCTCCACTATTGTGGGCGAAAGAGGCGTTCAGCTATCAGGCGGGCAACGACAAAGAATAGCCATTGCTCGAGCTATTTTAAAAGATCCGTCTATTCTGATTCTGGATGAAGCGACTAGCTCATTAGATGCTGAGTCGGAGCACTTGGTTCAAAGTGCCCTAGAAAATCTTATGCAACACCGAACTACCATTATAATCGCTCATCGCTTAGCTACTATTCGCAAAGTTGATCGTATTTATATGCTAAAAGAAGGGCATATTATTGAACAAGGCACTCACGAAGAGCTGTACGAACTCGATCGAAGTTATCGTAATCTTATTCAGCTACAGATGTTGGATTAAGACACAAAAAAAGCCCTCATCTTTCGGCGAGGGCTTTTTTTGTGGTAATAAGAAAAAGGCGGCGACCTACTCTCCCTCTGGTGAAGTACCATTGGCGCTGCCGGGCTTAACTGCTCTGTTCGGGATGGGAAGAGGTGATCCCCGGCGCTACAGCCACCTTAAAGTTGTACGAACTTCACATTAACTGCTCGGTTCGGGATGGGAAGAGCCGGGATGGCGATCCATTGATCCCCGGCGCTACAGCCACCTTAAGATTTTTCAGGTTGTGGGGTAAGAGGATTGAAGGTGGAAAGGTGCAGTGTAAGTTACTGTTCTTTTTACCACCTAACATCCAATACCCAGTACCTGAGATAGTATTGTTGTGTTATTTAACATGTATATGTAAGAGAATCATCGGTAACGGGGGTGTGTTGAGCAGGAAAGCCGTTCGGGTTATTAGTACGGCTCAGCTGTGCCATTTCTGACTCTATACCTGCCGCCTATCTACGTTGTCGTCTACAACGACCCTCAAGGGAAGCCTCATCTTCAGGCGGGTTTCGCGCTTAGATGCTTTCAGCGCTTATCCCATCCGAACATAGCTACTCGGCACTGCACCTGGCGGCACAACCGATACACCAGCGGTTCGTCCAACTCGGTCCTCTCGTACTAAAGTCAGATCCTGTCAAGCTTCCTACGCCCACCACAGATAGGGACCGAACTGTCTCACGACGTTCTGAACCCAGCTCGCGTGCCACTTTAATGGGCGAACAGCCCAACCCTTGGGACCTTCTCCAGCCCCAGGATGTGACGAGCCGACATCGAGGTGCCAAACCTCCCCGTCGATGTGAGCTCTTGGGGGAGATCAGCCTGTTATCCCCAGAGTACCTTTTATCCTTTGAGCGATGGCCCTTCCATACGGAACCACCGGATCACTATACCCGACTTTCGTCCCTGCTCGGCTTGTTGGCCTCACAGTCAAGCGCCCTTATGCTATTGCACTCCACACACCATTACCAACGGTGTTGAGGGCACCTTGGGAAGCCTCCGTTACCTTTTTGGAGGCGACCACCCCAGTCAAACTACCCACCACCCACTGTTCCCCCGAAAGGGTTAGGCACTAGATAAACGAAGGGCGGTATTTCAAGGGTGACTCCACCATGCCTAGCGACACCGCTTCCTCGTCTCCCGCCTATCCTACACATCGTTTACCCAATGTCAATGGGAAGCTATAGTAAAGGTTCATGGGGTCTTTCCGTCCCGTGGCGGGTAATCGGCATCTTCACCGATACTACAATTTCACCGAGCGCGTGGCCGAGACAGTATCCAGATCGTTGCACCATTCGTGCAGGTCGGAACTTACCCGACAAGGAATTTCGCTACCTTAGGACCGTTATAGTTACGGCCGCCGTTTACTGGGGCTTCGGTTCAATGCGTTGAGGTAAACCTCTAACATCCCCCCTTAACCTTCCAGCACCGGGCAGGTGTCAGGCCTTATACGTCCGCTTTCACGTTTGCAAAGCCCTGTGTTTTTGTTAAACAGTCGCCTGGATCGATTCACTGCGGCTTCTTATCCGAAGATAAGGAAGCGTCCCTTCTCCCGAAGTTACAGGACTATTTTGCCTAGTTCCTTAGCCACGTCTCACTCGAGCACCTTAGTATATTCTACCCGACTACCTGTGTCGGTTTACGGTACGGGTAGCTAGTATCTGATGCTTTGATGGCTTTTCTTGGAAGCAACCTTGCTACTTCGCTTCGCCCGAAGGCTCGGCTCAACGGGCTATTCCGTCTGCCCGTAGCAACCCAGTCGCTCCGTCCCCATCTGGCAATACTAGCTAGTACAGGAATATTAACCTGTTGTCCATTAGCTTCCCCGTTCGGGTACGCCTTAGGACCCGACTAACCCTGATCCGATTAGCGTTGATCAGGAAACCTGAGTCTTTTGGTGGGCGGGTTTCTCACCCGCCTTATCGTTACTTATGCCTACATTTGCTTTTCTAGCTAGTGCACTAAACGTAACCGTTTAGCTTCAACCCCGCTAGAATGCTCCCCTACCACTGTAGTAAACTACAATCCATCGCTTCGGTAATCAACTTGATGCCCGTTTATTATCGATGCCCCGTCGCTCGACCAGTGAGCTGTTACGCACTCTTTAAATGAATAGCTGCTTCCAAGCTAACATCCTGGCTGTCTGGGCAACGAGACCACCTTAGTTCAACTTAGCTGATATTTAGGGACCTTAGCGGATGGTCTGGGTTCTTTCCCTTTCGGACTTGGACCTTAGCACCCAAGCCCTCACTGCCATCGTAATCTAACCGCATTCGGAGTTCATCAGGATTTGGTAGGTTGTGACACCCCCTAGTCCTATTGGTAGCTCTACCTCGGTCAGACATCCGATAACGCTGCTCCTAAAAGCATTTCGGGGAGTACGAGCTATTTCCTGGTTTGATTGGCCTTTCACCCCTACCCACAGTTCATCCAAAGACTTTTCAACGTCTACTGGTTCGGTCCTTCACCCCGTGTTACCGGGGCTTCAACCTGACCATGGGTAGATCACCAGGTTTCGCGTCTACAACGACTGACTAAATCGCCCTATTCAGACTCGCTTTCGCTTCGGTGACGTGCCGTAAGACACTTAACCTTGCCAGCCATCATAACTCGTAGGCTCATTATGCAAAAGGCACGCCGTCACCCCACAAAAGGGCTCCGACCGCTTGTAAGCGTATGGTTTCAGGTTCTATTTCACCCCGGTATTCCCGGTACTTTTCACCTTTCCCTCACGGTACTGGTTCACTATCGGTCTCTCAGGAGTATTTAGCCTTGGCAGATGGTGCTGCCGGATTCAGACGGGATTTCTCCGGGCCCGCCCTACTCAGGATGCTGGCCTGAAAATTAAACTGCCAATACAGGGCTTTCACCTTCTTTGGCCGTACTTTCCAGAACGGTTCTTGTTCGTCGCTTTTCCATTATGCCAGTCCTACAACCCCAACAAGGCCATAACCTCGCTGGTTTGGGCTCTTCCCGCCTCGCTCGCCACTACTACGGGAATCATTACTTATTTTCTCTTCCTCCGGGTACTTAGATGTTTCAGTTCCCCGGGTTTGCCCCCGACTAGTCGGGTAGTTAGCCTTCAACTAACTGGGTTGCC